>NZ_JBICVG010000007.1:0-433396 GCF_043198875.1 Streptomyces sp. NPDC048718
CACCTGGACGCTCGCCCCGACCACCGCATAAACCAAGGGGCCGTCCGGCCCACAGCCGGACAACCCCTCAGCAAGATCTTCATCAGACTTCTAGGCTGAGTCCATGATCGATGATCAAGAGAGCCGGTCCGGCCGCTACGTCGCGGCGGGTCCCCGTGTCGCCCTGCGCCCGTTCACGGCCGGTGACGCGGAGGAGTTCACGGCGCGGGCCCGGGAGAGCCGCGAGTTCCACGCGCCCTGGCTGTTCCCGCCGCTCACACCCGAGGCGTACGCGGCCTACGCCGGCCAGTTGACCGACGTCCCCACGCGGGCCGGCTTTCTCGTCTGCGACCGGGCGGACGGGACGATCGCCGGGTTCGTCAACATCAACAACATCGTCCGCGGCGCCTTTCTGTCCGGCGCCCTCGGCTACGGTGCCTTCGCGCACGCCGCCGGACGCGGGCTGCTCTCCGAGGGCCTCGGGCTCGTCGTCACGCACGCCTTCGGGCCGCTCGGGCTGCACCGCCTGGAGGCCAACATCCAGCCAGGGAACGCCGCCTCGCGCGCCCTGGTCCGGCGGGCCGGCTTCCGCCTCGAAGGGTTCTCGCCCGCGATGCTCTTCATCGACGGGGCCTGGCGGGACCATGAGCGCTGGGCGGTCACGGCCAAAGACCCCGTCCTGGCCCGCGCACGAGGCCGTGGCGGCGTCTGACCGGGGGCCGTTGCCGGGGGCACCCCGGCCCCCGGCCGGAGGCCGTCCGTCAGCGCTTGTAGTTGATCTTCATCGTGTCCATGTCGGTGACCGTGGACCGCAGGCCCTTGAAACCGTGCCCGAGGCCCCGCAGGGCCGTCTCCACCCGGTCCTCCGCGATCGCGCCCGCCATCTCCTCCCCGTCCGCGGCGTCGGAGACGACGACCAGGCGGTACGAGAAGTGCTTCAGTGTGCGGTCGTACGTGAGCGAGCCTTCCTCGGTGAACTCCATCGCCGAGATGCCGTGCGCGTCGACCTCGGCCAGCAGCCGGCCGCGGCTCGCCTCCGACAGACCGTCGAACGTTCCCCGGACGATCACCCGGTAGGTGTGCTGCTCGCTCATGTGTGATGCCTTCCTCGATGAAGGACCAAGGGTAGGACGGCCTCCTCCCACCGCAACGGAATTTCTCGGTCAAGCCCGACCGGGGGTGTTGTCCACCCCCTGGCCAGCGGTGGTTCCGGCGTGTTCCATGGTCGACATGACGACCGTACGACGTTCCGTACTCGCCCTCCCGGCGGCGCCGTTGGGCCCGGACAACCCGCTGCCCGCTCTTCGTCTGCTCGGTGGCACCCCCTTTCCCGCGGTCGACGCGCGCGACCGGGCCGAGCTGCCCCGCGACATGGCGCGCCAGCTCGGCCGTGCCCCGCTGCGCACACTGCTGCCCACTCGTGTCCGTGACGGTTATGGACGCGAACGCATTCCGACTGATCTCGACACGATCGTGATCGAGAACGACCATCTGCGGGTCACCGTTCTGCCCGGCCTCGGCGGCCGTGTCCACTCCCTCCTCCACAAGCCGACCGGCCGTGACCTCGTTTACCGCAACCCGGTGTTCCAGCCCGCGGCCTTCGCCCTCAACGGCGCCTGGTTCTCCGGCGGCATCGAGTGGAACATCGGCGCCCACGGTCACGGTCCCCTCTCCTGCTCCCCGCTGCACGCGGCGGTCGTCCCCGCGCCCGATGGCGGCCCGATGCTCCGGCTGTGGGAGTGGGAACGGCTGCGCGACCTGCCCTTCCAGGTAGACCTCTGGCTGCCGGAAGGTGCCGAGCACCTGCGGGTCGCCGTCCGGATCCGCAACCCCCACGAGCACGCCGTGCCCTGCTACTGGTGGTCCAACACCGCCGTACCCGAGGACCGCCGCGTCCTCGCGCCCGCCGACAGCGCCTGGCACTTCGGCTACGAGCGCGCGCTGCGCCGGGTCCCGGTGCCCCGCTCCGAGGGCGGCGCCGACCACACCTACCCGCTCCGCTCCGCCCACGCCGCCGACTACTTCTACGCGCTCGCCGACGGGCGGCGCCGCTGGATCGCCGCGCTCGGCGAGGACGGCACCGGACTCGTGCAGACCTCCACGGACACCCTCCTCGGCCGCAAACTGTTCCTCTGGGGCACGGCACGCGGCAGCCGGCGCTGGCAGGAATGGCTGACCGAGCCCGGCACTCCCGGGTACGCCGAGATCCAGGCCGGCCTCGCCCGCACCCAGCTGGAACACCCACCCCTGGAAGCGGGCGGGGAAGTCTCCTGGCTGGAGGTGTACGGGCCGCTCGGCGCCGACCCGGACACGGTGCACGGCACCGACTGGGCCGCCGCCCGCGGACATGTCGAGGACGCACTGGAACGGGTCCTGCCGCGGGCCGAGGTGGACGCCGCGTACGAGCAGTGGCGCGCCCACGCCGCCGACGCCGACCCGGGACCACTGCTCGCGACCGGATCGGGCTGGGGCGCGCTCGAAGTCCTGTGTCGTGGACATGTGTTGCCGGGCACACCGTTCCCGGAATCGCTGCTCGACGAGGAACAGCGGCCCTGGGTCGGCCTGTTGCGTACGGGCGGACTGTCGAACGCCCCGGAGTCCGTCGCGGCGCGCTGGACTACTCCGGTCAACGGAGTCTGGCGGGATCTGCTGGAGTCCGCCGCCCCGGCGGGCCCGTCCACCGAGTACCACCTCGGCATCGCGCAGTGGGCGGCGGGCGATCTGGCCCAGGCGGTACGGAGTTGGGAACGCGGCCTGAAGAACGCGGCCGAACGCTGGCCCCTGCTCTACTGTCTGGCCGTCGCGGACCGTGAGCGCGGACACCCGGTGCGCGCCGCCGAGCGGTTCGCGGAGGCGTACGACGCGCAGGCGCGCGGCGGAGATCCGTTCGTCGGCGCCGCGCTCGCCCGGGAGGCCGTGCCCGCCCTGCTCGCCGCCCATCGCCCGGGCCGGGCCCGCCGCATACTGGAGCGCCTCCCCGACGCGGTCCGGGCCCGTGGCGTCTTCCGGTATCTGACGGCCCGACTGCTGCTGGCGGAGGGCCGGACGGACGAGGCCCGGGCCGTCTTCGACGCGGGATTCGAGGTCGCCGATCTGCGGGAGGGCGCCGAGGAACTGGGCGGGACATGGTCCCGTATCACCGACGAACCCCTGCCGGACGCCTACGAGTTCAGGATGCGCCCGCCCGGATGGCCGACCCCGGCCGGGTGACCCCTTCGGCCCGGGCGAACTCTCCGGGCCGAACGTTCCGTCCGGCCCGTCCGGCCCGTCCGGCCCGTCCGGCCCGTCCGGCCCGTCCGGCGGGTCCGAACGGTCAGACCCGGCACAGGATTTCACCGTGCAAGACGGCGTACCAGCCGTCGTCCTGCGTGCCCCAGGCCCGCCACGCGTCCGCGATCGTCGCCGGCTCCTCGTGCGTCGCGTGGCCGAGCTCGACCGCCCGGCGGGCGTACCCGGAGTCCGTGGTGCGGTCCGCCCACATCCCGCTCCACCAGGCCCGCTCGTCCGGCGTCGCGAAACACCAGACTCCGGCTGAGGCCGTGACGTCGGTGAACCCGGCCTCGTGGGCCCAGGACACCAGACGGCGGCCGGCGTCGGGCTCCCCGCCGTTCGAGCGGGCGACCCGCCGGTACAGCTCCCGCCAGCGGTCCAGGCCCGGCGAGGCCGGGAACCAGGTGAACGCGCCGTAGTCACTGTCCCGTACGGCCACCACGCCACCCGGCCGGCACACTCGCCGCATCTCGCGCAGCGCCCGTACCGGATCCCCGACGTGCTGGAGGACCTGATGGGCGTGGACGACATCGAAGGAGTCGTCGGCGAAGTCGAGGGCGTGGACGTCCGCGACCGCGAACTCGACGTTGTCCAGGCTGCGTTCGTCCACCACGGCCTTCGCCGTGTCGAGGACGTCCGGTGCCGAGTCCACCGCGACGACCAGGCCGCCCGGTGCGACCCTTGCGGCCAGATCGGCGGAGATCGTCCCCGGTCCGCAGCCCACATCCAGGACGCGTTGGCCCGGCCGCAGCTCCGGCAGCAGGTAGGCGGCGGAGTTCTCGGCCGTACGCCAGCGGTGTGACCGCAGGACGGACTCGTGGTGGCCGTGGGTATAAACAGCGGTCTCGCGTGGCGTGGACAGCTCCGGGCGGGTGGCGCGGCGGTCGGTCATGGCCGGACTTCCTCACGGGGGTCGGGTGCGAAGCGGTGCGGTGCGGCCACGGTACGCCCGACATCCGGATAGCGAGACCCCTCTCTCAGGATATGGACAACCGGTAGGGCAGCTCGCGCAGTTCCCGGCCCCCGGTCTCCTCGGTGACGGCCTCCCCGTCCGGCCGCCAGCCGGCCGCCTCGTAGAACGCCCGTGCCCGCGCGTTGTCCTCGAACACCCACAGTCCCGCCGCCCGGAATCCGGCCGCGCGCATCGCGGCCACCGCTGCCGCGAGCAGCGCCCGCCCGATCCCGCGCCCCCAGGCCTCCGGCACGGCGTACAGCGCCGACAGCTCCGCCGTCACCGCGTCCGGCGCCGCCCCGCCGTGCCGGGCCCGGAACGAGACGAACGCCTCCACCGCCCCTGCCTCGCCCTCCGCGACCAGCACCACCGGCCCACCGGGATCCGACAGCCGCTCATGCCACGCGACCGCCCGCGCGACCGGATCGAGGGAGTCGAGATACGGCGCGGGCAGCAGGTCACGGTAGGCCGCCCGCCAGGAACGGGCATGAACGCCCGCGATCGCGGCGGCGTCGGACGGACGGGCGTGTCGGATCGTCGGCATGCCCGGCATTCTCCGGGCCGCTCACCCCGCCCGGCCACGCCTTTTCGCTCAGGAGGGCCGGCGTCGAGGCTCTTGGCGGTCGGGCCGGAGCGGCGATTCCCAGCGGCGCTCCCCGTCCTGGAATACCTCCGTCGGCGTCAGCCCGGCCGCCGCTGCCACCGCCGCCGACGCGTGATGTCCGGGGTGCACATGGGCCACGAGCGAGGGAACGCCCCGTCCGCGCAGCCAGTCGGCGAGCGCCCCCGCCGCCTCGCGGGCCAGCCCCCGGCCCTGCCAGGGGGTGCCGACCACCCACGCGATCTCGGCGCCGTCGTGCATCACGGTGGCCTGTACGGTGCCGACCGCCTCGCCCCGGCGAGGGGCGTCGCCGTGCAGCCGCAGCACCCAGTTGCACCAGGCGGCGGACCCCGCCTCGGCCGGGCCCGCGAGCAACCGGGTGTAACGCGCCCGCAGTTCGGACTCGGACATTGGGGTGCCGCCGATGAAGTCGTACAGGGCCGGATCGGCCAGGGCCACCGCCATCTCGGGCGCGTGGCCGACCCGCAGAGGCTCCAGGTCCAGCCGGGCGGTGCGCAGCGGGACGGCGGCGAAGGTGAGGGGATCGAGGGGGTGCATCCGTACAGACTGCCGTGTGGTGCAAGCCCGTTCAGCCGAATTCCGCGCGGGTATGGGTGCGCAGGGGGGCGGACATGGGCATGGGCCGCTCGCGCGCCGGCGTTCCCCCGGAGCCGCCGGTCTGGCCGCGGCCCCCTGCGCGCCCGCCCCCCTCCGGTGCGCCGGTGCACCCGCCGTTCACGATCCACCGCCCGGAGCCCGCCTCCCGGCTCCACGAACGGCGGAACCTGGCGAACCTCCGTATAAAGGACAGCGGGCAAGGGCAGTGGTGGCCTGGAGAGCGCCCTGGTGTGTCGGGAGGTGCGGGACATGCGGCAGACCGCCCCGGAGGGGCGCGGCCCGGTGCGGTACGCGCCGCCCGCGCCGGGCTCGGGGCTGCCCGTGCTGCCACGCCTCGCCGCCCTGCTCGCCGCCGCCGCGGACCGTACCGAGCCCGAGCCGCCCGGCGGCGGACCCGTGCTCCGCGAGGCGGCCGCCGGCTACTGGTGGCGGCGCGGACTGCGCACCCATCCGGAGGACGTCGTCGCCGCACCCGGCGCCCCACCCCTCCTGCTCGCCCTGCTCACCGCGCACGGCGGCGACGTTCTGCTGCCGAGGCCCTGCCCCGCCTGGTGGACCCCGCAGATCCGTCTCCTCGGCCGGCCCGCCTACCATGTGCCCACCCCCGCCGAATGCGGTGGCGTGCCCGACCCGTACGCCCTGCTGGAGACCGTGCGCCGGGTCCGCGCCGAGGGTGGCAGCCCGCGGGTGCTGCTGCTTTCCGTCGCCGACGACCCCACCGCCACCGTCGCGCCGCCCGAACTCCTGCGCGAGGCGTGCGAGGCGGCCATCGCCGAGGGCCTGCACATCGTCAGCGACGAGACCTGGCGCGACACCCTGCACCGGCCGTCCGGAACCGTGCTGCTCAGCCCCGCCGAGATGTGCCCCGAGGACGTCACCGTCCTCACCGACCTGGCCGGCGCGCTCATCCCCGCTGCCTGGCCCTGCGCCGTCGCCCGCTTCCCGCCGGGAGCGGCCGGCGGTCACCGGGCCCGTACGCTCGACATCCTCACCGCGCTCGGCGCCCTCGTGGCCACCCCCGTCGCCCCCGCCGCCGTGTACGCGCTCGGTGAACCCCCGGACGTCACGGAGCGGACCCGGCTGACGGCCGCCCTGCACGGCACGGTCGCCGCCGCCGCGCACCGCGCCGTCCTCGCCGCCGGGGCCCTCGCCCTTCCCCCGCGAGCCGGACGCCATCTCTACGCGGATCTCGGCCCGTTGCGCGCCGGACTCGCCGCACGGGGCGTCCAGGACTCCCTCGATCTGGAGATCCATCTGACCGCCCGGCTCGGCGTCCCCGTCCCTGGTGGCCATCGCTTCGGCGACGAACTCGGCGCCCTGCGCGCCCGGTTCGACACAGCCTTCTTCCTGAGTGCGGCCGAGCGGGATGAGAGGGGCGTCCTCGGAGATCTCCGCCCCGAGGAACTACCCGGTGTGGCCGAGGCGTTGGGCACCTTCGCCGCCGTACTCGACGAACTCGCGGACGGGGGAGCGGAAACGGAAGGGCCGCCCGAAGGCTCCCACGGCTGACGGTGACCCGCCGCCCGGCACCGCCTACGCGTGCTTCCCGCCGCCCGGGCCCGCCGGAGGGACCTCGTGGCGACGCTCGCCGCGCAGCCGCCGCCACAACGCCGGGATCGCACTGACCAGCACCGTGAGCCCCACCGCGGCCACCACCCCCTGCCACGGCTCCGGGAAGAGGGAGCCGCCCACGATGCCGATGAGCTGGTACGTCGCCGCCCACGCGAGGCACGCCGGCAGGTCGCCCCGGGCGAACCGGCGCAGTGGCATCCCGGCGAGCAGACAGGCCAGCATCACCGGGATCCGCCCGGCCGGCACGAGTCGCGACAGGACCAGCACCGGCACCTGATGGCTCTCCAGCCGCTCCTGCGCGTGGACCAGGTGCTCCGGGGTGACCCGGCCGCGCAGCGACGCCAGCCAGCGCGACCCGCCGCGCGAGCGGATCCCGCGCTGCCCCAGCCAGTACAGCGCCAGATCGCCCAGGAGCGCTGCGAACGACGCCACCAGGAACACGAACAGCAGCGCAAGCGGCGACGTCTGGTGGAAGGCCACCACCGCCGCCGAACTCACGATCGCGCCCGTCGGCACCACCGGCACCAGCGCGCCCAGGGCCACCAGCAGGAACAGGGAGGGATAGCCGACGGCCTGCTGCGTCGACTCGGGCGGCAGCACCGGAGCCACGGGCACCACCGTCACCAGCCGCTCGATCACCGGCCGCCCCCGAGCCGTATCCGGAACCCCGCGCCCCCGAAGCCTCGCCCATCGGACGCCCCCGGCACCGGCGCCCACATCGCGTCCACCGCCGTCACCCCGCGCGCCACGACAGCCCCGCGCACCGCGACCGCCCCGGGCGCCCCGCCCAGGGCCGTATGCCCGCCGTCCCCGCTCACCGCGCCACCTCCGGCCGGACCCGCTCGCCGTGGCCGAGCCGGTGCACCGCCACCTTCGGCGCCAGCCGGGCCGCGTGCCGGACGAACTCGTCGCCGGGGGAGTGGAACTCGTGCGGCCGCACCGCGTCCATGCCGATCGGCCAGTACGTGCCGTAGTGCACCGGCACCGCGGCCGCCGGGGACAGCACGGCGAGGGCTTCCGCCGCGCGTCCGGCGTCCAGATGACCGTGCCCCAGGTACGGACCCCAGCCGCCCACCGGCAGCAGCGCCACGTCCACCGGGCCGACCGCGTCCGCCATGCCGTCGAACAGTCCGGTGTCCCCGGCGAAGTAGGTATGGGCCTCGCCCTCCACCACGAAGCCGAGCGCGGGGGAGCGCTGCGGGCCGACCGGGAGCCGGCGCCCGTCGTGTGACGCGGGCACGGCTCGTACCCGCACCCCCTCGACCTCGGTCGACTCGCCCGGCGCGAGCTCGGTGAGCCGCAGCCCCCGCCCGTCGAGGCGGCGCAGCGCCGGTACGGCCGCGAGCGCGCCGCGCGGCACGACGACCCGCGTGCCCGGGGCGAGCCGGGCGAGGGAGGGCAGATGGAGATGGTCGGCATGCAGATGGGAGACAAGCACCGCCTCGGCCTGGGCGGCCTCCGGCGGCGGCGGCGCGCCGCGCCTGCGCCGCAGATGCGCGAAGCGGCGCGCGAAGAGCGGATCGGTGAGGAAACGGACTCCGGAGTCCTCGACGGTGCATGTGGCATGACCCCACCAGGTGATCTCCACCAGTCCGCCGCCCTCTCCGCTCCCGCGCCCGTCCGGCGCGGTGTGTGCCGATGTCCGCTGTCCGCTGCCCGTGGTGTTCCCCGGGCGGGGCCGCCGTCCGGGCCGGCCGATGGTACGGAAGTGCCGGCCCGCGGCACTTCTGTACCTCTGTACCTCTGTACCTCTGTACCTCTGTACCTCTGTACCTCTGTACCTCTGTACCTCTGTACTTCCGTGCCTCCGTATCGAGGGTAGATGTACGGCGGCGGCCCCGTACCCCGTCGGTCGGCCCGCACCGTACCCGCACCCCGGCGGTGTCCTCGCTCTCCTCGGCGACCCGCCGACGCAGTAGGGTCGGGCCATGGACGACGTTCGGGTGGCGGCGATCGCCAGCCTCACCCCGCTCGAAGAGCTCGACGACGACCCTTTTCTGGTCGACACCCGCAGCCAGCACGCCATGTGCGCCCGCTGGGCCGACGCCAACGGCTACGTGGTGACCCGCGAGATCCTCTGCTACGGCCTCAGACCCGATCACGACGCGCTGTGGGCGGACGTCGACGAGGGGGCCGTGGACGTCTTCGTCGCGCCGAACGAGCGCGTGCTGGCCCGTGCGCTGGCCGACGTCTCCGGCTTCCTCGCCGAGTGCGTCCGGCGCGGGGTCCGGCTGGAGACCGCCGGGTTCGACGAGCCCGCGTACGACGGGCCGACGAAGGCGCGGGTGCATCGCAGGCTCTCGATGCCCACGGCCGGATACGACGGATCCTGAACCTATTCGAACGCCCCCGGAGGCCCCACCCGGGCCTCCGGCCCTCCCGTATCCCGACCCCTATCCCGCCCCGCATCCCGACCCGTGCCCCGCCCCGGCCGGCCGCCGCGCCCCCGCCGCCGTCCCACCGCGCCCCGTCGCTGCACGACCGGCACCGCTTCCAGCCCGCTGTGCCAGTCTTGAGACAGGAAACGGGTGAAAGGTGAACGAGGCGTGGGTGAACGGCGAGGGCGGTCCGGTCGCTGGCGGAGCGCCGGGGGCACGCTGCTGCGGGTGATCACGGTCTGGGCGGTCTCCACCCTCACCCTCCTGGTCCTCGCCGCCGTGCTCCCCGACTTCCGGCTCCAGTCCCGCGACGGCGACAGCGTCACCCGGATCGCGCTCACCGCCGCCTGGGGAGCGGGGGCCTTCGGTCTGCTCGGCGCGCTCGTCTGGCGGCTGATCGTCCGGGCCCTGCTGCTCGTCCCCGCGCTCGTCCTCGGCCTGCTGGTCTTCTTCCTCAACGGCTCGCTGCTGCTTCTCGCGCTCCGGCTGATACCCGACGGGCGCGGCGCCGTCGCCCCGGAGACCGCCGTCGTGGTCGCCGCCGTGATGTCGGCCGTCGCCTCGGCCACCTCCACCGCCCTCGCCGTACGGGACGACGAGGCGTACCGGCGCCGGTTGTACCGGCTCACCGACCGCACCCGCCCGCGGATCGCCCGAGGTGGGCCAGAGGCCGCCCCCGGGACCGTCTTCCTCCAGCTCGACGGCGTCGGCCACCGGGTGCTGCGCGACGCCGTCGCCGACGGCCGGATGCCCACCGTCGCCGAGTGGCTGGCCGGGACCCACACCCTCACCCCGTGGCGTACGGACTGGTCGAGCCAGACCGGCGCCAGCCAGCTCGGCATCCTGCACGGCTCCAACGAGGACGTACCCGCCTTCCGCTGGTACGAGAAGGACACCGGCCGGCTCATGGTGTCCAACCGGCCGGCGAGCGCCGTCGAACTCCAGCGCAGGGCCATCGAGCGCACCGGCCACGGCGGGCTGCTCGCCGACGACGGCGCCTCGCGCGGCAACCTCTTCAGCGGCGGCGCCGAGCAGCTCGCCCTCGTCCTGTCGACGGCCGCCCGCCGGGGCCCGCACAACCGCTCGCGCGCCGGCTACTTCGCGTACTTCTCCGACCCCGCCAACGCCGTCCGCACCGCCGGCTCCCTCCTCGCCGAGGTGCTGCGCGAGATGGTCCAGTCGACCCGCGCCCTGCTGCGCCGCGACACCCCGCGCGTCGGACGCGGCGGGCTCTACCCCTTCGTCCGTGCCTTCGCCACGGTCGTGGAGCGCGACGTGGTGGTCTCGGCCGTCATGGGTGACATGCTCGCCGGGCGGACCGCCGTCTACGCCGACCTGGTGGCCTACGACGAGGTCGCCCACCACTCCGGCCCCCGAAGCCGCGACACCCACCAGGTCCTCGCCCGGCTCGACCGGTCGATCGCCCTGATCGCGAAGGTCGCCGAGCACGCGCCCCGCCCGTACCGGATCGTGCTCCTGTCCGACCACGGACAGAGCCCCGGGGAGACCTTCGCGTCCGCGTACGGGCTCACGCTGCGCGATCTCGTACGGGCCGGGTGCGGGCTGCCCGTGCCGCGCCGGGTACGGCGGACGCACAGCGGCTCCGAGGCCCGGGACGCGGCCCGCGAGGCGCTGCGCGGCGCGCTGCACCGGCCGGTGGACCAGGAGGGCGAGGCCGGGCCTGAGGGGCAGGAGGCGGCGGCGGTGGCCGCGGCGCGGGCGCCCGAGCCGGTGGTCCTGGCCTCCGGGAACCTGGGCCTGGTGTCGTTCCCCGGCGTGCCACACCGGATGACCCGGGAGGAGATCGACCGGCTGCATCCCGGGCTGCTGCGCACCCTGGCCGAGCACCCGGGGATCGGCTTTCTCCTGGTCGCGAGCGAGGAGCACGGCTCGGTGGTGCTGGCGCGCGACGGCGTCGAGGCGCCGCTCGCCGGGCTGACCGACGAGGCGCCCGGGCCGCTGGCCGCGTTCGGGCCGGGCGCGGCGGACGCGGTGCGGCGCACGGACGGCTTCCCGCACGTCGCCGACATCATGGTCAACTCGATGCACGATCCCGAGACCGGCACGGTGCACGCGTTCGAGGAGCAGATCGGCTCGCACGGAGGGCTGGGCGGGGAGCAGGGGGAGCCGTTCCTGCTCTGGCCGCGCGAGCTGACGGCGCCCCCGGCCGGGCTGGTGGGCGCCGAGCGGGTGCACCGGGTGCTGCGGGGCTGGCTGGGGGAGAGTGGCGGCCCGCAGGTGCCGCTGAAGATTTCGCTGTCAAATGATCAAACGGAAGCAGTTATTCCGGTTAACGGACCGGTCACGCGCAATAACGAACGGTGATTTGGCACGCCATCGCGGCGGGCGGACCATGGGGACGCTTGACATGACGAGAGGTTGTTCGACGAGAGGCGCACCACCCGCATGAGCACGGCCCCCACCGCCGCGAGCCAGGACCCCACCGCGGTCCCGGCCGGCACCCCGGTCCCGGCTTCGGCACCGGTTCTCGACCAGAACCAGAACCAGAACCAGGCCCTCGACCGCGACTCCGCGACCGGGACGACCCCGGCCGCGACGACCACCCTGGCCCCCTCGGCCCCCTCGGCCCCCTCGGGCATGGGAACCGACCCGGCTGCGGGGACCACCGCCGGCGGGCCTCCGTCAGGGAAGCACACCCGCGGCTTCGGACTTCCCGTCGCCACCGCCCTGGTCATGGGCAACATCATCGGTGGCGGCATCTTCCTCCTTCCGGCGTCGGTCGCCCCGTTCGGCACGATCAGCCTGCTGGCCTTCGGCATCCTCACCCTCGGCGCGATCTCCCTGGCCCTGGTCTTCGGCCGGCTCGCCCGCCGTCTCCCGAAGACCGGCGGCCCCTACGTCTACGCCCGTGCCGCCTTCGGCGACTTCGCCGGCTTCCTCGCCGCCTGGTCGTACTGGATCACCGCCTGGGTCTCCAACGCCGCGCTCGCGGTCGCCGCCGTCGGCTATCTCGATGTCCTCGTCCCCGTACACGAGTCGACGTTCCTGACGATCGTCGCCGCGCTGTCCTTCCAGTGGCTGCCCGGCCTCGCGAACCTGGCCGGTACCCGCTATGTCGGCGCCGTGCAGGTCGTCGCGACCGTGCTCAAGTTCGTACCGCTGCTCCTGGTCGCCATCGGCGGGTTCTTCTTCTTCGACTCGGCGAACCTCGGCCCCTTCCAGGCGACCGAGGGCAGCCCGCTCGGTGCGATCTCCGCGTCCGCCGCGATCCTGCTGTTCAGCTACCTCGGCGTCGAGTCCGCAGCCGTCAGCGCGGGCGAGGTCCGCAACCCGCGCCGCAACGTCGGGCGCGCCACCGTCCTCGGCACCATCGCCGCGGCCGCGCTCTACCTGCTCGGCACGCTCTCGGTTTTCGGCACCGTGGCCCACGACAAGCTGGTCCACTCCACGGCGCCCTTCTCCGATGCCACGAACATCATGTTCGGCGGCTCGTGGGGCGGTGTGGCCGTCGCCTGCATGGCCATGGTCTCGATCCTGGGCGCGCTCAACGGCTGGACCCTGCTGAGCGCGCAGGCACCGTACGCCGCCGCCCGCGACGGGCTGTTCCCGAAGGCCTTCACGATCAAGCGGCGGGGTGTCCCGACGTTCGGTGTCATCGTCACCGTGGCCCTCGCGTCGATGCTGACGATCTACAACTACACGGCCGGCACCAAGGGCGTCTTCGAGATGCTGGTCCTGGTCACCACCTTCACGGCCACGGTGCCGTACCTGCTCTCCACGGCCGCGCAGATCTACTTCCTGCTCTCCGGGCAGAAGGAGAAGGTCTCCCGGGCTCATCTCGTACGCGACGGAATCCTGGCGCTGGCCGCCTTCGGCTTCTCGATCTGGCTGGTCGCGGGTGCCGGGTACGAGGCGGTCTACCAGGGCGTGCTCTTCCTGTTCGTCGGTGTCCTCGTGTACGCGGTGATGGCGGCCCGCAAGGGGCGCGCGGCGCGGAGCGGCGCCGAGGGCCGGGAAGACGGCGAGAGTGGCGTGAGCCGGGCCGACGTGAGCCGGGCCGACGAGGGTCGGGACGGCGAGGACCTGGAGGCTGAGAGCCAGGTAGCCATGGGCCGTAAGGGTGCGGCCCCGTAGGTCAACACGGCTGCGGAATGAACCCCTGAGGGTGAAATTCGGGGCGCTGGTGTAGGCCGTCCGGGGGGTTCGCCGGGCGAGTCGGCACACGAGGCCCGTGCGGCGGGCAAAACGGACCACCGTGAGGTCCCCTGTCCGGTACGCGCTCGCGGTGCTGCTCGTGTTCGCAGCGCTGCTTGGCGCGGGCGCGGGAGCGGGTCCCGCGATCCCGGAGACGGAGACGCGGAGCGCGGCGGTCGCGGCCGATCCGAGTCCGGAGACGCACGACGAGGTCGAGGACGAGGACGCCGTATCCGTACGAGGGGTGCGGTGCCCGGCCCTGCCCGGGCGGCCCTGGCGTCTGCCGGCCGCTCTGGCCCTCGCGCCGATTCTTGTGCCGCTTCCGCCCGTCCAGGGCGAAGGGGCTTCGCGGTCGACGGTGATGCGGTGCTGAGAGAGCTGGTCTCTCTCGCACCTTTCTCGCCTCCGATCGTCAGGAGTCCCGTCATGCCCGTCGACTTTTTCGCCGTGCTCAACGCGCTGCTGCGCGCTGAAGCCTCCCGCAAGAACCGCCCGGCCTGCTCCTCCGGCCCGGTCCACCCGCCCCGGGCCCCCGAGCCCGCGCCCGTGTCCGAGTCCCTGCCCGAGCGCGAGCCTGCGGCCGCGTCCGCGACCGCTTCCGCGGCTGGGTTGGGAGCCGAGGCAGGGCCCGGTCCTCGCTCCGAACCAGATCCAGACACGGACAGCCGTACGACCTGATGACGCCGTAGGGCGTTGACCCTTCCCCTGGGTGAAGCGATGCGCGAGATCTGTGGGGTGTACGGGGGCGGGCGCATGGCTTCGGGTGGGGGGTAGTTCGTGGGACCTGGCCTCTGACGCGTGGGCGTCGGGGGCCGGGTGTCGTTTGGGGTGGGTGGGTGGGTCGTGAGTGCGGGTCAGGGCGGGTCCTGTGGGTGGGCGTGTCTGGTGGGTTCGGGTGGTGGCCCGCCCTCTTTCCGAGTGTGGCCCCCTTCGCCGGTCCCTCAAGGGCGCTCCCTTCGGTCGCGTCGCTTGCGCGATGGCCTTCGGCCACCCTTGACCGCCCGGCTGCGGGGGCCTTTTCACACTCGGAGGGCGGGCCGGGGGAAAGGGTCCACGCGGGGGCTGTCTTGTCCGTCGGCCGCCGTGGGCGGGTGGCGGGCCGGTGGTCGGGGTGGGGTCCGGGTATCGCTCCGGTCGGCTTGTCGGGTGCGGGCCGGTGGGGTGGGGCTCGGCTTGTAGCCGGGGTGGGCGGGACTCTGTCCGCTGGTTTGGGGTGCGCGGTCGTGGAGTGGGGCGGCCCGGGCCGGCTCAGCGGCCAGCCGCCGTCAGTGGGCTGGGATTCATGCCCCGCTGGTCACCCCCGGTGGGCGGGGACGGGGGAAACCCCGCTCGCGCGGTGATGGAGCTGGCCTGGATCGCCTCTGGAGTCACACCAGTTCACACCCGCCCCACGGTGGGCGCGGAGTATCGCCTTCCGCCCCGGGCCATGTGAGTAAGTGCGCTCGCGAGCGTCCGGGAGTGCCTCTGAAGTCACAGGAGTTCACTCCCGTCCCATTTCCGGCGGGGATTTCGACTTACCCACCCGCCGGACGAAGGAACTGCGCACGCGAGCGCCCCCGTTCGCCCCTGCCGTCACGCGAGTCGCATCCGGCCCGCCGAGGGGCGGAGCGGAACCTTCCGTCCGACCGTGCGAGTTAGTGTGCTCGCGAGCGCCCGGGAGGGCCTCTGGAGTCACGGGAGTTCTAAATTGCCCTATTTGAAGTGGGAATGTTGGCTTAAGTCGCACCTTGGTAAAGTGGGTAAAATCAGGGGTCTGGCGATGTGAAGCCGCAGGTCGGCTCCTGTGGTCCCCGCGCACGCGGGGGTGATGTTCATGCGGGCGCTTGCCGGTTCTTCAGTGCCACCGGGCGGTGACCAGCGGGGCATGAATCCCGGCCGACCGGCGGCGGTCATTCGCTGAGCCGGGCCGGGCCGCCCCATTTCACTGTTGCGCACCCCGGGCCGGCGGGCGCGGTCTCACCGGCCCGGGCCGCAAACTCAGCCCCACCCCACAGGCCTGCGGACATCAAGCCGACCGGAGCGATACCCGGGCCCCGCCCCGACCCCCGACCCGCCGCCCGCCCACGGCGCCCAGCGCGAGCATCGCCCCCGCGTGGACCTTTCCCCGGGCCGCCCTCCGAGAGTGTTTTTCGCGCCTGGAAGCGCCGGGTCAAGGGTGGGCGCAGCCCATCGCGCCAGCGACGCGACGAAGGAGCGCCCTTGACGCGGCGGTGGAAGGCGCGACTCTCGGAAGGAGGGCGGACACCACGTCACACCCCACTCGCACCCCGCGCTATGACACGCCCCGCCCACCCCGTGTGGGTCGCACCCCCCTGCCCCCCCGCCTTACCTCCGAGGTCATCGACCCACGCGAACGTCACCGACATCATCGAGGCACCGGGTCCCGGGCGGCGCACTCCGTCCGGGGCTCCGGGCCTCCACTCGCACCCCACCCCACCCACCCCACCCCCCCCGTGGGGCTTCCGAAGAGAACCCGTCATGTCCCAGACCCTGCTCGCCGGTCTCGCCCGCACCTCCGTGCCGCGCAGCGCGCTGCGCCGGTTCCTGGGGCTCGACGCCATCGTCACCGGCGTGAACGGGATCGCCTACCTCGCCGCCTCCGGGCCCCTCGCCGAACTCCTCGGTGTCGGACGCACCTTGCTGCTCGGGCTCGGGGTCTTCCTCACCCTGTACGCGGCGGGCGTCGCCTGGCTCGCGAGCCGTCCGCAGCCGCCCGCGCTCGGGGTCCGCGCCGTCGTCGAGGCCAACCTGGCCTGGGCGATCGCCAGTATCGCCGCACTCGCCCTCTGGCTGGAGCCCACCACGGCGGGCGCGGTCTGGACCCTCCTCCAGGCCGGCACCGTCGCCGGCTTCGCCGCGCTCCAGTGGGCCGCCCTGCGGGCCGCTACACCGTGAGCGAGCGCAGGTAGGAGACCGTCGCCTCGTCGGCCGGGAGCATCGTCTCGATGGCCAGCTCGGCGACGGTCACGTCCATCGGCGTGTTGAAGGTCGAGATCGAGGAGACGAACGACAGCAGACGACCGTCGTGTTCGATCCGCAGCGGCAGCGCGAAGTACGGGTACGGGTCCGGGTCCTCCCGGTCGTCGGGGTCCGTGGTGCCCTCGGGCAGCGAGTACGCCGCCACCTCGTCGTACAGCGCCCGCAGCGCTGCCGACCGGTCCAGCGCGATCTGACGCTCCATCTGCGCCAGCAGATGGCCCCGCCATTCGCGCAGATTCCGGATGCGCGGCGCGAGCCCCTCCGGGTGCAGGGTGATCCGCATGGCGTTCAGCGCGGGGTCAGAAGATGCTCGGGCAGCCCCGCGAGCATCGCCTGCATGCCCTGGTTGGCCGCCACCACGGTGTACGCGCCGTCGACGACGATCGCCGGGTACGGCTCGTACCCCCGCAGCAGCCGCTCGATGCCCTCCCGCAGTGTGCCGAGCCTCGGGTCGTCGAGGGCGGACTCGGTGTAGCGCGGTGCGTAACCCGCCGCCAGCAGCAGGGCGTTGCGCTCGCGCACCGGTACGTCGAGGTGTTCGGCGAGCCGCAGCACCATCTCTTCGCTGGGCCGCGAGCGGCCGTTCTCGATGAAGGAGATGTGCCGCGCGGACGAGTCGGCGCGCAGCGCCAGCTCCAGTTGGCTCAGTCGCCGCCGCAGCCGCCAGCGGCGCAGCAGCGGGCCCACATTTGTGTCGCTCGCGACAGTCGTCATGGGCAGACGGTATCCCAGAGGGGGACCCGGGTATTTCTTTCGGATCCACACTGTCCCCCCACCCGTTCCACCCCCTCGAAAGGGAGCATCCGTGCCCACACAGCCCTTGTCGCAGAAGGAGATCGAGGACCGACTGCGGGAGCTGCCCGGCTGGTCCGCGGCGGACGACCGCCTCACGCGCGACTTCCATCTCGCCGACCACTTCGCCGCCACCGCGTTCGTCGTCCACATCGCCCAGATCCAGCAGGAACTCGACCATCACGCCGATCTGACACTCGGTTACAACACCGTCGCGTTCTCCGTCCACACCCACTCGGTCGGCGGCGCCCTCACCGAGAAGGACTTCGCCCTGGCCGAACGCGTCCACGCGGCGGCCCCGAGCCACGGAGCCGAGTAGGCCGCACCCTCCCGCGCGCCGGGGTACGGCCCTTCCGGCGTCCTCGCCGGCGCGCGGGATCGGCCCGCGGGGAACGCCGGGACGGTGATCAGGTGAGCCCGTCCTTGCCGGAACGGCAAGTTTCCTCGCCGGTTCGGCAGCAGGTACCGCACGCTGTCCCCATGAGCGCACACCAGCACGGCCAGACGAAGCACGGTCACGGAAACCATGGCGCCGGAAACCATGGTGCTGGAGACCACGGTCAGGGAACCCATGGGCACGGGAACCACCGCCACGGTCATGGCCATGGAGGCCACGACCACACCCACCTCGACTGGGCCGAGATGGCTCCCCTGCTGATCCAGCAGGCCGAGACCCAGAGCCCGCTCTACACGGAGGCCGCCTCCTGGCTCGCCTCCCTCGCCCCGGCCGCCCGGGTCCGCCGGGTCCTGGACGTCGGCAGCGGGCCCGGGGTCGTCACCGCGCTGCTCGCCGAGGCGTTCCCCGAGGCCGAGGTCGTCGCCGTGGACGCGACCCCGGAGCTTCTCGCACTCGCCCGGGAACGCGCCGACGCCCGAGGGGTCGGCGACCGGGTCACCACCCTGCGCGCCGAACTTCCGGGCGACTTCGCCGCCCTCGGCACCGCCGACCTCGTCTGGGCCAGCAACTCCCTGCACCACATCGGAGACCAGCGTGCCGCCCTGGCCTCGTTCGCGGAGGTGCTGAACCCGGGCGGACTCATCGCGCTCGCCGAAGGCGGTCTGCCGGCCCGTCACCTGCCGTGGAACGCCGGCGTCGGCCGTCCGGGCCTGGAGGCCCGGCTCGACGCCGCCCAGGCCGAGTGGTTCGGCGCGATGCGGTCCGCACTGCCCGACAGCAAGGAGGAAATCGACGACTGGAACGCTCTGCTGACCGCCGCCGGACTCACCCCGAGCGGCACCCGCAGCTTCCTGTCCGACGTCCCCGCGCCGCTGCCCGACGCCGTACGCGGCCAGATCGTCGCGCACTACGAGCGGCAGCGGGAGGGGCTCGCCGAGCATCTGGCGGACGACGACCGTGCCGCCCTCGACCGGCTGCTCGACCCGGCCGACCCGCTCTCGCTGCACCGCCGCCCGGACGTCTTCCTGCTCGCGGCCCGCACCGTCCACACGGCACGCCGGGACTGACCCCCGGTGGCCGTCCCACCGCCGGATGCCCCGGCGGGGCATCCGGACAGCCTGGCTGCCGGACCACGAGGACAGGGCCGTACGCTCCGCACACGTGGCCCCGCCACATGTGCCCCGGCCACATACCCCCGGACAGCACGACGGCGGCCCGGTGACACCCCGTACGGGAATGCCACCGGACCGCCGTTCACCGGATCAGGCGCGAGACCAAGCGCGAGACCAGGCGTGAGATCAGACGCGGGCTCAGGCGCCGGCGTTGAACTCCGCCGGGTTCGGGCCCAGGCGGCGGCCCTCGTCGAGCGCGCTGATCGCGGCCAGGTCCTCGGCGTCCAGCTCGAAGTCGAAGACCTCGATGTTCTCCCGGATCCGGGAGGGGGTGACCGACTTCGGGATCACCACGTTGCCGGTCTGGAGGTGCCAGCGCAGCACCACCTGGGCCGGGGAGCGATCGTGCTTGCGGGCGATCGCCACGATCGCGGGGACCTCCAGGAGGCCCTTGCCGGAGCCGAGCGGCGACCACGCCTCGGTCGCGATGCCGTGCTTGGCGTGCAGCGCGCGGGACTCGGCCTGCTGGAGCTGCGGGTGCAGCTCGATCTGGTTGACGGCGGGGACCACCGAGGTCTCGCCCAGCAGCCGCTCCAGGTGCTCCGGCTGGAAGTTCGACACGCCGATCGCCTTGGCACGGCCGTCCGCGAGGATCTTCTCGAACGCCTTGTACGTGTCGACGTACGCGTCCTTCGCCGGCACCGGCCAGTGGATCAGGTACAGGTCCACGTAGTCGAGGCCGAGACGGTCCAGCGAGGCGTCGAACGCGCGCAGCGTCGAGTCGTGGCCCTGCTGGTCGTTCCAGAGCTTGGTGGTGACGAAGAGTTCCTCGCGGGGGAGGCCCGAGGCGGCGAGGGCCTTGCCGGTGCCGGCCTCGTTCCCGTAGATCGCGGCGGTGTCGATGGAGCGGTAGCCCGCGTCCAGCGCCGTGGCGACGGCCTTCTCGGCCTCTGCGTCCGGCACCTGCCAGACGCCGAAGCCCAGCTGCGGCATGCGTACGCCGTTGTTGAGGGTGAGGAAGGGAACCTTGCTGTCCGTGGTCACGGGGAAGCGTTCCTAACGTCGTCGTGGGTGTTCGTATTCCTTCCCCCTTCAACGGACGAAGACCCGGTCGCATTCCGCCTCCGGCGGACGAATCCGCAGGTCCGGAGAGTTTTCGGAGCCGCGGAGGTGCTCACCCGGACACGGGCGGGGTCCGGGCGCCGCCCCGGCCCCGCTCAGCGGTACAGCGCCTCGACCTCCTTCGCGTACACCTGCTCGATGGCGCGTCGCTTCAGCTTCAGGGACGGAGTGAGAAGCCCGTGCTCCTCACTGAACGGATGGGCCAGGATCCGGAAGGTCCGGATCGACTCGGCCTGTGACACGCGCGTGTTCGCCGCCACCACCGCCCGCCGGATCTCCGCTTCCAGGGCCGCGTCGCGCACCAGCTCGGCGGTCGGCAGCGCCGGCCGTTCCCGCATCGCCAGCCAGTGCTCCACCGACTCCTGGTCCAGGGTGACCAGCGCGGCGATGTACGGCCGGTCGTTGCCGACCACGACGCACTGCGCCACCAGCGGATGCGCCCGCACCCGCTCCTCCAGGGGGGCCGGCGAGACGCTCTTGCCGCCCGAGGTCACCAGGATCTCCTTCTTCCGCCCGGTGATCGTCAGATAGCCGTCCTCGTCGAGCGCCCCCAGATCGCCAGTCGCCAGCCAGCCGTCGTTGAGGACCGCGCCGGTCGCCTCCGGGGCGTTCAGATATCCCGAGAAGACATGACCGCCGTGCAGCCACACCTCGCCGTCCTCCGCGATGTGCACCGTCGTGCCCGGCACCGGCTGCCCGACCGTCCCGTACCGGGTCCGCTCGGGCGGGTTCGCCGTCGCCGCCGCCGTCGACTCCGTCAGGCCGTACCCTTCGAAGATCGTCACACCCGCGCCCTCGAAGAACAGCCCGAGCCGCCGGTCCATGCCCGAACCGCCCGACATCGCGTGCCGCACCCGGCCGCCGAGCGCGGCGCGGACCTTCGCGTACACGGTCTTCTCGAAGAACTGGTGCTGCATCCGCAGCCCCGCCGACGGCCCCGGGCCGAGTCCGAAGGACTTGTGCTCCAGCGCCTCCGCGTAGCGCACCGCCACGTCCACGGCCTTGTCGAACGCGGCCCGCCGCCCCTCCGTCTCGGCCTTGCGGCGGGCGGCGTGGAAGAGCTTCTCGAAGATGTACGGCACGGCCAGGACGAAGGTGGGCCGGAAGACCTGGAGGTCCGCCAGCAGCTCCGCGGCGGCCATCACCGGTTGATGGCCCAGCTTCACCCGGCCCCGGATCGCCGCCACCTCCACCATCCGCCCGAAGACGTGCGCGAGCGGCAGGAACAGCAGCGTCGACGCCTCGTCGCCGGCGCGGGAGCGGAACACCGGATCCCAGCGCCCGGTCATCGTGTCCGCCTCGAACATCAGGTTCGCGTGGGTGATCACACAGCCCTTGGGGCGGCCCGTGGTCCCCGAGGTGTAGATCACCGTGGCCACCGAGTCCGGCGTCACCGCCCGGCGGTGCCGGTGCACCGTCTCGTCGTCGATGCCCGCGCCCGCCGCCGTCAGTTCGGCGACCGCGCCGGCCCCCGCGTCGAGCTGCCACAGCCGCTGCAGCCGGGGCAGCCGGTCGATCACCGAACCGATCGTCATCGCGTGGTCCTCGTGTTCCACCACGCACGCCGTGACCTCGGCGTCGTGCAGCATCCAGTGCACCTGGTCGGCGGAGGAGGTCGGATAGACCGGCACCGGCTGCGCCCCGAGCGTCCACAGCGCGAAGTCGAACAGCGTCCACTCGTAGCGGGTACGTGCCATGATCGCGACCCGGTCGCCGAACCGCACCCCCTCGGCGATGAGCCCCTTGGCGAGCGCGAGCACCTCGTCGCGGAACCCGGCCGCTGTGACGTCCCGCCACTGCCCGTCGGCGCCCCGCCGGCCCAGCGCGGGCCGCTCCGGCTCCCGCTCGGCGTACTCGAACACCGCGTCCGCCAGACCGCCGGCCGAAGGCGCCGCCTCGACGGGCGGCACGGTGAACTCGCGCACTGGCCTGCTCCCCTCACCCGTAGCCGTATCGACGTCACGTTTGTCACGCTCCGTACGGCGCGGAACCTACCCCACGCGGGGGCCCGGCGGGAGCCCCTTTCACGAAGCCGCGACATTGCGTGTATCGGCAGGTCAGGGGCGGGGGAGGAGGAGCGGCGGGACCTTCAGGAGGCCCCTGTGTGACCGTGGGTAAGCCCTGGTCGGGGGCAATCTCCACGGAATCTGTACGGCCTGCTCACCGGGGCCTCGCGCGGACGGGCCCGAGAGCCGGCCGAGAGTCCGGGGCCGCCGAGGGGCGGGGGTTGCCGGAATGTGGGGGCGGGGCGCGGGGCGGTGGGCCTGCGGAGGTCGGGCCCCGACGGTCGGGGCAGCGGGACGTCCCGGCTCCAGTGGTCGGCTCAGCCGGGCCGGTGCAGCCGGTCGCCGCCCGCCAGGATCGCCGCGGCGAGGGCGTCGGCCGCGTCCTGGGAAGCCCCGCGCCGGCGTCCCTTGCGCAGAACGAAGTCGACCGGTCCGAGCTCGGGCAGCCCCGCCCGGGCGGGCAGTTCGACCAGGCCGGACGGCATCAGACCACGGCTGTGCGCCATCACCCCGAGCCCGGCCCGGGCCGCCGCCACGTTGGCGCTCAGGCTCGTACTCGTACACGCGATCCGCCACGGCCGGCCCTGGACCCGCAACGCCTCCAGCGCGCGGGCGCGGGTGATGCCGGGGGCGGGGAAGAGGATGAGCGGTACCGGGCGGTCCGGGTCGAGCCGCAGCCCGGGGCGCGCCGATCCAGACGAGCACGTCCCGCCGGACCAGCTCCTCACCGGATGCGCGGGATGCGCCGGATGCGCGGGACGGGCCGGGCTCACCGGGCTCGCCGGACGAATCCGCCGTCTCCGCCGCCCTTCCGGCGTGCTTCCCGTCCGCCGGCCTCCCCGGGGCGCCGCCCCGCTTGGCCAGCACCAGATCGAGTCGGCCCGCGTCGAGACGCGCCTGGAGGGTGCCGGACAGCTCGACGGTCAACTCCAGGTCGACATCCGGGTGTTCGCGCCGGAAGGCCTCCAGGATCTCCGGCAGCCGAGTCGTGACGAAGTCCTCCGAGACGCCGAACCGCAGCCGCCCGCGCAGCCGGGTCCCGGTGAAGAACGCCGCCGCGCGCTCGTGCGCCTCCAGGATCGTCCGGGCGAAGCCGAGCAGCGCCTCGCCGTCCTCGGTCAGCTCCACCGAGTGCGTGTCCCGGACGAACAGCGGCCGACCGGTCGCGGCTTCCAGCCGCCGTACCTGCTGGCTGACGGTCGACTGGCGCAGCCCGAGCCGACAGGCCGCCCGTGTGAAGCTCAGGGTCTGCGCGACCGCGAGGAAGGTGCGCAGCTGGGTCGGCTCGTAGAGGGCGGGCATGGGCGACAGGGTAGGGCCTCGCGCGCACGGCTCCGAGCCCTGCGCTCACGGCACTCCGTGACAGGGGGCACCCGCCTCCCCGGCACTCGGGTCGGTCATCGCGAGCAGCGCGCGTTATCGCGATGCGTGATGACAGTCAGTGTGCTGTGCGGGTTTCCCGATCTCCGGGCCGTCGACCAGGATGGACGCCATGACCTCCCCCACCTCCCGCACGGCTGCCGGGCGCCGCCGGTCCCTGCTGCCGGCCTGGCTGCCGGTCGATCCGTACATCCTGGCGCTGCTCGGTACGGTCGGACTCGCCGCCCTGCTGCCCGCCTCCGGGACGGCGGCGACGGTCGCGGGCGGGGCCTCGACGGGGGCGGTCGCGCTGCTCTTCTTCCTCTACGGGGCGCGGCTGTCCACCCGGGAGGCGACGGACGGACTGCGCCACTGGCGGCTCCATCTCGCCGTGCTGGCCAGTACGTTCCTGGTCTTCCCGGTACTCGGGATCGCGGCGCGCGGACTCGTACCGACGGTCCTCACGCCCGATCTGTACAACGGTCTGCTCTTCCTCTGCCTGGTGCCGTCCACCATCCAGTCGTCGATCGCCTTCACCTCGATCGCCCGGGGCAACGTGCCCGCCGCGATCTGCGCGGGCTCCTTCTCCTCCCTGGCCGGCATGGCCCTCACCCCGCTGCTCGCGGCCCTGCTGCTGGGACACGGCGCGGGCGGCTTCTCCGCCGACTCGCTGATGAGGATCGCGCTCCAGCTCCTCGTCCCGTTCCTGGCCGGGCAGCTGCTGCGGCGCTGGGTCGGCGGATTCATCGACCGGCACCGGAAGGTGCTCGGGTACGTCGACCGGGGCTCGATTCTGCTGGTCGTCTACACGGCCTTCAGCGAGGGCATGAACCGGGGCGTCTGGCAGCTGGTCACCCCCGCCCGGCTCGGCCTGCTGCTCGCCGTGGAAGCGGTGCTCCTCGCGGTGATGCTGGCGCTGACCTGGTACGGGGCGGGGCGGCTCGGCTTCGGGCGAGAGGACCGGATCGCGATCCAGTTCGCCGGGTCCAAGAAGAGCCTGGCGGCCGGACTGCCCATGGCCAGCGTTCTCTTCGGTGCGCAGGCGTCGCTCGCGGTGCTGCCGCTGATGCTCTTCCACCAGATGCAGCTCATGGTCTGCGCCGTGCTGGCCCGCCGCCGGTCCCGCGACCCGGAGGCGGACGGGGCGGCATCGACCGGGACGGCACCGACCGTTACGGCTTCGAAGGGAGCGGCTTCGATCGAGGCGGGGACGGTCGGGACCGTTGGGGCGGACGCCTGAGCGTCTCAGCCCGGGCCAGGCCCGTCCGCTCGCCCGTCCGTTCGACGGTCCGAGTGGCGGGCCGAGCGGCGGTCCTGCCCGGCCCGCTCCTCAGCGGGTCGCGGCGATCGCGTCCAGATCGATCCGGCGCTCACCCGCATACACGTTCATGTCCTGCCCGCGCAGGAAGCCGACCAGGGTCAGCCCCGTCTCCGCCGCCAGGTCCACCGCGAGCGAGGACGGCGCCGACACCGCCGCCAGCACCGGAATCCCCGCCATCACCGCCTTCTGCGCCAGCTCGAACGAGGCCCGCCCCGACACCAGCAGCACCGCCCGCGCCAGCGGCAGCCGCCCCTCCGTGAGCGCCCGCCCCACCACCTTGTCCACGGCGTTGTGCCGGCCCACGTCCTCGCGTACGTCGAGCAGCTCGCCGTCCTCCGAGAACAGCGCCGCCGCGTGCAGCCCGCCGGTCCGGTCGAAGACCCGCTGCGCCTCTCGCAGCCGGTCCGGCAGCGCGGCCAGCAGGGCGGGCGACAGCCGCAGCGGGGGAGTGTCGGCGATCGGGAAACGGGCCGTGGTGCGCACCGCGTCCAGGCTCGCCTTGCCGCACAGACCGCACGACGAGGTGGTGTAGACGTTCCGCTCCAGGGTGATGTCGGGGACCGGTACGTCCGGCGCGAGCCGTACGTCCACCACGTTGTACGTATTGGTGCCGTCGTCCTTCGCCCCGGCGCAGTACACGATGTTCCGTACGTCCGAGGCGGCCGCGAGCACACCCTCGCTCACCAGGAACCCCGCCGCCAGCGCGAAGTCGTCGCCGGGAGTCCGCATGGTGATCGCGATCGGCCGGCCGTTGAGCCGGATCTCCAGCGGCTCCTCCGCGACCAGGGTGTCCGGCCGGGTGCTCACCACCCCGCCACGGACGCGTATGACCCGCCGTCGTTCGGTGACCCGTCCCATGTGATCGCCCGCCCTTCCCCGCCGCTGACCTCGGATGGCCCGGCCGTCCCGGCCCGACCGGTCCATTCTCCCTTGTCAGCGCCGCACAGCCGGTTCGAGGGAATCTTGGTGGTTCACCCCACTTGTTACCCGTCGGTCGCTCGCGAGACTGGGAGGCCTTCCGCGGATGCGAACCGGCGGAAACCCGTACGCATTCCGCACCAGCGCACCAGCGCACCACCGAACCACCGGAGGATCCCGGGCATGACGGGTACAACGGGCATGACGGGCACTCGCATCGCCGCACTCGGGCACCACCAGCCCGCCAAGGTGCTCACCAACGACGACCTGGCCGCGCTCGTCGACACCAGCGACGCGTGGATCACCAGCCGGGTCGGCATCCGTACCCGGCACGTGGCCGGGCCCGACGAGCCGGTCGACGCACTCGCCGCGCACGCCGCCGCGAAGGCCCTCGCCGCCGCCGGACGGGCACCCGACGACGTCGACCTGGTGCTCGTGGCCACCTCCACCGCCATCGACCGCTCGCCCAACACGGCCGCCCGGGTCGCCGCCCGGCTCGGCATGACCTCGCCCGCCACCATGGACCTCAACGTGGTCTGCGCCGGCTTCACCCACGCCCTCGCCACCGCCGACCACGCGATCCGGGCCGGTGGCGCCCGCCGCGTCCTCGTCATCGGCGCCGACAAGATGACCGACGTCACGGACTGGACCGACCGCACCACCTGCGTGCTCGTCGGCGACGGCGCGGGCGCCGCAGTCGTCGAGGCCTGCGAGGCGCCGGCGGACGGCGGTCTCGCGGCCATCGGCCCCGTCCTGTGGGGCTCGGTCCCCGAGATGGGCCACGCCGTACGCATCGAGGGCACCCCGCCCCGCTTCGCCCAGGAGGGCCAAGCCGTCTACCGCTGGGCCACCCACCGGCTGCCCGCTCTCGCCCGCGAGACGTGCGCCCGTTCCGGGATCGCCCCGGAGGACCTGGCCGGGGTCGTCCTCCACCAGGCCAACCTGCGCATCGTCGAACCGCTCGCCGCGCGCATCGGCGCGGTCAACGCGGTCGTCGCCCGCGACGTCGTCGACTCGGGCAACACCTCCGCCGCCTCGGTCCCGCTGGCCCTGGCGAAGCTGGTCGAGCGCGGCGAACTCCCCACCGGTGCGCCGGTCCTGCTGTTCGCCTTCGGCGGCAACCTCTCCTACGCGGGCCAGGTCGTCCGGGTGCCGTAGCCGCGAGAGAGGCGCTCGGGGAAGAGGGTCGGGAAGGGCCCGGGGTGCGTCCGGGGGGCGAGGCTTGGGCCGTTCGGCGGTGCCCGGTGGCGAGAGGCCCGGGGCGGACCTAGCTTCGATCGCGGCGAGGCCTTTCTCCCGGCCTTTCCGCGGAAACGCTCCGCCGCCCGCCCCTCGCGTGATCTGGAGGACCGTCATGCGCGTGATACGTGCCGCAACGTCCGCAGCCCTGCTCGCCGTCGCCCCCATGGCCGCCCTCCTCCTGACGGCACCCGCCGCCACGGCGGACGACACCGGCCCCGGGGGAGGCTTCCCGAGGGAGAACGGCGGCTTCACCGGCGGCTTCCCGAAGCCGGAGGGCAGCGGACACGGCAGTGGTTCGTTCGCTTTCTCCGTCACTCCCCGGCAGGTCGCTCCCGGCGGCACCGTCACCCTCAAGGCGGACGGATGCCGGGCGCCGGTGGTGAACGTCGAGTCCGACGCCTTCGACTCGCTCACCCTGCGGGACGGGCGGCCGGGCACCGCCCGCGTCGATCCCGGCCTCAAGCACGGCGAGCGGTTCGAGGTGACCTTCGACTGCAAGGGCGAACGCGGCAGCACCACCCTCACGGTCGTCGGGGGCGGTGGCCACGACCAGCCGGGCCGCGACCACGGTCACGAGCCGGGGCGTGACCACGGCCGGGACTACGGCCGTGACCATGGGCGCGACCACGGTGGAGACCATGAGCACGAGTGGATGGGCGGCCGCGACCACGAGGGCCGCCCGCCGTTCGACGCCCACAAGGGCGTGAACGCCGGCTTCGGCAGCGTCTCCGGCGACAGCGCCTCCGACGGCGGTCCCGCCGGACTCGGCACCGCCGCGGCGGTCGCGGGTGGCGTCCTGATCGCCGGCGCGCTGGGCGCGGCCGTCGTCCTGACGCGCCGCCGCGAGCGCACCGAGGGCTGAGGGAAGCCTCCGAAGACAGCCCCTTCTTCCCGGTATGACGAGGACCGGGGAGGAGGGGCGCCGTATTCCGTACGGTCCGCCGGACCGGCCTCCGTTCGGAACCGACCGGATAGGACCGCTGGAACAGACCGGGACAGATCAAGGAGAGGGCTTCACGTGTACGGGCAGAGCGACCAGAGCGGCCGGAGCGGGCCGGGCCTGCGCGGTGCCTGGGGCGCCGTCGCCGTCGTCTTCCTCATCGGTGTGCACCTTCTCCGCGGCGGCCTGACGGACGAGCCCGCCGACGGGCCCCCGCGCCCCGCCCCCGCCGCGGCACCCTTGCCCGCCCGGGCCGGGGTCGCCGCCTCGCGCGCCGCCCCTCCGGCTCCCGCCCCGCTGCCGGCCGCTCCGCCCGTCCGGGTGCGGGTCCCGGCGGTCGGCGTCGACGCCCCGGTGGCCCGGGTCGGCCTGGAAGCCGACGGCCGGATCGCCGCCCCGCCCCCGGACGACCGCAACCTCGCCGGCTGGTTCACCGGCTCGGTCACCCCCGGCGCACGCGGCACCGCCGTGGTCGTCGGCCACGTCGACACCGCCGAGGGCCACGCCGTCTTCTACGACCTCGGCGCGCTCACCAAGGGGCAGCCGATCGAGATCACCCGCGCCGACGGACGCACCGCGGTCTTCACCGTGTACGGCGTCGAACTCGTCCCGAAGGACCGTTTCCCCGCCGAGCGGGTCTACGGCTCCACCGGCGCCCCGGAGCTGCGTCTCATCACCTGCGGTGGTCCGTACGCCGAGGG
Source organism: Streptomyces sp. NPDC048718 (assembly GCF_043198875.1). NCBI lineage: Bacteria > Bacillati > Actinomycetota > Actinomycetes > Kitasatosporales > Streptomycetaceae > Streptomyces > Streptomyces sp. NPDC048718. The sequence goes on from NZ_JBICVG010000007.1 coordinate 28,415, forward strand.
TGGCGGCTATGCGGACAACGTGGTCGTCTCGGCCCGCCTCGCCGAGGTCCGCTGACCCGCCCCTCTCGCGGGGCGGCGCTGATGCGCGTACCCCTGGTCTCGCAGGCCTCGCGTACCCCCTGCACCCGTACGACCCACGCGCCGACCCGCGCGCCTCCCGCACCTCGTACGCACCGTGCGCGTCCGGCAACCCTCCGTGCATCCGCCCCCCGACCCCCTGCTGACCACGGAAAACGCTGGTGAAACCCACCTCGAACCCCTGATAGAGTTATCCATGTCGCCGCGGGAAACACTCCGAAAGCAAGACAGGCGACACCAGCAGTACACCCCGTCCGGGTGGCGGAATGGCAGACGCGCTAGCTTGAGGTGCTAGTGCCCTTTATCGGGCGTGGGGGTTCAAGTCCCCCCTCGGACACCAGCAGAGACCCCAGTTCATCTGGGGTTTTTCTGTTTCTCCGGCTGTGGCGTGACCAACCACGTGACCAACAGTCGGGCGAACTTCCTGGTCAGACCAGGGATGACAGGCCGAGACGGCTGGCGCTGGAAGCGGCCAGCTTCTTCGCTCCTTCGGCGCGTCGCCTGCCGTAGCGCGCCATGGTGTAGCCCGGTGAGTGGTGCCGGGCGTTGGCCGAGACCTCTACCGGGTTCTCGTGGTTGTCGAGATCGTTCGTGATCTTCGACGCCCGCCAGTCGTGCAGCCGGAAGGTGTCCGGCAGGTGCAGACGGCTGCGTGCCGTCCGCCAGCGGGCCGACACCTTCTCGGGATCCTGGGGTCCGCCTGCCTCGCCCCGGTACAGCTTGAAGCCGTCGCGGGCGAACACGAGGTCGTGGTCCACCCAGAGATCTCCGAGGCGTTCCCGCTCCGCGTCCTGACGTTCCCTCTGCCACTTGAGGACGTTCATCACGGCTTGGTCCACGTAGATGATCGCGTTGTCGTCTCCGTCCTTCGTCAGCTTGCGCAGCCGGTAGGTGTTGCCTTCCTCGACCACGACCCAGGCCAGTTCGATGGCGCACTCGTCCCAGTGGACGAGCGACCACTTCCACCCCAGCACTTCGCTGCGTCGGCACGAGGTGGCCGCGTAGGCGGTCCACAGCGGGGCGTCCCGAAGACAGTGGTGGGTCAGCCCGCCATCGCATGCCTTGTTGCCGCACGGCTGCCAGATCTCTTTGAGGAAGTGCGCCGTCTCGTGGTCGTTGAGGGTGGGGAAGTCCGGCTGTGCCGCCTTGATCTGCCGTTCGGTCGGCGGGTTGGCGGTGTGGGCCGGGTTGACCGCGAGGAGCTTCCTCGGTCCGGTCACCGAGTCCAGCGCCGCCGAGACGATGTTGTGGATGTGGCGGACGCTCTTGGGGCCGAGCGGCTTGTTCCCGTTCGCCTCGATGGGCGCGGCCTCCAGGAACCGGTACAGCTCGTCCAGCCGCTCGTCCGTCACCTCCACCACCTTGACCTTGCCGAGGTGCGGCTTGATGTGCAGCCGGATTTTCGGCTCGTACCCCTCCCTCGTGGTGCCCTCACCTCGGTGCTTGGCCAGCCACCCGTCCATGAGCTGCCCCATCGTCATGTCGGAGCGGGGTGTGAGGGTGCCTGCCTCGTGGTCGGTGTGCCACTTGCGCAGCGCCCGTTCCGCCTCGGTCTTGTTCTTGTACTCCCGGCCTATCCAGTAGCGCTCCCTCTTGCCTGTCGCGGGGTTGAAGTGCAGGGGCGTACGCACGCCCCAGGTGTTCGGCCGACCCGTGCGCGGGATCTCCACCGGAGTCCCGCCGAGCCCGTTACCGCGCTTTGCCACCCGGTCAGTTCCCCCTCGTTCCGTGCCAGCCGTTACGGCTGTCATTCCTGTTCGGCATCGATCCCCTTCAGCGTTTCGACTGCCTTGTCCGTGAGCTGTCCGCCGGCCTTGCCTTCGACCTTGGTCAGGAAGCCACGCTGCCGCGCCGCTCGCAGGTGACCCTTCAACGTGGCCTGCTTGGTCCCGGTCAGCTCTTCCAGGAGCGGCACGGGTGCCCGGTGGCCGAGGTCGACAGCTCTCACGTAGAGCGCCGAGACGACGGCCAGGTACTCATCCGTGATGCGGCCGGGCAGGTCTTTCAGAACGCTCGTGAGGGCGTACATCTCGGCCGCCGCGAGCTTCTCCCGGTTGCGCTCCCGTGCCTCCCCGGGAGGGGGCGCAGAGGTGTTGATCTGCCGGAGCACCGTGGTGGTGATTCCCCGCGCGATCTCCTGCGGATCGCCGTCGGACGCTGGCTCGATGGTGATTTCCAGAGGGCCCCCGCTATCGATGTGGCCAGCAGGTCGATACATGGTCACGTTCCAAGGTCCGATCCGCTGCATGACAGCCAGGCCCAGGCGGAACGGATCACCTTCGGGCTTGATCTCTTCACTGGTCATGGGGGGAACCTACGGGAATGCGCCAGACCAGGCAAGTCCAGATGTGACGCATCCGGGTTTGACGGAACCAGACTGATAGCTCAGGATGGGCAACCCCGAGGGGAACCCTGCCCTTCACCACCCGAGGAGTCTCGTCCTTTGGAGAACACCCGCCTGATGAGCGTCACCGACCTTGCCGAGTACCTGGGCGTGACGCCCGCGTGGGTCTACAACAACCACCGAACCCTGAACATCCCCGCCTTCAAGATCGGCGGCCACCTGCGCTTCCGCCCCACCGACGTGGACCGCTGGATCGAGCGGGACTGCCGATCTGTCGCCTGATGGCGACGGCCACCCACCACCTCAAGAAAGGGGGCGCATGTCCCGCCGTTCGGCGGGGGCCACTGGCGCACCCAGCGCCACGCTGAAAGGGGATTACCAACGTGGGACGTACGCCGTTCCAGTTCGAAGGCGACTTCGCCGCCGTGTCTCAGGAGGAGTACAAGCGGCGGGCGAGAGACCCGCGCTTCGAATACCGCCACCGCGTCGAGTACGCGGCCATGGGGTGGGCGAACCAGATCGGGCACGCCGAGTTCCCGCCGGGGGAGCTGAATAAGATCCTGGCCGACAAGGACGGCGTGGTGCCGAGCAAGGACGCGGTGAACAACCACGTGCGCCGAGCCAAACAGTGGGACCTTATAGAGCCGGAGTCGAACCGCCGATGCCTCGTGCTGCCGGAGTGCCGCTTCCAGAAGGGCATCGGGGACAGGACGTGCGATGAGCACGGCATCCGACCGGCCAAGCACTTCAGGCTCTAATCGACACGCGATGCGTGTCGGTCGACCTGGGCAGCGACACGGGAGATCTGTCGATCGGTGGCTCAACGACAGGCGCCCTGTGTCGCTGCAACGTTGTGACCTGGGGTGATGTGTCGTTCCTTCTTATTCTCTCTTGGTAGGTCTTGAAGTGCGCCATAGAGGACATGCGCAGGGCGGCCCCGAAGGGGGCCGGCAACATGAAGCCCCTTACGTAGGTACGTTCAGCGGCGAAGGGCTAAGCAGTCGTGGCGGCCTCCGGCCGCACAACGGAAAGTCGCTTCGACAAGGCGGCCCCGAAGGGGCCGACAGCGCGAGACCACTTACGTACTCGCGTGCAGTGGCGAGGAGAAGCGGGGCGCGGCAGCGCCCCCACAACGGCAAGCGCGACGGCGAAGAGGTAAGCCGAAGGGGCGGCCTCTGGCCGCACATCAGGAAGCCCGCTTCGACAAAGTGGCCCCCGAAGGGGGCCGACAGAAGCAAGTCAGGAAGCGTCAGGTGGGGCGCTGCCGCGCCCCCATAGAGCGAAGCCCCTTCGGCTCACGACAAGGCCGGGGGCCGCTCACGCGGCCACAGAGTGAAGCCGCTTACGGCAAGCCAAGAAGGCTTCATTCTTATGCAGGCCCTGAGCCTCACGGGGGCGCGGAACAGCCCTTCTACCTGCGGTTTTCCTGGTTCTCCCCACCTCGCCGCCGCTTCAACGGGGTCTGGAACCGTGGCGGATTCCGAGCTGCCAAGACGTGGCGGTCGGCGGTTTTGCCTCCAGGGGGTCATACCCCCACCCCTCGCCGCCGCCCCCTTGGACCGTGCCTCACCCTCTCCTTCGCCGCTGACTGACTCGGCCATGCGGCGTGGCGAGAGAACGGCTGTGCGGCTCTACCTGAGGCCGACAGGCCGCATGGCTCACGAGGAGATGAGGGCGATGCGCCCGGCCGTCAGGCAGGCGCACAGCGCCTTGCCGCTCAAGGCGATGAGCGCGAGCACCAGGACCACGAGCAAGGCGTCTCATAAACCTTCGATAGTGAGACGGTCCGTCACCGTCCGGGCCGTGTCCGTTTCGCCCTCACTCCAACGTCTCGAAACCCGTCTCAAAAGATCTGTCTAGCGACTGGCTTTCGAGACACGTTTATGAGACTGTCTCGATCATGACCACGAACACCCCGGCCGATCAGGTCGAGCGTCACCCCTGCCCGAAGTGCGAAGCCCCCGCCGGTAGCCCCTGCCGGACGGGAGCGGGCAAGGTGGCGGCGAACTACCACACGGGCCGCTTCGCCCTCGTGCCCGCGCTCAAGGCGGAACTGACCGTGAAGACCCCCGCCGACCGCAACCCCGGCAAGACGTGGACGCAAGGCGCACCCGCAGTACAGGCACCCGAGGTAACGCCGGGCGCGGCAATACGGATCGGCTACGCCCGTTGCTCCACGGTCGGGCAGGAACTCCAGTCCCAGTTGGACATGCTTGCCCGTGCCGACTGCCACCGCGTCTTCTCGGAGAAGATCAGCACTCGGGTGAAGGAGCGGCCGGAGCTGGAGAAGGCGTTGGCCCTGGCGCGGGAGATCAAGACGGCCGCCCCGAACCAGCCGGTCATCCTCACGGTGGTGGAGATGAAGCGCCTTGCCCGCAACGCGGCGGAACTCATGACGTTGTCCTCCGCCCTCCAGGCGGACGGCATCCAGTTGGAACTTCTCTCCGGGCCCCTTCAGGGGGTGTACGACCCGAACGGGGCGGGTGCCATCGTGTTCGCTGTCCTGGCCGTGGCCGCCGAGGTCGAGCGCGAGGGCATCCGGGAGAAGACGTTGGAGGGGCTGGACGCTGCGGCCCGCAAGGGCAACCACGGCGGACGCCCCTCCGTCGTGGACGACGACAAGCTAGCCGTAGCCCGCGCCCGGCACGCCAAGGGGGAGAGCGTCACGGCCATTGCCAAGGCCCTGGGAATCTCCCGAGCCACCTTGTACCGGCACATCGGAGAGAGCGCCTGAGACAGGCATATAGGGGCGCAGTCAGGCGCTCACCTCGGAGTGCACCGGGACGGGCGGGCGCACTCCGGTGAGCGCCTCTGCACGGGCCACGAGGTGGGGTGCAAGGTCGGGGTACCAGCCACGGGCTACGGCTTGCAGCATCTCGGCCAGGGCTGCCAGTTCCCCGATTCGGCCGGCAGGGGTGTCGAGGACCGGCGCGAACTCCTTGCGGATGCGGGCGGCTACGTCGGGAACAAGCAGGCTGTTGGCGTGGAGGAGACCCGCGTCATAGCCGAAGGGCACCCGTCCCCACCGCTCCCAGTCCAGCAGGCGCAGGGGCGCGGCGGTGAGGTTGCCCCAGTGCAGGTCGCCGTGACCGGTCACCCGCTCCACGTTGGCGGGGGCAGGGACGCCGAGGAACTGGGGGAAGGCGCGTTCGATCCACCCGTCCCGGACGGTCGTCTTCGTCCCGTCCGCTTCAGAGAGCAGGGCAAGGGCCCGGCGAAGGTCGGCCCACCACTCGTCAGGCAACCCCGGGGCGTGGTCGATGTCGGCCCGATCCGGAGACACCACGGGTTGCGTGACATAGTCCAGGACTTCCGCCTCGAAAGCCCACTCGCCGTCAGTCCAGTCGTGCACCCCGTGCAGGCGGGGGCGGGGGACTCCATCGGGAACCGACTCGGAAGCGCCGACGATGCCCTCTCCCCGTTTCCTGCCCGCGTTCCTCGCCGCCGTCCGGCTCACCCGCAGCCACCGGTCTCCAGCTCGGCGTCCGAGGGTGACACCGAGGAAGCCCCAGGCCAGGGGCCCCGCGCAGGTGAGCCCCAGAGCCTTGGCCGCCCTGTCATGGGCGGCCTCCATCAGGGCCTGTACCTCCTCATTCTGAGGCGAGTTCATTCGTCACCTTCCTGAGTTCCTGGGCCGTCAGCGGCGTAGCCAGAACCTTGGCCATATCGTCCCAGTGCTCACGGGTGCTCGCGGAAGTCAGGACGACATCGAGGCCAGGGCACGAGCCAGCGGCCAGCAGGGCAGCGGCTGCGGCCGACAGGCCGGGGCGAATGAGGTTCACCAGTTCGGGTGTCATGGCATCGAGCAGGACCCCGCCGTGCAAAGGGGCGGAGCCGAACGTGAGGAGGCCTGCGTCCTTCGCCTGCGCCAACGGCCCGCCGCCGTTCAGGGCCTGTCTGATCGGGGTGTCCATGATCAGACTGACGGGCATCTGCAAGCCCGCGAAGTGGTGCTCTTCTGAACCCGCCGCCTGCCCGGCGAGCGTGAGCAACTCGGGAACGGTGAACGCTTCGGAGGTCAGACCCGACCAGGTGGCGACGCCGTACCCGCCGATCCGGCCCGCATGTACGAACTCTTCCAGCACCGCGAAGGCTTCCCGGATAAGCCCATGCGGAGCGGCACGGTCAAGGCTCTGGTCGTGGTGCTCCGGGTTGTGTACGAAGACCAGGTCCAGGCGGCCGAGCGCGACCAACGAGCGCTCCGTCTGCCAGCGGACGAAGCTCCGGTCAAGGCTGTGCCTTCCGGCCGCCCCTTCCTTGGTGAGCACGCCGTCAGCCAGGGCGGCGCGGCCCTGCTCCTCCGTGAAGAACCCCGTCTTCGTGGCCACCCGTACGGCCGGACATTCCCTGAGGACCGGACGCAACTCCTCATGCGCCCGCCCCTGGGCGTAGTTGGGGGCTGTGTCCACCCAGGGACTACCGGCAGCCAGGGCGGTGCGTGCCGCCTGTCCGACGGCACGCACACGGTGTGTCCCCAGGGACAGTGCGGCGGTCACAGCGCCGTCCCCACCACTGCGGCAACATGGCCGTCGATGAGGACGGAGACCAGTCCGGCCACCTCCTCGACCTCCAGCCCGGCCGAGTCGGCCATCTCGCCGAGCGTGGTCGGCTTGTTGGTCAGCAACGTGCCCAGCGCGGGCGCGGCGGACTCGGCGAAGTCCCACGCGGTACCGGCCGCCGAGAAGGTGACCGTGCCCTCTTTCGGGTTCGCCGTCAAGCGCCCCCTCGGAGCGGTCAGCTTGACCGTGATGTCCCGCTGGGCGGGGAGTCCGCCCACGTAGGGCAGGGACGGAATCGCGTGACCCAGGTCCGTCGTGTCGATCGACTCCGCCCACCGCTCCACGAGGCACGGGTCCGCCGTCACGTCGGCCACCTCACGGCGCACGGCGTCAATGAAGTCCGACTGTTCCGCCAGCAAGCCGAAGCGCGGAATGTCCCTGCGCAGCGCGAGGGACGCCCGGAGCTGATCGACGACCCACAGCATCAGGTCAGCGCCCGTGTGCGGGACCATGCCGAACGTCAGGTGAAGGGATTCCGTCCCCTGGTCAGCGGTGACCGCGTGCCACCAACCGCGCGGCAGGTAGAGCACGTCACCCGGGGACAGAACGAGATCCGCCATCGGGTCGCCCTCCGGCTCCTCCGGCGACTCCACGTCCCGGAAGGTGGGCGCCTCACGGGTCATCCCCCACAGGCGCCACCGCTTCGAGCCGTGCAGTTGGACCACCACCACATCATGGTCATCCCAGTGCCGGCCGAAGCCTTCCCGCTCGGTCCACGAGGCGTACACGTTGGCCTGCACGGAAGTTCCGAGGAAGCGTTCCAGCCCCTCGGCAGCCGCCCCCACAGCGGGGTGGATCTTCTCCACGGCATCGAGCACCAGCGACGCCCCGTCTCTGAGCTGGGCGTGGAAGTCGGACGGCTGGATGCGGGACCAGGTGACCGCTCGGCGGTTCGTGGTCGGGATCGCGTAGCGGTGGAGCGGGACCATCTCGCCGTCCGCCGACAGGCGCAGTCGAGGCGGCTCCAGCCGCTGAGTGGCAATGATCCGGTTCAGGTCGTCCCAGGAGAACAGGCCCGCCGTGTCGGCGGCGCCGGGGAAGTATGCGTAGGAGCGGTGGTACGTCTGGGCGAGGAACGTGTCCCCGCCCAGACGCCCCGCCCACGAGGCTGCGTCAAGCACCGTGGGCGCTCCCGTCAGTCGTTGCCGTCGGAACGGCCACTGGTAACGTCAGACTCCTGCTCGGCACGGGTGCGTGCGGCCACGATCTTCCGCTTCGCGACGAGCAGGCCACCCCCCTCGGGGGCCACCGAACCGGTGTTCTCTTCGACCATCGGACTACCTCTCTCTTTTCGGGGACTCCCGCCAGGGCTCGGGCGGGAAGACTGGGAGGGGCAGCAGCCAGTCAGGCCGCTGCCGCGTCGCAACGAATCCGGCAGGGAAGCGGGGCCAAGCCGCGCATCACTCCGTCTTCTGCTCCACCGTGACGGGACGCAGAGCGCCGGCGGACAGCGACCCGTGACCGGAGTGCCGGGCGCAGCCGCAGGGCGGGTACAGGACCGGGTTGGAGAGGATGACGACCGGGTCTCCCTCCTTCACGCTGGTGCCCCGTTCCCAGGTGCGGCCCGAGTCACGGGAGACCCGAAGCGTCATGAGGACGCGCCGCTCGACGCCCAGGTCCGGGGTCGGCCCGGAGCTGTAGTCACCGCCGCCCATCTCGTTCTGCGCTGCCATTTCCGTACCTTCCGCAGGTTCATCACCGGCCCCGTTTGCGACAACTCCAAGAAAACCGGAGGGAGTCCAAGCACTCCACGGCATCCATGCGGCAGGCTTGTGGCAGATCCGTGCACGCGAATGCCGCACGTTCAGGTCAGTGGAAGGGGCCGTCATGGGACTGGCGGAACGGCGCAAGGCCCTGGGCTACAGTCAGGAGAAGTTGGCCGAGACACTCGGAGTGGACCGCACCACGGTCGGGCGCTGGGAAAGCGGCAGGATCAAGCCTCAGCCGCCCCAGCGACGGGGCTTGGCCATCGCCCTCGAAGTCACTCTCGCCGAGCTTGACGTCCTCCTGGAGCAGCCACAAGCAGCCAGCCAGGAGGCCACGGGGCACCAGGCCAGTGACCGCCCAGGCACGGGAGACCCCGACGAAATGATCCGCCGCGAATTTCTCCGCATCCTCACCGTCAGTGGAGCCTTGGCCGCTCTGCCGCTGGACGAAGCCGAGGTTCTCACCGAGGGAGTACGCAGAGGAGCACCCGCCGACTTCTCCCGGATGAACGGCCACCTCTGGCAGGTCTACCAACTGGCCCGCTCCAAGGGCTCCGTTTACCCCATCGTCCGTGACCAGCTCTCGACACTGAACGAAGCCCTGGGGGACACCCGAGGCAACTCCCGCCCGCTCCTGAACGCGGCGGCCGACCTCTTCCAGCTCGCCGGAGAAGTCGCCTTCGACGCCAACCGGTACGCCGACGCGGCGGCGGCGTACTCCCTGGCGGCATCCGTCAGCAAGGACGCGGGGGCCTTCGACCTGTGGGCCTGTGCCCTCGTGCGGCACGCCTACGTAGACGTGTACGAGCACCGGCACCGAGAAGCGGCCCAGATCCTCGGGGCGGCGGAAGGACTGGCCCGGCGGGGAGACAGCAACCTGGCCACCCGGCACTGGGTCGCTGCGGTCCAGGCCGAGGCGTACGCCGGCATGGGCGACCTGACCGCCTGCGAGCGCGCACTGGACGAGGCCGAGCGCGTGCTGGAGCTGACCATCAACAGCGTCAACGGGGGCTGGCTGCGTTTCGATGGCACGCGCTTGGCCGAAGAGCGGGGAGCCCGCTACGTACAGCTCGGCCGCCTCGACCTGGCGGAAGAGACCCTCAAGAAGGCACTCGCCCAGACCGCCCTCGCCTCCGGACAGTCGTACCGGCGGAGGGGAGCGGTCCTGACCGACCTTGCCGCTGTCGGGGCGAAGCGCCGTGACCCCGAACAGGTCGTCGCGTACGGACGGGAAGCCATCCGGTTGGCCCAAGCATCATCGTCCGGGTACGTCGCCCGTAGACTCCGTGCCCTGTGCGATGAGTTCGGCCCCCTGAGCAGGGACCGTCGGGTAGCGGAGCTGGGGGCGGAGATCGCCACATTGAGCACGTCGTGACGAGAGGGGATGGCATGTCGCAGGTCGAAGGCGCACGGGTGTTCCGGGAAGCCTGGATCGAAGGAGTGCACCGCCACTTCCCCGGGGAGCCGAAGCCCGGGTACGTCACGCCCTGGGATGACACCCCGCAGTGGGAGCGTGACGCCGCAGGCGCCGTCTACGAACAGGTTCGCCAGTTCATCGAGGTCAGTGGCGGTCACGCGTCCAAGCTCTCTCGGGAGCAGAAGGGCCGGTTCGTCGCGACGTGCTGGACGGCGCAGATGTTCAAGCACTTCGAGAGCCCCAAGCCGGGGTATGTCGCTGACTGGCCGGGCCTTCCGGCGTGGCAGCAGGAGACGGACGCCGATATCTTCGAGGTCATCGAAAAGTCCTGATCAGGGCCAGGGCCCGAGGGTTGGTCATGTGACCAACGCATGACCAACAGGGGCCCGAGAGGTCCTGAAACAGCAGGAAAGAACAGGAGAAACGCCCGTCGAAATGAAGCCTGTCGACGGGCGTTTCCCCAGGTCAGAGTGGGTGGAGGCTGGTGCCCGAGTGGAGAGTTCAAGTCCCCCCTCGGACACCAACGAAAGACCCCAGCCTAGCTGGGGTCTTCGTGCGTTAAGGGGCGCTTGGCGTCACGACGCTGCGGCGCCCGTGTCCCGTGGTTGCCGGGCCGTCGGACCGCGGGCCGCCGGGCTTCGGCCGGGACGGTGGGCGGTCAGGCGGTCGTCGCGGGGGTGAACAGCACCGGCAGGCTCACGGTGCCTCGGGTGAAGAGGCCCGTTTCAGCCGGGGTGAAGCCTTCGGCCAGGCGGGCGTCGGGCATGGCGTCCAGCAGCTGGGCGACACCGGTCTCGACCTCCGCCTTGGCGAGCAGCGCGCCGACGCAGAAGTGCCGGCCGAGGGCGAAGGCGACGTGGTCGGCGGCGGCGGAGAAGGCGGTCGAGATCGTCAGGTCGTCGCGGAAGATGTCGAAGCGGTCGGGATCGCGGTAGCGGCTCTCGTCGCGGTTGGCCGCGCCGATCAGGCAGTTGACGGTCGCGCCGGCCGGTACGGTGCCGCCGCTGAGCTCCACCTCGGTCGCCGACTGCCGCATGATCATCTGGACCGGCGGGGTGTACCGCAGGGTCTCGGCGAAGGCCCGCGGGATCAGGTCGTGGTCCGCGCGGACGGCGGCGAGCTGGTCGGGGTGGCGCAGCAGGTTCAGGAAGATGCCGGAGACCGCCTTGTCGGTGGTCTCGCCGCCCGCGGTGAGCAGCAGGCTGCAGAACGCGTCGATGTCCTCGTCGCTCATCCGTACCCCGTCGATCTCCGCGGCGCAGAGCGTGGACAGCAGATCCTCGCCCAGGTTCTCGCGGCGCTCCCGGATGATCGGCAGCATGTACGCGGAGAACTCGGCGCGGGTCCGCTTTCCCGTCTCGGCCACCTCCGGGTCCGCGGAGAGGTTGCCAAGGAAGGCGACGATCGAGGTGTACCAGCGGTGGAAGCGGGCGTGGTCCGCCTTGTCGAGGCCCAGCATGTCGACGATCACGTTGATCGGGAAGCGGGTGGCGAACCGGTCCACCAGGTCGACGGAGCCGGACTCCCGGAAGGTGTCGATCAGTTCGCGTGCGTTGCGCTCGATGACGGGGCGGAACTTCTCGCGGAGATCCGCACCCCGGAAGGCGGGGGCGACGAGCGCGCGGCGTACGGCGTGCTCGCGGCCGCTGAGCTGGATGATCGTCTTGCCGTGGACGGGCTCGGCCTGCCACACGTAGTTGTCGGTGGTGAACTCGCCGCGCTTGTCCTTGAAGACCCGCTCGACGTCCTCGTAGCGCGAGACGAGGTAACTTCGCGTGGCCTCATGCCAGATGAGGGGCGCGGTGTCGCGCATCCGGCGGTACACGGGGTAGGGGTCCGCGGCGAACTCGGGCGAGAGGATGTCGGGCACCTGTTCCGCAGTGGGCATGGGGGCTCCCTCGATGTCGGTGAGGTTCCTCTGACGCGAATGGCGTGAACGAGCGACGACTGGTCTATGGAACAAGGTAAGTGATGTCCCGTCAGTCGAAACAGTCGACGTATCCGGCAATCGGAGAACGTCTCGCATGCTCGCCTGCCCCGCCGCCTTTCCTCTCATCATCGGTCTCGCGGGGATGGTCTGCCACTGGAGCTGCTCGCCGGTGGCGCGGGTATGCCGTCAGTGACAGACGGCCGGGGACCGGCGGCCGGGCGAGCTTTCGGGTCGGCTCACTGGACGTTTCGCGGGTCGCGGCGGTCCTCCGCAGACGGGCCGGTCTCCACCGGGCGCCGGCGTCCCGCCAGGTGCTGGGCGGGCAGCAGGGGGGCGAGCGCCGCGAGCGCGAGGAGTATGACGGCGATGCCGCGGAACGCGCGTTGGTAGCTGTCCGCGAGCACCGCGGGTGCGTCGGTGGCGTGCGTCGCGGTGAGGGTGAGCAGAACGGCGAGGCCGAATGCCCCGCCGAACTGCCGGGTCGTGTTCAGCAGCCCGGAGACGGCGCCGGCGTCGGCGGACGCGACCCCGTTGGTGATGGTGGTGCTCACCGGGGTACCGACCAGGCCGGTGCCGAACGAGACCAGGACCGCCGGGCCGAGGATGCCGGTGCCGTACCCGCTGCTCGGGGTGATGCCGCTCTGCCACAGGAAACCCCCGGCGGCGATCAGCGCACCGGTGGCGATCAGGATCCGGGGCTGGACGAACCGCATCAGCCGCGGGGTCAGGAACAGCCCGACCAGCAGCATCACCACCGTGTGCGGCAGGAACCCGAGGCCCGTCTGTACGGCGCTGTAGTGGAGGACGTCCTGCATGGTCAGGGTCAGGAAGTACCACATGGGTATGTGGAAGCACGCGCCCCCCAGCAGCATCGCCAGGTTGCCCCGGCTCACTCCCGGCAGCCTGAACAGGCGCGGTGGTATGAGGGGTTGCGGGGCCAGTTTCGTCTCGACGGCCACGAAGGCGGCGAGCGCGGCGGTCCCGCCGAGGAGGGGCAGCGCGGTCGCGAGGTCGGTCCAGGCGTGGGTGTGGGCCTGCGCGATGCCGAAGGTGAGCATGATCAGGGCGACCGTGGCCAGCACCGCCCCGGGCACATCGAGCCGGACGCCATGCGCGGAGGTGTCCCGCCGGGTGAGGAACCGGGCGGCGACGAGGATCACGGGTACCCCCAGAGGGACGTTGACCAGCAGGATCGACCGCCAGGTCAGGTACTCGGTCAGTACGCCGCCGAAGAGGTTTCCCGAGGCGCCGCCCGCCAGACCCAGCGCCGTCCAGATCGTGAACGCCCGGGTGCGCAGCGGGCCCTCGGGGAACGTGGTGGTGAGCATGGTCAGGGCGAGCGGGGCGAGCGCGGCGGCGGCGACCCCCTGCGCGGCGCGCGCCGCGATCAGTACCGCCGGGACGGTCGCGAGGCCGCCGACCAGACTGGCGGCGGTGAACGCCGTCAGCGCGCTGACGAACACCCGCTTGTGCCCGCAGAGATCGGCCAGCCTGCCGCCCAGCAGCAGCAGGCCGGCGAAGGCCAGCGTGTAGCCGCTGACCACCCATTGCAGGTTCGCCGGGGCGAAACCGAGATCCCGCTGGATCGACGGCAACGCCACGGTGATCACCGAGATGTCGAATATGACGATGAACTGGGCCGCGCACGCCAACGCGAGCGTGGTCGTGGCTGTCGTTTCGCGACGCATGTGTCCCCACCCCTCCGGCCCAGACAGTGCTGAGCGATGGCCTTGCTGCTGCCTGAACGACCGTTCGACCCTCGCTCTGGGGCCCTGGGCCCCTGGGCCTGGGCCTGGGTCGCCCCCCTGCCCGGCCCAGGCCCCGTCCGTTCCTACTGGGAGAAGTCCACGCCCTGGGCCAGTGCCACCCGCCCGGAGTAGTTCACGGTGTTGGTCGCGCGGCGCATGTACACCCGCCAGGCGTCGGAGCCGGACTCGCGGCCCCCGCCCGTCTCCTTCTCGCCGCCGAACGCGCCGCCGATCTCCGCACCCGAGGTGCCGATGTTGACGTTGACGATGCCGCAGTCCGCGCCGTCGGCGGCCAGGAAACGTTCCGCCTCGCTCTGGTCGGCGGTGAAGATGCCGGAGGACAGCCCCTGCGGCACGTCGTTGTGCAGCCGGATCGCCTCGTCGAGGTCGCGGTAGGTGAGGACGTACAGGATGGGCGCGAAGGTCTCTTCCCGTACGACGGCGGTCTGCGCGGGCATCCGGACGAGGGCGGGCCGGACGTAGAAGGCGTCCGGTGCCGCGTCCGACAGCGCCCGCTCGCCGCCGGCGCACAGGGTGCCGCCGTCCTGGACCGCGCGGTCGAGCGACTCGCGCATCCTGTCGTAGGAGGCCTCGTTCACGAGGGGGCCGACCAGGGTGGCGTCCTGGAAGGGGTCGCCGACGGGGAGCCGGCGGTAGGCGGCGGTGAGCCGCTCGACGAGGGTGTCCGCGACATCGGCGTGCACGATCAGCCGGCGGAGCGTGGTGCACCGCTGGCCGGCCGTGCCCGCCGCGGCGAACACCGCCGCGTTGACGGTGAGATCGAGGTCCGCCGACGGGGTCACCACGGCGGCGTTGTTCCCGCCGAGCTCCAGGATGCTGCGACCGAACCGGGCGGCCACGCGCGGGCCGACCGCGCGGCCCATCCGGGTCGAGCCGGTGGCGCTGACCAGCGGCACCAGCGGGGAGTCCACGAGCCGCTCGCCGATCTCCGCGGCGCCGAGAACGACCTGGTTGAGGTGCGCCGGGGCACCGGTCTCCGCCACCGCGCGGTCCAGGAGGGCGGCACAGGCCAGCGCGGTCAGCGGGGTGAGTTCGGACGGCTTCCAGACCACGGTGTCACCGCAGACGAGGGCGACCGTGGCGTTCCACGCCCATACGGCGACCGGGAAGTTGAACGCGGAGATCACGCCGACCACGCCCAGGGGGTGCCAAGTCTCCATCAGCCGGTGGCCGGGGCGTTCGGAGGGCATCGTCCGGCCGTAGAGCTGCCGGGACAGGCCCACCGCGAAGTCGCAGATGTCGATCATCTCCTGCACTTCGCCGAGTGCCTCGGAGCGGATCTTGCCGGCCTCGACGGTGACCAGGTCGGCCAGATGCTGCTTGTGTTCGGTGAGCAGCTCGCCGAACCGCTTGACCAGCGCGCCCCGCACCGGTGCCGGAGTGGTCCGCCATTCCAGGAACGCCGCGTGCGCGGCCTCGACGGCCTGGTCGACCTCCGCGGGGGTGTGGGCGCGCAGGCCGAAGAGGGCGGCGCCGGTGACCGGCGTCCGGGCGGTGAGCGCGTCGCCCTTGACCGCGCCGAGTTCGACTCCGCAGCGCGCGAGGGCGTGCTCCGCCTTCGCCTGGACGTCGTGGGT
Source organism: Streptomyces sp. NPDC048718 (assembly GCF_043198875.1). Classification (NCBI taxonomy): domain Bacteria; kingdom Bacillati; phylum Actinomycetota; class Actinomycetes; order Kitasatosporales; family Streptomycetaceae; genus Streptomyces; species Streptomyces sp. NPDC048718. The sequence goes on from NZ_JBICVG010000007.1 coordinate 43,795, forward strand.
GCTGCTGACTGCTGTGACCATGGAGACTCCTTGTAGAGCGTTTCGGGACCGGTTCGCTCCGGCACCCCGTTCCCGTTCTTGCTGTCGTCCGTTGCTGTCTCGCTGTCTCGCTGTCATGCGTCGGCGAGGGTTCGTTCGTTCCGTTCGTGGCTCCGGTGGCTCCGGCGGTTCGATGTCCGGCGGTACGGGCGGCCTCGGCCCGCCGCCGGAGCGGTTGGGGCCGGCCGTACCTCCGTACCTCTCGCGATACCGCCGTGTCCCCTGTTCCCTGACGTCGCCCGCTTCCCGCGGACTTCTCCCGGAACGGCGATCATTCTTTGAACCTTGAAATATTCGATGTGCGGCCGAGTCGATACGCGAGGAACTCGGCGGGTCGGATGATCGACGCGGTCACCGTACCAGCGGCATCACCTTTCGAATAGATTCGGGGGAGGCGATCACCATGGTTTCGGGGCGGAATGTCGAATGCGTCGGCCATATTTCATCGGTCCCGTCCAGGTGGCGGTGAGGGGTTGTCCGGATCCCACTCCGTTAATGTCGTGGAAATCGGGCGGGTGGCCTGACGGGTCCGTGGTGCCGAGGCGGTGGACGACGCCGTGGTGAAGTGCCGGAACGGGTGCACCGCACTCAGCCCGCCAGGAGATCCTTCAGGGCGTCCGCCAGGTGATCGATTTCCTCTTCGGTGGTGTAGAAATTCGCCGATATTCGCAGGAGTGGCCCGTTCGGTCCATCGGACGCGGCGGTCTCGATCCGGAAACGTTCCCAGAGGCCCTGGCGCACCTCGTCCGCTCGTACGGTCGCGGGCAGGTGAAATGCCGCCATTCCACCGGACAGGGATGACGGTTTTGGGGTAGCCGGTCTCAGCCCCAGCCCGTCGGTCAGGCGTCGGCGGGCGTGATCGGCCAGCTCGCGCCTGCGGGCGCGGATCCTGTCGTGGCCCAGTCCGGCCTGGAAGCCGATCGCCTCCGGCACGGTCAGCCAGGGGCACAGGTCGCGGGTGCCCTCGCACTCCAGCCGGCGCAGCCGGGGGGTGCTGCCGAACCGGTCGCGCCGGTCCGGATCGCTTCCCGGCGGCGGCTCGTAGGCCCAGCTCACCTGCGCCGGCTCCAGGTCGCCCGCCCGCCCCGGGCCGATGTGGAGGAAGCCGACCCCAGTGGGAGCGAGGAGCCATTTGTGCCCGCTGCCCACATAGAAGTCGCACGGGATGTGGGCCAGGTCCAGATCGACGTACCCGGGCGCGTGGGCGCCGTCGATCACCGTGACGATCCCGCGCCGGCGGGCCTCCTCGCACAGCTCCCGGACCGGCAGGATCAGGCCGGTCGCCGACAGTACGTGGCTGAGGAAGAGGACTCGCGTCCGCGGCCCCAGCGTGGCGACGACGGCGTCGACGATCTCCGCGGGGCTCTCGGGCATCTCCGGCAGCGGGAACGTCCTGACCGACAGGCCCTGCCGCCGGGCCGTGCGCTCCCAGCACCAGCGCATCGGCGGGTACTCGTGGTCGGTCATCAGGATCTCGCCAGGGGCGAGCGGGGGCAGCGATGTCGCCACCAGATTGACGGCCCCGGTGACGTTGGTGGTGAACGCGAGCCGGTGCGGGTCGCCTCCCACGAAGCCGGCGAGGCTCTCGCGCGCCTGCCACAGCCGTCCGGGGACCTCGCGCAGCAGGAAGTCCATCGGCGCGTGGGCGAGGCGGGCGCGCAGCCCGGTGACGTGGTCGAAGACGGCGCGCGGGAGCGGGCCCGCGGAGCCGGTGTTGAGGTTGACGGCGGTGGGGTCGAGCAGCATACGGCGACGGGCATCGCCCCAGTCGGAACAGGCCATTTCGTGATCTCCCGAACACTCGAAGAAATACCGGGACCGGCCAAGTCGGATTGCCGCGCCGGACAATATCAGTCGTCGCGTGATCGTGGAGATCCAATGCCCCGGATGATCCCGAAGACAATGTGGAGAGAAGCATGAGAGAGGTCGGGGAGGGGGTGAAGACGAGTGCCGATTAGCATCGGTCCGCGAATGTGGAATTCGCCGCCGCGGAAAGCCGGGTCGGCATTGCCTCTACAGGAGTATTCGAATATGAGTGAACAGGGACATTTACCTGGGTCCGACCATTCCGGGACGGCGGATCTGTGCGCCGGGGACGTACGTGGCGCACTCCGTCCCCATGTGCTCGTGGATGGCTACGACATGGTGCTCGAGCTGTCCGAGAGCCAGGGCTCCTGGCTGGTCGACGGGGTGACCGGGGATCGCTATCTCGACCTTTTCTCTTTCTTCGCCTCGGCGCCGCTCGGCATCAATCCGCCCTGTATCACCGAAGATCCGGACTTCATGCGGGAACTCGCCGCCGCGGCCGTCAACAAGCCGTCCAACCCGGACATGTACACGGTTCCGTATGCCCGTTTCGTCCGGACATTCGCCCGGGTGCTCGGCGACCCAGCGCTGCCGCACCTGTTCTTCGTGGACGGCGGCGCGCTGGCCGTCGAGAACGCGCTCAAGGCCGCCTTCGACTGGAAGGCGCAGCGGCTGGGTCTCGACGAGCGGGCGGCGAACCGGCTCCAGGTGCTGCACCTGGAGCAGGCGTTCCACGGCCGCAGCGGCTACACCATGTCGCTGACCAACACCGACCCGGCGAAGACCGACCGTTTCCCCAAGTTCGACTGGCCGAGGATCCCGGCCCCCGCGCTGCTGCATCCGCTCGGCGAGCACGCGCGCGCCAACCAGGAGGCGGAAGAGCGTGCCCTGCGGGCCGCCGAGGACGCCTTCCGGGCCGCCGACGGCATGATCGCCTGCTTCATCGCCGAGCCGATCCAGGGCGAGGGCGGGGACAACCACCTCAGCGCCGGCTTCCTCCAGGCGATGCAGCGGCTGTGCCACGAGTACGACGCCCTGTTCGTCCTCGACGAGGTGCAGAGCGGCGGCGGGATCACCGGCACGCCCTGGACGTACCAGCAACTCGGCCTGCGGCCCGACCTGGTCGCCTTCGGCAAGAAGACCCAGGTGTGCGGGGTGATGGGCGGCGGCCGGATCGGCGAGGTCGCGGACCATGTCTTCGCCGTCTCCTCCCGGATCAGTTCGACCTGGGGCGGGAACCTCGCCGACATGGTCCGCGCCACCCGGATCCTGGAGACGATCGAGCACTCCGAACTCCTCGATTCCGTCGCGCGGCGCGGCAAGTACCTTCTCGACGGCCTGGAGGCCCTGGCCACCGAGTACCCGGCCGTCGTGAGCAACGCCCGCGGCCGCGGTCTGATGTGCGCGATCACCCTGCCGGACGCCGGGGTCCGCGACGACCTCCTGGGCCGGATGTACCGGGACCACCACGTCATCGCGCTGCCGTGCGGAGAGAGCGGCCTGCGTTTCCGCCCGCCGCTGACGATCACCGAGAGCGAGATCGACCTGGCGATCGAGGCGCTGGCCCGCAGCCTCGGGTCGCTCGCGGCCTGAGGGCGCCGCCCGCCACGGCGTACGACCCGCAGGGGCTGTCCGGCGGATCTCGGCCCAGGCCGTGCACCGCCGGCCGGCCCCTGGTCCAGCGCGTTCTCTGACCTTCGCGGCCCGCGGCGGACCTGCCCACCGCCGCGGGCCGCTCGATTCCGCACGACGGAGAGCCTACGAATGAAGTCAGCAGGAAACCTGACGGCCGGCACGGACTGGTCCGCCCGCGTCGCACGAGTGTCCAGCGAGCGCTGCGATCTCGAGATGCTCCTCAAGGACGAGTGGCGCAACAAGATCGCGGTGCGGGACGACGACCCCGCCGTACGAGCGACCAAACGGCAGGACCTGCGCGTGGACGGGCAGGACTACACCGCGCTCCGGAACGCGCTGCGCGAGGACGACGGAGCGCCTGTCGCGGCCTTCGCGCTGGCGGCGCTGCACGCCGTCATGCGCGCCTACGGCCACGGAAACCGGACGGTGGCCGCACTCGTCGACGCCACGGGAGCCACGGGAGCCACGGGAGCCACGGGAGCCACGGGAGCCGCCGATGCCGCCGACGTGCGGCGGGCGCCGGTGCTCCCGGTCATCGTCGACCATGTAGAGCAGGCCGGCCGCACGTGCCGCGAGGCCGTACGGGAACTGGGCGCCGAGGTGGGCCGGAAGGACGCGTACGTCGACGCGGAAGAGGTGCTGGGCCGCGGCCTGTTCGACGCCCTGCTCGTCCTCGCCGACCGGGACGTGGACCTGGCCGAGCTGCCCTCCTCCCCGCTCGTGGTCGTCGTCCGCGACATCGAGGCGGACGGATACCTGCGGTGGACGCTGGCCTACGCGGGAGAGCTCTTCGAGGACCGGACCATCGCCGGTGTCCTCGACGTGGTGCGCGAGGTCCTGGGCCAGTTCCTCCACCGGCCCGGGCAGCTCGTCGCCGACCTGGAGCTGGTGTCGGAGGACCAGCGGCGGCAGCTGGACGAGTGGAACGCCACCGACGGCGACTTCCCCAGGGGCAAGCGGCTCGACGACCTCTTCGAGGAGGCCGTGCGCAGGTCCCCGGTCCGGGAGGCCGTCGTCTTCGGCGACACCCGGCTGACCTACCGCGAGGTGGACGAGCGGGCCAACCGGTTCGCGCACTGGCTGCTGGGGCCGGAGCTGGGGGTGCGCCCGCAGCAGCTGGTCGGGATGTACCTGGACAAGAGCGACCTGGGGGTCGTGGCCGCTCTCGGGCTGTGGAAGGCCGGCGCGGCCTACGTACCGATCGACCCCGCCTACCCGGCCGAGCGGATCCGGTTCGTCGTCGGAGACACCGGGCTGGCCGGGATCGTCACCAACCGGCGCCACGCGGCCCGGCTCAGGGAGACGCTCGGGGCCGGGCACGCCGAGGTGCGGATCATCGAGATCGAGACGGTGCTCGTCGGGCTGGAGGCCGCGGGCGCCCCGGCGACGAAGCCCGTGCTGTCCGCGGGCAGCGGCGACCTCGCGTACGTGACCTACACCTCCGGCACCACGGGTGTGCCGAAGGGCGTCCCCAAGTTCCACGACAGCGTCGTGAACAGCATCACCGACCTGTCCGAGCGCTACGAGATGCGGCGGCCCGGCGAGGAGCGGGTCGCGCTCTACGCCTCCTACGTGTTCGAGCCGCATCTGCGGCAGACCCTGATCGCCCTCCTCAACTCCCAGACGCTGGTGATCGTCCCAGACGAGATCAGGCTGGACCCGGACCGCTTCCCCGCGTATCTGGAGCGGCACGGGGTGACGTATCTCAACGCCACCGGATCGGTGCTCCAGCACTTCGACCTGGGGCGATGTACGAGCCTGAAGAAGCTGCTGCTGGTCGGCGAGGAGCTGACCGCGGCGGGTCTGCGCCGGCTGCGCGAGAGATTCTCCGGCCGTGTCGTCAATGAATACGCCTTCACCGAGGCGGCGTTCGTCACCGCCGTCAAGGAATTCGCGCCGGGCGTCACGGAGCGCAAGGACCGCAGCATCGGCCGTCCGCTGCGGAACGTGAAGTGGTACGTGCTGAGCCAGAACCTCAAGCAGCTGCCCATCGGCGCCATCGGCGAGCTGTACATCGGCGGCTCCGGTATCGCGCCCGGCTACCTCAACCGCGAGAGCCTGACCGCCGAGCGGTTCACGTCGAATCCGTTCCAGTCGGAGCGGGAGAAGGCGTCCGGGGACAACGCGCGCCTGTACCGGACGGGCGACCTGGCCCGGGTCCTGCCGTCCGGCGAGGTCGAGTTCATGGGCCGCAGCGATTTCCAGCTCAAGCTGAACGGTGTCCGGGTGGAGCCCGGCGAGATCGAGGCGCAGGCCACCGAGTTCCCCGGGGTGCGCAAGTGCTCCGTGGTGGCCCGGGAAGGGGCCGGCGGCTCCGACGACCGCCACCTCGTCGGCTACTACACCACCGAGCCCTCGGCCGAGGTCACCGAGGAGGAGCTGCTGGAGTTCCTCGGACAGCGGCTCGTCCGGATCATGGTCCCGGCCCGGATGATCCGTATGGACACCATCCCGGTCAACGTCAACGGCAAGGTGGACTGGCGGGCACTGCCCGATGTGGACCTCGTCCGCCCCGCCGGTCCGGCACGGGCCGGGGGACCTGACTCACGCGGCGACCGCCCGGAGGGCCCGGCCGGCGGCGCGATCGAGGCGCTGCGGGACATCTGGAGCGAGGTCCTCGGCATACCGGCGGCCGGAATCGGCGACGGCGACGACTTCTTCCGGCTCGGCGGCCAGAGCATCTCCTGCATCCTGCTCATCGCCCGGGTACGGCAGCGGCTGGGCGCCTTCGTCACGGTGGAGGACGTGTTCGAGCACCGGACGCTGGGCGAGCTGGCCCGCCATCTGGACCGGCACCCCCGGCCGGATGCCGGGCAGGACCCCGAACAGGACCCGGACGGCGGGACGTTTTGCCGGCTGCGCGCCAACGGCCTCCAGCAGGGGCTGCTGTACCACGCCCTGCGGAGCAGGGGCGGCGACGACGCCTACGTCATGCAGTCGGTGCACCGCTACCGCTGTGCGCTGCGGCCCGAACTGATGCGTGAGGCGTGGGAGTTCGCGCAGCGCAAGTACCCCGCCCTGCGCGTGCGCTTCGAGTGGGCCGAGGAGCCGCTGCAGATCGTCGACGGCGAGGACCGGCCGGTCGACTGGCGGTTCGTCGACCTCGGCGACGTGGCGGACCCGGCCGAACAGGACGCGCGGATCAGGGAGATCCAGGAACGGGACCGGACGGAGCCGTACGACCCGGCCGAGGGCCGGATGTTCCGCGTCCACCTGATCCGGCAGAGCGACGAGCTGTTCTCCCTGATCTTCAGCTGCCACCACCTCGTCATGGACGGCTGGAGCCTGCCGGTCCTCCACGACGACGTGCACCGGGTGTACCTGCGTCTGCTCAAGGGCGAGGAGGTCGCACCGGAGACGGACCACGCGTACGTGGCGGCCCAGCGCTACTGGGAGGCGCACCGCGACGACGACGTCGAGCACTGGCTGCGCCAGGTCGAACGCATCGACGAGCGAGGCGACTTCGGCGGACTGCTCAAGGAGGAGCTCCGTCACCAGGTCGACCTCGGCGACTACAGCCATGTCCAGGAGCACCGGACGAGAAGGCTCGGCCTCGGTGCGGACCTGACGGCGCGGCTCAAGGCGGTGTGCGCCGACCGCTCCGTCACCCTGCACTCCGTACTGCAGTTCGTGTGGCACAAGGTGCTGTACGCCGTCGGCGGCGGGAACACCACGGTGGTCGGCACCATCGTCTCCGGACGCAACGTCCCGGTCGACGGCGTCGAGAACTCGGTGGGGCTGTTCATCAACACTCTGCCGCTCGTGGTGGACCACGACGAGCAGGCCGGCCGGAGCGTGGGCGCGGTGCTCGGCGACATCCAGGCCACCGTGAACACCATGAACAGCAAGAGCGTGGTGGAGCTGGGACGGCTGGAGACCGGCGGGATGAAGCGCCGGCTCTTCGACACGCTGCTGGTCCTGGAGAACTACCCTGAACTCCTCGACGAGGCAGGGGAGTACGACGAGTTCCTGAGGTTCGAGAAGGCGTACGACGCCGACAAGGTGGACTACCCCGTCGCCGTCGTCGCACGCGAGGAGGGCGACGAGTTCACGGTCACCCTGTGGTACGCGGGCGAGCTGTTCGAGGACGCCACCATCGACCATCTCCTGGACGTCGCGCGCACTCTGTTCGCCCAGGTCGCGGACGACATCGGCCGGCCGGTCGACGAGCTGGAGTACGTCTCGCCCGCCGTGGTCGAGCGCTTCGACGCGTGGAACCGTACCCGGGCCCCGTTCCCGGACGACCGGACGCTGGACGCCGTGTTCGAGGAGAAGGCGGCGGCCTGGCCCGACGAGATCGCCCTGGTCTACCGCGACCGCCGGCTGACCTACCGCGAGCTGGACGAGCGGGCCAATCGGCTCGCCCACCACCTGCGGAGCACGGCCGAGCTGCGGCCGGGCGACATGGTCGGCCTGGTGCTCGACAAGAACGAGCTGATGATCACGGCCATCCTCGCGGTGTGGAAGGCCGGTGCGGCCTATGTGCCGATCGACCCCGCCTACCCCGACGACCGGATCGCCTTCATGCTCCAGGACACCCGGTCCCGGATCGTGGTGACCAACGAGGCCCACGGTGAACGGCTGCGCGCCCTGTCGGCCGAGGACACCCGCCCGGTCCTGGACATCGAACGGCTGCCGCTGGACGGCCTGCCCACGCACCGGCCCGTCACCCCGGTCACCAGCACCGACCTGGCCTACGCCATCTACACCTCCGGCACCACCGGCCGGCCCAAGGCCGTCCTGGTCGAGCACCGGGGTGTGGTCAATCTGCAGCACTCCCTGGCGAAACTGTTCGCCCTGGACAAGAGTCAGGGCGACGAGGCCCTGCTGTCGTTCTCCAACTACGTGTTCGACCACTTCGTGGAGCAGATGACCGACGCGCTGCTCAACGGGCAGAAGCTCGTGGTGCTCGACGACAGCATGCGCACCGACCCCGAGCGCCTCTACCGGTACATGAACGACGAGCAGGTCACGTACCTCTCCGGCACCCCGTCGGTGCTGTCGCTGTACGACTACTCGACGGCGGCGTCCCTGACCCGGGTCGACGCGATCGGCGAGGACTTCACCGAGCCGGTGTTCGAGAAGATCCGAGGCACCTTCGGCGGCACCATCATCAACGGGTACGGCCCCACGGAAATCTCGATCACCAGCCACAAGCGGCCGTACGCGGTCGGCGAGCGCCGGGCCACCAAGAGCATCGGCCACCCGGTGGGCAACACCACGGCCTACGTCCTCGACAAGAGGATGCGGCGGGTCCCGATCGGCGGCATGGGCGAGCTGTACATCGGCGGTGACGGGGTCGCCCGCGGCTACCTCAACCGTGACGACCTCACGGCGGACCGCTTCGTGGACAACCCGTTCCAGACGCCCGAGGAGAAGGCGGCCGGGTACAACGCGCGCCTGTACAAGACGGGCGACCTGGTGCGGTGGCAGGCGAACGGGGAGCTGGAGTGCCTCGGCCGCACCGACCTCCAGGTCAAGATCCGCGGCCAGCGCGTCGAACTCGGCGAGATCGAGGCCGTCCTGTCGTCCTACCCCGGCGTGACCCGCTCGCTGGTCATCGCCCGGGAGCACCAGGGTGGCGGCTCCGCGGCGGCCCAGAAGTACCTCGTCGGTTTCTGCATCGCCGACCGGGACCTGGACGAGCAGGACGTCAAGGAGTGGATGCGGCGCAAGCTGCCCGAGGCCATCGTCCCCGCCCGCGTCCTGCGGATCACGGACATCCCGGTCACACCCAGCGGCAAACTGGACATCCGCCGCCTGCCGGAGACGGACTTCGCCGCGGGCGCCGGCGCCGAGTACGTGGCCCCCTCCAGCGACATCGAGATCAAACTGTGCGGCATCTGGTCGGTGGTGCTCGGGATCGCCCCGGACCGCATCTCCGTGCACGACGACTTCTTCGCCCTCGGCGGCGACAGCATCCGCGCCATGGCGCTCGCCCAGGCCATCACCACCGGCTTCGGCCGAGGTCTCGGCGTCGCGACCGTGCTCCAGCACACCACCCTCGGCACCCAGGCCCGGCACATCCGGGACACCGCCGAGCAGGCGGGCGGCACCGAGCCGGGCACCGAGTCCGCGGCCGGCCGCGCGGCGGCGGGAGACGGACGCACGCCCGTCTCCTTGGCGCAGGAACGCCTGCTGTTCATCGAGGAGTTCGAGGGCGGCACCGCCGCCTACAACATCCCGTTCGTCCTGCGGATCCCCGTCCAGGACGGGGACTTCGGGGAGACGGTCGTCGAGGCCCTGCGCACTCTGCTGCGCCGCCACGCCGCCCTGCGCACCCTGCTTCGCACGGACCAGGACGGAATCCGCACGCAGGTCGTCCTGTCCGAGGACGCCGCGCGGGATCTCTTCCGTCCGGGCGCGTACACGGTCGGCGACACCGCCGAGCTGGACAAGCGGCTCGTCCAGTGCGAGGGGCACGTCTTCCGTCTGGCCGAGGAACTCCCGCTGCGCGCCGACCTGTTCGAACTCGCCACCGACCCCGGCCACCTGTACCTGAGCCTCGTCCTGCATCACACCTGCTTCGACGGCTGGTCGTGGAACGTGTTCCGGCAGGAGCTGGCGGCCCTCCTGCGAGGCGTTCCCGAGGCCGACCTCGGCCTGATCCGCGGCAGTTACGCGGACTTCGCCGTGTGGCAGCGGCAGTACCTGGCCGGTTCGCGGCCGGAACTCACCGAGTTCTGGAGCCGGACGCTGGAGGGGTACGAGACGATCAGGCTGCCACTGGACCGTCCCCGCCCCGCCCGCTTCGACTACCGGGGCCGGGAGATCGAGTTCGCCCTCGACGACGAGACCGTGGAGGCCCTGCGAGCCCTTGCCCGGTCGGCGCGGGTCAGCCTGTACAGCGTGCTGCTGAGCGCCTGGTGTCTGACGCTGACGATGTACACCGGCCAGCGCGACTTCGTGGTGGGCACGCCCACCGCCCACCGGGGGCGTCCGGAGTTCGACCGCACGGTCGGCTTCTTCGCGAACCTGATCGCCCTGCGGGTGCGGACGGACGGCCACGCGTCGCTGGCGGACTACGTCCGCGCGGTCGGCCAGGACGTCGTCGCCGCTCAGGTCCACGGCGAGCTGCCGTTCGAACAGCTCGTCAAGGAACTCGACGTCGACAAGGACCCGAGCCGGCACCCCATCCTGCAGGTGAACTTCACCCTGCAGAACGTCACTGACCGGACCGGAGACGTTCAACTGCCCAGCGGAGCACCCGAGATGACCAGCTACAAGCCGGACGCCGGGGGATGGACGGCCACCAAGTTCGATCTGTCGGCCACCCTCACCGAGAGCCGGGACGGCGGCCTGGCGGGCAACCTGACCTACGCCGCCGCCCTGTTCGAGGACGCGAGCGCCGAGGGCTTCGTCGCGACCTTCAGTCACGTCCTGCGCGAGTTCGCCCGGCTCTCCCCGACCGGGGAGCAGGCCGGCCTGGCCGAGGTCACCGGCGTGGACGAGGCCGGCCGCGCGCGGCTGCTGGCCGCCGGCCCGCAGGCCGCCACGGCAGCCCCCGCCCGGACCCTGCACGCCGTGTTCGAGGAGATGGCCGCCGCCCACCCGGACCGGACCGCGGTGGTGTTCGGCGACCTGACCCTGACGTACCGGCAGCTCAACGAGCGCGCCAACCAGCTCGCCCACTATCTGCGCGCGGAGGTGTCGCTGCGGCCCGGCGATCTCGTCGGCCTGGTGCTCGACAAGAGCGACCTGACGATCACCGCGATCCTGGCGGTGTGGAAGGCCGGCGCGGCGTACCTGCCGATCGACCCGGACCACCCGGACGACCGGATCGCCTTCATGCTCCAGGACACGGGGGCGCGGCTCCTGGTGACAGAGCACGGCCACGCCGCCCGGCTGGGCGGACTGTCCGCCTCGGCCCGGCTGCCGCTGGTGGAGGCCGACCGGCTGCCCATGGGCTACCGCTCCACCGAGAACCCCGCCTCGGCCGCCTCGGCCACCGATCCGGCCTACGCCATCTACACCTCCGGCACGACCGGCCGGCCCAAGGCGGTCCTGGTGCCGCACGGCGCCGTGGACAGCTTCCGTGGACAGCTCGCCGGACGCTACTTCGGTGGACCCGACACCACGCGAGAGGGCGTGCTGTTCCTCGCCAACTACGTCTTCGACTTCTCCGTCGAACAGCTGGCGCTGTCCCTCCTCGGCGGCCACACCCTGATCGTCCCCCCGTCGGCGCCCGCCGCCGACGAGGGCTTCCACGACTACGCCAACCGCGCCGGCCTGACGTACATCAGCGGCACCCCCACCCAGATCGCCCAGCTGGACCTCTCACGCCTCACGGACCTGCGGGCCGTGCTGGTCGCCGGCGAGGCGTTCCACGAGCGCCACTTCGACAAGATCCGCGCGGAGTTCTCCGGCCCGATCTTCAACGCGTACGGCACCACGGAGACCGCCGTCTACAACACCGTCCAGCGCTTCGAACCCGGGGACCCCTACGAGAACGTCCTCGGACGGCCGCTGGACAACACCCGGCTCCACGTGCTCGGCGACTGCCTGCGGCTGCTGCCCCCGGGCGCGGTGGGCGAGCTGTACCTGTCCGGCGAGTGCGTCACGGACGGCTATCTGAACCGGCCCGAGCTGACCCGGGAACGCTTCCTGCCCAACCCGTTCCAGACCGACGACGAGCGCCGCGCCGGGCGCCACGGGGTCCTGTACCGCACCGGCGACCTCGTCCACCGCACGCGCGACGGCGAGCTCCGCTACGTCGGGCGCGACGACGCCCAGGTCAAGATCCACGGCCTGCGCATCGAACTCGGCGAGGTCGAGGCGGCCCTCGCCGCCTGCCCGTACGTACGGGAGTGCGTGGTCGTCGCCACCGGGGACGAGCGCTCACCGGACGGCAAGCGGCTCGTCGGCTACTACACGGCGGACCCGGACGCGCCGGTGGACGAGGACGCGATGTACGCCGCGCTGCGTGCCAGGCTGATGTCCGGCATGGTGCCCGCCACGCTGGTGCGCCTGGACGGGCTGCCGACGACCGTCAACGGCAAACTGGACGTCAAGGCGCTGCCCGCCGTGGACTTCGCGGCCCGGCGCGCCGTCCACGCGCCGCCGCGCAGCCGCGTCGAGGCCCGGCTGTGCCGGCTGTGGAGCGCGCAACTGCCGGGCGGGACGGTCGGGATCGACGACGACTTCTTCCGCTCGGGCGGCGACAGCATCAGCGCCCTGCATCTGGCGAGCCAAGTGCAGCGGGAGACCGGCCGCAGGATCAGCGTCAAGCACATCTTCGACTTCCCCACGGTCCGCCGGCTCGTCGACAACGTCCTGTCCAAGGCACAGGACGAACTCGACGCGCGGGAAGACGAGTCGGTGAAGCCGGAGCAGGGACGGCTGAGCGGCGACTGTCCGCTGCTGCCCATCCAGGAGTGGTTCTTCGCCAAACCGCTCGCCGAACAGGGCCACTGGAACCACAACTTCGCCATCCGGACACCCGAACTCGACGTGCCGAGGCTGCGCGAGGCGCTGGCGCGGCTGGTCGACCAGCACGACGTGTTCCGACTGCGCTACAGCGGCCTGGACGGCACGGCGGAGAAGGTCACCCAGACGTACGCCGGGGGACAGGACGACCTCGCCCTCGACGAACTCGACGTCAGGGGCCTGGCCGACGAGGAGATCCGCGACCGGCTCGACCAGTGGCAGAGCGGCTTCGACCTGACCGGCGGACCGATCGCCTGCGCCGCCTATCTGCACGGGTACGAGGACGGCAGCGCACGGGTCTGGTTCGCCCTGCACCACCTGATCGTCGACTCCGTCAGCTGGCACATCCTCGCCCAGGACCTGGAGATCCTCTACCACGGCGGGGAAATCGAGGAGAAGACGAGCAGCTATCGGCAGTGGGGCGAGGCGCTCGGGCGCTACGTCCCCGAGGAGCACGAGACACGGCTGTGGGAAGAGGTCCGAAGCGGCCTCGCGGAGGCTGCCGCAGACCTGTCCGCGGCCGAGGGCGCGGACACGCTCCACGAGGAGTTCGCGCTGAGCGAGGCGGACACCGGGATCCTGCTCACCGAGGGGTGCTGGGCGTACGACACCACCCTGCACGAGCTGTTGCTGACGGCGACCGGACTGGCACTCGCGTCGGTGACCGGGCGGGCCGTCAACCACGTCACGGTCGAGGGCCACGGCCGCGAGAGGTTCGCCGGGGCACCCGACGTACGCGACACGGTCGGCTGGTTCACCACGATGTACCCGCTCGGCCTGCGGACGGACCCGGAGGACCTCGGGAGCAGCGTGCTCGCCGCCAAGGAGGCGTCCCGCGGGGTGCCGCACCACGGCATCGGCTACGGGGCCCTGTTCGGCCGCTACGGCGGCGAGCGCGCGCCGCTCGCCCCGGTCAGCTTCAACTACCTCGGCCGGTTCGCCGGCGGGGGAGAGGGGACGGCGGACACTCCGGCGGACTGGCGGCTCGACTCCGCCATGTCGGGGAGCCGCATCTCCGCACACAACCGGGGCGCGGACCAGTTCGCCGTCGACGTGACCATGCGCTGCGTCGGGGACCGGCTCGTCACCGCCGTCGACAGCCGGCTCGACCCGGCCACCACCCGCCGTCTGACCGGCGAACTGCGCACCTGGCTGGAGCGGTTGGCCGCGCACACGGCGGGCGTGGCCCGCAGCGGCGCGGGCCGGGCCCGGTCCGGCCGGCCGGCGGTTATCAATGCCGACGACTTCGAGCCGTACATCCTCGTCAACGAGGAGCACGCCGAGCGCACCCTGTTCGTCCTCCCGCCCGGCGAGGGAGGGGCCGAAAGCTATCTGAGCAACATCGCCCAACGGCTGCCCGGATACCGGCTCGTGGTGTTCAACAACGTGCACCTGCACACGCCCATGGAGTCCTTCGAAGCCGTCGCCGACTACTACCTCGGCCACATCCGGGAGTTGCAGCCGACCGGGCCCTACAGCCTCCTCGGCTGGAGCTTCGGCGGGATCGTGGCCCTGGAGGCGTCGATGCGGCTGGCCCGCGAGGGGGAGAACATCGACAACCTGTTCGTCATCGACTCCTACTTCAACATGCGGCACGCCACCGAACGCATCGGGCTCCCCGGGGTCGAGGACCTCCTCGACCCCATCAACTACCACTACACGCCCGAGCGGGAGGACCTCGACCGGCTGACGGCCCGGCTCGGACGGCTGACCATGTTCAAGGCGGAGAAGCCGAACGAGATCGTCCGGGACGAACAGCAGCACCGGCTCTTCGAGTTCTACCGCCACACGCCCTACAACGCCCTGGACACCCTCGTGCCCGCCGAGTCGATCGACGTCCACCCGCTCTCCGGCGAGACCCATCACTCCTGGGTCCGCAACGAGCGTCTGGTCACCGAGATGTGCCGGCGCATCTCGGCTGCGCTGGCGGACGCATGGTGAGCCGCGACCCCGCGGCCACCCGCAAGACACCGCACGCCATGTCCAGGCGCCCACGCCTGGCGCACACTCCACGGAGGATGCCATGCCTGTCCTGATGCCGTCGGCCGACGTGCCGACCATCGACATCTCCCCCCTGTTCGGGGCCGACCCGGACGCCAAGGCGCACGTCGCCCGGCAGATCAACGAGGCCTGCCGCGGTTCGGGCTTCTTCTACGCCTCCCACCACGGCATCGACGTGCGGCGGCTGCAGGACGTGGTCAACGAGTTCCACCGGACCATGACCGACCAGGAGAAGCACGACCTGGCGATCCACGCGTACAACGAGAACAACTCGCATGTGCGCAACGGCTATTACATGGCCCGCCCGGGCCGGAAGACCGTCGAGTCCTGGTGCTATCTGAACCCGTCGTTCAGTGAGGACCACCCGATGATCAAGGCCGGGACGCCGATGCACGAGGTGAACATCTGGCCGGACGAGGAACGCCATCCGGGCTTCCGGTCCTTCGGCGAGCAGTACTACCGCGAGGTGTTCCGGCTCTCCAAGGTGCTGCTGCGGGGCTTCGCGCTGGCGCTCGGCAAGCCGGAGGAGTTCTTCGAGGACGAGGTCACCGAGGAGGACACCCTCTCCGCAGTCTCGATGATCCGGTACCCGTACCTGGACCCGTACCCGGAAGCGGCGATCAAGACGGGCCCGGACGGCACCAGGCTCAGCTTCGAGGACCACCTCGACGTGTCGATGATCACCGTCCTGTTCCAGACCGAGGTGCAGAACCTCCAGGTCGAGACGGTGGACGGGTGGCAGAGCCTGCCGACGTCCGGGGAGAACTTCCTGATCAACTGCGGTACCTACCTCGGGTACCTCACGAACGACTACTTCCCGGCCCCCAACCACCGGGTGAAGTACGTCAACGCGGAACGCCTGTCCCTGCCGTTCTTCCTGCACGCCGGGCAGAACAGCGTGATGGAGCCGTTCCACCCGGAGGACACCGGCGACCGGAAGCTCAACCCGGCCGTCACGTACGGGGAGTACCTGCAAGAGGGCTTCCACGCGCTGATCGCGAAGAACGGTCAGACCTGAGCCTTCCTCAAAAGATGAGCTGATGAAGGGGCTTGCCGGGCCCAGCGTGGTGCCCGGCGGTTCCTCGCCCACCGTGACCGGTCCGATCGATCGGGCCGTGAGCGGCGCGTACGGACGCCCGGCCGGGGACCCCGGCCGGGCGTCCGTACGTGCGGCGGGTGCGCCGGAGCCCGGGCGGCCGGTCCGCCGGTGCGAACGAAGACGCTGCGGCGCCGATGGGCGCATGCCGCGCTCTCGCCGGATCCGTGCCCGCGTCCCTCGCCAACGAGGCCGCGTATCAGCGGGTTTGACCATGAAGGCGCCCGGCCGCAAGGATGAGTCGGAGCGCGATCACGCTCCGCGACGGAGCCTGGTCGTTCCCTCAGCTGTGCGTCCCCCGCCCCGCGCGCGGGAGTGATCCGGAGGCTTGGACCATGCAGTTCGCCCGCGCGCGACACACCGTTCTCGGCGCACTCGCCGTGCTCACCCTCCTTCCGCTGACGGCCTGCGGCGAGGCGAAGCCATCGGCCGAGGCCCCGCCGGCCCTCTTGTCCCCCTCGGCTTCGTCCCCCTCGTCCGGAGCGACGAAGCCCGCCCCGGACGTGAAGGCCACCGACCGCCGATTCGCCACCCTGGAGCGCGAGTTCGACGCGCGGCTCGGTGTCTACGCCGTCGACACCGGAACCGGGAGGGAGATCACCCACAACGCCGACGAGCGGTTCGCCTACGCCTCCACCTTCAAAGCGCTGGTCGTCGGCGCCGTGCTGCGCGAGTACTCCCTGGGCGGATTGGACCGGAAGGTCGGCTACTCCGCCGGCGATCTGGTCCCCCACTCTCCGGTGACCCAGGAGCACGCGGGTACGGGGCTGAGTCTGCGCGAGCTGTGCGACGCCGCCATACGGCTCGGCGACAACACCGCGGCCAATCTGCTGGTCGGTGAACTCGGGGGCCCGAAGGCCCTGAACGCCGCTCTCAAGAAGGTCGGCGACGACACCACCCGGGTGGAGCGCCTGGAGCCGGACCTCAACCAGTGGTCCCCGGGCGCCACTCGGGACACAAGCACGCCGCGGAGGCTGGCCGAGGATCTGCGCGGGTTCGCCCTGGGAGACCTGCTCGGCGAGGGCGAGCGCACCCAGCTCGCCGCGTGGCTGCGGGCCGGCACCACCGGCACCGGACTCATCAGGGCCGGGATGCCCAAGGGCTGGGTGGTCGGCGACCGCAGCGGAGCCGGACTCACCTACGGCACCCGCAACGACATCGCCGTGGTGTGGCCCCCCGGCGGCGCGCCCGTTGTGATGGCGATCCTGTCGCACCGGCGGACGGACACCGGCTACGACGACCGGCTGATCGCGAAGGCGGCGTCCGTGGTCGCGGACGAACTGTCCTGACCCTGGGGGGACCAGGCCGGGCGATCCCGGCCGGGCCGCCCGGCCCGGAGCCGCTCGTGCCTCCGTAGGCATCCCGATCCCGTGACGCCTACGGAGTCTCGGCCCGCCCGCTCTTTCGGGCCACCACCAGCCGGCAGCGTGGGCCGCCGTCCGACCGGGTGCCCAGCGACCGGATGGGCAGCAGTTCCACGGTGAATCCCGTGTCCGCGAGGCGGCGGCGTACGTCGGCCAGCCGGAAGGTGCGGTAGTACATCACGAAGGGTGGGCGCCACACGAGGTTGCGCGCACGCATCGCCGCGTCGAAGCCCCAGAGCGTCCAGTACGGGGCCGAGCCCACGCGCGGCGGGGCCGGCAACGGGAAGGCGAAGGTGCCGCCCGGGCGCAGGGAGGCGTGGACCCCGGCGAACAGGGTGCGCTGCGCGGCGGGCACGAAGTGGCCGAAGGCGCCGAAGCTGACCGCCAGGTCGAAGACCGGGGCGAAGGGGAGGGCCAGGGCGTCGGCGCGAACGAGGGGCGCGGCCGGGTGGGCGCGCCGGGCCTCGGCGAGCATGCCCGCGCTGAAGTCGACCCCGACGGTCCGGCCCGCGCACACCGCGCGCAGCACCGTGAGCCCGGCGCCGGTCCCGCAGCAGACATCGAGGCCGGAGTCGAACGGGCCGAGCGGCTCCAGGGTCTCCGCGACCGCGTCGAGTACCGGGTCCGGAGTCCGGAACGGGGTGGCGTCGAACGTGGTCGCGAGCAGGTCGTAGCCGTGCTCGACGGAGGACAGGGCCTGCCGTACCAGCGCGGGGAACGAGGGGCCCTCGGGGGAGAACATGCCCCGACCCTACGACTCGGTGGCGGCCTTCGGGGCCGTACCGCCCGGACCGCTGTCTCGGGGGCGGCGGCCGGTCACAGGGTGCTGCGGACGTGTGACGGCCTGCTCCACGACGGTGCGATGCCGGTCAGCTGGCAGATCAGCAGGTAGAGGGGGATCGGCGGGGTGTAGAGGGAGCCGCCGTCGGGGTGGTGGATCAGTCGCGGTCCGCGATCCGGGACCGTGGCGCCGTCCGCGTAGCAGGCGGGCATCGGCCAGAGCAGGTCGAGGTCCGATCCGGCCGGGACCAGCCACCACCACCAATCGCTGTCCGCGTAGACACAGCCCTTGGCGGGCAGCCGGGACAGGATCCGGAAGCCGTGCCGGGCGGGGACGCCCACCGCGTCACAGCCGAGAGTGGCGGGCAGGCCCGCCGGGAGGGTCAGCGGGGTGACGCCGACCGGCGCGGGGAGGGTGGGGCGTTCGGGGCTCTTGCGGTAGCGCGGGATCAGCAGGGTCGCGGCGGACCTCAGCACGGCTCCGCCATACCGTGCGCCAGCTCCGCCCAGACGACCTGCGCCGTGCCGTGGCCGGTGCGGTCCGCACCCCAGGCCGAGCACAGGGCGTCGACGAGGATCAGGCCACGGCCGCGTTCCTCCGCTCCGCAGTCGCGTATCCGGGGCCCGGCGGGGCCGCCCTCGTCGCGTACGGATATCCGCAGCCGTTCGTCTCCTTCGCGCAGCTCGCACACGACGCGGGCGCTCGCGGTGTGGACGACGGCGTTGGTGACCAGCTCGGAGACGACGAGGGTGACGGTGTCGCGGGCGTCGGAGCCGCAGCCCCAGAGGATCAGCCGCTCCTCGGCGAGCCGGCGGGCCCGGGCGACCGATTCGGTGCGGGCGGGCAGCTCGAAGGTGAAGCGGCGTTCGTCGACGCGCGCGGCGGCGGCCGGAGCGGCGGCGGGCGAAGCGGTGGACAAGGCGTCGGGCCGAGGGCGCTGAGGCATGACGCGGGGGCTCATGAGACTTGAGGAGTGCGCGTTACCAGATGCCACGACCGGATCCTCACAACTGTGGGCAGGAGAGCGGTACGCACGCCTTCATGACGAGGTGCACGTCGGCGTGTGTACTGGTTCACCGGAATACTGTGCTCCTGACTCGGACACTTGGCAAGTGGCACTCTGAAAATTGCAGAGTGTGGTGTTCTCCTCTGAGAGTGTCCATGGCACACTCGACCAAAACAGCGCGTCGGGGAGGTCTTCAGAGTGAGCGAGCCGCGGTCCGCCCCCACGGTGGGACAGGTCGTCCTCGGCAGACGCCTGCAGGACCTGCGCGAGCGCGCGGGCCTCAAGCGCGAGGAAGCCGCCAAGATCCTGCGTGTCGCCCCGGCGACGGTCCGGCGCATGGAGACCGCCGAGGTCGCGCTGAAGATCCCGTACGTTCAGATGCTCCTGAAGTCCTACGGGGTCGCCGACTCCGAGACGGAGGGCTTCGTCGCCCTCGCGGAGGAGGCCAACCTCCCCGGCTGGTGGCAGCGGTTCCACGACGTGCTGCCCGGCTGGTTCTCGATGTACGTCAGTCTGGAAGGCGCGGCCAGCCTCATCCGCGCCTACGAACCCCAGTTCGTCCCCGGCCTGCTGCAGACCCCGGACTACGCCCGGGCCATTTTGCGCAGCGGCGCCCTCGGCGGCAGGAACGCCGACAGCGCCGAGAACGCCGAGGAGACCGAGCGCCATGTGGCCCTCCGGATGGAGCGTCAGTCCCTCCTGACCAGGGAGGACGCACCCAAATTCTGGGTGATCATGGACGAGACGGTCTTCCGCCGGCCGGTCGGTGACGGACCCGAGGTGATGCGCGCCCAGCTCGACCACCTCCTGGAAGCGACGGAACTGCCGAACGTCACTCTGCAGATCGCGGAGTTCTCGTCCGGGCACCACCCCGGCACCTACGGCCCCTTCGTCCTCTTCCGCTTCGCCATGCCCGAACTCCCGGACATGGTCTACAGCGAGTACCTGACCGGCGCCGTCTATCTCGACGGACGCCCCGAGGTGGCCTCCCACCTCGAGGTCATGGACCGCATGGCGGCTTCGGCCGCGACTGCACAACGCACGAAGGAGATCCTCCGGGATCTCCGCAAGGAGCTGTGAATGGACCGCGTCTACAACGGCATGCCCGCCGCCGACCTCGGTGCCGAGGGCTGGCACAAGCCGTGGAGCGGCGGAAACGGCGGCAACTGCGTCGAGGCCATGAAGCTGGCCGACGGCAGGATCGCCATGCGCCAGTCCGCGGACCCCGAGGGTCCCGCGCTCATCTATACGCACCGCGAGATCGCCGCGTTCATCCAAGGGGCGAAATCCGGCCAGGCTGACTTCCTGCTCACTTGAGCCCTTTCGCGTGACCCCTCCCATCGCGTAACTCTTGCACCACGCGTCACCATTCGTCCCGCCGAGGAGAACCGATGAGCCCGGACCCCGCATCCATCCGGATCGACACCAGCAAGCCGCACCCCGCCCGGATGTACGACTGGTTCCTGGGAGGCAAGGACAACTATCCCGTCGACGAGGAGATGGCCCGCCAGCTCCTCAAGCTCGACGCGCGAGGCCGGGACATGGCCCGCACCAACCGCGCCTTCATGCACCGCGCCACCCGGTGGCTCAGCGCCCAGGGCGTGCGCCAGTACCTGGACATCGGCACCGGCATCCCGACCGAGCCCAACCTGCACCAGATAGCGCAGCAGGCCGCGCCGGAGTCGCGGGTCGTCTACTGCGACAACGACCCCATCGTGCTCGCCCACGCGGCCGCCCTGCTGCGGTCGACCCCCGAGGGCGCCACCGACTACATCCAGGTCGACGCCCGGGACCCCGAGCTGATCCTGGAAGAGGCCGGAAAGATCCTTGACTTCGACAAGCCGATCGCGCTGTCGCTGCTGGCTCTTCTCCACTTCATCGGTGACGAGGACGGCGCCGCCGACCTCGTGGACAAGCTGGTCGGCAAGCTCGCGCCCGGCAGCTACCTCGTCCTGTCCCATGTCACCGGGGACTTCGACCCGGAGGGCTCGGCGAAGGCCGTCGCCATGTACAAGGAGCGCGGTCTGACCCTGC
Organism: Streptomyces sp. NPDC048718; assembly: GCF_043198875.1. NCBI lineage: Bacteria > Bacillati > Actinomycetota > Actinomycetes > Kitasatosporales > Streptomycetaceae > Streptomyces > Streptomyces sp. NPDC048718. Next base: position 64,983 of record NZ_JBICVG010000007.1, read on the forward strand.
GGCCCCGCTCGCAGAGCGAGGTGGAGACCTTCTTCCGCGACCTCGAACTGGTCGAGCCGGGCGTCTCGCTCGTCGCCGAGTGGCACCCGGAGCTGGGCGAGCCCATCCCGGTCCAGGGCGACAGCCCGATCCCGGGCTGGGCGGGCGTCGGCCGCGTCGGCTAGGAACTCCCGTACGAAGAAGGGGACTCGGGATCCGGAACCGCCCGGATCCCTCTCCCCCGGTACACGACCGAGCGGCCCGTCACCCCCTCCGCGGGATGGCGGGCCGCTCGGTCGTATGCCCGGGAACTGTCAGCGCAGGTAGGAGAGTCCCGCGAACTCGTCCATGTAGTTGTCCAGCAGCCGCCGGGCCACCCCCACCGAGTCGACCAGCGGATGCAGCGCGAACGCCTTGACCGCGGCCGCCCGCGAGCACGACTCCGCCGCGGCCATCGCCTCCCGCTCCACCGCCTTCACCGAGGTCACCAGACCCACCGCGTGACCCGGCAGCGGGTCCACGGACACCGGATGGGCGCCGGACGCGTCCACGAGGCACGGCACCTCGATGACCGCGTCCGCGTCGAGCACCGAAAGGGTCTGCCGGTTACGGACGTTGAGGATCAGCGTGGTCCGCTCGTTGCGCGCGATCGCCCGCATCAGGGAGAGCGCGACCTGCTCGTAGCCGCCCGACTCCAGATCCTCCTCGTACCGGTCGCCGAGGCCGGCCGCCTCCCGGTTGTGCGCCATGTAGGTCGCCTCGCGGTCGGCGAGGGTCCGCTGCCAGGTCGCCAGGGCAGGGGTGTCCGACTTCTCCATCTCCCGGTAGAAACCCTCCTGTTGTTCCAGGAGGTAGGCGCCCCGGGTGCGCTTCGCCTCGCTGTAGGCGCGGACCGTCTCGCGGTTGAAGTAGTAGTAGTGCAGGTACTCGTTGGGGATCGCGCCCAGCGAACGCAGCCACTCGAGGCCGAACAGCCGGCCCTCCTCGAAGGAGCCGAGCAGCGTGTCGTACTCGAAGAGCCGGGGGAGGATGTCCTTCCCGCCGACCTTCACCCCGCGCAGCCAGCCGAGGTGGTTGAGGCCCACGTAGTCGAGCCACACCTTGCGCGGATCGACGTTGAGCGCCCGTGCCACCCGGCGGCCGAGCCCCACCGGGGAGTCGCAGATGCCGATCACCCGGTCGCCGAGGATCCGCGACATGGCCTCGGTGACCATGCCCGCCGGGTTGGTGAAGTTGATGACCCAGGCGTCCGGGGCGAGATCGGCGATCTGCTGGGCGATCCGCGTCACCACGGGCAGCGTCCGCAGTCCGTACGCGAGACCGCCGGCGCCCACTGTCTCCTGGCCCAGCACCCCCTCGTCGAGCGCGATCCGCTCGTCGGCCGCGCGCCCGTGAAGACCGCCCACCCGGATCGCCGAGAAGATGAAGTCCGCTTCGTACACGGCCTCGTCGAGGTCCGTGGTCACGCGCACCACCGGCGCGTCCGGCACCCCCCTGGCCAGCTCGGCCAGCACCCGGGAGATGGCCGACAGGCGTCTCTCGTCCAGGTCGAACAGGGTGACATGGGTGATCCGTCCCTCGGCGTGATCGCCGAGCAGGGCGCCGTACACGAGCGGCACCCGGAATCCGCCGCCTCCGAGAATCGTCAGTCTCATGCCCGTACGCTACTGAAATGCACGTCCTCAGTAGCAGGATTCTGCTTTGTCCGACCGATCCGGAGCGATCGCGCCGCTTCTACGGTGACACGCTCGGCCTCGCCGTGTACCGCGAGTTCGGGACGGGGCCGGACCGCGGCACCGTCTACTTCCTCGGCGGCGGCTTCCTCGAACTCTCCGGCCGGGCCACCGCGCCGCCCACCCCGCCCGGGCCGCGCCTCTGGCTCCAGGTCGCCGATGTGCGGGCCGCACGCGAGGAGTTGCGGGGCAAAGACGTCCAAGTGGTGCGTGAACCGGTCACCGAGCCCTGGGGCCTGATCGAGATGTGGCTCGCGGACCCGGACGGCATCCCCATCGCGGTGGTGGAGGTCCCGGACCAACACCCGCTGCGCTACCGGCCGTAGGGCCGTCTGCTGGATCAGGCCCCGGCTCCGGGCCACGGCCGGGGAATCACAGTGGTCGGCCCCAGGGGGCCGACCTAGGATGCCGATCATGCTGCCTCCCGTCGAGACCGATGAAGACTGGCGCCGGATCGTCCCCGACGAGTCGGCGATGCTCCCCGGAGCACGAGACCTGTGCGCCCGTCTCGGCCTCGGCGGTGCGCCGCTCACCCGATTCCCGGAAGGGTCCCAGCCGGTCTACGCGGTGGGCGACGAGCTCGTACTCAAGCTGTTCCCCGGGTCCGCCGCCCAGGACGGGATCACCGAAGCCCGGGTCCTCGCCCATGTCGAGGGCCGACTGCCGGTGGCGACCCCGCGCGTGCGCGACGCCGGCGGGTACGAGAACGGCTGGCGGTACGTCCTGATGTCGCGGCTGCCCGGCGAGAACCTCGCGCATGCCTGGGAGCGCGTGCCGCGCGCGGACCAGGAGCGGATGGTCACCGGAATCGGCGAGGCCCTCGCGGCGCTGCACGCCCTCGACCACGGGCCGCTCACGGATGTCGTCGGCCCCGGCGACTGGGGCGCCTTCGTCGACCGGCAGCGGGCGGGCGCCGTCCAACGTCAGCGCGAGCGCGGACTGCCGCCCGGCTGGCTGGAGCGGATCGAGGACTTCCTGGCCTCCGTGCCGCTGCCGCGCACGCCGCGGCCCAGTCTGCTGCACACCGAGGTGATGCGGCAGCACTTCTTCACCACCCCCGACACCTGGCGGCTCACGGGCTTCTACGACTTCGAACCCGCCATGATCGGGGACCGGGCCTACGACTTCGTCGGCGTCGGGCTGTTCGTCACCCGGGGCGACCCGGCGCTGCTGGGCCGGCTCGCCCGCGCGTACGGCGAGACGTTCGAGCCGGACGTCCTGCTCGCCTACACCCTGCTGCACGTGTACAGCAATCTCCCCTGGTACCTGCGCGAGCTCGGCGTCACGGGCGAGCCGGAGCTGCCCGCGCTCGCGGAGGCCTGGTTCGGCGTGGACTGACCTGCGGGCCCCGGATCCCGGGTACGGCCCGGGATCCGGGACCCGGTCGATCGTTCAAGATCATTTGGAGGCAGAATGCCCTCATGGAGACGACGAACGCACCCAGGAAAGCGGACCTCCAGGACACGGCGGACATCAGCCGCACGCTGGCCCTGGCCTTCGATGACGACCCGATGATGCGCTGGTTCTTCCCCGAGGACACCACGCGCGAGACCACGCTCGCGGACTACTTCTCGACGCTCTTCACCCGCCAGTACCTCCTGAACGGCGTATGTGAACGCACCGACGCGGCCGCCGCCTTCTGGGTTCCGGCCGAGGCCCAGGAGAAGGCCGTCCCGGACGCGGAGACCATCCGGCGCCTGATCGGGATCCTCGGCGACCGGGCCGGCCTGTTCAAGGAGGCCGTCGAGACTGCCGCCGCGCACACCCCGGGCGAACCCCACTGGTCGCTGGCGCTCATCGGCGCCGCCCCCGCCGCCCAGGGCACCGGGCAGGGCGGCGCCCTCCTGCGCTCCGGCCTCGCCCAGGCCGACGCGGCGGGCCTGCCGGTCTACCTGGAGTCGTCCAAGGCCGCCAACCTTCCCGTCTACGAGCACTTCGGCTTCGCCGTGCGCGAGGAATTCGCGCTGCCCGGCGGCGGCCCGACGCTCTGGGGGATGTGGCGCGACCCGCGCTGACCGCGGCACCTCGGTGGGGCGGGCGGCGACCGGCACGCGACAATGGACGCATGTCCCGACGCAAGACCCGCCCCGCCTCCCGTACCGCCCGCTCCGCCGCTCCCGCGCCGGCCGCCGTGACCGCCGAGTCGCCGTGCCCCTGCGGGCTGGCCGCCCCGTACGGTGCCTGCTGCGGCCGCTTCCACACCGGGCCCGCCGCCGCGCCCACCGCGGAACTCCTCATGCGCTCCCGCTACAGCGCCTTCGTCGTCCGCGACGAGGGCTATCTGCTGCGCACCTGGGCACCGGAAACCCGGCCGGGGGAGGTCGACTTCGACCCGGGGATGCGCTGGGCCGGTCTGGAGATCGAGGAGACCGGCGACGGCACCGCGTTCCACCAGCACGGCACCGTGACCTTCACAGCGCGCTTCACTCACGACGGCGAGCCGGGCGAACTCCACGAGCGGAGCCGCTTCGCACGGCACGAGGGGGCGTGGGTGTACGTCGACGGCGACTTCCTGGACTGAGGCTCGGCGCTTTCACGGGCCGCGCGACGACGAGACCGTGCCTCCGAGGCCGCGGAGTCGTCCCCGGTGCGCGCCGGGGCCCGGGAGTCCCTACCTGCCGTCGGGCACGGGGGCCGGGGCGCCGTCCGGCGCGGGGCCTGGAGCTCAGGGGGTGTCGATGCGTGGGACGTGGGCCCGCGGAGCCCGTACATCTGTGAAGTAGTCGTTGGGTGCGGCTCATCGTTTCGCCGTCGCGCCCACCGGCTCGCGCCGGCCCGCCCGCGGCATCCCCTGTGCCAGGTCCTCCGCGACCAGCTTCTTCGCGATGGCGTCCGTCGCGGCCCGCAGTTCCGGGCCGCTCGGGCGGCCCTGTTCCGTCTCGATCCGCCGGGACAGCCAGTCGCCCCACGCGTGGGTGATGACCTCGGCCTCCCGCTTCCCCGCCGCGGTGTGGGACAGCAGACTGCCGTCCCGGGTCAGATACCCCTCGTCCACCATCCGGTCGAAGACCGGCAACAGGACCTCCGGCGGCACCCGGCGCTGTGCCGAGATCAGTCCGAGGCTGGCGTGGCCGACCATCCGGGTGAACAGCTCCACCTGCATGACGGCCCACGCGCCGGCCGTGTCGAGCCGGGTGTCCGAGGTGTCGACGATCTTTCGCGCGGTGTCGAAGTCGGTCCGGCGCATGATCCGGCCGACCGCCAGTTCGAGCAGCTTTGCGGAGTCGCTGCCGCTGGTCGGCGCGCCGAAGCCCTCGCCCATGTCGGGAGCGGACTCCCGGGCGGTGTCGCGCAACTCGACCTGTTTGAGGAACAGCGCCACCACGAAGCCGACGGCGGCCACCGGCACCGTCCACAGGAAGACGGTGTGCAGGGTGTTCGCGTACGCCTGCACGATCGGCGCCGCCACCGGGCCGGGCAGCGCGTGCAGCCCGTGCGGGTTCTGCGCGGCCCGGGCCACGACCGCCGGGTCGATCCCGAGCCGCGCGCCGGCGGCCGTGGCCCCGGCGATGCCGTCCGCGAGGTTCGGCTTGAGGGAGTTGGCGTAGAGAGTGCCGAAGACGGCGGTACCGAAGGCGCTGCCGAGCGTACGGAAGAAGGTGACACCGGAGGTCGAGGTGCCCAGGTCCGCGTAGTCGACGGTGTTCTGCACGGCGATGATGAGCACCTGCATGCACAGGCCGATGCCGATGCCGAGCACGGTCATATAGAGCGATTCGAGCCCGGCTCCGCTGTGCGGACCCATCCGCGACAGCAGGAAGAGCCCGAGGCCCATCACGAGCGAGCCGGCGATCGGGAAGATCCGATAGTGGCCGGTCTTGCTGACCACGTTGCCGCTGAAGATGGACGCCACGAGCAGACCGGCGACCATCGGCAGGGTGCGGATACCGGAGACCGTGGCCGAGTCGCCGTCGACGTACTGGAGATAGGTCGGCAGAAAGGTCATCGCGCCGAGCATCGCGAAGCCGACGACGAAGCTGAGCACCGAGCAGACGGTGAAGACCGGATTGCGGAACAGCCGCATGGGCAGCATCGGTTCGGCCGCCCGGGTCTCCGCCCAGCAGAACAGCCCGAACGCGACCACGCCGCCGACGAACAGGCCGATGACGACGCCGGAGCCCCACGGGTACTCGTTGCCTCCCCAACTCGTCGCCAGGATCAGGGCGCTGGAGCCGATCGCCACCAGCGCGATGCCCAGATAGTCGATGACGGGCCGGCTCACGGAGCGCAGGGTGGGGATGGTGCGGGCGGCGGCGATGACCACCACGATCGCGATGGGGACGTTGACGTAGAACGCCCAGCGCCAGGTCAGATGGTCGGTGAACAGGCCGCCGAGCAGCGGTCCGATGACGGTCGAGACCCCGAACACCGCCCCGATCGCGCCCTGGTACTTGCCTCGGTCGCGCAAGGGGATCACATCGGCGATCAGCGCCATGGAGGTGACCATGAGCCCGCCGGCGCCGATGCCCTGGAGGCCGCGCCAGACGATCAGCAGGGTCATGTTGGTGGCGAGCCCGCACAGGAACGAGCCGGTGATGAAGACGATCGCCGAGATCTGGAAGATGACCTTGCGGCCGAACAGGTCGCCGAACTTGCCGACCAGGACGGTCGCGACCGTCTCGGCGAGCAGATACGAGGTGACCACCCAGGACATGTGGGCGGCGCCGCCCAGGTCCGAGACGATGGTCGGCAGGGCGGTGCCCACGATCGTCTGGTCGAGTGCCGCCAGGAGCACACCGAGCATGATCGTGCCGAAGACGATGTTGCGGCGGCGGTCGTCGAGCACCGGGGGCTCGACGGCCGGGGGCGCGGGCGCGGCTTCGCTGGTGGTGGTCACTCTCGCAGCGTCACACCGATGGCCGTGTGTCGCATGCGGAGCACACCCGAACCGGTGCGACCGGATCCGAGCCGGATCCGAGCCGGATCCGAGCTGGATCCGGTCCGGAGGCGAGTCGGGACCGGACCTCGGGCAGAGGACTCGGACCTGGATACCCGCCCGGGCCCTGGAACCCGCCCCGACGGCACGCCGGTGCGGCTACCAGCCGGGCCGCACCGGCAGCTGAGGGTGGTGCTTGGCGAGGATCTTGTTGGCCTTGGCCAGCGCGGCCAGCGCGTACTCCCGGTCGGCCCGGTCCTCCGGACACAGCGGCCCGCGGAACCGGTACACCTCGCGCGCCGCGCAGTCGGCGTCGACCTCGGCCTGGAGCACGTCCAGCGGCAGGCAGGAGCCGATCAGCGCGGCGACACGGTCGGGGATCGGCACGGGGACGAGGGGCGAGGGCGAGGCGATCACGGTCGGTCCTTGTGGGCTGTGGGGGATGGGTCGGTCGGCGGGAGGGTCGCTCCCACCCTCCATACGTACCGGATCCCGGTGCCGGTTGGACGACGGCCGCGTCACCGCGGGGCAACAGCCGGACGCCTTCGGCGTTCTGACGTTCGCACCGGTTCGCGGACGCGGCGCGCGTTCTCGCAGGTGCGCGCGGGTGAGCCGAACGGATCGTTCGTCAGTTCACTGAACGTAAAGGCAAAAAGGGGCAGTTGTCGCCCCGCCGGATGTGGTCGATCTCACGCCCGTCTTGCCTTCCCCGGCGCCCTACGCGAGGACGGCGGAGAGGTCGTACGAGACGGGTTCCTCCAACTGCGCGTACCCGCAGGACTCCGGGGCGCGGTCCGGTCGCCAGCGCCGGAACTGGGCGGTGTGCCGGAAGCGGTCGCCCTCCATGTGGTCGTAGCCGACCTCGCAGACCCGCTCCGGGCGCAGTGCCACCCACGACAGGTCCTTCTTCCCCGACCAGCGGCTCGGCGCCCCCGGCAGCCGGGACGAGGCGTGCGCCGACGTGTCCGCCCAGGCCGCCCACGGATGCCCGGTCGGCGGGTCCATGCGCAGCGGCTCCAACTCCTCGATCAGTTCGGCGCGCCGCCGGGCGGTGAAGGCCGCGCACACGCCGACGTGCTGGAGGGCGCCCTGGTCGTCGTACAGGCCGAGGAGCAGCGAGCCGACCACCGGACCGCTCTTGTGGAAGCGGTATCCGGCCACGACGACATCGGCGGTCCGCTCGTGCTTGATCTTGTACATGAGCCGCTCGTCCGGCCGGTACGGGAGGTCGAGCGGCTTGGCGACGACCCCGTCCAGGCCCGCACCCTCGTACTGCTCGAACCAGCGCGCGGCGAGCTCCGGATCGCGGGTCGCGGGGGCGAGATGGACCGGGGCGGTGACGCCGGCCAGCGTGTGCTCCAAGGCGGCCCGCCGTTCGGCGAGCGGGGTGTCGAGCAGGGCCTCGTCGCCGAGGGCCAGCAGGTCGAAGGCGATGAAGCGGGCCGGGTTGGTCTCCGCCAGCATCCGGACCCGCGACGCGGCCGGATGGATCCGCTCGGTGAGACGGTCGAAGTCCAGCCGCCCCTCGTGCTCCACGACGATCTCGCCGTCGACCACACAGCGCTCGGGCAGCCGGGTGAGCAGCGCCTCGACCACCTCCGGGAAGTAGCGGGTCAGCGGCTTGCCCGTACGGCTGCCGAGGAAGACCTCCGGGCCGTCGCGGTGCGCGATCGCGCGGAACCCGTCCCATTTGGCCTCGTACTGCATGCCCGGCGGGATCCTCTTGACGGCCTTCGCCAGCATTGGCTTGATCGGCGGCATCACCGGCAGGTCCATGCCGCGATTCTAGGGAGGATTCATTCCTTCTGCCCCGATATGCGTAGGGCGGGTGCCCGGCCTAGGCTGGCCGCCATGGCAGGAGGCGCGGCAGGCGGGGCGGCAGGGGCAGGCGGGGCAGGCCGGGCGGGCGAGGCAGGCGGAAAAGCGGCGGCGGTGGAGCTGGAGGCCGGCGGCCGGACCGTACGGATCTCCCACCCGGACAAGATCTACTTCCCGGAGCCCGGCTACACGAAGCTCGACATGGCCGAGTACTACCTGGCGGTCGGTGACGGCATCACCCGCGCCCTGCGCGACCGGCCCACCACCCTGGAACGCTATGTCGACGGTGTGGCCGGTGAATCCTTCTTCCAAAAGCGCGCGCCGAAGTATCTTCCCGAGTGGATTCCGACCGCCCACATCATCTTCCCGAGCGGTCGCTCCGCCGATGAGATGTGCCCCACCGAACCGGCCGCCGTGCTGTGGGCGGCCAACCTCGGCGCCATGACGTTCCACCCCTGGCCCGTACGCCGCGAGGACACCGAGCACCCGGACGAGCTGCGGCTGGACCTCGACCCGCAGCCCGGCACCGACTACACCGACGCCGTCCGCGCCGCCCACGAACTGCGCGCGGTCCTGGCGGAACACGGGTTGCGCGGCTGGCCCAAGACCTCCGGCGGACGCGGTCTGCACGTCTTCGTGCCGATCCGGCCGGAATGGACGTTCACCCAGGTCAGACGGGCCGCCATCGCCTGCGGACGGGAGCTGGAGCGGCGCATGCCGGACCGCGTCACCATCAAGTGGTGGAAGGAGGAGCGCGGCGAGCGGATCTTCGTCGACTACAACCAGACCGCCCGCGACCGCACCATCGCCTCCGCCTACTCCGTACGCCCCAGGCCGCACGCCCCGGTCTCCGCGCCGCTGCGCTGGGAGGAGATCGACGACGCCGTGCCGCGCGACTTCGACATCCGCACGATGCCGAAGCGCTACGCCGAACTCGGCGATGTGCACGCGGACATGGACGACGAGCGCTTCAGCCTCGAATCGCTCCTCGAACTGGCCCGTCGTGACGAGGCGGAGCACGGTCTTGGCGACCTTCCCTATCCGCCGGAGTACCCGAAGATGCCCGGTGAGCCGAAACGGGTCCAGCCGAGCCGGGCCCGGAAGGAAGGGGCGCAGGATGGGGCGTAGCAGGGGGAGCGGGCGTGAAGGCGGGAACGGCAGTAGGACGGTCGTGGGGAGAGCTGCGGGGGCCGGCAGGGGCGGCTGCGGCGGATGATGGCCGAAAGCGGTGCTTCGGGCGGGCGACGGAGCGGGGCTGACCGGTGTACTTCCCGGACGTTCGGACGCCTTCAGGAGGAGTACGGGAGGGGTGGGCGGGGAAACGTAAGGGTGGCCGGAACGCGGCCACAGGCCTTCGGCGCGCCGCGTTGATCGGACGTTGATGGCGCGTTTACGCCCGTGGGTGAGGCTGTCCGCATGACCGAGATGATGATCGCCCCGCTCGCCCCCGCCACCCCGCAGGCCCTGATTTCCCCCGCTCTCGACCTCTCCTGGCAGGAGAACGCGCTGTGCGCCCAGGCGGGGCCGGAGTTCTTCTTCCCGGCGCCCGGCTCCTCGACCCGCGAGGCCAAGCAGCTGTGCGGAGCCTGCGAGGGGCGGGTGGCGTGCCTGGAGTACGCGCTCGCGGCCGACGAGCGGTTCGGCGTGTGGGGCGGGCTCTCGGAGAAGGAGCGGATTCGGCTCAAGCGCCTCCGGGGCTGACCCGTCGTGGGGTCGCCCCTTCGGCTCCCGGACCTTGCTGCCGGGACCACCGGGATTCCTGCCGTTCATCCCGTACACCTGCCCGTGGAGCCCTGCGCCCGTACCGCCCGCCGCTGCCCGCCCTTGTCCGTCCTCGCCCGCCCCTGCCTGTTGCTTCCGACGCTTTCCGGCCGAGCCGTCAGCCGGCCGCCCGAGCGGCCATCCGCGACTTGCGAGCTGCGAGACGCTCGTCGAACTTCGACGCCTCGCCGTCCAGACCGTCCATGTAGAGCCCCAGTTCGTCCTGGGCCTGGAGGCCCTCCGGGCCGAGGCCGTCGATCTGGAGGACCTTGAGGAAGCGCAGCACCGGCTGGAGGACGTCGTCGTGGTGGATGCGCAGGTTGTAGATCTCGCCGATCGCCATCTGGGCCGCCGCGCGCTCGAAGCCGGGCATGCCGTGACCGGGCATACGGAAGTTGACGACCACGTCCCGCACGGCCTGCATCGTCAGGTCGGGTGCGAGTTCGAAGGCCGCGCCGAGCAGGTTGCGGTAGAAGATCATGTGCAGGTTCTCGTCGAGCGCGATGCGCGCGAGCATGCGGTCGCAGACCGGGTCGCCGGAGTGGTGTCCGGTGTTGCGGTGCGAGATGCGGGTGGCGAGTTCCTGGAAGGCCACGTAGGCGATCGAGTGCAGCATCGAGTGACGGTTGTCGGACTCGAAGCCCTCGGACATGTGGGACATGCGGAATCGTTCGAGCTGGTCCGGGTCGACGGCTCGGGAGGCCAGCAGGTAGTCGCGCATCACGATCCCGTGCCGGCCCTCCTCGGCGGTCCAGCGGTGCACCCAGGTGCCCCAGGCGCCGTCGCGGCCGAAGAGGGTGGCGATCTCGTGGTGGTAGCTCGGGAGGTTGTCCTCGGTCAGCAGGTTGACGACCAGGGCGGTGCGGCCGATGTCGGTGACCTTGGACTGGGAACGGTCCCAGGCCTCGCCGTCCTCGAAGAACGCGGGGAAGTTCCGGGCGTCGGACCAGGGCACGTAGTCGTGCGGCATCCAGTCCTTGGAGACCTTCAGATGCCGGTCCAGCTCCCTCCCGACGACCTCTTCCAGCGCGTAGAGCAGGCGCGCGTCGGTCCACCCTGTGGTGTCGGCGAGGTGGGGAGAGGTGAGCGTCACGGGGACTCCTGGGGACGGAGACGGGCATACGGAATTACCTACGGATACGTAGGTTACGAGACCGTAGGTTAAAGGCCTCATAAGGGGTGGGCCAATCCGGGGGAGGGGGCTGCGCGGGAGGAGGCCCAGGTCATGGGGTGGGTGAGGCGTGTCGGGGTGGGGGAGTGGGGCCTCGGGGTGGGCGTGTCTGGTGGGGTTCGGGTGGTGGCCCGCCCTCTTTTTCGAGTGTGGCCCCCTTCGCCGGGCCCTCAAGGGCGCTCCCTTCGGTCGCGTCGCTTGCGCGATGGCCTTCGGCCACCCTTGACCGCCCGGCTACGGGGGCCTTTTCACACTCGGAGGGCGGGCCGGGGGAAAGGCTCCACGCGGGGGCGATGCTCTTGCCGACCGCCGTAGGCGGGTGGCGGGCCGGTGGTCGGGGTGGGGTCCGGGTATCGCTCCGATGGTTCCGTTGTCCGTCCGCCGGTGGGGTGGGGCTCGGCTTGCGGCCCGGGCCGGTGGGACAGCACCCGCCGGCCCAGGGTGCGCAGAAGTGCAATGGGGCGGCCCGGGCCGTCTCAGCGGCCAGCCGCCGTCAGTGGGCTGGGATTCATGCCCCGCTGGTCACCCCCGGTGGGCGGGAACGGGGGAAACCCCGCTCGCGCGGTGACCGGGCTCGCCTGGATCGCCTCTGGAGTCACACGAGTTCACACCAGCTCCATGACGGGTGCGGAGTATCGCGTTCCACCCCGGGCCGTGTGAGTAAGTGTGCTCGCGAGCGTCCGGGAGTGCCTCTGGAGTCACAGGAGTTCACTCCGGTCCCATTTTCGGCGGGGATTTCGACTTACTCACCCGCCGGACGAGGGAACTGCGCACGCGAGCACCCCCGTTCGCCCCCGCCGTCACGAGAGTCACCCTTCCTCGCCCCGCCGAGGGGCGGAGCGACATCTTCCGCCCGACCGCGCGAGTTAGTGTGCTCGCGAGCGTCAGGGAGAGCCTCTGGAGTCACGGGAGTTCACCATTGCCCTATTTGAAGCGAGAATGTTGGCTTAAGTCGCGCCTTGGTGAAGTGGGTAAAATCCGGGGTCTGGCGATGTGAAGCCGCAGGTCAGCTCCTGTGGTCCCCGCGCACGCTGGGGTGGTCCCGGAGGCGCCCTCTACGGCCCCGACGGAACCGGGTGATCCCCGCGCACGCGGGGGTGGTCCCCTCGCGTCCGCGTTTCCCATGGTCCGGAGCAAGTGATCCCCGCGCACGCGGGGGTGGTCCCAAGCTCAACACGGCCGCGGGCGGTACCGCCGAGTGATCCCCGCGCACACGGGGGTGGTCCCTCCTCAGGACCGTTCGCCACGACGCGGGCCTAGTGATGCCCGCGCACGCTGGGGTGGTCCCGCCACCGGGTACATGGTCATGTCCAGTGAGCTGTGGTCCCCGCGCACGCGGGGGTGGTCCCCGGACTGCAACCCGCGCGCCAGCCACAATGCCCTGATCCCCGCGCACGCGGGGGTGGTGCCCGTGCGGGCGCTCGGCGATTCTTCAGCCCACGGGCGGTGACCAGCGGGGCATGAATCCCAGCTCGCCGACGGCGGTCATTCGCTGAGCCGTGCCGGGCCGCCCCATTGCACTGCTGCGTACCCCCGGGCCGGCGGGCGCGGTTCCACCGGCCCGGGCCGCGCACTCAGCCCCACCCCACCGGCGAACAGACAACGAAGCCACCGGAGCGATACCCGGGCCCCGGCCCGCCACCCGCCCACGGTGCCCGACCAACAAGCCAACCCCCGCGTGGACCTTTCCCCTGGTCCGCCCTCCGAGAGTGTTTTTCGCGCCTGGAGGCGCCGGGTCAAGGGTGGCCGAAGGCCATCGCGCGAGCGACGCGACCGAAGGGAGCGCCCTTGACGCGGCGCTGGAAGGCGCGACTCTCGGAAGGAGGGCGGACACCACGCCAAGCGCACTCGCACCTCGCGCTATGACACGCCCCGCCCACCCCCTGCGGGCCGCCCAACTCCGCCCAACTCCCCTGTGAAGAGACCGAATAAGGTCGCCCCATGTCGTCTTTCCGGAATCTCCCGCCCCCTCCGCCGCCCGTGGAACTCCAGAGCTGGCCGGACCCTGCGTCACGCCGGGCCGACCGGGCGCGCGCGATGGACGAGCTGCGCCGCGCGCTGCTCGGGGGCGGTCGGCTCACGCTGTTCCTGGTGTGGTTCCTGCTGCTCCAGCTCGGCTGGGGACTGATCGCCGTGGGACTGTCGCCGCTCATCGAACCGGCGGGATCGGACGTGATCACCTCGATGATCGGGGTGTTCTGCGCGGCCCTCGGGATCGGGTTGTTCGTCCCGGTGGTCTGGCTGACCGTACGGAGCCTGCTGCGCGACCGGACCGTCCGTGAGCGCCTGGAGGCGTGGGCCGCGCTCGACCGGGACGCCCCGGCCGACGCGCGGCTGCGTGCGCCGGGGCTCAGTGTGTGCTGGCTGCTGCTGTCCTTCGCGCTGTGTGCGACCGGCCTGTGGGTCGCGTATGCCGTTCCGCTCAACACGACGCGGGACAGCGGCGGTTACCCGCTCGTCGTCTACGGCATGGGCGCGGCCCTCATCCTGTGGGTGACGGGCCTGACCGGGCTCGCGAAGGCCTTCGGGCACTACCGCATGGCGATCCGCCCGACGGGTTCCGCCGGCGGGCCCGGCCCGGCTCCGGTCAGCGGCCCGCCGGCCGGCCGATCAGCATCGTCGGGGCTCCCGCGACCCGAGTGAGCAGCACCGTCGCGGAGTTGGGGCCCTTCGGCTTCACCTTGCGGCGGATCTCCTCCGGTTCGACCGCCGAGCCGCGCTTCTTCACGGTGAGCACGCCCACCTCGCGCTCCCGCAGCAGAGCCTTCAACTTCTTGAGATTGAAGGGGAGTTCGTCGGTGATCTCGTACGCGGCGGCATACGGGGTGGGGGTGAGTGTGTCGGCCGTGATGTACGCGATCGTCTCATCGATCAGCCCGCCGCCGAGTTCCTCGGCGACCTCGGCGACCAGATGCGCGCGGATGACGGCGCCGTCGGGCTCGTAGAGGTAGCGGCCCACCGGCCTGACCGCCGGGTCGGGCAGAGTGCCGCCGGTCAGGGCGGCGCCGCCGGGCAGCAGCGTCGCGCGTCGCGCGCCGGGCTCGGTGCCGAACCACAGCACGGCTTCCTTCACGTCCCCGCCGTCCGAGATCCACTCCGCCTCGGCCTCCTCGGGCACGGCCTCGTGCGGAATGCCCGGAGCGACCTTCAGCGCCGCGAAACGGGCCGCGCGGGCCGCGCCGACCGCCCAGGACAGCGGCGGCGAGTACGCCTCCGGGTCGAAGATGCGGCCCCGGCCGCCGCGCCGCGCCGGGTCGACGAAGACCGCGTCGTACGGCGTGGTGTCGATCTCGGTGACATCCGCGCACCGCACCTCGATGAGCCCGTCGAGGCCGAGCGCCGCCGCGTTGGCGCGGGCGGTCTCGGCGGTCAGCGGGTCGCGGTCGACGGCGAGTACGGAGATCCCGGCGCGCGCGAGCGCGAGGGCGTCGCCGCCGATGCCGGAGCAGAGGTCGGCGACGCTGGTGACGCCGAGCGCCTTGAAACGGGCCGCGCGGTGGGCGGCGACGGTGGCCCGGGTGGACTGCTCGACACCGTTCGGCGTGAAGTACATCCGGTACGCGTCCTCGGCGCCGAACTTGGCGACCGCCCGCTGGCGCAACCGGGCCTGGCCGAGGGCGGCCGAGACCAGTTCGGCGGGGTGGTCGCGGCGCAGCCGGGAGGCGAGCGCCAGTTCCTGGGCGGGGTCGTAGTCGCGCAGGACGTCGAGCAGGGTCTGGCCCTCGGGGGAGCGCAGGGCGGCGAAGGCGGCGAGGTCGGTCACCCCTCCCATTGTGCTGGCCGCCGGCGAAGTGGGCCGCCCGGGGGATGGTGCGAGGGGTGCCGGTGGTGTCGGGGCGGTGGACGGGCGGGTCGCTGACAGGATGCAGCGCCATGCAGCTAGTACGACAAAAGGAACATAAGGGCCCGCATCGCTCCGCGGTGGGGAGCCCCTCCGGCCCCTTCGGGTCCGGCCCCCTTCGTACCGTCGGGCCCGCGCGTGTCGTCGGCGCCGCCCTGCTCGTCGCCGTGCTCGGCTCCGCCTGCGCCGCCCCGGACGGTGGGCCGGCCACCCCCGCCGCCCCGCACGCCAAGCCCGCCGCCGGACAGCCTCACGGCGCCCAGGGTGCCCAGGGAGCCGAGGCCGCCCAAGGAGCACAAGGCGCCCAGGGCGCGGCCGGCGCGCTCGGCTCGGCCGCCGAACGCGTCCGCGCGCAGCGCGCCGCCCGGGTGGCCGCCGCGAAGAAGTGGGGCCTGGACAAGCCGCCCCTCGACGCGCCCGAGCCGCCCGCCGTGAAGCCGGAGATCACCACCCGCCCGGGCTTCGAGACCGACGGGCCGGACCGGCCGCCGGTCTTCACCACCGTGCCCACCAAGCAGCGGGTCGTCTTCCTGACGATCGACGACGGCTCGGAGAAGGACCCCGACCTGCTGCGCATGATGAACGAGCTGAAGGTCCCGTACAGCGCCTTCCTCAGCAACTACCTGGTGAAGGACGACTACGCCTACTTCAGGAAGATGCAGTCCGAAGGGGTGACGCTGAACAACCACACACTCAGCCACCCCTACCTGCCCGGTCTCGACTACGACGCCCAGCGCCACGAGATCTGCGACATGCAGGACATCATCCAGAAGCGGTTCGGCAAGCGGCCCGTGCTCTTCCGGCCGCCCTACGGCAACTACAACGACGACACCCTGCGTGCCGCCAAGTCCTGCGGCGTCAAGGCCGTGCCGCTGTGGGCCGCCGAGGCGTTCCCCGACCACATGGAGTGGCGCGAGTGGGACGAGGACCTGCACCCCGGTGACATCATCCTCACCCACTTCCGGGGGAAGGGGGACTGGAAGGGCACCATGCCGGACATGATCCGCAAGGTCATGAAGGTGCTCACCGACAAGGGGTACGCGGTGGCGAGACTCGAGGACTACGTGTGAGCCGGGCGCGCCGGCTCGTTGCCGTCCTGGCCCTGGCCGGCGCGCTGCTCGCCGCCCTCCCGGCGTGCGCCTCCTCGGTCGACCCCATCGAACGGCTCGGCCGCAAGGCTGCCGAGAGGGTCACCCCGCGCCCGCCCGCACGCCCGCACCACCACCGGCGCCGCCCGCGCACGCGCCCGCACGCCGGTCCGCGCCCCGGCTCGCACGAGCGCCCGCACGGCAGTTCACACCCCGGCTCCCGCGAGCGCTCGCACGACCGTCCGCGCCCCGGCGCGTACAACCGTCCACGCACCGCCGTGCACCCCGGCGCCACCGGTTCCGCCACGGCCCCCGCGCTCGTACGGAACACGGCTCCCGTGCGGAACCCCGCACCCCGCCCGGGCGTTCACCCGGCGCGTACCGCCGTACCGTCACCACCGCCGCGCCGGGAACCATCCTCGGACTCGGACTCGGACTCGGAATTGGACTCGGAATCGGAGCCGGACCCGGAAGCACGTCCCGAACCGCCCCTGGAATCACTCTCCGACGACACCACGGGGTCGTGAATTGGCACTCCGCTTGACCGAGTGCTAATCGCGGTCATAGTCTCGGCTCTGGCACTCCCCACCGGAGAGTGCCAACACAGCGACGGGCAGGTCCGGCACCCGCGACGACGGATCCACCTGGTCGCCACCTCAGACAGTCAACCCCGTGAGATCTCTGAAGGGGGAGGTCGGATCGTGACGACCGCCAGCTCCAAGGTTGCCATCAAGCCGCTTGAGGACCGCATCGTGGTCCAGCCGCTCGACGCCGAGCAGACCACCGCCTCTGGCCTGGTCATCCCGGACACCGCGAAGGAGAAGCCCCAGGAGGGCGCCGTCCTCGCCGTGGGTCCGGGCCGCTTCGAGAACGGCGAGCGCCTGCCGCTCGACGTCAAGGTCGGCGACGTCGTGCTCTACAGCAAGTACGGCGGCACCGAGGTGAAGTACAACGGCGACGAGTACCTCGTCCTCTCGGCTCGCGACGTGCTCGCGATCATCGAGAAGTAAGTCACCAAGGCACCTGAGCAAGATGCTTTGAGCTGCGCCCCCGACCCCCTGGTTTACCGCGGGCGGCCGGGGGCGCAGTTTCTTTCAACGATTTTTCGAGAGGGCTGAACCGCTCCCATGGCGAAGATCCTGAAGTTCGACGAGGACGCCCGTCGCGCCCTTGAGCGCGGCG
The DNA here is from genome assembly GCF_043198875.1 of Streptomyces sp. NPDC048718. NCBI lineage: Bacteria > Bacillati > Actinomycetota > Actinomycetes > Kitasatosporales > Streptomycetaceae > Streptomyces > Streptomyces sp. NPDC048718. Next base: position 82,432 of record NZ_JBICVG010000007.1, read on the forward strand.
TCAACAAGCTGGCCGACACGGTGAAGGTGACGATCGGCCCCAAGGGCCGCAACGTCGTCATCGACAAGAAGTTCGGCGCCCCCACCATCACCAACGACGGTGTCACGATCGCCCGCGAGGTCGAGATCGAGGACCCGTACGAGAACCTCGGTGCCCAGCTCGTCAAGGAGGTGGCGACCAAGACCAACGACATCGCGGGTGACGGCACCACCACCGCCACCGTGCTCGCCCAGGCCCTGGTCCGCGAGGGTCTGCGCAACGTCGCCGCCGGCGCCTCCCCGGCCTCCCTGAAGAAGGGCATCGACGCCGCCGTCAAGGCCGTCTCCGACGAGCTGCTCGCGACCGCGCGCCCGATCGACGACAAGGCCGACATCGCCGCCGTCGCCGCGCTGTCCGCGCAGGACCAGCAGGTCGGCGAGCTGATCGCCGAGGCCATGGACAAGGTCGGCAAGGACGGTGTCATCACCGTCGAGGAGTCCAACACCTTCGGCCTGGAGCTCGACTTCACCGAGGGCATGGCCTTCGACAAGGGCTACCTGTCCCCGTACATGGTCACCGACCAGGAGCGTATGGAGGCCGTCCTCGACGACCCGTACATCCTGATCAACCAGGGCAAGATCTCCTCCATCCAGGACCTTCTGCCGCTGCTCGAGAAGATCATCCAGGCCGGTGCCTCCAAGCCGCTGCTGATCATCGCCGAGGACGTCGAGGGCGAGGCCCTCTCCACCCTCGTCGTCAACAAGATCCGTGGCACCTTCAACGCCGTCGCCGTCAAGGCGCCGGGCTTCGGTGACCGCCGCAAGGCGATGCTCCAGGACATGGCCGTCCTCACCGGCGCCACCGTCATCTCCGAGGAGGTCGGCCTCAAGCTCGACCAGGCCGGTCTGGACGTGCTGGGCTCCGCCCGCCGCGTGACCGTCTCCAAGGACGACACGACCATCGTCGAGGGCGCCGGTCAGTCCGGTGACGTCGCGGGCCGCGTCGCGCAGATCAAGGCCGAGATCGAGAACACCGACTCCGACTGGGACCGCGAGAAGCTCCAGGAGCGCCTCGCGAAGCTGGCCGGCGGCGTGTGCGTGATCAAGGTCGGCGCCGCCACCGAGGTGGAGCTGAAGGAGAAGAAGCACCGTCTGGAGGACGCCATCTCCGCGACCCGCGCCGCGGTCGAGGAGGGCATCGTCTCCGGTGGTGGCTCCGCGCTCGTCCACGCCGCCAAGGTCCTCGAGGGCAACCTGGGCAAGGAGGGCGACGAGGCCACCGGTGTCTCCGTCGTCCGCCGCGCCGCCGTCGAGCCGCTGCGCTGGATCGCCGAGAACGCCGGCCTCGAGGGCTACGTCATCACCTCGAAGGTGGCGGAGCTGGAGAAGGGCAACGGCTTCAACGCCGCGACCGGCGAGTACGGCGACCTGGTCAAGGCCGGCGTCATCGACCCGGTCAAGGTGACGCGCTCCGCCCTGGAGAACGCCGCCTCCATCGCCTCCCTGCTGCTCACCACCGAGACCCTCGTGGTGGAGAAGAAGGAAGAGGAGCCGGCGGACGCGGGTCACGGCCACGGCCACTCCCACTGACGCCTGAGCGTCGCGCCTGACACGGTCAGTCGCAGCCGAGGCCCGGTGCTCCCGTCGCGGGAGCACCGGGCCTCGCCCGTTTCCGGGGCCGGTCGCCGGGAGGGGCCGGATCTCAGGTGGGGCCGGGGCCGGTCTCAGGCCTCGACCGCGCCGAGCTGCCCCATCAGGCCCAGCAGGTCGTACTGCCACCAGCCCTCGACGATCTTCCCGTCGTCGTGGAAGCGGTGCACGAGGGTGCCGGTCATGGTCGTGTCGATGCCGGTCGGCTGGAGCCCCAGGAAGTCGCCGTTGTGGGTGCCCCGCCAGGTCCAGCGGGTGCAGACCCGGTCGCCCTCGGCGATCTGGTCCTCCACGGTGAAGTCGAAGTCGAAGCCGCCCCGCCACATCTCGACGGCGCGCTGGGTCGCGTCCATGCCGATGACGTCCTGCTCGTTGGTGGGGTCGTGGTCGTGGTAGCCCTCGGCGAGTACGTCGTCGAGCAGCGCCAGCTCGGGTTCATGGGCCAGCATGTCGAGCAGCCGCCGCGACTGGGTCTTGTACAGCGCCTCGTCCCGTACGACGTCCAGGTCCGTGAACGACGGCATCTCGTCGCAGAGCGCGATCATCTCGCGGAAGATCCGGTCGGTCTCCGGCAACTGCGAGTTGCGCATGGCCACGTCGTACGACGGGAACTCGACGATCTCCACCACATGCGCGGAGTCCGAGCGGTCCTGGCCGACGGTGCTGTGGGTGGCGGTGCGTTTGCCCCGGGTCTGCTCGACCCACTGGTCCATGAGCCGGTTCAGCTCGTCGAGCCGACTGGTCTTGCAGTCGATGATTTGTACGAAGGTCATGACGCCTCCCGACCCGGAGGGGACCATTCCAGTCTAGGGCGGGAGGCGTCACTCGTCCGTTCGGCAGAGCGCGGAGCACGGAGCGCTGGGTGCCGGGGCCGGGGCCGGGGGCGAGGTTGGGGCCGGGGGCGGGGGCGGGGGTGATCCCGGGGCCCGGCCGCTACGCGGAGCGCGTGAGGTCCGCCGCCCGTATCTCCTCCAGGAACGGCTCCCCGCGCCCGTACCGCGCGACCTCCTCCAGGGCGTGGTCGGCCATGCGATGGAGCTCATTGCCGAGCGAACCGGCGATGTGCGGGGTGAGAAGGACGTTGGGGAGGGTGTAGAGGGGCGAGTCGGGAGCCGGGAGCTCGGGGTCGGTGACGTCGAGGACGGCGTGCAGCCGGCCCGAGACCAGGTGCGGCAGGAGCGCGTCCTCGTCGACGAGCGAGCCGCGCGAGGTGTTGACCAGGGTCGCGCCGTCCGGCATCGCGGCGAGCTGCGCGGCGCCGATCATCCGGTACGTGGCGGGCAGCCGGGGCGCGTGGACGGAGACGATCGAGCTGCGCGCGCACAGCTCGTCCAGTCCCACCAGCTCCACGCCGGGCGGCGGCGCCGTCATGTACGGGTCGTACAGCAGCACTTCCAGATCGAAGGGGCGCAGCAGGTCGAGGACCCGGCGGCCGATCCGGGAGGCGCCGACGATACCGACCGTACGGCGGTAGTTGCCCCAGGCGGCGGACTCGTCGGCCCAGGGCTGCTCGGTGCGCAGTTCGGCGTATTGCCGGGCGGAGCGCAGCACCCGCTTCCCGGCGAACAGGATCGCGGCGACCGTGTACTCGGCGACCGGCAGCGCGTTGGCGGCGGCGGCCGAGGTGACCGTGATGCCGCGCTCCCAGCAGGCGTCGGTCACATGGTGCTTGACCGAACCGGCCGCGTGCACCACGGACGTGAGACGGGGCGCGCGGGCCAGTACCTCGGCGGTGAGTGGGGTGGCGCCCCAGCAGGTGAACAGGATCTCGGCCTCGGCGAGGGCGTCGGCGACCCGCGGTCCGGGTGCGGCGAGATCGTGGGCGACCAGGTGCGGGTCGGTACGGGTGAGCGCGGCGAGCCGGTCGCGGTGGGCGCCGGTGAGCAGGCGCTCGGCGACGCCGGGGCCCATGGCGAGGAGGAGGGAGGGGCGGGTGTCGGTGGTCGGCTGCATCCGGGGACCTGTGGCCTTCCGTCGCGGGGAGCCAAAGGCTACGACGAGGGGGCGACGGCGAACAGGGAGGCGGGGAAGGGGACTCCGCTGACGATGAGCTGACGATGAGAGGGGCAGAAGCCGGGGCCGGGGCCGACCCCGGGGGGTGCCGTCGTACGGGACATTCCGTACGACCCACCGATCCCCGACCGCCACCGCCGGCCACCCCGACCTCGCCGGCCACCCCGACCTCGCCGGCCACCCCGACCTCGCCGGCCACCCCGACCTCGCCGGCTGCCCCTCCGGCCTTGTCCCCGGCATCCGGCATCCGGCACTCGGCACTCGGCACCCGGTCACCCTGGAACGGCGACCGTCATGGCATATGCCGGAGAGGAGGTGAAGCACGCTCCGTGCGGGACTACTTGGGCCCGTACTTGCGCCCCGCCTTCGAGGACACGCCGCCGAGCAGTCCGCGCGGGGCGAGCTTCGCCACGCCCATCAGCGCCTTGTAACGGGGGTCGGGGATGGACAGCGTTCGGCCCCGGGCCAGATCGCGCAGCGCCTCGGCCACCAGCTTGTCCGCGTCCAGCCACATCCAGCCCGGGATGTTGTCCGTCCCCATCCCCGCGCGCTCGTGGAACTCCGTCCGTACGAACCCGGGGCACAGCGCCATCAGCCGCACCCCGCTGCTCGCGAGGTCCCGCGCCGCGCCCTGGGTGAACTGCACGACCCACGCCTTGGACGCCCCGTAGGTGCCGCGCGGCAGGAACGCGGCCACCGAGGCGACGTTCACCACCCCGCCCCGGCCGCGCGACCGCATCGACTCGGCCGCCGCCGAGGTCAGCCGCAGCACCGCCTCGCAGTGCACCTTCAGCATCGTCAGTTCGTCGGCCATGGACACTTCGAGGAAGCGGCCCTTGTTGCCGAACCCGGCGTTGTTCACCAGGAGATCGACCGGCCGCCGGGCGTCGGAGAGCCGCGCCTCGACGGTCGCGATCCCCTCCTCGGTGGCCAGGTCCGCGGACAGCACCTCCGCCTCGACGCCGTGGCGGTCGTGCAACTCGGTGGCTTGTTCGCGCAGTCGCTTCACATCGCGGGCCACGAGAACCACATCGTGGCCGTCCGCGGCGAGGCGCCGAGCGAAGGCGGCGCCGATGCCCGCGGTCGCGCCCGTAATCAGTGCAGTCGTCATATGCGGCACGTTAACCCGCGCCATGGGACCGGCGAGCCGGGAAGGCGTCGTGCCTGCCCGGCCGGGGAGCCGTCGCGGCGGTGGGCATGTCGGCGACGGCCTGTCATATGCCGACCTGGAAACCCCACTTCGCGGCTCAGGGCGCGGGAGTCTCCGAGGCCGTCCCCGCGTCCGGGCCGTACTTCTCCGCGTACTGGCGGGCGAGCGCCAGCAGCCCCGACTCCATCCACTCCGCCGCCACCAGCATTTCCGGCAGCAGCGACCGGTCGGCCGTCGCCGCGCGGTGCAGCCGCGCGACCGTGACGCCGTGGTCCGGCCGGTGGACCACCGTCATCGGGTCGCCCGCCCGGATCTCGCCCGGGGTGATCACCCGCAGCAGCGCCCCGGGGCCGGCCGCCGACTCGTTGAAACGGCGCACCCAGCCCCGCTCCTCCAGGAATCCGGCGAAGGTCCGGCACGGGATGCGCCCACCGGTCACCTCCACCACCAGCTCCTCGCCGATCCGCCAGCGCTCGCCGATCAGGGCGTTGTTCACATCGAGACCGCGCGTGGTGAGGTTCTCGCCGAACGAACCCGGAGCGAACGGACGGCCCAGCTCGCGCTCCCAGACGTCCAGATCCTCACGCGCGAAGGCGTAGGCCGCGCGATCGGGACCTCCGTGGAACCGCAGATCGCACACGGCGTCCCCGGCGACCCCGCTCGCCCCCGTCCCGGCCGGACCGGGCGCCTCGACCCGTACGGGACCGGCCACCGGCCGCTTGTCGATGCCCGTGTCCCCCGAGGGGGAATTGGTGTACTCCACGGCCTTGGCGCGGCCCGCGTTCACACTCAGTAGCTCCATAGGCCGCACCCTAGTCAGTCGCCTCGCTTCTTACCTCAAAGTTGACCTGCGGTATTCGCCGCACCACCCAAGACTCGCTTATGCTCACAGCATGATCGAGGCCCGCCACCTCCGCGTCCTGCGCGCCGTCGCCGCCACCGGTTCCTTCTCGGCCGCCGCGCGCGAACTCGGCTGCACCCAGCCCGCCGTGAGCCAGCAGATGAAGGCGCTCGAAGCCTCCGCCGGCACCCCGCTGCTGGTCCGCACGGGCCGCGAGATGCGGCTCACCCAGGCCGGCGAGGTCCTGGTGCGGCACGCCTCCGGCATCCTCGCCGGGCTGACCGCCGCCGAGGAGGAGGTCGCCGCCATCGCGGGTCTGCGGGCCGGCCGGGTCCGTCTCGTCTCCTTCCCCAGCGGCAGCTCCGCGCTCGTCCCCGCCGCCCTCGCCGCCCTGCGCGCCGCCCACCCCGGCACCCGGGTCTCCCTCGTGGAGGCCGAGCCGCCGCGCTCGGTCGAGATGCTGCGCGAGGGCGACTGCGACGTGGCCCTCGCCTTCCGTTACGGGGTCGGCCCGGACACCTGGGACGACCTGGTGGTCCGCCCGCTGCTCGCCGACCGGCTCGTCGGGCTCGTCCCCGAGGACCACCGGCTGGCGGGCGCGGAGCGCGTCACGATCGGCGAACTCGCCGACGATCCCTGGATCGCGGGCTGCCCGCGCTGCCGCCGCCAGTTGGTGGACGTCTGCCGCGAGGCCGGGTTCGCCCCGCGCATCGACTTCGCCACCGACGACTACCCGGCCGTGATGGGGCTCGTGGGCGCGGGCCTCGGCGTGGCCGTGCTGCCGCAGCTCGCCATCGAGTCGGTACGGCCGAGGGGCGCCGTGGCCGTGACGGTCGAACCGGCCGTCGAGCGCGAGATCGTCGCCCTGACTCTCCCGGACCTGGAGCAGGTCCCCGCCGTCGCCGCCACCCTCGACGAACTCACCCGCGCCGCCGCCCGCGCGGCGACGGCATCGGGCGTGGCCACGCGCGCGTAGGGCCGCCGGACGGCGTGCGGGTACGTGGGGGCGCCGGCTCGCCGCGGCCACGCGCGCGTAAGAGCCGTCGTGGCGCCGTACCGGAGAGCGTCCGCCCTGAACTAGGTCCGCGCGAAAACGCGTCCGCGCGAGCGACACATACGCACACGACCCGCACGCACGTACACCACACGTACACGCGCGGCGACGAAGCCCGCGGACATCCCACGGAATGCGCGGCGCGCCGAAGTGAGCCGTTCGGGTGAGGAGTCCCGGCGGCCGTCCGAGTGATCCGTCCATCGGCTGTCCGAGTGATCGGCCGCCTTCGTCCGGCGGAGCGCGCGGGAACTCGCGGGCGTGCGCCCTGGGGCCGTTCGTGTGACGGCGTGCGGGCCGTCGGGGTGAACGCCCCCGAGCGTCGGGGGCCGGGCGGGTGACCGTCCCGCCCGCCGTCCGGGTGAGGCCGGCGGCGGGAGCCGGAGCCGTACGGGTGATCGGGCGCGGATCGCGCGCGGACCGGGCGCGGTCGCACCGGTGGGGGCCGCGCACGGTGACGGGTGCGGGCCGGGCACGCGGGCGCCGGGCGGGTGGGCCGCCGGTTCCGGACGTCAGACCATGATGACGGAGAAACGTTCCTTCACGCGTGTGCCACGCCGGTCGACGCCGAGCGGGACGCGCCCGCCCCGGCCGCCGGGGCCGTTGTCGTGACCAGGCGGTTGCGCGCCCGGCCCATGAGTTCTTCGCGCTCGTCCTCGGTGAGGCCGCCCCAGACGCCGTAGGGCTCCCGTACGGCGAGCGCGTGTGCCGCGCACTCCGCGCGTACCGGGCACCGCATGCAGACCTCTTTCGCCGAGTTCTCGCGCGCACTCCGTGCCGCGCCGCGCTCTCCCTCGGGGTGGAAGAACAGGGAACTGTCGACTCCGCGGCAGGCCGCGAGGAGCTGCCAGTCCCACAGATCGGCGTTGGGTCCGGGAAGGCGGGAGAAATCTGCCATTGCGCTAGTCCCCTTGAGACCGTGTCGAACGGATACGGATTAGGTGGGCGGATGGATGGCTGATCGATGTCGCCGGTGATGGACCGGTGGCGGGGCAGGGGTCCTTCGTTCCCCTGGGGACGGGGCCGCCCGCTCTCGCGGGTTCGCCCCGACCGTACAACTACTGACTGAGTAGATGTAAATATGACTCATTGCGAATCTAGCCACAGACACCTCGAAAAGGGAAGAAAACCCGCTAAACGGGGCATAGCTTCGGCTGAAGGACGGGTGACCTGCGGCGCTCTCCTCCGTGTCCGTCCCCTCACGTAGAGTGCCGAAGGCGGCCGTCCGACCCGTAACTCTTTCGAGTGACCGTCGTTGAGAGTGCGGAGGCGGTTGAAGGAACAAGCGCTCGGGCAGGTGTCCGAGCGCGTCAACCGCACAGGTGACGATACGTACCAGCCCTGGAGGCTCAAGGTGACGCGCATCAGCTGCGAGAGCGGCGGAGGTCGGTCATGACATCCGTCCTCGTCTGCGACGACTCCCCGCTCGCCCGAGAGGCGCTCCGCCGCGCGGTCGCGACCGTGCCCGGCGTCGAGCGGGTGACCACCGCGGCCAACGGCGAGGAAGTCCTCCGCCGCTGGGGCGCGGACCGCTCGGACCTCATCCTGATGGACGTGCGCATGCCCGGCCTTGGCGGTGTGGAAACCGTCCGCCGGCTGCTTTCCGCGGACCCCGGTGCCCGCATCATCATGCTCACCGTGGCCGAGGACCTGGACGGGGTCGCGCTCGCCGTCGCCGCCGGTGCCCGTGGCTATCTGCACAAGGACGCCTCGCGCGCCGAGCTGCGGGCCACCGTCACCCAGGCGCTCGCCGACCCGACCTGGCGGCTCGCCCCGCGCCGGCTGCGGTCGGCCGAGATGGGCGCGGCGCCCACCCTCACGGCCCGGGAGATCCAGGTCCTGGAGGGCATGAGCCACGGGCGGTCCAACGCCGAGATCGGCCGGGAGCTCTTCCTGTCCGAGGACACGGTCAAGACGCACGCCCGCCGTCTCTTCAAGAAGCTGGGAGCCTCGGACCGGGCGCACGCCGTCGCGCTCGGATTCCGCTGGGGCCTGGTCCGCTGACCCGCGGCCACCGGTCGCGTCCCCGTCCGCCGAGGGGCGGACGGGGCGGGCTTGTGTCACTTCCTCGCGGGATGCCGCATCCTTGAAGGTGTGGAGTTCCTCGGGGACGAGACGAGTGAGCCAAGCGAGCCGGTGGAAAACGAGCGGAAGGGGAGGGCGCAGGAGATGAGTCCCGGCGCACCTGCTCATAACGCTTCGGTGCACAACTACGGGCGCGGTGCCGCGAACGGGCAGGCGTCGGGGCACCATGGAGCGATGCGCGACGACGAGACCGCGGGGTCGCCCGTGCCCGCCGGGCAGGGGGAGATCGGTGCCCTCGTTCGTCGTGCCGTCGAGGGGGACGAGCAGGCCACGCACGACCTTCTCGCGCGTGTACACCCGCTCGCCCTGCGCTACTGCCGTACGCGATTGAGCCGGTTGCCCGGTGATGCGCGTCACTTCGTGGAGGACCTGGCCCAGGAGGTCTGCGTCGCCGTCCTGATGGCGCTGCCGCGCTACAAGGACACGGGCAGGCCGTTCGAGGCCTTCGTCTTCGCCATCGCCGGACACAAGGTCGCCGACCTCCAACGGGCCGCGATGAGGCACCCTGGATCCACGGCGGTGCCCTCCGACGAGATGCCCGAGCGGCCGGACGACTCGCTCGGACCGGAGGAGCGGGCACTGCTCAGCGACGACGCCGAGTGGGCGAAGAAGCTGCTGGCCAACCTCCCGGAGAACCAGCGCGAGCTGCTCGTTCTGCGGGTGGCCGTCGGGCTGACCGCGGAGGAGACCGGGCGGATGCTCGGGATGTCCCCCGGTGCCGTCCGGGTGGCCCAGCACCGTGCGCTGAGCCGGCTGCGCGCTCTGGCGGAGCACTCGCACCTGTAACAAGCCAAGGAGTGCCGGTCTTCGGCGCTCCTTGCGCCACATAGTTTCGTACAAATGTCCTTGGTGATCTTGTTCGTGGAATGAGACGCGGCCTTAGGCCGTTAGCATGGACATCCGCACCGATCAAGGCGTTTGGGGAAGGTGTCATGACCAACATCGACGGAGTGCCCGAGAAATTCGCGACACTCGGGCTGACCTACGACGATGTGCTGCTGCTGCCGGGTGTCTCCGACATGGCTCCCGACCAGATCGACACCTCCTCGTACATCTCGAAGAACGTACGGGTGAACGTCCCGCTGCTGTCCGCCGCGATGGACAAGGTCACCGAGTCCCGGATGGCCATCGCCATGGCCCGCCAGGGCGGCGTCGGCGTGCTGCACCGCAACCTCTCCATCGCCGACCAGGCCAACCAGGTCGACCTGGTGAAGCGCTCCGAGTCGGGCATGGTCACCGACCCGATCACCGTGCACCCGGACGCCACGCTCGCCGAGGCCGACGCCATCTGCGCGAAGTTCCGCATCAGCGGTGTCCCGGTCACCGACCCGGCGGGCAAGCTGCTCGGCATCGTCACCAACCGTGACATGGCCTTCGAGTCGGACCGCAGCCGCCAGGTGCGCGAGGTCATGACCCCGATGCCGCTGGTCACGGGCAAGGTCGGCATCTCCGGCATGGACGCCATGGAGCTGCTGCGCCGCCACAAGATCGAGAAGCTTCCGCTCGTCGACGAGTCCGGTCTGCTCAAGGGCCTCATCACGGTCAAGGACTTCGTCAAGGCCGAGAAGTACCCGAACGCCGCCAAGGACGCGAGCGGCCGGCTGCTCGTCGGCGCGGCCGTCGGCGTCGCCGGCGACTCCTACGAGCGTGCCCAGGCCCTGATCGAGGCCGGTGTCGACTTCATCGTCGTCGACACCGCCCACGGCCACTCCCGCCTGGTCGGCGACATGATCGCCAAGATCAAGTCGAACTCCTCCGTGGACGTCATCGGCGGCAACGTCGCCACCCGCGACGGCGCCCAGGCGCTCGTCGACGCCGGTGCCGACGGCATCAAGGTCGGTGTCGGCCCGGGCTCCATCTGCACCACCCGCGTGGTCGCCGGCGTCGGCGTCCCGCAGGTCACCGCCATCTACGAGGCGTCCCTCGCCGCCAGGGCGGCCGGGGTCCCGGTCATCGGCGACGGCGGCCTGCAGTACTCCGGCGACATCGCGAAGGCGCTCGTCGCGGGCGCCGACACCGTGATGCTCGGCTCGCTCCTCGCGGGCTGTGAGGAGTCCCCGGGCGAGCTGCTCTTCATCAACGGCAAGCAGTTCAAGTCGTACCGAGGCATGGGTTCGCTGGGCGCGATGCAGTCCCGCGGCGACCGCAAGTCCTTCTCCAAGGACCGCTACTTCCAGGAGGGCGTCGCCTCCGACGAGCAGCTGATCCCCGAGGGCATCGAGGGTCAGGTGCCCTACCGCGGCCCGCTCGCCTCGGTCGTGCACCAGCTGGTCGGCGGTCTGCGTCAGTCGATGTTCTACGTCGGCGGCCGCACCGTTCCCGAGGTCCAGGAGCGGGGCCGGTTCGTCCGGATCACCTCGGCGGGCCTCAAGGAGAGCCACCCGCACGACATCCAGATGACCGTCGAGGCACCGAACTACAGCAACAAGCGGTAACCGCGTCTCACGCGGCAGGGGGCGGCTCCGGCGCACGGCCGGAGCCGCCCCTTGTGTGTGTTTCGGGGATACTGGTAGGCGCAGACACAGAGGGAAAGGCCACACACACGTGACTGAGATCGAGATCGGGCGCGGCAAGCGCGGCCGCAGGGCGTACGCGTTCGACGACATCGCCGTCGTACCGAGCCGGCGCACCCGGGACCCGAAGGAGGTCTCGATCGCCTGGCAGATCGACGCCTACCGCTTCGAGCTGCCGTTCCTGGCCGCCCCCATGGACTCGGTCGTCTCGCCGCAGACCGCCATCCGCATCGGCGAGCTGGGCGGCCTCGGCGTGCTGAACCTCGAGGGTCTGTGGACCCGCTACGAGGACCCGCAGCCGCTGCTCGACGAGATCGCCGAGCTGGACGAGGCCACCGCGACCCGCCGTCTGCAGGAGATCTACGCCGCCCCGATCCGCGAAGAGCTGATCGGGCAGCGCATCAAGGAGGTGCGCGACGCGGGTGTGGTCACCGCCGCCGCGCTCTCCCCGCAGCGCACCGCGCAGTTCTCCAAGGCCGTCGTCGACGCGGGCGTGGACATCTTCGTCATCCGCGGCACGACCGTCTCCGCCGAGCACGTCTCCGGCGCCGCCGAGCCGCTGAACCTCAAGCAGTTCATCTACGAGCTCGACGTCCCGGTCATCGTCGGCGGTTGCGCCACGTACACCGCCGCCCTGCACCTCATGCGCACCGGCGCGGCCGGTGTCCTCGTCGGCTTCGGCGGCGGCGCCGCGCACACCACCCGCAACGTGCTCGGTATCCAGGTCCCGATGGCCACCGCCGTCGCGGACGTGGCCGCAGCCCGCCGCGACTACATGGACGAGTCCGGCGGCCGCTATGTCCACGTGATCGCCGACGGCGGCGTGGGCTGGTCCGGCGACCTGCCCAAGGCCATCGCCTGCGGTGCCGACTCCGTCATGATCGGCTCCCCGCTGGCGCGCGCCACCGACGCCCCCGGCAAGGGTCACCACTGGGGCATGGAGGCCGTCCACGAGGACGTGCCGCGCGGCAAGCTGGTCGACCTCGGCATCGTCGGCACCACCGAGGAGATCCTCACCGGCCCGTCGCACACCCCGGACGGCTCGATGAACTTCTTCGGCGCCCTGCGCCGCGCGATGGCCACGACCGGCTACAGCGAGCTGAAGGAATTCCAGCGCGTCGAGGTCACGGTCGCGGACGCCCAGCACAAGCGCTGACCCGCGCGCGTACCTCGTCGCAGCACGCGGGACGCAGGCACACGTACGTACGAAGGCCCCGTATCCACCGATGGTGGTGCGGGGCTTTCGCGCGTCCGGGTGCCGTGGCATGGCATATGACGGGGGCGCGTTGCGTGATCAGGGGGCGCGCGGTTGCTTTCGGGGCGAATGCGAGCGGAGTCGCTGATTTTGGGCGGTAGCGTCTTTTCCGGCGCCCCCGCTGTGCGGGGCCGCCCCCTTCCACAGGACGCGTATCCGGACCTCGCCCTCGGGGCCCGGCCCGATGTCCGACGGAGCCGCTCACCGGGTCACTGGGCGGCAGCGCGGAAGGGGGCGTGCCCATGGGACGTCACCGCAGGCCCACCCGCCGGGATCGAATCCGTCAGTGGACGGTGAAGTGTCGGAGGAGGTGGATCTTGCGGATTTTCGGATGGTGAGCGGCCGCCCCCATATCAGCTAGGGGCGGACACTCCGTGCACCATCCTGGAGCCCATCACAGTGACCGCTGTGGTGGGCTCCAACTTTTTTGCAGCGTAACCGGACGCGGCCTGGGGCGGCGCCGGTTTTCTGCGGCCGCAAGACCCGCTGGGACCGACCCGTCGGCGGACGGTGAAGTGTCGGAGGAGGTGGATCTTGCGGATTTTCGGATGGGTGAGCGGCCGCCCCCACAGCAGCTAGGGGCGGACGTGAGCGGCCGCCCCTAAACACAGTAGGGGCGGACACTCCGTGCACCATCCTGGAGCCCATCTCAGCGACCAATTTCTGTGGTGGGCTCCACCTGTTTCGTAAGGTACCGGACCGGGCCCGGACCGGCAGCGGTCCTGTGGAGCGTGGGCCCGGGCGTGCGCCCCCTCTAGAGCCGGTGCGCCGCGCCCATCGGGGTGGCGCCGCGGGTGTCCAGGAGGAGCTGGGCCTTCACCGACAGGCCCTGGAGGTCGTACGTGCGGTGGTGCTGGAGCAGGATGGTCAGGTCGGCGTGGGCGGCGGCCTCGTAGAGGGAGTCGGCGCGGGGGACGGGACGGTCGCGGACGCGCCAGTCCTGGGCGTACGGGTCGTGGTAGCTGACCGTCGCACCGAGGTCCATCAGGCGGCAGGCGATCTCCTCGGCCGGTGAGCCCTGGCGGTCGGCGAGATCGGGCTTGTAGGTGATGCCGAGCAGGAGGATCCGGGCCCCGCGCGCGGACTTGCCGTGTTCGTTGAGGAGCGTGGCGGAGCGCTGGACGACATAGGCGGGCATGCGCTCGTTGACCTGGCCGGCGAGTTCGACCAGGCGCAGGGGGCGGTGGCCGCCGACGGTGTCCACGGGGACGCCGTGGCCGCCGACCCCCGGGCCGGGGCGGAAGGCCTGGAAGCCGAAGGGTTTGGTCTCGGCGCAGCGGATGACGTCCCAGAGGTCGACGCCCAGTTCGTGGCAGAGCACGGCCATCTCGTTGACGAGGGCGATGTTGACGTGCCGGAAGTTGGTCTCCAGAAGCTTGACCATCTCGGCCTCGCGCGGGCCGCGGGCGCGGACGACCTTGTCCGTGAGGCGGCCGTAGAAGGCGGCGGCGGACTCGGTGCAGGCGGGGGTCAGGCCGCCGATCACCTTGGGGATGGCGGCGAGGCCCCGGGTGCGGCCATGGGTGCTGCTGCCGGGGTCGAGGCGGTCGGGGGAGTACGCGAGGTGGAAGTCGCGTCCGGCGCGCAGCCGTGAGCCGGTCTCCAGGATGTCGCGCAGCGGCCCCTCGGTGGTGCCGGGGGGTACGGGGGACTCCAGGAGCACGGTGGTGTGGGGGCGCAGCCGGGCGGCGAGCGCGCGGGCGGCGTCGGTGACGGCGGTGAGGTCGAGGGCACCGTCGGGGCCGGGCGGGGTGGGGGCGCAGATGACGGCGGTGCGGACCCGGCCGAGTTCGGCGGGGTCGGTGGTGGGCCGGAAGCCGGCGGAGAGCATCCGGCGGATCTCGGCGGCGGTGAGGGAGCCGTCGACGGGGGAGCGGCCCGCGGCGAGTTCGGTGACGGCGCGGGGGTCGGTGTCGTAGCCGATGGTGCCGACGCCGGCCGTGGTGGCTGCCTGGGCGAGGGGGAGTCCGTGGTGGCCGAGGCCGATGACGGCGAGATCAGCGGGCATGGAGTGGGCCGTCCTTCCCAGTAGCCGGAGGGGATGCGACGCGCAACCCCGGTGGACCGAAGGGAGTCGACGCGATGTCAGACTAAGCGTAAATATGACCGATATGTGGCATTGCGAGGGTGAACGTCGCCGAGTGTTATCCACAGGCTGGGCGGAGGCAGTGGCTGAAGTCGGGGAGCCGGGACAGAATCGAGTCTGTGAGCCGGATTCGTACGGCGATGCGGCGGCGCGGGAGGTGCGGCGACGCCGGTCCCGGTCGGGTCGCGGCCGAGGCGGTGTCGGGGCGGTTCCTCGGACGCCGGTGAAGTCGCCGCGGCCGGCGTGATCGCGTCGCCGCGGTGGCCCGTGCCGGGTCGGGTCGGGCTCCGCCGACAGACGGGGGACGACGGGAGGCGGTCAACGTGCGGACAGCGACACTGGGACCCACCGAGCGCGCCGCGGCGCTCACGGCCATGACCGAACGCGAAGTGGACGTCCTTGTCGTCGGGGGCGGAGTCGTCGGTGCGGGCATCGCCCTCGACGCCGTCACCCGAGGGCTCTCGACCGCGCTCGTCGAGGCCCGCGATTGGGCGTCCGGCACCTCCAGCCGGTCGAGCAAGCTCATCCACGGCGGACTGCGCTACCTCGAGATGCTGGACTTCGCACTTGTCCGCGAGGCCCTGAAGGAGCGCGGCCTGCTCCTCGAACGGCTCGCCCCGCACCTGGTCAAGCCCGTGCCGTTCCTCTACCCGCTCCGGCACAAGGGCTGGGAGCGGCTGTACGCGGGCTCCGGCGTCGCGCTGTACGACGCGATGTCCGTCTCCTCGGGCCACGGCCGGGGGCTGCCCGTCCACCGTCACCTCAGCCGGCGGCGCGCCCTGCGCGTCGCCCCCTGCCTCAAGAAGGACGCCCTGGTCGGCGCCCTTCAGTACTACGACGCGCAGATGGACGACGCCCGCTTCGTCGCCACGCTGGTGCGCACCGCCGCGAGCTACGGCGCCGAGGTCGCCAACCGGGCCCGGGTCACCGGCTTCCTCCGCGAGGGGGAGCGGGTCGTCGGCGCCCGGGTCCAGGACGTCGAGACCGGCGGCGCGTACGAGATCCGGGCCCGCCAGATCGTCAACGCGACGGGCGTGTGGACGGACGACACGCAGGCGTTGATCGGCGAGCGCGGCCAGTTCCACGTGCGTGCCTCCAAGGGCATCCACCTGGTCGTGCCCAAGGACCGGGTCCACTCCGCCACCGGACTCATCCTGCGCACCGAGAAGTCCGTCCTGTTCGTCATCCCCTGGGGCCGGCACTGGATCATCGGCACCACCGACACCGATTGGGACCTCGACAAGGCCCACCCGGCGGCGTCCAGCGCCGACATCGACTACCTCCTGGAGCATGTGAACAGCGTGCTCCACACCCCGCTCACCCGCGACGACGTCGAGGGCGTCTACGCGGGGCTGCGGCCCCTGCTCGCCGGCGAGTCCGACGCCACCAGCAAACTGTCCCGCGAGCACACGGTCGCGCACCCCGTGCCCGGACTGGTCGTGGTCGCCGGCGGCAAGTACACGACGTACCGCGTGATGGCGAAGGACGCGGTCGACGAGGCCGTCCACGGGCTCGACAAACGGGTCGCCGCCTGCGTCACCGAGGTCACCCCGCTGCTCGGCGCCGAGGGCTACCGGGCGCTGTGGAACGCCCGCGCCGGCATCGCCGCCCGTACCGGACTGCACGTGGCCCGGGTCGAGCATCTCCTCGACCGTTACGGCTCCCTGACGGAGGAGATCCTCGATCTGGTCGCCGCCGATCCCGCCCTCGGCAAGCCCCTGCCGGCCGCCGAGGACTACCTGAGAGCCGAGATCGTGTACGCCGCGTCCCACGAGGGCGCCCGGCATCTCGACGACGTGCTGACCCGGCGGACCCGCATCTCCATCGAGACCTTCGACCGGGGCACGCGTAGCGCCCGCGAGTGCGCCATGCTCATGGCCCCGATGCTCGGCTGGGATTCCGAGCAGGTCGACAAAGAGGTCGAACACTATGAAAAGCGGGTCGAGGCGGAACGTGAATCACAGCGTCAGCCCGACGACCTGACGGCGGACGCGGCCCGCCTCGGAGCACCGGACATCGTGCCGATCTGAGCAGGTGGGCTCCCCGGAGTACGGACCCGGGGGAGCCGGAGGTCCTGGAGTGAGGGACAATGGGCTCTCTTCCAGGGCGGGTTGCCGCATTGCGCGGGAGCTCCGGGGCGCGGGCGAGAAACAGGATCGCAGAGGGGACGCATGTCGGAGGCGGAGCAGTCGCGGAACACGGGGCAGGACCCCCGGCGGGACGCCGCCACGGGCGCCGCCACCGACGGCGAACGGGGCGCGGTCCCCGCACCCCGCGCGGCGGAACGGAACAAGGAAGCGGCCGAGCCGAAGCCCGCGCCGACGGCCGACGCCCCGGGCGCGGAGAAGGCGGCGGGGAAGGCCGCGGACAAGGTGACGGGCGAGGCTGCGGGTCAGGACGCCGGCGCGTCTGGTACCGATGCGGCGTCAGACTCTCGTCGTACGGGTGCGGCTGAGCCGGAGTCGGCTGCCGGAGGCGTCTCCTGGGTCAAGGGTGAAGCCGCAGCGAGCGAGGCGATCGCCGAGGGCGCGGAGGGCACGGAGAGCAAGGCCAAGGTCAAGGGCAAGGCGGAGAGCGCGCCCGAAGCCAAGGTCGAGCCCAAGGCCGAGCCCAAGGTCGAGGTCAAGGCCGAGCCCAAGACCGCGAGCGCTTCCGCGCCCGCGTCCGAGAGGCGGGGCAAGAGCGCCGCCGGAGGGTCGACCGACGGGGCCGCCCCCGCCGCCGGATTCGGCTCCGACTCCTCCGGAACGGACCGTCGCGGCAAGTCCGCTGACGCCACGTCCGCCGAGGGCAGGCTGCTCGCCGGGCGCTACCGCCTCGGCGACGTCCTCGGCCGCGGCGGCATGGGCACCGTGTGGCGCGCCGTCGACGAGACGCTCGGCCGTACCGTCGCCGTCAAGGAACTGCGCTTCCCCACCAGCATCGACGAGGACGAGAAGCGACGCCTCATCACCCGTACCCTCCGCGAGGCCAAGGCCATCGCCCGGGTGCGCAACAACGGCGCCGTCACCGTCTACGACGTCGTCGACGAGGACGACCGTCCATGGATCGTCATGGAGCTCATCGGGGGCAAGTCCCTCGCCGAGGCCATCCGCGAGGACGGCACGCTCACCCCGCACCGCGCCGCCGAGGTCGGACTCGCCATCCTCGACGTGCTGCGCTCCGCGCACCGCGAAGGCATCCTGCACCGCGACGTGAAGCCGTCCAACGTGCTCATCGACGACGACGGCCGGGTCGTCCTCACCGACTTCGGCATCGCCCAGGTCGAGGGCGACCCCTCGATCACCTCCACCGGCATGCTCGTCGGCGCCCCCTCGTACATCTCGCCCGAGCGCGCCCGCGGCCACAAGCCGGGCCCGGCCGCCGACCTCTGGTCGCTCGGCGGACTGATCTACGCGGCCGTCGAGGGCAGCCCGCCCTACGACAAGGGCTCCGCGATCGCCACGCTCACCGCCGTGATGACCGAGCCCGTCGACCCGCCGAAGAACGCGGGCCCGGAGCTGACCAAGGTCATCTACGGGCTGCTCGCCAAGGACCCCGACGAGCGGCTCGACGACGCCAGTGCCCGGGCTCTGCTGCGCGCCGTGCTCGACGCGCCGGAGGCGGCGCCCGAGTCGCCCGCCGAGGCGACCCGGATGATCCCGCTGCCGCAGCTCCCCGAGCGCCCGGCGACCGCCCCGGCCGCGTCCGGCCCCCGGAAGACGGGCCGTGACAAGGCTCCCGGCGAGGCGACGGCCGAGCGGCTGCGCGGCGCCCTGAAGTCGGTGCGGAACGCCGCCGCCACCCCCACGCCTCCCCGGGGGACTCCGGTCGCCCCGGCCGCACGGACCGGCGACCGGCCCGCGGCCGGGCCCGCCAAGGCGTCGCTCACCGACGTCGTCCCGCGCCGCACCCTGGTGATCATCGCCGCGGTCGTGGTCGCCGCACTGCTCGGCACGATCCTGTACGTCGCCCTCGGCGGTGGCGGCGACGGCACCGAACAGGGCAAGGGTGGCGGGGCGGGCACCGCCGGCACCGGCAGCGCCTCGGCCGGAGCCGACGGCCGGAACACGGCCGGCACCACCCCGAGCGCCCCCAAGGAGCAGGGCGGCGGCAAGCCGTCCGCCGACGGCGGCGGCCCGAGCGGCACCCAGCCCTCCTCCGGCACCTCCGGCGACGACACGGGCAAGGGGACGGACAAGGGCGGCGACGACGCGAAGGGCTCCGGTGGCACGGGCGACGGCGGTTCCGCCGCCAAGCTGCCCGACGGGTACCACCAGGTCACCAACGACCGGTTCCACTTCACGATGGCGATGCCCGAGTCCTTCAAGCTCACCGCGATCGCGGGCCGGAACTCCGGCGGCATCTTCAACGCCTCCTCGGGCGCGTTCCCGCGCGTCCAGGTCGACTTCAACGGCAGCCCCAAGGACGACGCGGCCGCCGCCTGGAACGCCGCCCGCGCCGCCGTCGCCGCCACCAGCAACGGCTACCGGCACCTGGGCATCCACACGGTCTCGTACAAGGGCTACCCGACCGTCGCCGACTGGGAGTTCGAGCGCACGCAGGGCGGCCAGCGGATCCGGGTGCTCAACCGGGGCTTCAAGGTCGACGCCGATCACGGCTACTCGATCATGGTCAGCTGCCGGGCCGACGCGTGGGACGAACCGGAGTGCAAGACGCTGCGGGAGACCGCGTTCGCGACGTTCGGCCCCAAGGACTGACGCGCGGACGTATCGTGTCCTGAAAAGCCCCGTCCGGCCGCTGCGGCGGGGCACGGGGCACGGCGGGCGCGTGGGGAGGCGTCGTGGACGACTACGCGGGAAGAGTGCTCGCGGACCGTTACCGTCTGCCGTTGCCGCCGCCCGATCCGGACGGGCCCACCGATCCGTACGCGTACCCTGCCGTCTACGACTTGGTCGAGACACGCGCGTTCGACACCTACAGCGGCCAGGAAGTGCGGATCCGTCAGGTGCCGCTGCCGGAGGTGGTCGACGCCGAGGTCGTCGAGCCGGCCGATGCCGCGGACTTCGGCGATCCGGAGCCGGGCGGCGGCCGCGGCCCGCACACCGGCACCGGCCCGGGCGCCGGGCGGGCCACCCGCAGACCGGCCGACCCGGTCGTGCGCCGCGCCGTCGAGGCGGCCCAGGCCGCCGCCCGCATCCCCGACCACCCGCGCCTCGAACAGGTCTTCGACGTGTTCGCCGAGGCCGGATCGCTTTGGATAGTCAGCGAGTTCGTCGCCGCCGCCCCGCTCGCCGAACTCCTCGCCATGGGCCCGCTCAGCCCCTACCGCGCGGCCGAGATCGGGGCCGATCTCCTCACCGCGCTGCGCACGCTCCACGCCTTCGGCTGGACCCATCGCAATGTCACCGCCCGCACCGTTCTCGTCTGCGAGGACGGCCGGGTGGTCCTGACCGGCCTCGCCGCGGGAGCGGCCGAGGAGGCCCTGTGCGGGTACGCGCCGGTGCCGCCGCCGGACGAGTTCCCGCACGCGGGACCACCCGACGACATCGAGTACGCCGAGTACAACGAGTCCGCCGAATACGCGGAACATGCCGAGTACGTCGACCACGCGGACCATGCCGAGTACGCGGATGAGGCGGATGTCGTCGGCGAGGGACAGACGGGGCCGGGCGAGGACGAGGGTGAGGGCGCCGGGTACGCCGAGGACGCCCTGTACATCGAGCGGGCCGAGCCGGCCGAGCCGGTCGTGTACCTCGAGAAGACCGAGCACGCCGGGTACGGCGAGGACGCCGTCTTCGTCGCGCGCGCCGAGCGGGCCGAGTGGGCCGAGCCGGTCGGATACGCCGAACACGCGGTGTACGCGGACCACATCGAGGTCGGGGGCCTCGCGCCCGCAGGGACCGACGGGTACGCGCTGGAGCCGTACCCGTCCGAAGGCGGCGCCGGCCAGGGCGAGCCCGACGAGCGGCCCGAGCCGGAGGGGCCGCGGGAGCCGGAGGTACCCGGGGCTTCGAGCGGGACCGGGTACGGGCCTTACGGGGGCACGCCGTACGGTGCCGGGCGCGCCGCCGCGCGCCCCGAACCGCCCGCCGAGCGGGTCGCACCGCCGGGCGCGGTGCCGGCCACCGCCGAGGTACGGGCGGTCCGGGCCGGGGCCATCGCCGCCTACCGGGCGGGCGCGCGGGCCGCGGCCCGGATCGGCGAGACCGGCGCGCTCCCGATCCAGCGCCCGGCCACGCCGTCACCGCAGACCCCGCAGTCCCCGGCCCTGCCTCTGCCGCAGGCCCAGGCCCAGGACCCGGGCCCGCCCCCGCCGCCGGCGCCCGCGGGCCCGGCCGGTCCCGCCGGGCCGCAGTGGTGGTCGCGGCCGGCCGATGACGACGGCGACGACGGTGACGACGAGCCGGGCGGCTACGGCGAGGACCGGACGCCTCCGCCGCCCCCGCGCGCTTACCTCGCCGGAAGCTGGAGCGACGGGCCGCACGCCTCCCGCGACAGCGGGCGTTCCGTGCCCGCCGGCGGCGGACCGGGCCCGCTGCCGCCCGCGCTCCCGGCCGGGTACGCGGCGGCGGTCCCGGAGCCCCGGTCCGCGCCCGAGGCCGAGAGCCTGGCGGGCGCGCCCGCCGCCGACCTCTACCGGGGCCCGGTGACCCGGCTCGCCGCCGAGCGGGCCCGCCAGACCCGGATGGCCGTCGTCGGTCCCGTCACCGAGCGCTGGGCCCCCGAGCAGGCCGGCCCCGTGCACGAGCACTGGCGGCTCGCCCCGCCCATCGGCCCCGCGACCGACCTGTGGGCCCTCGGCGCGCTCCTCTACCGGGCCGTTCAGGGCCATGCCCCGTACCCCGAGGACAACGCGGGCGATCTGGTCCAGCTGGTCTGCGCCGAGCCGCCCGCCTTCGCCGAGGAATGCGGTCCGCTGCGGCCCGTCGTGGAGTCGCTGCTGCGTCAGGACCCCACCGAGCGGCCCGACGTCGAGGAGCTGAGCGGCTGGCTGCGCTCCCTCGTGCGCTCGGCGCCGGAGCCCGACGCCGGGACCGGCACCGTGCCGCCGGCTCCTGCCGACGCGACCCGGCTGCCCCTGGTCCGCAAGCGCGGCGAGCTGGTGCGCCGCCGTCGCTGGTGGGCGGGCCGGGGCGGTGGCGGTGGCGGTGGCGGTGCGAAGAATGGGCGGCACCGGCACGCGAAGAGCGGCGCCCCGGACGAGAACGCCTCGTACGAGTCCGCGTTCCATGAGACGGATGCCCACGAGCCGGACTTCCACGAACAGGAGGTCCGCGACTCGGTCCCGCGCGCGACGGACCCGTACGAGACGACCGGCTACGAGACGACCGGCTACGACACCGCCGGGTACGAGCCCGCCGGGCATCCTGGGCACCCTGGGGACCCGGAGGCGTTCCCCGGCCCGTCGACCCCCGACGCCTCTCCGCGAGGCTCGCTGAACGATCTGCTCCACGACGACACGGCATATGACAGACCGTCGTACGGAGAGCGCCCGTACGAAGCGGCATATGACACGTCGTCCGACACCTCGTACGACGACCCGAGGTACGACGACACAAGGTACGACCCGGCCTACGACATGACGCCGGTCGACCCGCACCAGGAGATACCGCGCAACGCCCTGCGCAAGCCCCGCGCCCCCGGGCGGACGACGGACTCGCCGTTCTCGGTCGGCCGGGTGCTGCTGGTCCTGCTCGTCCTGCTGCTCGGCGGGGCGGTCGCGTACGCGGTGGTGTTCATGCCCAAGGCCGGCGCCCCCGACCAGGGCGACCGCGCGGCGAGCAACAGCGCCCCCGCCCCCGCGCCCCCGGCGAAGGACCCGGCCACACCGTCCGCCGGCGGCGGGGCCCCGCCGTCCTCCGCGCCCGCCTCCAAGCCACCGGCCGACACCCCGTCCGCCTCCGGCGGTTCGGACCCGGCGCTCGCCTCCGGCTACACCCTGCGCAAGGACCCCGAGGGCTTCCAGATCGGCGTCCCGAGCGGCTGGCGCCGCAGCCCGATCAACGACGCCGGGCAAGTGCGGTACACCGACGGCGACTTCACCATGATCGTCGTACCCGGCCGGGACTCCGTGAAGGCCGACGGTGACGACCCGCTGCGCTATCAGCGGGACACGGAACGCGAACTCACCCGCTGGCGCGAGTCGTCCTGGTCCGACCAGTACGGACTGCGGCGCGTCGACATCGGCCAGAAGGCCATGGCGGAGGGGACGTTCAGCTGGATCGACAGCACCGGACACGAGGTGGTCGGCCGGAACCTGGCCCTGATCGAGGGCGGTCGCTATCACGTCGTCCAGGTCGTCGGACCCTCCAACGAACGGGACCGGATCTCCGCGGTCTACGACCAGGCGGTGAAGAGCTATCGCGTCACCCGCTGACCGGCGGTGCGCCTCGCGCGAGGCCCCGCCGCAGATGCCGCCGGTGCCATCTGCCGCCGGTGGCCCGTCCGGTGGCCTGTCCGGTGGTGCGCCGACCGACCGCACCACCGGTCGCCCGTGTCTCCTCTCCTTTTCCTGTCACAGAGTTGTCGCTGGTGCCGCCCCGAGGTTCCGCGCTCCGGGCCGTGATCCGTACGCTTGTCCCCGAAGCGAACGGGCGGGGGCAAGTGGAACATTCTGAGAGCACCGGGACCGGTTTTCTGCTGGCCGGGCGCTACCGCTTGGGCGAGGCCATCGGGCGCGGCGGCATGGGCCGGGTCTGGCGCGCGCACGACGAGGTCCTGCACCGGACCGTGGCCGTCAAGGAACTGACGGCGGGTCGGTACGTGACCGAGAGCGACCGCCGGGTGCTGCACACCCGGACCCAGACGGAGGCCCGGGCCGCGGCCCGGATCAGCCACCCGGGTGTGGTCACCGTGCACGACGTGCTCCAGCACGACGACCGCCCGTGGATCGTGATGCAGTACGTGGACGGGCCCTCGCTCGCCGACGCCCTCAAGGAGGGTGGCACGGTCGACGCCCGCGAGGCCGCCCGGATCGGTCTGCACGTCGTCGGCGCCCTGCGCGCGGCGCACACCGCCGGGGTGCTGCACCGGGACGTGAAGCCCGGCAACGTCCTGCTCGCCCGCGACGGACGGGTCCTGCTCACCGACTTCGGCATCGCGCAGGTCGAGGGCGACACTTCGATCACCCGTACCGGTGAACTCGTCGGATCCATCGACTATCTGGCGCCCGAACGGGTGCAGGGCGCCGATCCCGGCCCGGCCTCCGATCTGTGGTCGCTGGGCGCGACGCTGTACACGGCGGTGGAGGGGACCTCGCCCTTCCGCCGGTCCTCGCCGATCAGCACCATGCAGGCCGTGGTGACCGAGGAGCCGCCGTACCCGGAGAAGGCGGGTCCGCTCGCCCCGGTCGTCGTCGCCCTGCTGCGCAAGGACCCGGAGCGACGGCCGGGCGCGGACGAGGTCGAGCGGATGCTGCTCGACGCGATGGAGGGGCGGACGCCGCTCGCCGCGCACGCATACGTGCCGACGCGCCGGATGACGGCGGAGGAGCGGGCCGCCGCGGCCCCGTCCGCGACGACACCGCTGCCGGAGCCGTACGCCGAGCCGTATGCCGAGTCTCGCCCGCGGCCGTACGACGAGTCCCGGCCCGCTGCCGGCGCCGCGGGAGCCCCGGCCTCCACCTCCCCGTCCGTCACCGCGCCCGCCCCGGCCCCCGCCCCGGCCCAGCCCCGAGCCCGCAGCCGCTGGCGCACCGCCGTCCTCGCCGCCGTGGTCGCGGGGCTGCTCGCGGGCGGTGCGGTCTTCGCCACCATGACCCATCTGGCCGGCGTCGGAGCCGACCCCCGTGACGACAAGGCCGACGGCACCACCCACAGCGCGTCCGGGAATCCGGGCACCGGGTCCGGTACGGGTGCGGACCCAGGCGGGGACCAGAGCGCCGACCCGAGCCCGGGGGACGGGCAGACGACCGCCGACGCCCCGGCCGGCTGGCACCGGGTCAAGGACCCCGTGGGCTTCAGCATCCTGGTCCCCGACGGCTGGACCCGGCAGGTCAAGGACGGCCAGATCGACTACACGCCCGACAACGGCCGGCACCACATCCGGGTCAGCGTCGACCCGTCGCCCGACTTCGAGAACCCGTACCTGCATATGCAGGAGGTCGAGGTGAAGCTGCGCGAGCGGCTTCCCGCCTACGAGCGGGTGCGCCTGGAGCGGAATGCCTTCCGCGACGAGTCCGATTCCTGTCTGTGGGAGTTCACCTGGACGGAGCGGACCCACCATCCCGGGCCGCGCCGCGCGATCGACCAGGTGTTCAGCGGCAGCGACGGCACCGAGTACGCGATCTACCTCTCGGCGCCGGAGGAGGACCAGGATCGAATGCGTGAGCGGTTCGAGCGGGTGAAGAAGTCCTGGCGACCCCCGGGGGCTGCCGTAAGCCCCTGATCAGGGCGGATATGCCAGTGATCACTGGCGCGATAAGGGCACCCGGTGAAAACGCGTTACTCACGGGTACCCAAAGCCGCGAATGCGGCTTACGCTCGCCCTCATGAAGGACTCGCAGGCACAGGAACATTCCGGCACCACTCAGGCCGCTCCCTCCGGAACCCAGGCCCGCGAGGCCGCCGCGGGAACCACCGGTGCCAGAGGCACCAACCCCGTGGCGCCCGCGCCCGCCGGTGCCCGTACGGCCGCCGGCGTGGTCACCCCCGAGCTGGTCGCCCGGCTCACCCGCGGGGTCGTCGGCTCCGGCCGTACCGCCAACCACACCCCCTTCACCGGGGCCAAGCTGGCGGACCTGCCCGAGTCCACGCCCGAGGACGTCGCCGAGGCATATGCCCGAGCCCGTGCCGCCCAGGTCGCCTGGGCCGCCACTCCCGTGCGTACGCGCGCGGGGGTGCTGCTGCGCTTCCACGACCTGATCCTGGCCCGCCAGTCCGAGATCCTCGACCTCATCCAGCTGGAGACCGGCAAGGCGCGGCTGCACGCCCACGAGGAGATCCAGGCGGTCACCGTCGCGGCCCGCCACTACGGCCGCAAGGCCCCCGCCTATCTGAGCCCCAAGCGCCACACCGGCGTCGTCCCGACCCTCACCAAGGTGACCGAGCTGCGCCAGCCGCGCGGGGTCGTCGGCCAGATCGCGCCGTGGAACTACCCCCTGGAGCTGTCGGTCGGCGACGCCCTGCCCGCCTTCGTGGCCGGCAACGCCGTCGTCATGAAGCCCGACACCGAGACCGCCCTGACCGCGCTGTGGGCCCGTGACCTGCTGATCGAGGCCGGGCTTCCCGCCGAGGTCTTCCAGGTCGTGCTCGGCGAGGGCCCGGTCGTCGGCCCCGAGGTCGTCCGCCACGCCGACTACGTCTCCTTCACCGGCTCCACCCGTACCGGCCGCGAGGTCGCCCGGGGCGCCGCCGACCGGCTCATCGGCGTCAGCCTCGAACTCGGCGGCAAGAACGCCATGATCGTGCTGCGCGACGCCGACATCGAGAAGGCCGCCGCCGGCGCCGTCCGCGCCTGCTTCTCCTCCGCCGGCCAGCTGTGCATCTCCATCGAGCGGCTGTACGTGCACGAGTCGGTCGCGGACGCCTTCGTCGCCCGGTTCGCCGCCCGCACCAAGGCCATGCGGCTCGGCAGCTCCCTCGCGTACGGCGCCGACATGGGCTGCCTGGTCGGCGACCGGCAGCTGGAGACCGTCACCCGGCACGTCGAGGAAGCCGTCGCCAAGGGCGCCACCCTGGTCGCGGGCGGTGTCGCCCGGCCCGACATCGGCCCGTACTTCTTCGAGCCGACCATCCTCGACGGTGTCGAGGCCCCGATGGCCGTCTGCGCCGAGGAGACCTTCGGCCCGGTCGTCTCGATCTACCGCTTCACCGACGAGGACGAGGTCGTCGAGCTGGCCAACGCCACCCCGTACGGACTGAACTCCTCCGTCTGGACCACCGACTCCCGCCGCGGCCACGCCGTCGCCGCCCGGCTGCGCACCGGCACCGTCAACATCAACGAGGGGTACGCGCCGGCGTACGGCAGCGTCCAATCGCCCATGGGCGGCATGAAGGAGTCCGGCCTCGGCCGCCGCCACGGCTCCGAAGGCATCCTCAAGTACACCGAGGCGCAGACCGTCGCCCAGCAGCGGGTGCTGCCGCTCGGCCCGTCCTTCGGGATGGACGACGCGAAGTACGCCGCCTTCATGAGCACGTCCCTGAGGGTGATGAAGGCGCTCCGGCTGCGCTGACCCCCGGTGGCCCGAGGGCCGGCGGGCCAGTCGGCCGGTGATCGGTCACGGAGCACCGGTCACCGGCCCGTCGCCCGCCGCCCGCCGCCTGTTCCGCTCGTTCCGCCCCCTTCCGTACGAGGAGAGCCATGACCGCGGTACCCCCTGCCCGAAATCAGGACGAGGACGGTTCGTACGACGCCGCGTACGACTACGACGTCGTCGTGGTCGGCTCCGGCTTCGGCGGCTCGGTCACGGCCCTGCGCCTGACCGAGAAGGGCTACCGGGTCGGCGTCCTGGAGGCCGGCCGCCGCTTCGCGCGCTCCGAGCTGCCGAAGAACTCGTGGGACCTGAAGAACTTCCTGTGGGCCCCCACCCTCGGTCTGTACGGCATCCAGCGCATCCATCTGCTCGGCAATGTGATGGTGCTGGCCGGCGCGGGGGTCGGCGGCGGCTCGCTCAACTACGCCAACACCCTCTACGAGCCGCTCGCCCCGTTCTTCGACGACCCGCAGTGGAAGGACATCACCGACTGGCGCGCCGAACTCGCCCCGTACTACGACCAGGCCAAGCGGATGCTGGGCGTCCGGGTCAACCCGACGATGACCCCATCGGACGTCCACCTCAAGGCGGCTGCCCAGGCCATGGGCATCGGCGACACCTTCCACCTGGCGCCGGTCGGCGTCTTCTTCGGTGACGGCAAGGACGCGGTCGAGGAGGGCCGCTCCGGGGAGCCGGGCGAGGGCGAGCCGGGTGCGGGGGCCGGTGGCGGCTCCGGTACGGCGAAGGTGCGGCCGGGCGACGAGGTGGCCGACCCGTTCTTCGGCGGCGCCGGCCCCTCCCGCCGGGCCTGCGTCGAGTGCGGCGAGTGCATGACCGGCTGCCGCCACGGCGCCAAGAACACCCTCAACGAGAACTACCTCCACCTCGCCGAGAAGGCGGGCGCGGTGGTCCACCCGATGACCACCGTCGTGGCCGTCACCGAGGACTCGCGCGGCGGCTACGCGGTCAAGACCCTCCCCACCGACAACCGGAAGAAGGGCGCCGGCCGCACCTTCACCACCCGCCAGGTCGTGATCGCCGCCGGCACGTACGGCACCCAGACCCTGCTGCACCGGATGAAGGACACCGGTCTGCTGCCCCGGATCTCGCACCGCCTCGGCGAGCTGACCCGGACCAACTCCGAGGGCCTGGTCGGCGCCCAGACCACCGACCGGCGCTACGGCAAGCGGCACGGCGGGCAGCGGGCCGACTTCACCCGCGGCGTCGCCATCACCTCCTCCGTTCACCCGAACGAGACCACCCACATCGAGCCGGTGCGCTACGGCAAGGGCTCCAACTCGATGGGCAGTCTCACCGTCCTCCAGGTGCCCTACGGTGCCCACCGGGTCCGCAACTGGCTGCTCAGCCTGGCCCGCCACCCGTCGCTCGCGATCCGCTCCCTTTCCAACCGGAAGTGGTCGGAGCGCACCATCATCGGCCTGGTCATGCAGTCCCTGGACAACTCGCTGACCACCTACCGCAAGCCCGGCGGCCTCGGAAAGGGCCTGCTCACGGCCCGGCAGGGGCACGGCGCGCCCAACCCGACGCAGATCCGTGAGGCGACCCGGGCCGCTTCCCTGCTCGCCGAGGAGATCAACGGTTTCCCCGGGTCCAACATCGGCGAACTCATGGGCACCCCGCTCACCGCGCACTTCCTGGGCGGCTGCCCGATCGGCGTGGACGCGGAGACCGGGGTCATCGACCCGTACCACCGGCTCTACGGCCACCCGGGCATCTCCGTCGTCGACGGCGCGGCGGTCTCCGCCAACCTGGGCGTCAATCCGTCGCTGACCATCACCGCGCAGGCGGAGCGGGCGATGTCGTTCTGGCCCAACAAGGGCGAGGAGGACCCGCGTCCCCGCCAGGGCGAGGCATATGCGCGGCTGGCTCCGGTCGCGCCCAAGTCCGCCGTCGTACCGGCCGGTGCGTTCGGCGCGCTGCGGCTGCCGTTCCTGGGCATCCCGGCCATACCGCCGAAGAAGCCGACAGCCGCGAAGAAGCCGACAGTCGCGAAGAAGGTCACGGAGAAGGCCGCGGAGAAGGCGGCGGAGGCCGTCGAGGCCGCTGACTGAGCCCCGGACCAGGACGGATTCCGGAAACGAAGAAGAGGCGCTGCACCCCCCTCCGAGTGCAGCGCCTCTCCGGTTTTCGGGTGGTGCCGCATAGATGACCGGTGACCTGGGGGATTGGTTGTAGCGTGCTCACGGATTCTTTATGTGACGCGCGTCACGTGCGTGAGAGGTGGGGCGCGCGGGCGCACGGAAGGGCCCCGTACCGCGATTCCGGTCGCGGTACGGGGCCCTTGTGCGAGGCACCGGAGTCATGGCTGCGGCGGTGCCGGGGCGGCGGCGCGAGGGAGGAGGGGGCGCCGCACGGGAAGTGGAGTGGAGGGGTGGGGTGCGGGGTGTGGGGGAAGCGGGACGGCGGTCTCGGGTCGGTCGTTCGCCGGTCGGCTGCCGGCCCCGGGCGTCCCCGGGACCGACCGCCCTTTCTGGGTGACCGGGCTGCTGTCCCCTGCCGTCCGGTCACATGCGCTGGTGCGAGGTCCCACGGCGTACCGAGGTACGCCACACGCCCCAGCGAAGCCACGCGTGGTCTATTCGGGCCCGCCCCTGGCTGGCACGGACACCACGACCAACGAACCGGTGCGGGGTCCGGTCACGCTCCGTACGGGTGAGACGGCGCCCGAACTCGGGTGCGGGACCGCACCCCGGCGCCGCCGGACGGGCCCCGACAGCCGCCACGGGGCAGGGGAGCCCGGGGGAGTCCGGGCCGGGGAGCCACCGCCCTGGTGCGGGCAGCCCGCTCAGATACGGCCCCGGCACAGCTCCAGCATCGTCATCGCGAGCGCCGTGCCCGGCTTGCCGAGGGCCTCCCGGAACCGGCCGAGGACCTCCATCTCGCGGGCCAGGTTCACTCGGCGGCCGCCGG
Source organism: Streptomyces sp. NPDC048718 (assembly GCF_043198875.1). Taxonomy (NCBI): domain Bacteria; kingdom Bacillati; phylum Actinomycetota; class Actinomycetes; order Kitasatosporales; family Streptomycetaceae; genus Streptomyces; species Streptomyces sp. NPDC048718. The sequence continues at coordinate 112,121 of NZ_JBICVG010000007.1, forward strand.
AGGAGATCCGGGCCTCCTGGATGACGGTCGAGACGGCCATCCGTTCCTGGATCAGTCCGATGATCCGGTCGTCGAGCGTGTCGATCCGCTCCCGCGCGTCTCCGATCAGGTGTGCGGCCTCGGTGGTGCGGGCGCCGGTCTGCTCGGTGGGGGTCTGCGTGGTCATGAGGGGCTCCTGGGGTGATGGCCTGGACGGGACGCCAGGGGAGGGGTGGCGCGGGTCCAAGAGCCCCGGGGCGGCGATGCCCGGGAAAAGCAGAGCGCCCCGGGCCTTGTCGGCCCGGGGCGCCTGGGAAGTCGCTTGTCAGTTGCTCAAGCAGCACGACCATGGCAGCCGGTGGGCCGGTTGCCATAGGTAAAGATGAAGGTCGGGAGCTTGCGCATGGCCCCAGTATGAACCCCTCGCGGGGGCGGCGGCCACACCGGGCCCGGATGGTGAGACGGCGCGTGCCGTCGGCGCGCCGGTAGAATCGACAAATAGCCCCCCTATCGGGGGAACCCTCCTCCCGCCGGAAGGCCGCCGCAGTGTCATCAGCGCCCACCGCTGGCGCGCCCGACGTCACCAACCCGGACGTAGTCCTCGTTGTCGACTTCGGCGCCCAGTACGCCCAGCTCATCGCCCGCCGCGTCCGCGAGGCGCGCGTCTACAGCGAGATCGTCCCGTCCACCATGCCGGTGGCCGAGATGCTGGCCAAGAACCCCAAGGCGATCATCCTCTCCGGCGGGCCGTCGTCGGTCTACGCCGAGGGTGCGCCGCGTCTCGACCGTGAGATCTTCGAGGCCGGTGTCCCCGTCTTCGGCATGTGCTACGGCTTCCAGCTGATGGCGACCGCGCTCGGCGGCACCGTCGACAACACCGGCGCCCGTGAGTACGGCCGTACCCCGCTGCACGTCAGCAAGGCCGGCTCGACCCTCTTCGAGGGCACCCCGGTCGAGCAGTCCGTGTGGATGTCGCACGGCGACGCCTGCTCCGCCGCCCCCGAGGGCTTCACCGTCACCGCGTCCACGGACGTCGTGCCGGTCGCCGCCTTCGAGAACGACGAGAAGAAGCTGTACGGCGTCCAGTACCACCCCGAGGTGCTGCACTCCACGCACGGCCAGCAGATCCTCGAGCACTTCCTCTACCGCGGCGCCGGCATCGAGCCCAGCTGGACCACCGGCAACGTCATCGAGGAGCAGGTCGCCGCGATCCGCGCCCAGGTCGGCACCAAGCGCGCCATCTGCGGTCTGTCCGGCGGCGTCGACTCCGCCGTGGCCGCCGCGCTCGTGCAGAAGGCCATCGGCTCGCAGCTCACCTGCGTGTACGTCGACCATGGCCTCATGCGCAAGAACGAGACCGAGCAGGTCGAGAAGGACTTCGTGGCCGCCACCGGCGTCCAGCTGAAGGTCGTCGACGCCCAGGACCGCTTCCTCGCCGCCCTCGCCGGCGTCTCCGACCCGGAGACCAAGCGCAAGATCATCGGGCGTGAGTTCATCCGCGTCTTCGAGCAGGCGCAGGCCGACATCATCGCCGAGGGCGCCGCCGACGGCGAGGAGGTCGCCTTCCTCGTCCAGGGCACCCTGTACCCGGACATCGTCGAGTCCGGCGGCGGTACCGGTACCGCCAACATCAAGTCCCACCACAACGTGGGCGGCCTCCCCGAGGACCTGGAGTTCGAGCTCGTCGAGCCGCTGCGCCAGCTCTTCAAGGACGAGGTCCGTATGGTCGGCCAGGAGCTCGGCCTGCCGGAGGAGATCGTCCAGCGTCAGCCGTTCCCCGGCCCCGGCCTCGGCATCCGCATCGTCGGCGAGGTCACCAAGGAGCGCCTGGACCTGCTGCGCGAGGCCGACGCCATCGCCCGCGAGGAGCTGACGGCCGCCGGTCTCGACCGCGAGATCTGGCAGTGCCCGGTCGTGCTGCTCGCCGACGTCCGCTCCGTCGGCGTCCAGGGCGACGGCCGTACCTACGGCCACCCGATCGTGCTGCGTCCGGTGTCCTCCGAGGACGCCATGACCGCCGACTGGTCGCGCCTGCCGTACGACGTTCTCGCCCGGATCTCGACCCGCATCACCAACGAGGTGAACGACGTCAACCGCGTCGTCCTCGACGTGACCAGCAAGCCGCCGGGCACCATCGAGTGGGAGTGATCTCCCCCGCGCACCAGTGAAGCCGCCGTCCCCTTCCCGGGGGCGGCGGCTTCGCCGTTTCCGGGCGCGGTGCGGTAGGTCGGTCGAGGACGCGGGGACGCCTTCGGCCAGGGCCGCTTCCGACCAGGCCGTTTCCGGGCGCCGGGACAGGGGTGCGTACGGGCTCTGGAGAGTTGACCGGCCGGGCACTACGTTCCGGCCCATGACCGAGACACCGGCGCCCGTTCCCGTCGAACGGCTCCACTTCGCCCTGCCGCCCGTCCACGCCACGGTGGCTGAGGAGCGCATCCACCGGAGGCAGCGCCTCGCCGCCGCGCTCCGGGTCTTCGGCCGGTTCGGGTACGAGGAAGGGGTGTCCGGACACCTCACCGCCCGCGACCCCGAACACGCCGACTGCTACTGGGTGAACCCCTTCGGCGCCCCCTTCGCCGACCTCACCGCGAGCGATCTGATCCTGGTCGACGGCGACGGCCGGGTGGTCCACGGCGCCCACCACGTCAACCAGGCCGCCTTCACCCTGCACGCCGAGGTTCACCGCGCCCGGCCGGACGTCGTCGCCGTCGCGCACCTCCATTCCCCTCACGGGCGGGCCCTCGCCGCCCTCGGCCAACTCCTCGACCCGCTCACCCAGGAGGCGTGCGCCTTCTACCAGGACCACGCCCTCTACGACGCCTACAGCGGGGTCACCGTCGACCCGGTGGAAGGCCGCCGGATCGCGAGCGCCCTCGGCACCCTCAAGGCGCTCGTCCTGCGCAACCACGGACTGCTCACCGTCGGTTCCACCGTCGACGCGGCGGCCTGGTGGTTCATCGCCCTCGAACGCTGCGCCGGGATCCAGCTGGCCGCCCGCGCCGCCGGCCGGCCGGTCCTCATCGACCATCGCGACGCCGTCGCCACCCGCGAACAGATCGGCAGCGACCTGGTCGCCTGGATCAACTACCAGCCCCTGTGGCGCCGGATCAGCCGCGCCGAACCCGAACTCCTCGGCTGAGCCCCACCGGAAGGGACCCCGTACCCGCCGCCTCGTCGCGAACCTGACGTATCAAGGGCCTGGCCCCGGCCCGCCTGGCTACGAACCCTGCCCCCTCACCGACCTTGCCCCCGCCTGCCGCCCCGACGCGAACTCGGCCCCTCACGGGCCCGTGCCCCCGCCTGCTGCCCCGTCACGAACCCTGGCGGCCCGATCCGGCGCCCCGCCACGGACCTCTCACGAAGCCGCCCAGCCACACGCTCTGCTCGTCGCTTCTGTGGCCACCGGCCCGGCGCCGGGGACAATCGTGCCCGGACGGGACCCGGACCTCGGGTGCGGGTACAGCGGGACGGGCAGAAAGAGGCGGCCGGACATGACAGGACCGATGGGCAAGGCGACGACGGGCGACACGGCGGACCACGGGAACGGCGGCCCGGGCACCGGCCCGGGTGGCACCTCGGCCCCGGCTCCGGGCGACGGCCCGAAGGCCCTGGCCTCCCGCTATGCCCTGGTCCCGCTGCGGATCTTCCTCGGGATCACTTTCATCTACGCCGGCCTGGACAAGCTCACCGACTCCGCCTTCCTCTCCGCCACCGGGCCCGGGTCCATCGGCGAACTCATGCGGGGCGTCCGTGACAGCTCCGCCCTGCCCGCGCTCGTCGACCTGGCCCTGCACAGCCCCGTCGGCTTCGGCTACGCCATCGCCCTCGGTGAACTCGTCGTCGGCCTCGGCACTCTCTTCGGACTGTTCGCCCGGGTCGCCGCGCTCGGCGGGGCCCTGATCTCGCTGTCCCTGTGGCTGACCGTCAGCTGGCAGGTGCACCCCTACTACCTGGGCAACGACCTCGCCTATCTCATGGCCTGGCTGCCGTTGCTGCTCGCCGGAGCCCCGGTGCTGTCGCTCGACGCCCTCCTGGCCGCCCGCCGGCGTACGAGGTAGGCCGTCCAGGACGCCGCCGCGGCCAGTGCCAGCGCACCGCCGAGCAGGGGGAGCGCCACGAACCAGGCGATCGACCAGGAGCCGGCCGCGTCCCCGGCGAACAGCGCCGCGATCGTCAGGGCGGCCAGCCCCAGGATCAGCCGGCCGGGGCGGAACTCATGAAGCAGCACGGGTGACCTCCACCTGTCCGAGTCCGACCTCCAGGGTGAGGTCGAGGGTGCCGCCCGGGGTGACGCCCGGCGGCGGGGGAAGCGTCCGGGTCGCGTCGAGATCCGGAGCGATGTCGATGTCGTCGGGCGACGAAGCGGGCGGCGTCGGCGGCCGTACCGGCGGCGCGACCTGACCCGGCTGCTGCGCGGGCGGTGTCACCGGGGCCGAGGGAACCGCCGTGGCCTCGGTGTGCAGCGGTGGCAGTGCCAGGTCGCCGAGGCCCACATGGGCTCGCAGCCGCACCGTGGCGTTCTGCGGCACGATCACCTCCAGCTTGCCCGCGCCGACCCGGGCCCGCGTGACCACCGTCGTCTTCGCCGGGATGGCCAGCTGGGACAGGTCGAGTCTGCCGACTCCGGTGTCCAGCTTGTACCGCGGCTGCACCGCCGTGACCGCCGTGGGCCGCCAGGTCCCGTGCTCCCAGACCGTGGAGATCTCCTTCGGCAGCGCCGAAGCCGCCGCCAGCAGACCCGTCGTCAGCATCAGCAGACACAGCGTGCCGAACCCGGTCCGGCCCAGGAAGCTGCTCAGCACCAGGCCGGCGCCGATCACCGCGAGCGCCGCGACCAGACCGATCTGCAGACTCGTGCCCAGCGGATGCGTATGCCACGTCAGGCCCATGCCCAGACCGCCCGCGATCAGCGCGAGGACGAACACCAGCCCGCCGATGGACGTCCCGCTGTCCTCCACCACCGGCCGCGACGGGGCCGCCGGCCTGCCCGGCGCGTGCGGCACGGGAGTCCAGTACCAGCCGGGCCTCGTGGACTCGCGGCCGGTCCCGCTCGTCCCATCGGCCTGGTCGGCCGCCTCGGGGGGACCCCACAGATAACCGACGGCCACCTTGCCCGTCGAACCGTCCTTGACTATGGGGTCCCGCCACCAGGACATCGCGAAGTCGATCACCGGCGGAGCCTTGGTCTCGGGCGGCGCCTCCGCGACCGCGAGCGCGGCGGCGGGATCTATCCGGCCGCCCTCGTCGGCGGTCGCAGCGACGGCCGTCCGCCGCTGCGACCACACCGCCGCGCCGCTCACCGCCAGCGACAGGATCAGCGAGAACCCCAGCAGCCCGCCGCTGTTGAGCGTCGTGAGGAAGATTCCGCACCCCACCAGCGCCAGCAGCACCGCGGCCAGCGAGGAGCCCGAGACCCGGCCGGTCAGCAGCCTGCGCCCCTCGTTCTCCTCCTCGCCCGCGAGCGGTATCAACAGCCAGGCGAAACCGTAGAAGATCAGCCCGACGCCGCCGGTCACCGCCAGCACGCCGAGCGCGATCCGGAAGATCACGGGGTCCAGGCCGTAATGCCGGCCGAGACCGCCGCACACGCCGGCCACGACCTTCTGCCCGCGCGTGCGCCGCAGCGGCGGGGCGGGTGGGGCCTCCGCCGGCGGCGGGGCCTCGTGGTGCGAAGGCATCGAACTCGTCATGTGTCCATGGTGACGGTCCGTACCCCCGAAGCGGCACCGGGACCGACCCTGGCCGAACCCTGATCTTCCCCACGGCCCTGACCCTGAGACGGTTCCAGGGTCGATATCCGGGCCGACCCTGATGTCCGCGGGCGGCCGAACGTGTGACGATCGGTGCATGTCCGCAACCGCCCGTGTCCTCGACGCCGACGAACCGCCCGTACGCAAGCTCTACCGGAGCGCCGACGGCCGGATGCTCGGCGGTGTCGCCCGTGGCCTCGCCGGACACATCGGTCTGCCCGTGGCCTGGGTCCGGGCGTTCTTCGTGGCGCTCAGCTTCACCCACGGCCTCGGCGCCCTGCTGTACGCGGTGTTCTGGATCGCCGTCCCGCTCGGCGTCGGCGGCCGTGCGGCACCCCGCGCCGTCTTCGAGACCACGCCCGAGGGCCGCAGACGGCTGCGCAAGCCCGAGCGCGGCCAGGTGGCCGCCATGATCGTGCTCGGGATCGGCGTCTCCGCCCTCGTCAGCAGCTTCGACGTGGACAAGGAGGCCGGCCGCTACGTCTGGCCGACCCTCCTCATCGGCCTCGGCGTCGTTCTCGTCTGGCGACAGGCGGACAACGCCCGCCGCGCCAGCTGGACCGACCCCGACCGGCGGCGCCGGGCCTTCCAGTTCGCCCGCGGCCTCGTCGGCGCGGCCCTGGTCGGCACCGGGCTCACCGTCTTCGTCGTCCTGCGCGGCTCGGTCGCCCAGCTCGGCACGGCGATCACCGCGGGCGTCGCGGTGCTCACCGGGATCATCCTGCTCGCCGGCCCCTGGCTGGTCCGTATGTCACAGGACCTCAGCGAGGAGCGCACCCTGCGCATCCGAGCCCAGGAGCGGGCGGAGGTCGCCGCGCACGTCCACGACTCCGTCCTGCACACCCTGACCCTGATTCAGCGCAACGCCGACGACGCGGGCGAGGTCCGCCGGCTCGCCCGGGCCCAGGAGCGAGAGCTGCGGAACTGGCTCTACCGGCCGGAGGGCACCGGCAGGGACAAGGAAGAGGAGCCCAGCACGCTCGCCGAGGCGGTCAAGCGGTCCGCGGCCGAGGTCGAGGACAAGCACGGTGTCCCGCTGGAGGTCGTGGTCGTCGGCGACTGCCCGCTCGACGAGAAACTGACGGCGCAGATGCAAGCCGCGCGCGAAGCGATGGTCAACGCCGCCAAGTACGGTGGCGAGGGCGGAGCGGTGCAGGTCTACGCGGAGGTCGAGGGCCGGACGGTCTTCGTCTCCGTCAAGGACCGCGGGCCCGGCTTCGACCTGGACGAGGTGCCCGGCGACCGGATGGGCGTACGAGAATCGATCATCGGCCGGATGCAGCGCAACGGCGGATCGGCGCGGCTGAGATCCGTGCCGGGCGGGGGCACCGAAGTGGAGCTGGAGATGGAGAGGGCGGACGGATGAGCGACGAGACGACCGGAACCGGGGCCGAGGCGGAGGCCGGGACCGGGGACGGAGCCGGGGCGGAGGGCGGGCAGGGAGAGAAGCGCCGGGTGCGGGTCGTCCTCGTCGACGACCACCGTATGTTCCGCACGGGTGTGCAGGCCGAGATCGGCGGGACCGAGGAGACGGGCGTCGAGGTGGTCGGCGAGGCCGCCGACGTGGACCAGGCGGTCACGGTGATCACCACCACCCGGCCCGAGGTCGTCCTGCTCGACGTGCACCTGCCGGGCGGCGGTGGCGTCGAGGTGCTGCGCCGCTGCGCGAGCATGATGACGGCGGCCGAGAACCCGGTGCGCTTCCTGGCCCTGTCGGTCTCCGACGCCGCCGAGGACGTGATCGGCGTGATCCGGGGCGGTGCCCGCGGCTATGTCACCAAGACGATCACCGGCACCGACCTGATCGCCTCGATCTTCCGGGTGCAGGAGGGCGACGCCGTCTTCTCCCCGCGCCTGGCCGGGTTCGTGCTCGACGCCTTCGCCTCGACTGACGCGCCGCCGGTGGACGAGGACCTGGACCGGCTCACCCAGCGCGAGCGCGAGGTGCTGCGGCTCATCGCCCGTGGATACGCGTACAAGGAGATCGCCAAGCAGCTCTTCATCTCGGTGAAGACGGTCGAGTCCCATGTCTCGGCGGTCCTGCGCAAGCTCCAGCTCTCCAACCGGCACGAGCTGACCCGCTGGGCGGCCGCCCGCCGCCTGGTCTGACGGGCTGACGGGCTGACGGGCTGACGGGCTGACGGTCGGGCGGCCGGGCGGCCGGGCGGGCGGTTGGCGGCCGGGCGGCCGCGAGGAGTCGCCGGGTGGGAGGAGTCACCGGGCGGCGAGGAGCCGTCGGGCCGTCGCCGTCCGGGTGTCGGCTGGCCAGGGCGGCCGCTGGTCGGGCGTCAGCCGGTCCGGGTGGCCGACCACTGGGTGTCGGCCGATTCCGGTGGTCGGCGGGGGCGGGTGCCAGTCGGTCCGGATGCCCGCCGATCCTGGTGGTCGCCTGCCGGGGTCAGCTGATCCGGGTGGCGCCCGCGAAGGGCATCTGGTCGATCGGGGCGATCCGGACCGGGGCGCCCGGGCGGGGGGCGTGGATCATCCTGCCGCCGCCGATGTAGAGCCCGACATGGCTCACGCCGGAGTAGAAGAAGACCAGGTCGCCCGGGGCCAGCTCGGAGCGGGAGACCCGGTGGCCGGCGTTGATCTGGGTGTACGTGGTGCGCGGCAGCGTCACCCCGGCCGCGCGCCAGGCGGCCTGGGTGAGGCCGGAGCAGTCGTACGAGGAGGGGCCGGTCGCGCCCCACACGTACGGCTTGCCGATCTGGGCGCGGGCGAAGGAGATCGCCTCCGCGGCCCGGCCGGTCGCGTCCGGGACCGGCCCGCCGGGCGCCAGGTCCTGATCGCCGCGCCCCGCCCCGGTCCCGCTACCGTGCGTGCTTCCCGCGTCCGTACCGCTGTCGTCTCCGGCGGCGACGGCGGCCTCGTAGCGGGCGCGGTCCTTCGTGTCGAGCCGGCCGAGCAGTTCGCGGGCGGCGCTCAGCTTGCTCCGTACGGTCGACTTCTGCCGGCGCAGCTCCGCCTCGTGGGTCCGCAGTTCGCGCAGTTGGTCCTCGGACTGGGCGCGCAGTCGCTGGACGGCGCCGATCTCCCGGCGTACCTCGGTGATGGTGGCGGCCTGCCGGTCCCCGATCTTCTCGGCGAGGGAGGCCCGCTCCAGATAGTCGTCGGGGTCGGAGGTGAAGGCCAGCTGGAGGGTGGGGTCGAGGGTGCCGGACCGGTACTGGGCGGTGGCGATGGCCCCGAGGGCGTCGCGGGAGCGGTTCAGCCGCTCGGTCCTGCGCGCGGCCTCGTCGCGCAGCCGGTCGAAGGCGGCCCGCGCCCGGTCGACCTGCTCCTTCGCTCCGTTGTACTTCTCCGTGGCGGCCTCGGCCTCCTCGTAGAGGTGGTCGACCTGAGCCCTGACCTGCGCGGGGGCGGGGCGGGGTGCGGCGTGCCCGGTTCCCTGGAAGACGGTCGCGGTGGCCGCCGAGGCGAGAGCCAGCGTGGCGGCGGTGCGGGCGGCCTGGCCGCCGAAGGGAAAGTACTTGGGCTTGCGGTGCGCGGCCACGAGGGCGGGTCACTTCCTCATTCCCTGTGGCGGACGGTCCCCGCCGGGGTCGGCGGCGGCCCGCACAGGGGAACGGGCCGCCGCCGGTTTTCTCGGCGGGGGTGACCGACAGCCGCCGGGAGCGGCGGTGGTGGGGAGCCGGTCACCTGGGGCAGGACGCTAACCCCGGCTTCGGCCCGCGGGCACGGGGTGACCGTTATTGGTTGCAGGTGTTGCGGGGTGACCGAACTTGTTCGACCCGTGGAGGGGTGCGCGGTGCATCCGTGACCGCCTGACGCGTATGCCCTGGTGTGACTGTCGGTCCGTCTGCCCGTCCTACCGGTGGGCCGGACCAGGCCGACCCGCCCCGAAGCCGGCTCCGGGCCCCCGGTTAGGCTCCGGGCCATGGACGTACTCATTCATCTTCTCGTCGCCCTGCACATCATCGGAATCGGTGCCCTGCTCGGTGGATTCATCACCCAGATGAAGGCGATGGGCGCCGGTACGGCCCGCTTCTCCCCGGCGATGCTGCACGGCGCGCTGACCATGCTGGTCACCGGCGTGGCGCTCGTCGGCGTGCACCAGGCCGAGGGCCACACCGTCAACAACGTCAAGATCGGCATCAAGCTCGCGATCCTGGTCGTCGTCCTCGCTCTGGTCTACATCAAGCGGGACGAGGAGACGGTGGACAAGGCTCTCTTCGGGGCCGTCGGCGGTCTGACCCTCACGAACATCCTCATCGCCACCCTCTGGGTCTGATCCCCGCCCTCACGCCGGCCGCCCGGTCGACCCACCCGCCCCGCCTGATGCCGTGGGGTCCCCGGGACCTTGGCGCGGGTCAGGAGGAGTCGGCGTAGGCGAGGTGGGTGCCGCAGTGGAGACAACGGAACAGCATGGCGCTCGCCCCGCCGCCGAGACCGGTCAGGAACTCTTCGAGCCGGGCCGGATCGTGCCAGCCATCCATGCGCAGGTCGACGCGGAGCCGGTCGAGGGCTTCGGGGTGTGACGCCAGCCGCGTGTGGTCGGCCTCGCCGACGAAGGCGGCCGCGTCCCCGCAGTGCACGAGCCAGTGCGGATCCTGCCAGGCGCTGAAGCCGGGGGTGCGGCGGGTGACCTCCCGCACGTTCTCCTCATCGACACCGTCGAGTCCGTACGTGTCCACGAACTCGCCGGCGAACCGTTCCGCCGCGCTGCCGTCGGCGATGCACCAGGGGCAGAACCGCCCGCTGACGTCCTGGGCGGAGTAGAAGACCGCACCGTAGATCCACCCCGTGCGGCGGTGACAGCAGGCGCATTCCTCCGTGCTTTCACGGATCGATCCGGTGGCGACCGGGTCGGGGTGGTAGCGGAAGAACGGCGGTTCGGTGCTTGCGGCCGCCGCCCGGGAGGCAGGGCCGGCCGTGTCGGCCGTGAGCGGTGCGCGAACGGCCGCGCCGGTGGACTCCATGAACGCGCAGTCTGCTCCGGTGCGGCCGGCCGATCAAACCGGGTGGCCGCCGTCCCCCGGCTCCTCCCACCGGGAATCCCGCGCCGGGGCACCGCCGAGCCACAGCGGGGCCGCGTGCCGTCGCCCCGCCCTGGCCGTCGCCCGCCCCCAGCCCGCCCGGTCAGGCCGGGCGGACCGAGCCGTAGATCGGCATGTAGTAGATCGACTCCTCGCGGACGTACGCACCCGGCTTCGGGGCGTGGATCATCTTGCCGCCGCCTATGTAGATACCGACGTGGCTGATGTCGTCGTAGAAGAAGACCAGGTCGCCGGGCTTGAGATCGGCGGTCGCGACGCGCGTGCCCACCTTCACCTGGTCCCAGGTCGTCCGCGGGAGCTTGACCCCGGCCGCGCGCCAGGCGGCCTGGGTGAGACCGGAGCAGTCGTACGAGCTGGGGCCGGTCGCGCCCCACACATACGGCTTGCCGATCTGGGAACGGGCGAAGGACAGCACCTGGGCGGCCTTGGCCTCGTACGACGAGCCGCCGCCCGTGGACGGCGGGGGCGTGCTCGGCGACGGGGCCGAGGGGCTCGTCGACGGCGACGGGTCGGCGGCCTTCGCGGCCTCCTCCTTCTTCTGCTCCTTGCGAGCGGCCTCGGCCTTCGCCTTCGCGGCGGCGGCCTCCGCCTTGGCCTGCTCCTCCGCCTTGCGGCGGGCCTCGGCCTCCTTCCGGCGCTCCAGCTCCGCGAGCCGGGCCTTCTCCTCGGCCGTCAGCCGGTCGAGCAGCGTGCGCGCCTCGGCCAGCTTGCTCTGCACCGTCTCTTTGCTGGTCCGCAGTTCCGTCTGCGCGGAGGTCAGCTCCTGGAGGCTCCGGGTCGCCTCGCCGCGCTCCTTCGCCGCCTCGGCGCGCTGGGTCTCGTACGCGGCGACCGCCGTGCGCTGGCGCTTGCCGAGCCGGTCCATCAGGTGCGACTGCTCGAAGTAGTCCTGCGGGTCGTCCGCGAAGATCAGGGTGGCGGTCGGGCCGACCGCGCCCGCCCGGTACTGGGCGGCGGCGAACGAGCCGAGGGTGCGCCGCGACTCGTTGATCTCGGCGGTGCGCTTGGCCACGTCGTCCAGCATCCGGCTCACCTTGCGCCGCTGGCGGTCGGTGGCCTCCTTGGACTGGTTGTACCGCTGGGTCGCTGTACCGGCCTCCCGGTACAGCCGGTCCACCTGCTTTTGGACGTCCTCCACCGACTGCCGGGGCGCGGGCGGCGCCGCCTGGGCGCTCGGGGCCTGCGCGGACAGCAGGGTGACGGAGGCGAGGGCGGCCGTCGTGACACCGACGGCGGGGGAGTGGGGGCGGGTCGTGCGCGGCTTGCGATGGGACGCCAAGGCCGGCATCTCCTTCCTGGACGCCGAGGGGCGCCCGGCCGCGTGGGGGGCGGCCGTGGGGGAGGCGGGCCTGATCGGCGTGGGCCGCCCGTTCGACGCTGGTCGCCGACACCGGGGAGGGGGGATAGGGGACGGGCCGCTTGGGCGAGCACGCTAGCGACCCGTGGGACGGGTGGGAAGCCCGATGTTCGATATGCCCGATACTTTTCCGTGACCTCCGCCGTGATCTCGCCCACGGTGCGTAGCCCCGCCCCTTCGCCTGCCCTCCGCCCGTACGCCTCCGCGTTCGCCCTGCTCGGCCGCGCCCGCGCCGTTCACCCTCCGTCCGAGCCGCCTCACGTACGGCAGGGGGAACTCGCGGGGAATATGCGGGGAACCCGAAGGCGGCGGCGGAGTGTCGGTGCGGCGCCCTAAACTCGAGTAGCGATGAGCAACAGCCTCTTTGACGACAGCTTCCTGGCGAGCCTCCAGAACCACTCCGAGGAGCCCCCGCCCCCGCCCGAGGACGACCACCACGGTTCCTCGGCCGAGGAGGAGGTCCCGCACGACCTCTTCGGGGACCACTTCGACGCGCCGCCGGCCGGCCGGGACGCCTACTACCGCGACGGCGCCCACCGCCCCGTCGTCGACCCCGCCGCGCTCCTCGACGGGCTGAACGAGCAGCAGCGCGCCGCCGTGGTCCACACCGGCTCCCCGCTGCTCATCGTCGCCGGCGCCGGCTCCGGCAAGACCCGGGTGCTCACCCACCGCATCGCGCACCTGCTGTCGTCCCGGCACGTCCACCCCGGCCAGATCCTGGCGATCACCTTCACCAACAAGGCCGCCGGCGAGATGAAGGAGCGCGTCGAGCAGCTGGTCGGCCCGCGCGCCAACGCCATGTGGGTGTCCACCTTCCACAGCGCGTGCGTACGGATCCTGCGCCGCGAGTCGAAGCGGCTCGGCTTCACCTCGTCCTTCTCGATCTACGACGCGGCCGACTCCAAGCGGCTGATGTCCCTGGTCTGCCGCGACCTGGACCTCGATCCGAAGCGCTTCCCGCCGAAGTCCTTCAGCGCGAAGATCTCGAACCTGAAGAACGAGCTGATCGACGAGGAGACCTTCGCCGACCAGGCCGCCGATGGCTTCGAGAAGACGCTGGCCGAGGCGTACCGGATGTACCAGGCGCGGCTGCGCGAGGCCAACGCCCTGGACTTCGACGACATCATCATGACGACGGTCCATCTGCTCCAGGCGTTCCCCGACGTCGCCGAGCACTACCGCCGCCGCTTCCGCCATGTCCTCGTCGACGAGTACCAGGACACCAACCACGCCCAGTACACGCTGGTCCGTGAGCTGGTCGGCACCGGGTACGAGGACCTCGGCCCGTCCGAGCTGTGCGTGGTCGGCGACGCCGACCAGTCGATCTACGCCTTCCGCGGCGCGACGATCCGCAACATCCTCCAGTTCGAGGAGGACTACCCGGACGCGACGACGATCCTGCTGGAGCAGAACTACCGCTCCAGCCAGACGATCCTGTCCGCCGCCAACGCGGTCATCGAGCGCAACGAGTCCCGCCGCCCCAAGAACCTGTGGACGAACGCGGGCGCCGGCGCGCAGATCACCGGCTATGTCGCCGACACCGAGCACGACGAGGCCCAGTTCGTCGCCGACGAGATCGACCGGCTCACGGACGCGGGCGACGCCAAGGCCGGCGACGTCGCGGTCTTCTATCGCACCAACGCCCAGTCCCGCGTCTTCGAAGAGATCTTCATCCGCGTCGGCCTGCCCTACAAGGTCGTCGGCGGCGTGCGCTTCTACGAGCGTAAGGAGGTCCGTGACGTCCTCGCCTATCTGCGGGTTCTCGCCAACCCCGAGGACAACGTGCCGCTGCGCCGGATCCTCAACGTCCCCAAGCGGGGCATCGGCGACCGCGCCGAGGCGATGATCGACGCCCTCGCGCTGCGCGAGAAGATCACCTTCCCGCAGGCGCTCCGCCGCGTCGACGAGGCGTACGGCATGGCGGCCCGCTCCGCCAACGCCGTCAAGCGCTTCAACGCGCTCATGGAGGAGCTGCACACCATCGCCGAGTCGGGCGCCGGACCCGCCGTGGTCCTGGAGGCCGTGCTCGAACGGACCGGCTATCTCGCCGAGTTGCAGGCGTCCACCGACCCGCAGGACGAGACCCGCGTCGAGAACCTTCAGGAACTCGCCGCCGTCGCCCTGGAGTTCGAGCAGGACCGGGGCGAGGAGGGGAGCACGCTCGCCGAGTTCCTGGAGCAGGTCGCGCTCGTCGCCGACTCCGACCAGATCCCCGACGAGGACGAGGAAGGCGCGGGCGTCATCACCCTGATGACCCTGCACACCGCCAAGGGCCTGGAGTTCCCGGTCGTGTTCCTCACCGGCATGGAGGACGGCGTGTTCCCGCACATGCGCGCCCTCGGCCAGACCAAGGAGCTGGAGGAAGAGCGCCGCCTGGCGTACGTGGGCATCACCCGCGCCCGTGAGCGGCTCTATCTGACCCGGTCCGCGATGCGCAGCGTCTGGGGCCAGCCCTCGTACAACCCGGCCTCGCGCTTCCTGGAGGAGATCCCCGCCGCGTACCTGGAGTGGAAGCGGACCGGACCGATGGCCAAGCCCGCCGGGCCGGTCTCGGGGGTCACCTCCTCGCTGTCCTCCTCGCGCGCGCGTTCCGGCCCCTCGGGCTTCGCCACGCGGCGTACCTCCGACAAGCCGGTGATCTCGCTCAAGGCGGGCGACCGGGTCACGCACGACCAGTTCGGCCTCGGCACGGTGATGTCCGTGACGGGCGAGGGCGACAAGGCGCAGGCCACGATCGACTTCGGCGACGACAAGCCGAAGCGGCTGGTGCTGCGGTACGCGCCGGTCGAGAAGCTGTAGTCGTACGGGAGCGTCCTACGGACAAGGACAAGGACAAGGGCACGGACAAGGCCCCGGTCACCGCGTCGTCGCGGTGACCGGGGCCTTGTCCGTGCCCGTATGCGACGGGCGCGGGCTGCGTGTGGGCGGGTGCCTCAGCTCAGCGGGTTGATGCCGTGCCGGATCAGCCAGGGCAGCGGGTCGATCGGCCCGCCGCCGTTCGGCCGGACCTCCAGGTGCAGGTGCGGGCCGGTGGAGTTGCCGGAGTCGCCGGAGTACGCGATGACATCGCCGGCCTGGACCTTGCCCGAGCGGATCTTGGCGCTGCTGAGGTGGCAGTACCAGGTCTCGGTGCCGTCGGGGGCGGTGACGATGACCATGTTGCCGTACGCGCTGTTCAGCTGCGTACGGACGGTGCCGTCGGTCACGGCCATCACGGGCGTGCCGGTGAACACCGGGAAGTCGATGCCGGTGTGCCGGGACATCCAGTTGACGCCGGACTGGCCGAAGCGGGCGCTGAGCTGGTGCAGCTTCACCGGAAGCGCGAACTTGGGCCGCAGCGCCTCCTTGCGGGCCGCCTCCTCTATGCGCTTCTTCCGCTCCGCCTCCTGGCGCTGCTTCAGATCGATGCGCTCCTGGGTGCGGCTGGCGCGGTCGCCGAAGTCGCGGGCGTCGGCGCTGAGCGCGGCGAGCTGGGTGTCGAGCTTGCTGTTGGCGGCCATGGCCTTGACGGACGCCGGGTCGGCGGCGAGGGCGCTCGTCTCCTTCTTCGGCTTCTCCGGCGAGTTGCCGGTGAGACCGCTGACCGAGGCGGCGGCGATACCGGCCACGCCCATGACACAGACGGAGGGAACGGCGACGGTGAGGAGCGCGGAGCGCTTGGCGGGGGTACGGCGCCGGGCGCGGCCGCCGCTCGCGGCGCGGCGGCCGGGGTGGGCGGCCGGGGTGTCGCCGTGGCGATCGCGAGAGTCGTGCCCGTCGTGACCGGCGTGCCCGTCCGGGCCGTCGAGGTCGAAGGCTGCGGCGGATTCCGGGACGGCGGCCATGGCGAACATGGTCTCGGCGTCGTGGAAGGCGTCCGGTTCGGACACGGCGGCCGGGCCCTGGCCCGCGTCCGAGCCCTGGTCCTGATCCGGGTCCGGGAGTTCGATCCGGGGCTGGATCAGGGTCGCGGGGTGCTCCGCCTCGGTGTACCCCGGGTGCGCGTAGGCGGCCTGCGGCTGCTCGTAGTCCCGGCTGTCCAGGGTGTCCGGGACCTCGTACGTACGCGTCTCGTACGTCTGCGTCTCGTACGTCTGCGTTTCGTACTGGTCCGGGGCGCACTGGTCCTGGCCGTATTGATCCTGGCCGTATTGATCCTGGCTGTACTGCTGCGGGACGAGCGGCTCGGCCGCGGCCTGGTTCCAGGCGGTGGCGTCGTAGGCCCCGGTCTCGAAGCCCGCGGTCGTCCACTGTGCGGTGGCGTCGTAGCCCTGGCTGCCGTACGAGGCGAAGGCGCCGGCGTCGTACGTGTCGGTGCCGGACTGCTGGGCCTCGGTCCAGGCGGTGGCGTCCCACTGGCCGGTGGGGGTGTACCCGCCGGCGTCGTACGAGGTGGGTGCGCAGGACCCGTCGGCGGGGACGGACGCGTAGCCGGCGGAACCGGTGTCCCACGCGGTGCTGCCGTAGGCGTCGGCGTAACCGGTTTCGACCCCTGCCTCGGCGTAGGCGGCGTAGTCGCCGTAGTCCTGCGAGGTGTACTGCGTGTGACCGCTCTGACCTGCGTCGTAATCAGCGGTGGAGTAGGCGCCGGAGTGCGGGTCGGCGCCGTGGCCGCCCGTCTGGGCGGCGTCCGTGACATACCCGGCGTGGGGGTGGTGTTGGTCGTTCACCAACTTCTCTCTCGCCTCGGCATCAGGGGGTCAAGCAGTGGCGTGACTGTACCCGGCGGTACGCGGGCCGGACAATCTTCGACGGGTGCCGAGCCGCCAGGAAACGGGCAATCGGCTGTCTTTTCGGCGAAGAGAGGAGACAGCCTTGGCTCTGTGTTCGAAGAGTGTTCGATATGGGAGGGGGTTTGGCGGCCCGTCAGGCCGCCGAAGTGCCTTCGGCCGGGGGCGCGATGCCACCCTTTTCGGGCGCGTGGTCCGCTGCCTTCGCCGTGCTCACCGCGCTCGCCGGATGCGCCGGGGTGGCCTGGCCGGTCGGGGCGTTGACGCAGTCGTCGGTGAGGGACCGCAGGACCTCGGCCACGACCGCCGGGTGGACGGGCAGCGCGAGATGTCCGATGCCGCCGACCCGTACGTTGCGCACCCGCAGGTCCGGGTGACGGAGGCGGGCCGTCTCGGGCGGGACCATCACCTCGTCCAGGTCGCCCCAGAAACTCACGAACAGGGTGCGGCACCCCGGTGCGGGTCCCGCCAGTTCGCGCAGGACCTCCGCGCCCGGCCGCATCTGGCGGATCAGCGGATGGGCGTCGACCGGCCGGCCGAAGGTGGTGCCGGAGTGCGGGGTGCCGAGCATGACGAGGGTGCGTACGCACGCGTCGCCGCCCAGCCGCTGTACGTAGTAACGGGCGATCAGGCCGCCGAGGCTGTGGCCCACCAGATCGACCTCGGTGTGTCCGCTCCGGGCCAGAAGCTCCGCCACCTGGCGGGCGAGCGCGTCGGCGGCGGTCCGCAGATCCCGGGTGAACGGGGAGTACGCGAACGATTCGACCCGGTCGCGGCCCCGGCCGGCGCGGGCGAGCGCGCGGCGCAGTACGACGAACACGGAGCGGTTGTCGACGAAGCCGTGCAGCAGGACCACCGGGCGCGGATCGCCGCCGTGCGGCGGCTCCGGCGCGCGGTCCGGTGCGGAAAGCGGGGTGCGGTCGGATGCGTTGCCGTCGTCCGGCCGCGGGTCCTCCGTCTTCGGTACCGGGCGCTTCGGTACTGGGCGGAGCGTGCGGTGACGCTCGGCGACCAGGCCCGAGGGGTAGAGGAGCAGATGCCCGGCGAGTACGGCCAGTTCCAGCACCGCGGCCTTCATCCGGTCGGTGCGAGGGTTCGGCCCCGGGCCCGGGGCGTCGGTGCGGTCCATCGCCACCTCCGTCCGGCTGCGGCGGGGCGCTGCGGCTCCGTACACCTCCGCACGGCCGCGCTCACGGCCGCGTCCGCGTCCGTGTCCGCGTGCCGTACGGCGGGTGGCGCGCGACCGCGGCGACCGGCCTGGGGCGGCTCCCGTGAGGGGCCGCCGATGTCCCACGTGTGATTTCCCCCTCGCCTGCCACCGCGAAACGGTCAGGTACGGGATGCTGGCGATAACGTTCGTTCACCTCCCCGGCAAACAGGCGCGGGGGTCGCATGTGGAGGCAGTGATGGGTGTGACCGGTCCGATCCGCGTGGTGGTTGCCAAGCCGGGTCTCGACGGCCACGATCGCGGGGCCAAGGTGATCGCGCGGGCGCTGCGCGACGCCGGTATGGAGGTCATCTACACCGGGCTGCACCAGACGCCCGAGCAGATCGTCGACACCGCGATCCAGGAGGACGCCGACGCCATCGGCCTCTCGATTCTCTCGGGCGCGCACAACACGTTGTTCGTGAAGGTGCTGGAGCTCCTGAAGGAGCGCGACGCGGAGGACATCAAGGTCTTCGGCGGCGGCATCATCCCGGACGCGGACATCGCGCCGCTGAAGGAGAAGGGCGTGGCGGCGATCTTCACCCCGGGCGCGACGACGGCGTCGATCGTCGACTGGGTGAACGCCAACGTCCGTGTGGCCGCCTGACGGTTCGCGGGAGCGCTCGCCGTACGGGGCGGGGTGGGCCGGGATTTCCCCGGCCGGCCCCGCCCCGTATGTGTATCCGTGCGCGCGCCGACCGTGTCCGATCGGGAGCCGGCGCGGACGGGGAGCCGGTCCGGTCAGGGGAGCCGGTCCGGTCAGGGCGGCGGCCAGGGGTTCAGCCTCCGTCCGCCAGTTCCGCGTGCATCGCGGCGCGCAACTCCAGGGTCGCGACGAGACGTTGGAACGCCTCCGCCCAGTAGTCGCCCGCCCCGGGGGTCATGTCCTCGGTGTCGGCCGCCGACGGGGCGGTGAGCAGGGCGAGGCGCGGCGCGGCCGCCGGGGCGAGGCAGCGTTCGGCCAGGCCTATCACCCCGCTGAAGCTCCAGGGGTAACTGCCCGCGTCCCGGGCGAGGTCCAGGGCGTCGACGACCGCACCGCCGAGCGGGTCCGACCACGGGACCATGCAGACGCCGAGCAGCTGGAACGCCTCCGACAGGCCGTGGGCCGTGATGAACGAGGCGACCCACGCGGCTCGTTCCTCCTCCGGGAGCGTCGAGAGCAGCCGGGCCCGTTCGGCGAGCGAGGACGATCCCGGGCCGGTGGCCTGGGGGGCGTCCGGGGCCCCGAGCAGGGCCCGTGACCAGTCCGCGTTCCGCTGGCGCACCGCCGCCCGGCACCAGGCCGCGTGCAGTTCGGCGCGCCAGTCGTCGGCGACCGGCAGGGCCACGATCCGCTCCGGGGTCCGTCCCCCGAACCGGGCGCTCCAGCAGTCCAGCGGCGCGGCCTCGACCAACTGGCCGAGCCACCACGAGCGTTCGCCGCGCCCGGTCGGCGGGGTCGCGGCCACGCCGTCGTGCGTCATGCCCGCGTCGCACTCGTGCGGCGCCTCGACGACGATCGTCTCCGCTCCCTCCGTACGGTCCAGGGACACGCACGAAGCGGCCCGCCCGGCCATCCGCCCGGCCAGCGCGGAGGACGGCAGCGCGGACAGCAGCTCGGCGGCCGTCGCGCGGACGTTGCGGCTGCGGTCGGACAGGGCCGCCTCCAGGAACTCCTCGTCCGCCGGGGCGAGTCCGTCGCGCAGCGAGTCCAGGAACATCAGCCGGTCCTCGGCCCGTTCGGTGCCCCAGGTCGAGGCGAGCAGCGCCCGGCCCCGTTCCGGATCCGCCGCCCGTACGGCGGCGAGCAGCGCGACCCGCTCCGCGAACAGGCCCTCCTCCCACAGCGCAAGGACCGCCCGCTCGTCCGCCGGGTCGGGCGGCGCGCCGCCGCCGGAGGTGCCGCGCAGCGCGAACTTCCAGTCCGGGTTGAGCCGGGCCAGCCACAGGCCGCGCGGACCGGCGAAGGCGAGCGCCGCCGGCCGCAGATCGGTCCGGGCGCGGGCGGCGTCGAGCAGCGCGGGCAGCGCGGCGGGCGGTGCCTGGTAACCGCGCTCGTTCGCGGCGGCCAGCCACTGCGGCAGCAGTTCGGTCAGATCCGGGACCGCCCCGCGCCGCCCGGCGGACGGCGCGGCCCGTCCGGCCAGCAGCCGTGCCAGTCTCCGCCGCGCCGGGGCCGGCAGCGGCCGGCGGCCGTCCGCCGGGGCGGCGTCGAGCGGGGGCGCGGCCGGCCCGGGCAGCAGCCCCGCCCTGCGCCGCACGGTGTGGACGGCGGCGGCGTCGAGCAGGGCGAGGGGCGCGGTGTCCCCGGCGCCGGTGCCGCTCCCGGCACTCGTCCTGTTCACGGCGCCCCCGGCACCCGCAGAGCCCCCGGCACTCGCAGAGCCCCCGGCACTCGCAGAGCCCCCGGCACTCGCAGAGCCCCCGGCACTCGCAGAGCCCCCGGCACCTCCGGTGCTTCGCGTGGGCGGCTTGCGGTCCGTGCCCAGCAGGGCCGAGGTGACGAGCTCTTCCCAGGCGTCCATGGACTCCTCCAGACGTGCGGAACGCGCGGACATGTCTTCCAAGGTCAAGGCGGTGAGGGGCGTGCGGGACGAGCCGGGGTCGCGGCTGGTCGCGGCGGGGCTCGGCGGCAGGGGTCACACCAGTGGCACGGTCTCCTCCGGTGCGTCCGGCGACCAGGCGGCCAGGGGGCTGAAGCCCCGGTGGCCGACCTCGCCGAAGACCGTCAGAGGGCCTCCCCCGGACAGGGCGATCAGCCGCCACAGCCCGGTCCGTTCCTGCGCGGCCCGGGTCAGGGGTATCGCCTCGCGTGTGTCTGTGGCGTCGGTGGGGCTGGTGGTGTCGGCGTTCCCCGCGCTCTCCGCGCTCTCCGCGCTCTCCGCGTCCGCGAGCTGCCAGCCGTAGTCGGCGCGGGCCGGGACGACGTCCGTCAGGGTCACCGGCCAGGCGTCCAGCCAGGGATCGTCGCCGAGGGCGCGGCCATAGGCGGCGAGGGCCGCGCCGACCGGTCCGCCGCGGGGCGGGCCGGCCGCCGGGGCCGGGGCGCCGAACTGTTCGACCAGTTCGGCGCGCGGCCCGCCGCCCTCGTACGGGCGGAGTTCGGCGTCGAGAACCGTGCCGACGGGCAGGGCCTGCCCGGGGGCCCGGCCCGCCGCCCCGTAGGAGAGGAGCAGCGCCGTGTGTCCGCCGTCCCGGCCGTACAGCCAGATCCGGCGGGTCGTCAGGCGCGCGTCGGCGGAGTCGTACTGCGCGAGCACCTGCCAGTGGTCGCGCAGGACCGACCCCCCGGGTGTGGCCGGCCGGCCGACCCGGGTCCGGACGGTCGCCGCGAGGGGCGCGGGCAACCGGTCGGCCGAGAGCCAGGCCTGGACGAGCAGATGGGTCAGGGCGCACTCCTCCAGGAGCCGTACGGGCCAGCCGGGGCCCGAGCCGGGCAGGGCGCCCAATTCCCGTACCCGGGCGGCGAGTCCCGGCGCCTGGGCGTCGACCATGCGGGCCGCCGTCTCCTCCCACAGCCCGTGCCCCGTCTGCTCGGCGGCCGCGAGCCCGCCGCGCAACAGATCGGCGAGCCGCTGTTCCAGCTCCCGCGCGCCCGCGGTGATCCGGGCGGTTCGCCGCTCGGCGCGCCGGCGGACCGCCTCCGGGTCGGCGGGCGCGTCGGATGTGCCGGGTGCGCCGGACCCGGTCGACGGCACGCCGGCGGCTCGTGCCCGCCGCCCCGCGAGCCAACTCTCCACCCAGTCGGGTGCCTCGGCGGAGCGTGCGACCCGGATCGGCTCCGCCTCGGTGTCCCCGCTGCCTTCGTCTCCCGCCCAGATCAGCAGCAGGCCCAGGACGTGCTTGCACGGGACCTTCCGGCTCGGGCAGGTGCAGGTGTACGCCGGGCCCGTGAGGTCCACGGCCGTCTTGTACGACGTCCTGCCGCTGCCGGCGCACACGCCCCAGACGGCCTCCCAGACGGCCTCCCCGCCGGTCCCCTCTCCGGCTCCCGGCCCGGTCCCCTCTCCGGGCTCCGCCCTCTGGTCTCCCCACCCCGCCCCGGACCACGGGCCCGGCACGCCCAGTCTGCTTCCCGCCTCGCGTGACGCTTCATCAGGAGCCAGAGCCAGCACCTGTTCCGACGTCCAGCGCACCCCCTGCTGAGTCATGGGAACGACCGTACGGGTACCCACTGACAACGCCGGCGACCCCCCTCGAACTCGGCTGTCCACCGGTTCTGATCGAATGTCAGTGGGATGGTGCACGGTGGATCGCACAGCAGGTCGAACGATCTGAAGGGGGACTCTCATGACTCTGCCCGCACACTCCACGGACCCCACGGACACCGCGGACACCACCATCGAGCGGCCCGCCGGACGGGCTGCCGGGAAGACCGTCGCATTGGCCGCCGATCGGCCTTTGCGACCGCACGCCGAGGACGCCTTCGGCCACGAACTCGCCGCGCTCGCCGCCGCCGACGACCGTCCGCGTCCCGCCCGCTGGCGCCTCTCGCCGTGGGCCGTCGCCACCTATCTCCTCGGCGGCACGCTGCCCGACGGCACGGTGATCACCCCGAAGTACGTCGGACCGCGCCGTATCGTCGAGGTCGCCGTCACCACGCTCGCCACCGACCGCGCGCTGCTGCTGCTCGGGGTGCCGGGCACCGCCAAGACCTGGGTGTCCGAGCACCTGGCCGCCGCCGTCAGCGGCGACTCCACGCTGCTCGTCCAGGGCACCGCCGGTACGCCCGAGGAGGCCATCCGGTACGGATGGAACTACGCGGAGCTGCTCGCCCACGGCCCCAGCCGCGACGCCCTGGTGCCCAGTCCCGTCATGCGCGCCATGGCGGACGGCATGACCGCCCGGGTCGAGGAGCTGACCCGGATCCCGGCGGACGTCCAGGACACCCTCATCACCATCCTGTCCGAGAAGACCCTGCCGATCCCCGAACTCGGCGGGGAGGTTCAGGCCGTCGGCGGCTTCAACCTCATCGCCACCGCGAACGACCGCGACCGAGGCGTCAACGAGCTGTCCAGCGCGCTGCGCCGCCGCTTCAACACGGTCGTGCTGCCGCTGCCCGCCACCCCGGAGGCCGAGGTCGACATCGTGGCGCGGCGCGTCGACCAGATCGGGCGCTCGCTCGACCTGCCGGCCGTGCCGGAGGGAGTGGAGGAGATCCGCCGGGTCGTCACCGTCTTCCGCGAGCTGCGCGACGGAGTGACGACGGACGGCCGGACGAAACTCAAGTCGCCGTCCGGGACACTGTCGACGGCCGAGGCGATCTCCGTCGTGACGGGCGGCCTCGCGCTGGCCGCGCACTTCGGCGACGGGGTGCTGCGGGCCGGCGACATCGCCGCCGGACTGCTCGGCGCGGTGGTCCGCGACCCGGCCGCCGACCGGGTCGTCTGGCAGGAGTACCTGGAGACGGTGGTGCGCGAGCGGCACGGCTGGAAGGACTTCTACCGCGCCTGCCGCGAGGTGAGCGCATGACCACCCGCCAGGACTCGGGCACGGCCCCGCTCCCCGACCGCCGTCCGGCCGCCGACACGACCTCGGGCAGTGGCTCGGGTTCGGCCTCGGCTGCCGGTGCGACTTCGGCGTCGGCTTCGACCTCCGCACCGGCCTCCGCCTCCGCACCGGCCTCCGCCTCCGCACCGACCCCACCCGCCGACCCGACCCCAGCGGCCGGTTCGGCCGCCACCGCTACCCGCGCCCCCGGTGTGCCCGCCGGGCCGCTGCTGCTCGGCGTACGGCATCACGGGCCCGGTTCCGCGCGGGCCGTCGCCGCCGCACTGGACGCGGGCCGGCCCAAGGTGGTCCTGGTGGAGGGCCCGCCGGAGGCCGACGCGCTCGTCGCGCTCGCCGCCGACGAGGCGATGCGGCCCCCGGTCGCGCTGCTCGCGCACGCGGTGGACGATCCGGGCCGGGCCGCGTTCTGGCCGCTGGCCGAGTTCTCGCCCGAGTGGGTGGCGATCCGCTGGGCCCTCGCGCACGGCGCCGATGTCCGCTTCATCGACCTGCCCGCCGCCCATACGCTCGCCGCGACCGACCCCACCTGGGGCGACGGGGAGGGCGAGGGCGACGACGACGGTGCCGGCCCCGACGCGCGGGCGGGCTCGGGGCCGCACGTCGACCCGCTCGCCGAACTCGCCGAGGCCGCCGGATACGACGACCCCGAGCGCTGGTGGGAGGACGCCGTCGAACTGCGCGGCGGCACCGACCCGTTCGCCCCCTTCGAGGCCGTCGCCGAGGCGATGGGCGCGCTCCGGGAGGCGTACGGGCACGGGGGCAACGCCCGCGACCCGGTCCGCGAGGCGTACATGCGGCTCCAGCTCCGCGCCGCCCGCAAGGAGTACGGGGACGACGTGGCCGTGGTCTGCGGCGCCTGGCACGTCCCCGCCCTGCGCCGCACCGGCCGGGCCACCGCCGACCGGGCCCTGCTCAAGGGCCTGCCCAAGGTGCGGACCGTGATGACCTGGGTGCCGTGGACCCACCGCAGGCTGGCCCGCCGTTCCGGGTACGGGGCGGGCATCGAGTCCCCCGGCTGGTACGCGCACCTGTTCTCCGCCCCCGACCGGACCGTGGTCCGCTGGCTGACCAAGGTCGCCGGGCTGCTGCGGGACGAGGACCTTCCCGTGTCCTCCGCCCATGTCATCGAGGCCGTCCGGCTCGCGGACACGCTCGCCGTGCTCCGCGGCCGGCCGGGCCCCGGGCTCGACGAGACCATGGACGCCGTCCGGGCCGTCATGGGCGACGGCTCCGACGTGCCGCTCGCCCTGATCCACGACCGGCTCGTGGTCGGCGACGTGCTCGGCACCGTCCCGGACGGTGCCCCCGCCGTCCCGCTCCAGCGGGACCTCGAACGGCTCCAGCGTTCCCTGCGCCTCAAGCCCGAGGCGCGTGAGCGCGACCTCGATCTGGACCTGCGCAAGGACAACGACAGCGCTCGCAGCCGGCTGCTGCACCGGCTGCGGCTGCTCGGCGTCGGCTGGGGCGAGCCCGTCGTGGGACGCGGCTCCACCGGGACGTTCCGGGAGAGCTGGCGGCTGCGCTGGCGGCCGGAGCTGCACGTCCAGGTCGCCGAGGCGGGCGTCTGGGGCACCACCGTCGAAGCCGCCGCGACCGCCCGGGCCCAGGCCCGGGCGGTCGCGGCGGGCGACCTCGCCACCGTCACCGCCCTCGCCGAGCAGTGTCTGCTCGCCGGGCTGACCGGCGCCCTGCCCGCGGTCCTGCGCGCCCTCGCGGACCGCGCCGCGCTCGACGCCGACGTCTCCCATCTCGCGCAGGCCCTGCCCGCGCTCGCCCGTTCCCTGCGGTACGGGGACGTGCGCGCCACCGACACGGCGGCCCTCGCCGAGGTCGCGGCCGGGCTCGCCGAACGGATCTGCGTCGGCCTGCCGCCCGCCTGCGTGGGCCTCGACGTGGACGCCGCCGCCGAGATGCGCGGCCGTCTCGACGCCGTCCACGCGGCGATCGCCCTGCTCCCGCCGGACCGGACGGCCGGAGAAGGGCGGGGCTCGGCGGAGCCGGACGACACCGAAGACACCGAAGACACCGACGACACCGAAGACACCCACGATGCCGGCGGCAGCGGCACCGGCGCACCCGACGGCATCGCCGGGCGGTGGGCCGGGGTGCTGGAGCGGCTGGCCGTACGGGAGCGGATGCCCGGGATGGTGCGCGGGCGGGCCGCGCGGCTGCTGCTCGACGAGGGCCGGCTCGCCGACGACGAGGCCGCCCGGCTGATGGGCCTCGCCCTCTCGCCCGCCGCGCCGCCCGCCGACGCCGCCGCCTGGATCGAGGGCTTCGCCGGCGGCGCCTCGGGCGGTGGGCTGCTGCTCGTCCACGATGAGCGGCTGCTCGCTCTGGTCGACGGCTGGCTGAGCGGGGTTCCGGGCGACGCGTTCACCGGGGTGCTGCCGTTGCTGCGGCGTACGTTCGCCTCCTTCGAGCCGGGCGTACGGCGCACTCTCGGCGAACTCGCCGCCCGCGGCCCCTCGGGTACGGGCCGGGCCACCCGCCAGGCCGCCGGCCCGCCCGGCTTCGCCGCCGGACTCGACGAGCGGCGCGCCGACGCCGTACTGCCCCTGCTCCATCTCATCCTCGGCACCCAGGGCACTCAGGGCACCCAGGGCACCCAGGGCGCTCACGGCCCCCTGGCCGTCCCCGGCGCCCCCAGCGCCCTCGTCACCCCTGGCACGGAGGTCTCCCCATGAGCGCGACCACGCCCGGCGACCCGTTCGGCCCGCATACCCCGCACGACGAACGCGACCCGTACAACCCGCGCGACCCGCACGACGAGCGGCTGCGCCGCTGGCGGCTGGTTCTCGGCGGTGGCCCGGCCGACGGCATCGGCCGCGCCCTGACCGGCACCGACGCCGCCATGGACGGCGCGCTGTCCGCCCTCTACGACAGGAAGAGCGACAAGGACGACAAGGCGTCGCGCGGCGGCCAGGGCCGGCATGGCGGGCTCGGCGGATCCGCGCCCTCCGTCGCCCGTTGGCTCGGCGACATCCGTACGTACTTCCCCGGCTCCGTCGTCCAGGTCATGCAGCGTGACGCGATCGACCGGCTCGGACTGGCCGCGCTGCTCCTGGAGCCGGAGATGCTGGCGGCGGTCGAGCCCGACGTCCACCTCGTCGGCACTCTGCTGTCCCTCAACAAGGCCATGCCACAGACCACCAAGGAGACCGCGCGGACCGTCGTCCGCAAGGTCGTCGACGACCTGGAGGCGCGGCTCGCGACCCGGACCCGGGCCACCCTCACCGGTGCGCTCGACCGGTCGGCCCGGATCAGCCGGCCCCGGCACCGCGACATCGACTGGGACCGGACCATCCGCGCCAACCTGGCCCACTACCTCCCCGAGCACCGCACGATCGTCCCCGAGCGGCTGGTCGGCTACGGGCGCGCCTCGCGCGCGGTGAAGAAGGAGGTCGTGCTCTGCGTCGACCAGTCCGGTTCGATGGCGCCCTCCCTCGTCTACTCGGCCGTCTTCGGCGCGGTCCTCGCCTCGATGCCGGCGCTCGCCACCCGGCTCGTCGTCTTCGACACCGCCGTCGTCGACCTCACGGAGCGGCTCGACGACCCCGTCGACCTGCTCTTCGGCACCCGGCTCGGCGGCGGTACGGACATCAATCGCGCGCTCGCCTACTGCCAGTCCCGGATCACCCGCCCCGCCGACACCGTCGTCGTCCTCATCAGTGATCTGTACGAGGGCGGCATCCGGAACGAGATGCTGAAGCGGGTCGCCGCGATGAAGGCGTCGGGGGTGGAGTTCGTGGCCCTGCTCGCGCTGTCCGACGAGGGCGCGCCCGCCTACGACCGGGAGCACGCCGCGGCTCTCGCCGCGCTCGGCGTCCCCGCCTTCGCCTGTACTCCCGATCTCTTCCCCGAGGTGATGGCGGCGGCCCTGGAGAAGCGCCCGCTGCCGATACCGGAGACCTGAGAACCAGGACCTGAGGACCTGAGAACCTGACGGATCCGGTCGGCGCGGACAGAGTGTGCACAGGGCGCGGGCCCCGGCGAGGCGCTGCCCGGGTGCCGGCGGCGGCCCGCGGCGGCCCGCGGCGGAGGGGCGGCGGACGGGCGGCGGATGGGCGACCGATGGGCGGCGGACGACGGTCGCGGTACGGATTCCGTCGCCCGAGCCGCCACCCGGACGGCCGCCACCGGCCGACTGAGGTCCATATCACACCCGTCCCCACCTGGCCCGTCGTCCGCCGCCCGGCGTGCCGCGAGCCGCCCGAACCCCGTTCCCCGCCTGCCGCGATGGGCTCGCGAGACCACGCCCGCGATGCAGCGGACCACCCCGTCCCACCTACGGTCTGTGATCGTTATCACCGCTCGGCCGACAGCTGCGATTTAGGGTCGCAGGTCCTGCGGAGATAACCTGCGAGACGGACATGCCGCGTCCACGGTCACCGTGCACGCCTCCCTAGTGACAGCGCAGTCACGTTGCCCTCCGCGGCACGCCCACGCAGACAACGAACCGCGATCATCTAGAAAAGGGACGCGCGTGGACCTGTTCGAGTACCAGGCGAGGGACCTCTTCGCCAAGCACGGTGTACCGGTGCTGGCCGGTGAAGTCATCGACACGCCTGAGGCGGCGCGCGAGGCCACCGAGCGACTGGGCGGCAAGTCGGTCGTCAAGGCGCAGGTGAAGGTCGGTGGCCGCGGCAAGGCCGGCGGCGTCAAGCTGGCCGCCACCCCGGACGAGGCCGTCGCCCGCGCGACGGACATCCTGGGCATGGACATCAAGGGCCACACGGTCCACAAGGTGATGATCGCGGAGACCGCTCCGGAGATCCTCGAGGAGTACTACGTCTCGTACCTCCTCGACCGCACCAACCGCACCTTCCTCGCCATGGCCTCCGTCGCCGGTGGCATGGACATCGAGGAGGTCGCCGCGACGACCCCCGAGAAGCTCGCGAAGGTTCCGGTCGACGCCAACAAGGGTGTCGACATCGAGACCGCCCGCGCCATCGTCGCCCAGGCCAAGTTCCCGGCCGAGGTCGCCGAGAAGGTCGCCGAGGTCATGGTGACCCTGTGGAAGACCTTCGTCGCCGAGGACGCGCTCCTCGTCGAGGTCAACCCGCTGGCGAAGGTCGCCTCCGGCGACGTCATCGCGCTCGACGGCAAGGTCTCCCTGGACGACAACGCGGACTTCCGCCACGCCGACCACGAGGCTCTGGCCGACAAGGCCGCCGCCAACCCGCTCGAGGCCGCCGCCAAGGAGAAGGGCCTCAACTACGTCAAGCTCGACGGCGAGGTCGGCATCATCGGCAACGGCGCGGGCCTGGTCATGTCGACCCTGGACGTCGTCGCGTACGCCGGTGAGAACCACAGCGGCGTGAAGCCGGCCAACTTCCTCGACATCGGTGGCGGCGCCTCCGCCGAGGTCATGGCGAACGGCCTGGAGATCATCCTGGGCGACCCGGACGTCAAGTCCGTGTTCGTCAACGTCTTCGGTGGCATCACCGCTTGTGACGAGGTCGCCAACGGCATCGTCCAGGCCCTCCAGCTCCTCGCCGACAAGGGCGAAGAGGTCACCAAGCCGCTGGTCGTGCGCCTCGACGGCAACAACGCGGAGCTGGGTCGCAAGATCCTGTCCGACGCCAACCACCCGCTCGTGCAGCGTGTGGACACCATGGACGGCGCGGCCGACAAGGCCGCCGAGCTCGCGGCTGCGAAGTAAGGGACGAGGACTAAACAGCCATGGCTATCTTCCTCAACAAGGACAGCAAGGTCATCGTCCAGGGCATGACCGGTGCCACGGGCATGAAGCACACCAAGCTCATGCTGGGTGACGGCACGAACATCGTCGGTGGCGTGAACCCGCGCAAGGCCGGCACGTCCGTCGACTTCGACGGCACCGAGATCCCGGTCTTCGGCACCGTCGCCGAGGCGATGGAGAAGACGGGCGCCAACGTCTCCGTCCTCTTCGTCCCGCCGGCCTTCTCCAAGGCCGCCGTGGTCGAGGCCATCGACGCCGAGATCCCGCTCGCCGTGGTCATCACCGAGGGCATCGCCGTCCACGACTCCGCCGCGTTCTACGCGTACGCCGTGGAGAAGGGCAACAAGACCCGCATCATCGGCCCGAACTGCCCCGGTCTCATCACCCCGGGCCAGTCCAACGCCGGCATCATCCCGGGCGACATCACGAAGCCGGGCCGCATCGGCCTGGTCTCGAAGTCCGGCACGCTGACGTACCAGATGATGTACGAGCTGCGTGACCTCGGCTTCTCCTCCTGCGTCGGCATCGGTGGCGACCCGGTCATCGGCACCACCCACATCGACGCCCTGGCGGCCTTCGAGGCCGACCCGGACACCGACCTGATCGTCATGATCGGTGAGATCGGCGGCGACGCCGAGGAGCGTGCGGCCGACTTCATCAAGGCCAACGTCACCAAGCCGGTCGTCGGTTACGTCGCGGGCTTCACCGCCCCCGAGGGCAAGACCATGGGCCACGCCGGCGCCATCGTCTCCGGCTCCTCCGGCACCGCCGCCGCGAAGCAGGAGGCCCTTGAGGCCGCCGGCGTCAAGGTCGGCAAGACCCCGACCGAGACCGCCAAGCTGGCGCGCGAGATCCTCGCCGGCTGACACGGCGGGCGTATCGCTTGACGCGAGTGGGCCCCGCCCCCTCCCGGGAAACCGGGCGGGGGCGGGGCCCTTTCGTCTACTTGTCCGTTCATGCGCTCGTGTGACGGTACGGCTGTACGGCGGCGCGCCCACCCGCCTCCTCGGTGCGGCCTGCTCCGCGCGGCCTATTCGGCCCGGGGGATCAGCCGTTCGGGGCCCGGGTACGGGGCGTGGCGCAGCTTGTCGCGGAGCTGCTTGTCCTCGGGGCGCAGCTTCGGCGGGCCGCCGAGGGCCGGGACGCCGCCGACGGCCTCGCCCGGCGCGATCGCCGGGATGTAGTGGTCCGGGGCGGTCGCGGCGGTGAAAGCGGTGACGGCGATCAGCGACGCGGTCACCCCGAACACCAGCCGGGTCGTCCGCCGCGCCCCCCGCTCGCTGAGGCCGCGCACGGAGCGCGCGGCGGGCAGCCCGGCGGCCGGTGTGCCCGGGGTTTCCGTCGCCTCGGGAGCTTCGGGGGTTCCGTCCGGTCCTGTTCCGGCTCCCTCGCCCGTTGCCGTTGCCGTTGCCGTTCCTGTTCCTGCCACCGATTCCGGATCCGGTTCCGTTTCCTTGTCCGGTCCCTTGTCCGAGGCGCCCTTCGGAGGCTCGTCCGGCGGTGCCGGTACGTCCGGCGCCGCCGGGACGTCCGCGACCAGGGCGGCGAGCCACTGGTGCAGGGCCTCGGGGTCGGCGAGCCCGGGGATCCGCCGGCCGATGACGGCACGGGCGTGCAGCAGCCGGTTCCCGGCGGCGGGGGTGCTCGCCTCGGTCTCGGCGGCCGTGTCCGGCAGGTCCAGGCCGAGGCCGTCGTAGAGCAGGAGGGTGCGGCGGTACGAGGGCGGCAGCGCCTGGAGCGCCGCGAGGAGCTCGCGCAGGGCGGGATCGGCGGGCGGGGTGTCGGGGCGCCGGTGGCGGAGCCGGAAGCGGTGCCAGGGCGACAGAGCGTGGTCGTGGGCCGCCGCGCGGACCCAGCCCACCGGGTCGGGGTCGCGGGCGACCTCGGGCCAGTACCGCCAGGCGTGCCGGAAGGCGTGCGCGACGGCCTCGCGGGCGAGCCGGCGGCGCGCGGTGAGGAGGTACGTCTGGTGGAGGAGCCCCGGGGAAGCGTGCGCGTAGAGCGCGTCGAAGGCATCCTGCGGGGTCGGGCCGGACGGCGCCTGGGCCGCTGCGGGGACGGGTTCTCCCAGGGTGCCGGTCGCCCGTGCCGATCCCGATCCCGATCCTGATCCTGATCCCGATCCCGATCCCGATCCGGACTCCGGTTCTGATTCCGGCTCAGGCTTCGGTTCCGCTCCCGCTTCCGTTTCCGGTTTCAGTCGCTCCTTCGGGGCCTTCACGGCTGCGGAGTTCGCCTCCGAGGGCTCCGTAACCGTGGGCACGGCCGGTTCCTCGTACACGCCGAGCAGCCGCGCGTACGCCTCCCGCCGCTGCCGCCCCTTGGGGGATGCCCGGCCGGCCTCCCAGGCCCTGACGGTGGCCCGGGTGACGCCGAGGGCCCGGGCGACCTGCTCCTCGCTCAGCGCCAGCGCTTCGCGGAGCCGGCGCCGCTCCTTGGGGGAGGGGAGCACGACGGGCGGCGGGGTCGGGTTCATCGGCTCTACCTTCCGCGGGTGCGGCCCTGGGAAGAAAAGTACATAAGCGTATTTTGGGCGACACCCCATCCATTCGCCTGTTACGCGGGCAAAACAGCGTGTCGCTGGCAGCATGATCAGCGTGACCCACCTGACCGCCCCGCGCCCGTCTCCCGTTCCGCCCCCGGCGCCCGACGTCCCGGTCCAGGGCCGCAGGTCCCCCGCCCTGGCGACCGCGTTCGTGCGCGGCGCGGTCGCGGCCGGACTCGGCGTCGGCGCGCTCGCCGTCCTCGTGACCGTCGTCTGGATCTCGTCCCCGTACCCCGACGGCGGGGCCGACAGCGCCTTGCAGACCGCCGCCGGACTGTGGCTGCTGGCGCACGGCGCCGACCTGATCCGTACCGGCACGGTCTCCGGCGTACCCGCGCCGCTCGGTGTCACCCCGATGCTGCTCTGCGTCCTGCCGCTGTGGCTCGCGCACCGGGCCGCCCGGGACACCCTGGACCCCGCCGACACCCGGCCCGTGCCCTCGCCGGCCGGCGCCGTCTGCGCCGTCACCGGGGGATATCTGCTGGTCGCGGCGGTGGTCGTGATCTACACGGAGGCCGGAGCGTTCCCCGCCGACCTCGCGAGCGCGGGCTGCTGGACCCCCGTCACGGTCTTCGCCGCCGCCTGCGCGGGCGCCTGGACGGCGCACGGCCGTCCGCTGCCCGGGCAGGGCGCCCCGGTCGCCGCCGTACGCGCCGCCGGGTACGCTCTCGCCGCCCTGCTCGGTGCGGGCGCCCTGCTCGTCGTGGGGTCGCTGCTGTGGCATGTGGGGGACGTCCAGGTGTCCCTCGGCGGTCTCGCGGGGGAGTGGTCGGGCCGGCTGACCGTCACCCTGCTCGCGCTCACGCTGCTGCCGAACGCCGTGGTGTGGGGCGTGGCCTACGGCCTCGGCCCCGGGTTCGCCCTCGGCACCGGGGCGCTCGTCGGCCCCCTCGGTCCGCTCGGGCACACCGCCGCCCCGGCCGCGCCGGACTTCCCGCTGCTCGCCGCGGTGCCCGGCCCCGGGCCGGCCGGCTGGCCGCAGTGGGCCACCGCCGCCGTCCCGGTGTGCGCCGCCCTCGTCCTCGGCCACCGGGTGGGCCGGTCCGCGCACGACTGGCCGGCCCGCCGGACGGCCCTCACCGCCCTCGGCGCGGCCGGAGCCGTAGGGCTGACCGTCACTCTGCTCACGGCGTTCGCGGGCGGCCCGCTCGGCTCGGGCAGGCTCGCCGCCTTCGGCCCGGTGTGGTGGCAGACCGGGCCGGCGGCCCTGGCGTGGTGCGCGCTGCTCGGGGTGCCGGCGGCGCTGGTGGTACGGGCCTGGGGCCGCTGGTCCACCCGCCGCGCGGCGCGACGGGAGTCGGAGCTTTTGGCGCCCGCGCAGGCCGCGGCGCAGGCCGTCGTACCGGCCGCCGACGCGGCGGCGGCGGAAACGGAGGCGGAGACGGAGGGGCGTGGCGTACGGGGCTGGGTGGCGGTACGGCTGGGGCAGGTCCGGCGTCGCGGCGCGAAGCGTGCGGGGGACACGACCGCGCCCCCGCACGGTTCCGGCCCCGCCCATGGATCCGGACCCGCCCATGGATCCGGAACCGCACCAGCGCCGGAAGCGTCTGCCGATTCGCCCGGGGCCGCCAAGACCGCCGGTGCCGGGGCCTCGGCGGGCGCTCTGGCCCGGCTCGACGCGCTGGAGTCCCTGGACGCCGACGCGGACGAGGACGGCTACGGCGTCCTGCCCGCCGCCTGGGAGCCCGAGCCCCCGAAGCCGCTCTGAGAACGTCCGGGTCCGCCTGCCGCAGGCCCTACCAGTGGTGCCAGACCTCCGCTGGGGCGATGTCCCAGGAGGTTCCCGCGATCTCCCCCGTGCGGTAGAAAAGGGCCCAGCTCGCCACGGAGTCGCCGGCGCGCTGAGCACCCAGTTCGATCTCGAAGGTCTCGACGTACAGGTCGCCTCCCGGGCTGGACCGAAGCCCCGTGTCGTGCTCGGTCGCGTACGACTCCATGTCCTGAAGCAGCTCCGACGGAACACGGCCGATCAGGCGGATGCCCTCATTGGTGACCTGGGGGCCGCAGAGCCCGTCGACCAGGACGCAGGTCAGACCGGCTCCTTCGATGAAGTAGCACTTCACCGCCGGGCGGGTCAGGCGGGGGCTCGGGCTCGGCCCGCGGAACTCGACGCGCCGCTGAGCGCGGCCCGTCGAGTGCCAGGGCCCCAGGGCGTGCTGCTCCGCGGTGAAGCCGTGCTCCGCCATGACGGCGACGGCGTCGGCCAGGTCCATGCCGAAGTCCAGAGGTCCGATCTTCCGCTGCGGGGTGTATCCCCACTGGTTCCGCTCGGTGTCCTGGACGATCGCCCAGTGGTCAGTGATCACGGCCCATGATCACTGACGCTGGCTCCGTGGCGTGGTCCGGCCTGAGGCGCGAAGAGCGGGGCAAGGGGACCCGCGCCCGCTACTCACGCACCCCGAAGGTGTCCTGCAGCGGCTTCGGCAGCAGGTCGTTGCAGGCCAGGCGGCTCTGCTGGGTCAGGGCGTCGTCCCGGCACTGGTAGAAGTCGCGGTAGGCGATGTGCACCGCGAAGCTGCTCGCGACGATCATCAGCGCCACCGACGAGGCCACCAGACCGCTGATCGCCGCCGCCTGCTTCGAGCGGGTGGCCGCGCCCATCGCGGCGGTCTGCGCCGGCGACAGCGGGCCCTCCGGCGTCTTCGGGCGGGTGCGCAGCGCGCTGATCGCCCAGTAGGCGCCGAGCGCGCCGAGCAGCAGGGCGACCTCCTGGAAGAAGAACGAGAAGAAGAACGCCCACATGCCGGAGAGCACCGCGTAGCGGGCCCGCCGCTGCGCCGGGTCCGTCGGGTCCCAGCGGAGTCCGGGACCCTGGCCGCCCTCCGTGCCCCCGGAGCCGCCCCCCGGACCGCCCGGTCCGCCGCCCGGGCCACCGGGGCCGCTCTGCCGCTCGGGCCGGCGGCCGAAGGCGTCCGAGGACCGGCCGGGCTGAGCGCTGCTCCAGCCCGGACCGGCCGGCGTACCGCCCCCGGCTCCCCCGGACGCCGTCCCGGATCCCCCGGACTCGCCGGTCTCCGCGGAACCCTCGGCACCCTCGGCGCCCGAAGGGACTCGGGGCTGCCACGGCTGGTCCGGCCGGCCCGTGGGCGGCGGAGCGAACGGGTTGCTGTCGTTCCTGGACTGGCGATCCGGCATCTGCTGGACGTCTTCCCTCTGTCGTCTGTCGGCTGTCGTACGCGCGCTCGCGCCGACCCGCATGTCGTGCCCGCACGGGCGCGAGAACGCTGTCGTACCCGGCCGCGGCCCTCGCGCCGAACCCTTGTGCTGCCCCGCCGCGGCCGGGCCTGGCGGCCCTTCGGACCCTGACGCTACCTCCCGGTCATCCCCCCGTCCCGTGGGGGCCGTCCCGAGTGCCGGTATCGTTGCCCGCGGTCGCGCTCTTCGTAGGGTTCCCCGTATCGCGGGATGCGATTCATTCGTACGACCGTACAAACACCATGGAAAGAGTGACCTCAGTGGCTGCCGCTCGCCTCGTCGTCCTGGTCTCCGGCTCCGGCACGAACCTCCAGGCCCTGCTCGACGCGATCGCCGCCGACCCCGAGGGCTACGGCGCCCGGATCGTCGCGGTCGGCGCCGACCGCGACGGCATCGCCGGTCTGGAACGGGCCGAGCGGGCCGGGATCCCCACCTTCGTCTGCCGGGTCAAGGACTTCGGCACCCGCGAGGCGTGGGACCGGGCGCTCACCGAGGCCACCGCCGGATACGAGCCGGACCTGGTCGTCTCGGCCGGCTTCATGAAGATCGTCGGCAAGGAGTTCCTGGCCCGCTTCGGCGGCCGGGTCGTCAATACCCACCCGGCACTCCTGCCCAGTTTTCCCGGTGCCCACGGCGTGCGCGACGCACTCGCCTACGGGGCCAAGGTCACCGGATGCACCGTCCACTTCGTCGACGACGGCGTCGACACCGGCCCGATCATCGCCCAGGGCGTGGTCGAGGTCCGGGACGAGGACGATGAGGCCGCGCTCCACGAGCGCATCAAGGACGTCGAGCGCTCGCTGCTCGTCGAGGTCGTGGGGCGTCTCGCCCGCCACGGCTACAGCATTGAGGGACGAAAGGTTCATGTCGGTGAACACGGACACCGTTAAGCCCATCCGCCGCGCGCTCGTCAGCGTCTACGACAAGACGGGGCTCGAAGAGCTGGCGCGCGGTCTGCACGAGGCCGGGGTCGAGCTGGTCTCCACCGGCTCCACCGCGTCGAGGATCGCGGCGGCCGGCGTCCCGGTCACCAAGGTCGAGGAACTCACCGGGTTCCCCGAGTGCCTCGACGGCCGCGTGAAGACGCTCCACCCGCGCGTCCACGCCGGCATCCTCGCCGACCTGCGTCTGGAGTCGCACCGCGCGCAGCTCGCCGAGCTGGGCGTCGAGCCCTTCGACCTGGTCGTCGTGAACCTCTACCCGTTCCGCGAGACCGTCGCCTCCGGCGCCACCCCGGACGAGTGCGTCGAGCAGATCGACATCGGCGGCCCGTCGATGGTGCGCGCCGCGGCGAAGAACCACCCGTCCGTGGCCATCGTCACCAGCCCGGAGCGGTACGCCGACGTGCTCGCCGCCGCCGAGGCCGGCGGCTTCGACCTGACCGCCCGCAAGCGGCTCGCGGCCGAGGCGTTCCAGCACACCGCCGCGTACGACGTCGCCGTGGCGAGCTGGTTCGCCGCCGACTACGCCGCCGACGGCGACAGTGGCTTCCCCGACTTCCTCGGCGCCACCTACAGTCGCAAGAACGTGCTGCGCTACGGCGAGAACCCGCACCAGGGCGCCGCGCTCTACGTCGACGGCACCGGCGGTCTCGCGGAGGCCGAGCAGCTGCACGGCAAGGAGATGTCGTACAACAACTACACGGACACCGACGCCGCGCGCCGGGCCGCGTACGACCACACCGAGCCGTGCGTCGCGATCATCAAGCACGCCAACCCGTGCGGCATCGCGATCGGCGCCGACGTCGCCGAGGCCCACCGCAAGGCGCACGCCTGCGACCCGCTGTCCGCGTTCGGCGGCGTCATCGCCGTCAACCGCCCGGTCTCGGTCGCGATGGCCGAGCAGGTCGCGGAGATCTTCACCGAGGTCATCGTCGCCCCCGGCTACGAGGACGGCGCCGTCGAGGTCCTGGCCAAGAAGAAGAACATCCGCGTCCTGCGCGCCGAGGGCGCTCCGGCGAACCCGGTCGAGGTCAAGCCCGTCGACGGCGGCGCCCTCCTCCAGGTCACCGACCGCCTCCAGGCCGACGGCGACGACCCGGCCCACTGGACCCTCGCCACCGGCGACGCCCTGTCCGAGACCGAGCTGGCCGAGCTGGCGTTCGCCTGGAAGGCCTGCCGCGCGGTCAAGTCCAACGCGATCCTGCTCGCCAAGAACGGCGCCTCCGTCGGCGTCGGCATGGGCCAGGTCAACCGCGTCGACTCGGCCAAGCTGGCCGTCGAGCGGGCGGGCGAGGAGCGGGCCCGGGGCGCGTACGCGGCCTCGGACGCGTTCTTCCCGTTCCCGGACGGCCTGGAGATCCTGACCGCCGCGGGCGTGAAGGCGGTCGTCCAGCCGGGCGGGTC
Organism: Streptomyces sp. NPDC048718; assembly: GCF_043198875.1. Taxonomy (NCBI): domain Bacteria; kingdom Bacillati; phylum Actinomycetota; class Actinomycetes; order Kitasatosporales; family Streptomycetaceae; genus Streptomyces; species Streptomyces sp. NPDC048718. The sequence goes on from NZ_JBICVG010000007.1 coordinate 149,402, forward strand.
GGTGCGCGACGAGCTGGTGGTCGAGGCGGCGAAGAAGGCGGGCGTGACGATGTACTTCACGGGAACGCGGCACTTTTTCCACTGACGATTCCTTCCGCTGACGGACGGTGATCGGCGGCCCCAGGGCCGCCGGTCACCCGCCGGTCACCCGCCGACGCCTGGCAGGGCGGGCGGCCGGGGCTCGCGTGCCCCGCGCCGCCGGGTTCATGCCGTCGGCCCCACGGGGGTGGGCCGGCGGTACGGCGGGCGGCGGTACGGCTGACGGCGCGTGGCGGCACGGCGGTGTGCCGGTGGCGGCCGGCGTCGAACGGTGCCCCGTGCAAAGGACGGTGAGTGATGCCCGGCGAACCCATGCCGTCGACGATTCCGCCGGTCGGGTGACCTCTGTTCTAATGGGTTGCTCTTTTCGTCGGCGGCTGGTTCCTGGGGGCGCGGTGTTGGATGTGCAGAACGGTTCCGCGGCGGAACCCTCCGCTCCCGAGACCGATGGGGACAGCGGACCGTCCCGGGTACTCGCGCCCGCGCCGCGTCTTCCGTACGCGCTGATAGCCGGCGTTCTCGGCGGCCTTTACTTCCTCTACTCCTGGGTGCAGTACGCGCGTTTTCGTACGCCGTCCTGGGATCTCGGGATCTTCGAGCAGTCCGTTCGGGCATATGCCGAACTGCGGGCCCCGATCGTCGACATCAAGGGACCCGGATTTCTCATACTCGGGGACCACTTCAGTCCGGTGACCGCGCTGCTGGCGCCGGCGTACTGGGTGTGGTCCTCTCCGCTCGTCCTTCTTCTCGCGCAGGCCGCGCTCTTCGCCGCCTCCGCCGCGATCGTCGGCCGCACCGCCCAGCAGGTGCTCGGCAGCCGGGCCGCCGGGATCGCGCTCACCGTCGCGTACGGGCTGTCCTGGGGGCTCCAGGAAGCCGTCAAGTCCGACTTCCACGAGATCGCCTTCGCCGTCCCGCTGCTCGCCCTCACCTGCCGGGCCCTGCTCCTCGGCCGCTGGAACGCCGCCGTGCCGTGGGCCGCGCCGCTCGTCCTCGTCAAGGAGGACATGGGACTGACCGTCGCCATGGTCGGCGCGGTCCTCTTCCTCAAGGGACAAAAGCGCCTCGGCGGCATGCTCGCCGCGTTCGGCGTCACCTTCTTCGCGCTGACGGTGCTGGTCCTCATCCCGGCCGCGAGCCAGGCCGGCCAGTACGACTACTGGGCGAAGATCGACAAGACCGGCGAGGGCGCGGACCTGTCGCCGCTCGACTCCCTCCTCGGCGCGTTCGGCCACGGCGAGAAGTGGGAGATGCTCTTCTTCCTCGCCGGCGTCACCGGCTTCCTGTGCCTGCGTTCCCCGCTCGCGCTGCTCGTGCTGCCGACGCTCGGCTGGCGCTTCCTCTCCCAGGACCCCAACCACTGGGGCATGCTCTGGCACTACAGCGCCCTGCTCATGCCCGTGGTCTTCCTCGCCCTGGTCGACGCGATCCGCTCGGTGCGCACCTCGCCGCGTCCGTGGCTGGTGGCGTACGGGAGGGTCGCGGTCCCCGTCGTCACGGCGGTCGCGCTGGTGCACACCCTGGACATGCCGCTGCGCGAACTGCTGCGCGCCGACACGTACCGGACGGACGCCCGCACCCTCGACGCGCGGCGCGCGGTCGCGGCGGTGCCGGAGGGCGCGAGCGTGGAGACGAACGTGACGCTCATGGCCCATCTGACCCGGGACCACACCGTCTACTGGGTCGGCGGCGCGCCGAACGTCAGCCCCGACTACCTCGCCCTCGACCTGGCCTCCGGCTGGTCCCAGCCGGTGAGCGACCCGGTGGGCCTGGCCGGGCAGCTGCATCCGGGGGCGCGGTACGCGGTGTCGGCGCAGGCGGGGCAGTTCGTGGTGATGAAGCGGCAGTGAGGACGAGCCGGCGGCGGTGACGACGATCCGGCGGTGGTGAGGACGATCGGGCGGCGGTGAGGGCGTCGGGCCGGGCCGCCCCCAGGTGTACGGTCCGGTCGGCGCCTCCGTACAACGGCCGAGGGCCGCCCGGCGGTGTACGCCGGGCGGCCCTCGCCCTCGGAACGCTCCGCGCGAAGCGGAACGTTACTTCTTACTTCTTGATGACGACCGTGCCGGCGGCGCGGTCGTGCCAGCCCTGGGTCTTGCCCGTGCTGTCGAAGAACGGCGACAGGTAGACGAGGAGCTCGCCGATACCGCAGACGATCGCGCCGACCATGGGGATGATCCAGCGGATGAAGCCGCCGCCGAGGCCCGGCTTGCCGCCCGTGGTCTCCTTGACGACACGCAGGCCGAGCGCCATCTTGCCCAGCGTGGCGCCGACGAACGCGATCATCAGCCACTCGTAGAGCATGGTGGCGATGAAGAGCAGGAAGATCACGCCGAAGAAGGCGGCGACGATGCCGCCCGCGGCGGCGGTCTGGTCGTTGAGGCAGGACTGGTAGGCGGCGGAGCCGTAGGTCTCGCCCGAGCAGTCGTCGATGGTCGAGCCGGCGCCCACGACACCGGCCAGGCCGATGGCCGCGAGGATGTAGTAGACGACGCCGATGGCGATGCCGTCGATCAGGCGCGCGCCGAGGCGCCGTCCCATCGAGGCGACCTGGACGGTGCCGAGACCGTGCAGGGATATGTAGCCGTTGTTCGCCTGGACCGTGCCGGGGGCCTGCGGGTAGCCGTAACCGGGCTGCTGGCCGGGCTGCTGCGGGTAGCCGTAACCCGGCTGACCCGGCTGCTGACCGGGCTGCTGCGGGTAGCCGTAGCCGGGCTGCTGGCCGGGCTGACCGCCCTGAGGCTGCTGGCCGTAGGGGTTGTTCGGGTCGCCGAAGCTCATCGAGTCTCTTCCTCCGTTACGTACTGCGGGGACGACGCGGTCCGAGCACGGAGGAATATGCGCCACGTGTTTCACGCAAAATGAGTGGTTTTGCCCCCCGGCACTGCCCGCGGCACTGCGCGGATCATCGTCCTCACAGTGGCGACTTTTTGTCCAGTCGATACGCGCCGGTACGCACCGGAGTTGTATAAGTGCAACCTAAAGGTTTCCCGAACGGATCCGGGCGGGTCTTGGCGCGGATCCCGGGCGGATCTTTGGGCGGATCCCGGGAAGGCACCGTTTCCGGACCGAATTGGAATCCGGCGGGGGTCATCCGGGAGGATGGCGGCATGAGCGCCCAGATTCTCGACGGCAAGGCCACCGCAGCCGCGATCAAGTCCGATCTGACCGCCCGAGTGGCGACCCTCAAGGAGCGGGGCGTGACGCCCGGCCTCGGCACGATCCTGGTCGGCGACGACCCGGGCAGTCGTAAGTACGTGGCCGGAAAGCACCGTGACTGCGCCGAGGTCGGCATCGCCTCGATCCAGCGGGAACTGCTGGCCACCGCCACGCAGGACGAGATCGAGTCCGTTGTACGGGAACTCAACGAGGACCCGACCTGCACCGGTTACATCGTGCAGCTTCCGCTGCCCAAGGGCATCGACGAGAACCGCGTCCTGGAGCTCATGGACCCGGCCAAGGACGCCGACGGTCTGCACCCGACCAACCTCGGCCGGCTCGTCCTCGGCGAGCCCGCCCCGCTGCCGTGCACCCCGAACGGCATCATCACGCTGCTGCGCCGCCACGGTGTGGAGATCGCCGGCGCGGAGGTCGTGGTCGTCGGCCGCGGTGTCACCATCGGGCGCCCGATGCCGCTGCTGCTGACCCGCCGTTCCGAGAACGCCACCGTGACCCAGTGCCACACCGGCACCCGGGACCTGTCGGCGCACCTGCGGCGCGCGGACATCGTCGTCGCGGCGGCCGGGGTGCCGCACCTGATCAAGCCGGAGGACGTGAAGCCGGGCGCGGCCGTGCTCGACGTCGGCGTCTCGCGCAACGACGAGGGCAAGATCGTCGGCGATGTGCACCCGGGCGTCGCCGAGGTCGCCGGCTGGCTTTCCCCGAACCCGGGCGGTGTCGGTCCGATGACCCGCGCCCAGCTCCTGGTCAACGTCGTCGAGGCCGCGGAGCGCGCGGCCGGGATCCGCTGACCGTGTCCGCCGCCGACGGCCGGGCCGCCGTGCCCGGACAGTCCGAAGGTCAGCGGGCCGATCTCGACGCGACCGCTTCGGAGACGGTCGTGGAGACGGCTGCGGAGTCGACCTCGGAGGCGGATGCGGAGCCGGGGACGGAGGCGGCTTCGGACGCGCCGGCCGCGCCGGGCGCTTCCGCCGTCCCGGCCGCCCCGGTCGGCCAGGCCGACGCGAGCGACTCGGGCGAGGGCGATACGGACAAGGGTGAGGGCGAGGGTGAGAGCGACGCCGGCACACCGCGCCGCCACCCCCGTGCGACGCTCACCACCGGCACCGTCCCGCCCGAGGGCGGCGGTCGCGCGGCCCCCGGCGGCGCGCCCGCGCCCGCCCGGCAGTGGCCGCTGCTCACCGTGCTCGGGATGGCCGCGCTCGGCCTGCTCGTCGTCGGGACCGACCTGTTCCCGCAGGCGTTCCGGGTCGGCGGGCTGCTCATCGGGGCCGCGCTCCTGACGGGTGCGGTGCTCCGGCGGAGTCTGCCGTCGGTCGGGATGCTCGCGGTGCGCTCGCGGTTCACCGACATGATCACGTACGGCGTGATGGGCGCCATGATCGTCCTCCTGACGCTGATGGCGCAGCCCCAGCCCTGGCTGCGGATCCCGTTCCTGGAGGACGTCCTCCATCTGACGGTGACCTGACGGCCTGGCGGCGGCCTGACGCCGTCGGCCCCGACCGTACGAATACGCGCGCGACACGAAGACATGCGCGACACGAAGGCTCACGCGGCGCCCGTCCTCTCCCCCGTGGGAGGACGGGCGCCGTCGTGCTCCAGGGTCATGTACGTGCCAATGGGCGTTCAAGATCCGGCGGGCCGTTGTGGCACGGAGGTGACGGAGGTGACCATTCCGCTACGTGGCGTCAGAATCGCGGCGCGGGAAAGCGGGGGAGGGGTACGGGACGGGTCCGGGAGCGGTGCGGCCGGGTGCATCCGGGGTGGCAGTGAGCCGTGACACAAGGGGTTGGGGGTGCGGAAGGTTCCGGGTCCGATAGCCTGATCGCCGGATATCTCTTCACGTCGAGACATCGATCGATCACAGATCACGAGGAGACATCCAGCATCAGGGGCAGGGAAACCCCACCGCCAGCTGTCTTACGGAGATCGCCATGACCCGCACTCCCGTGAATGTCACCGTGACCGGCGCGGCCGGCCAGATCGGCTACGCGCTGCTGTTCCGCATCGCCTCCGGCCACCTGCTCGGCGCGGACGTGCCGGTCAAGCTGCGCCTCCTCGAGATCCCGCAGGGCGTCAAGGCCGCCGAGGGCACCGCCATGGAGCTCGACGACTGCGCCTTCCCGCTGCTCAAGGGCATCGACATCTTCGACGACCCGAACAAGGGCTTCGAGGGCGCCAACGTCGCGCTGCTCGTCGGCGCCCGCCCGCGTACCAAGGGCATGGAGCGCGGCGACCTGCTCGCCGCCAACGGCGGCATCTTCAAGCCGCAGGGCAAGGCCATCAACGACAACGCCGCGGACGACATCAAGGTCCTCGTCGTCGGCAACCCGGCCAACACCAACGCCCTGATCGCCCAGGCCGCCGCCCCGGACGTGCCGGCCGAGCGCTTCACCGCGATGACCCGCCTGGACCACAACCGCGCGCTGACGCAGCTGGCCCAGAAGACCGGCTCCTCCGTCGAGGACATCAAGCGCCTCACCATCTGGGGCAACCACTCCGCGACGCAGTACCCGGACATCTTCCACGCGGAGATCGCCGGCAAGAACGCCGCCGAGGCCGTGAACGACCAGGCCTGGCTCGCCGACACCTTCATCCCGACCGTCGCCAAGCGCGGCGCCGCGATCATCGAGGCCCGTGGCGCGTCCTCCGCCGCCTCCGCCGCCAACGCCGCCATCGACCACGTCCACACGTGGGTCAACGGCACCGCCGCCGGCGACTGGACCTCCATGGGTATCCCGTCGGACGGCTCCTACGGCGTCCCGGAGGGCCTGATCTCCTCCTTCCCGGTCGTCTGCAAGGACGGCTCCTACGAGATCGTCCAGGGTCTGGACATCAACGAGTTCTCCCGCGCCCGCATCGACGCCTCCGTCCAGGAGCTGTCGGAGGAGCGCGACGCGGTCCGCGAGCTCGGCCTCATCTGAGCCTGAGTCCGAACCCGAGTCGCGCTTCCCGCGACGCGTCTTCGCGCACGGCGCCCCCGGCCACTGGGCCGGGGGCGCCGTGCGTTCTATGCTGTCCCCCCGCACAGCCGACGCATCGTCGACTCGGCCAACTCGGCGCGCCATACGGGTAGTTCACTTGTTCGGGGGAACATTGGCACAGCCGCCCTTGCCTCAGCAGTCAGGACCACCGCCCGAGCCGCCACCGGCCGCGTCCACGCCCGCCACACCCACACCGGCCGCGTCCACGCCCGCCGCACCCACACCGGCCTCGCCGCCATCCGCCGCGCCCGCGCCCGTCGTACCCGCGCGGGGCGCGCCGCCCCCGGGTGCGCCACCTCCCGGCGTCCCGTCCGACGACCTCCCGCGCGCGGATCCCGCCGCCAGCGAGGCCACCCGGCTGCTGTGCGCCGGCACGTATCTCGACGAGGGCTTCCGCGACGCCGTCATCGACGAGCTGTACGTCCACGAGGAGCGCGTCGCCGCGCCCTCCCTCGGCTTCGACGCCGCCCGCGTCCTCGCCCACGCCCTGCGCGCTCGCCGGATCGAACTCGGCTGGTCCGCCGCGATCCTCGCGGTCTGGGTCGTCTCCTACGCCGTCACCGGCGGTCTCGTCCTGCTCCTCGTCGTCCCCGTCCTGCTGCTGGCCCTCGCGCGCAAGGTCCACGGCAAGGCCGTCCCGGCGCCGCTGCAACGCACCATCCCCGCCTTCCTGCTGCGGCTGTACGCGATCCTGCTCTACGCCACCGCCGTCCTCGTGTACCTGGGGCTCGCCTTCGGTGTGGCGGGCCACGCGGTGGAGTTCCTCGGGAATGTGCTGCAGGCCCTCATGAGCCCCCTGGCCGCCTTCGAGGGCGTGGCCCCCGCCGCCGTGACGAGCCCGCTCTACGTGCTGTACTACGCCGGGGTGTTCCAGGCCCTGTGCTCCTTCGCCGTCCTGCCGCTGGTCGCGGCGGCGGCCGCGTTCCAGCGGGGGCAGGTCGCCCGCGCGCTCGCCGGAGAGCTGTCCCGGACCCGCTTCCCCGATCTGCGCGGCGACCCCGCCGAGCACGCGCTGGGATTCCGCTTCCGCCGGCTGCGGGACCGGATCAGGACCGAACAGCACTCCCGGCTGGTTCTCTACCGCTCCGAAAACCCGTTCTGCGGCGCCGGAACGCCCTATGAGACCTGGTCGCTCTCCGTCGAGCTGCGCCCTCGCGAGGATCTCGACGGCCGTGCGCCGGAACGCCTCGACAACACCGCGATCATGCGGCACATCGTTCCGCTTCTGGAGGCGCTGCGGGTACCGTCGCTGCACGGCGACGTGGTCCGCGACCGGCTGCGCGAGCTGGAGATCGACGAGGTCGTCTTCCTGCCGGTGGACGGGCTGCCGAGCCGCGCGGCCGCGCCGTACACCCCCGAGGGGTTCGAGCGGCACCGCGCCGGGGCGATCGAGGAGGGCGGCGAGACCCGCCGTCACTTCCTGCGGATCAGGGTCGGCGGCTGGGGCGAGGAGATCGTCACCACCGTCTTCGTCCGCGTCCACACCCAGGGCGGCATGCTGATGCTGGAGGTGGCCCCGCACGTACTGCGCCCGGTCGCCTCCCTCTACCGGAACGCCGACCGGATCGCCCACCGCCACCGCAACAACCACCAGGGCGGCAAGGCGGTCTGGGCCATCGGGCAGACCTCGCAGTTCACCGGGCAGGCCCTGGTCACCGTCTGGCGGGCGCTGAAGAACCTGGGCACGCTCGGCGTGGGCGGATACGCGCGGGCCCTGCCCGAGGGGCCGCTCCGCTCCCTGCGGGAAATGGCATCCGACCCGGCCGCGTCCCTGTTCCAGGAGATGGACGTCAGCCGGTACTTGAAGAGCATCCAGGACCGGGTGGCGAACGGCGTGACCGTCGCCCTACGTCAAGCCGGTTACGAGACAGCCGAGTTCGAGCAGAAGATCGTACAGGTCGGCGAGGGTGGCGTGTTCATCGAAGGAACGAAGGGGAACGTCACCATCGGCGACCACAATACGGTCGGCAACACGACCGCCGGCCCCACGAAGCCGGCGGCGAAGACGAAGACCAGGACCAAGGGCCCCGGAGGCGACCGTGGTTGAGCGCGACACACCCGCTGCGGGACGCATCGAGATCAGAGGGGTCACCGGCAACGTCACCGTCGGCGACCACAATCACGTCGAATACACCGTGCGCGGCCCCGGGGCCGAGCGCGACCCGGGACAGGAGGAACTGCTCGCGGCGATCCGGGAGTTGCGTGCCGACCTGGGCCGACTCGCCGACCCGGGGCGGATGGCCGCGCTCGACGGCGAACTCGCCGGTGCCGAGGGCGAGATCGAGGAATCGGGCGCCGCGGGCCCGGGCCGGCTGACCCGGCTGCGCCAGGCGCTCGCCGACGCAGGCGCGCTGACCGCCCTGTTCGCCTCGGCGGCGGCCGTGGGCCAGTCCGTCACCGCACTGCTCGGAGGCTGAGATGGTGCAGCGCGGAGGAGGGACGGCCGGGTCGGGCGCCTGGTGGAACGACGAGTCGCAGAGCTGGGAGACGGGCTCGGCCGCACCCGGCACCGGCTCCGGCACCGGCACCGGTTTCGGCTCCGGCGCCGGCTCCGGACCGCTGCCGGAGCTGCCGCCCGTCGCCGGCTTCGTCCCCCGGCCCCTGCCCGGTACCGGGCAGGGCGCGGCGGAGGGGGGCGGTCCGGTGGTTCCGCTTCCGCCGCTGCCGGCGTTCCCGCCCGCGTACCCCCCGATGGACCCGGCGCCGGGGGTCGTGGGTCCGGGCGGTGCCACCGGTCCCTCGCGCCATGTACTCGTCACCGCTGTCGCGGCGGCCGTGCTGGTCGCGGGCGGGCTCGGCGGATGGCTGCTGTGGGGGAGGGGCGGCGGAGACGGCGGCGGTACGGCGCAGGGGCCGGCCGCCGGGGCGGGCACGAGCACCTCGGTGTCCGACGCGCCGTCTGCTTCCGCTTCCGATTCCCCGTCCGGCCCGTCCGACCCGGCCGCGGACCCCGCTTCCCCGTCGTCCTCGCCTGTCGAGGACGTCCCGCCGAGTGGCTTCACGATGGTCGAGGACGAGTCGGGCTTCCGCCTCGCCGTCCCCGATGGCTGGACCCGGACCGCCACCGGAGGGAGCGTTTTCTACGTCGCCCCCGGCGGCTCCTCCCTGATCCAGATCTACGACACCGGCGAGTCCGGACTGACCCCGTACGAGGCTCTGCGAAAGACTTCGCAGAGCCTCTCGGTCAACACCCACTACGAGGAGATCAGCCTGGAGAAGAAGGGCGGTGGGGACACGGCCGAGCTGGTGTACGCGTACGACCGGGACGAGGGCCGCCGCCAGGTCGTCGCCCGCGCCTTCGTGACCGACAGCGGCAAGCCCCGCGTCATGCTCGCCGCGGGACCGAAGAGTGAGTGGCCCAGACAGCAGGAGACCCTCATCACGGCCCTCACGTACTACCGGCCCACTCCCTGACCCCGGCCTCCGCCACGCCCCCCGGGGCGCTCCGCTACTCCGCGTCCGTTCCCGCGTCCGTTCCCGCGTCCGCTGCCAGCTCCCGGGCCAGCTCCCCGAGGCCGGCCAGGGCGCGGTGCAGCAGGATCGGGCCGAAGGTGATCCGGGTCGCGCCCAGCCGCCCCAGCTCGGCGAACGACGGACCGCCGGGCACCGCCAGGGCGTTGAGCGGCCCCTCGACCCCCGCCGCGCGCAGCCGGGGCAGATCGCCGGCCGGGGCCTTGATCGGGTAGACGCAGTCCGCGCCCGCCGCCGTGTACAGCCGCGCGCGGGCGGCGGCGTCGGCGACGGTGCCGCCGTGGAGGTACGTGTCCACGCGCGCGTTGATCACGAGGGCCGGGCCGGCCGCCTCCCGTACCGCCGCGAGCCAGTCGGCCTGCTCGTGCGGATCGCGCAGCACCCGCCCGGGGGCGGTGTCCTCCAGGTTCACCCCGACCGCGCCGGTGTGCAGGACCCGTTCGACCAGCTCCTTCGCCGGCAGGCCGTACCCGGCCTCGACATCGGCCGTGACCGGTACGGACACGGCGCGGGCGATCCGCGCCACCGCCGCGAACATCTCGGCCGCGGGCGTCTGCCCGTCCTCGTGGCCCAGCGACGCCGCGACCCCCGCGCTCGGCGTCGCCAGGGCCGGGAAGCCGGCCTCCTCGAAGACGCGCGCCGAGGCCGCGTCCCACGGTCCCGGGAGGACCAGTGGGCGGTCGGCGGGCCGTCCATGGTGCAGGGCCCGGAGCGCCGCCGCCCCGGCCGCGTTGTCCGTACCGCCGGCGCTGTCTGCGCTGCCTGTGCTGTTCGGGCTGCTTGTGCTGGTCGGGCTGTTCGGGCTCATCGCTTGGCCCCGCCGGGGTGGTAGTGGCCCGGCACCATACGGGACGTCACGGCGATCCGGTTCCACGCGTTGATGGCGGTGATCGCGCCGATGACATGCGCCAGTTCGGTGTCGTCGAAGTGCCGGGCGGCCTCCTCGTACACCGCGTCGGGCACGAATCCGTCGGTGAGGACGGTGACGGCCTCGGTCAGCGCAAGGGCGGCCAGCTCGCGTTCGGTGTAGAAGTGCCGCGACTCGCGCCAGGCGGACAGCTGGATGAGTCGCTCCACGCTCTGGCCGGCCGCCAGCGCGTCCTTGGAGTGCTTGTCCACGCAGAAGGCGCAGTGGTTGATCTGCGAGGCGCGCAGTTTGATCAGGTCGTACAGGACGGGGTCGACATGCTCGGAGGCGGCCGCCTCCAGGCTCCGCATGGCCTGGTAGAAGCCGGGGTGCAGCTTGATGAACGCGAGCCGGGCCGGCTCCTCCGGTGCGTACCCGGCCTGTTCGGCCCCCTGGGATCCCTGGGCCTCCTGGGTTTCCTGGACTCCCTGGGCTCCCGGGACTTCGTCGGCCCCGTGGGAGGAGTGTGGTGCGGTGGTCGTCATGCCGACCACCGTAGGGCGCGGAAGGCACCCCGGTATGGTCCATTTCCATGGCAAACGAGTGGGCCACTTTCGGCGCCGACCTCCATCTGGATCTCACCGGGCGCGGCCGGCGCAAGGCGCTCATGGACGCGCTCCGGGAGGCGGTGCGCAGTGGCCGGCTGACGGCCGGCACCCGGCTGCCGTCCTCGCGTTCCCTCGCCGCCGACCTGGGCATGGCCCGCAACACCGTCGCCGACGCCTACGCCGAACTCACCGCCGAGGGCTGGCTCACCGCCCGGCAGGGCTCCGGGACCCGGGTGGCCCCGCGCTCCGAGCCGCGCCCGGGTCCGCGTCCCGACCCGCGCCCCGACCCGCGTCCCGACCCGCACCCCCGGGCCGCCGGTCATCCCCGCCCGCGGCCGCCCCTGCGGCCCGCGCCCGGCACTCCCCTCTACGACCTCCAGGCCGGCCGGCCCGACGTCGCCTCGTTTCCGCGCGCCGACTGGCTCAAGGCCGCCCGTAAGGCGCTCACCGCCGCACCCAACGACGCCTTCGGGTACGGCGATCCGCGCGGCCGGATCGAACTGCGCACCGCGCTCGCCGAGTACCTGGCCCGGGCCCGGGGCGTGCACGCGGACCCGGACCGGATCGTCGTCTGCTCGGGTTTCGTGCACGGACTCCAGCTGGTCGGGCGGGTGTTGCGGGATCGCGGGGTACGGGCGGTGGGCGTCGAGTCGTTCGGTCTGCGCGCCCACCGGGACCTGCTCGCCCGCCAGGATCTGCGCACCCCGGCTCTAGGGCTCGACGAAAAGGGCACCCGCACCGAGGAGTTGGGGTCGATGGACGGGGTCGGTGCGGTCCTGATGACCCCGGCGCACCAGTTCCCGCTCGGCGGTGCGCTCGCCCCGGCCCGGCGGGCGGCGGCCGTCGACTGGGCGCGGGCCGAGGGCGGGCTGATCCTGGAGGACGACTACGACGGGGAGTTCCGGTACGACCGCCAGGCCGTCGGAGCCCTCCAGGGGCTCGACCCCGAGCGGGTCGTCTACTTCGGCACCGCCAGCAAGTCCCTCGCGCCGGGCCTGCGGCTCGCCTGGATGATGCTCCCCGGCGATCTGGCCGGCGAAGTGGCGGCGGCGAAGGGGGAGGTCGACTGGGTGTCCGCCGCGACCGATCAGCTCACGTTCGCGGAGTTTCTCGCCTCGGGCGCGTACGACCGCCATGTCCGGGCCATGCGGCTGCGCTACCGGCGCCGCCGCGACCAACTGGTCGCGGCGGTCGCCGCGCACGCGCCCGCCCTCCGCGTGAGCGGCATCGCGGCCGGGCTCCACGTCGTCCTCGAACTCCCGCCGGGCACCGAGGAGTCCACTCTGCGCGCCGCCGCCGACCAGGGTCTCGCCCTGCTCGGCGTCGACCGCTTCCGGCACCCGGACGCGGCCCCGCTGCCCGACGGCATCGTCGTCGGCTACGGCACCCCGCCGGACAGTGCCTGGTCGGGCGCGCTGGAGACGCTGTGCCGGGTGTTGCCGTGAGGGCGGGGGTGGGCGAGGGCGGGGACGGGCGGAGGCGGGTGCCGGACAGCATGCGGCTTCGCCCGGAGCGGGCCTCATGCCGGCCCTCCCGTGCGGTGGTGGCCGGCCCTCCCGTGCGGTGGCCGGGTCAGACCGGCAGGGAAACCAGGTGGTCGCCGGGGATCCCGGCCAGGCCGGGCGTGTAGTAGTCGCGGATGCCGTCGGCCCAAGCGGTCACCGTGATCCGGTCGGCGGCATCCGGTCCGAACGCGTCGAACAACGCATGGATGTTCGGTACATCGAAGCCCCATGCGGTCAGCAGGTCGAGGAAGCGGGTCCGCTCGATCAGACCGTCGCCGTCGGGGTCGCCGAGCGTGGCGAGCGCGTGGGCGAAGAGATCCGCGGTCGGCGCGAAGCGCTCGGGGTCGAGCACGGACGCCTCGAACTCCCGCGGGCTGATCAGGCCGTCGCCGTCGGCGTCCAGCGCTCCCGCCAGCACATCCCACCACTGGCGCAAGCTGTCGGCGAACCTCTCCCTGTCCTTGTGCGCCGAGTCCGCGGCGACGGCCAGCACCCGGTCGGTGAGCAGGTCGAAGTCCTGGGGATCGAGGACTCCGTTCCCGTTGGCGTCGAACAGCTTGAAGATCAGCGCGGCACGTCGAACGGCTTCGTCTCGCACGGTCTGTCTCCTTCAAGGGCTACCCGGACCAGGGCGGTCCCGGCCGGATTCGTCATTCTTGTGGCCGCCCGGCCGGCCGCCGGGGGAAGTGGCGTCATGTCACTCTGGCGAGTGATGCGTGGGATGAGATGACGTGACGGCGCTCCAGCGTCCGGCATGGTGACTCCGTCGCCTGGAACCGCGACGGGCGAAGGCGCCCGGACGGGGGTGCCGGCCGGGGGCCCGGCGCGGGCGCCGGGCCCGACGAGTGGAGTCGCGTATGACCACACATCGACGTACGTCCGACCCGGGTGCGGTCGGACCCGGCGAAGCTCGCGAGGGGTACGCCGACGTGCTGACGCACCGGCACCCCGAGGAGAGGGCCCGACTCGACGCCCTGAGCCGCGCCTTCGACCCGCAGACCCGGCGGCGGCTGGAAGCCGCCGCGATCGCTCCCGACTGGTCCTGTCTGGAGATCGGCGCCGGCGCCGGAACCATCGCCCACTGGCTGGCCGCGCGTTGTCACCGGGGGCGGGTCACCGCGACCGACCTGGATGTGACGCTGATCCACGAACCGGTGTCGGCCCCTCTCACGGTGCGGGTGCACGATGTCACGAAGGACACCTTCCCGGAAGGCTCCTTCGAGCTGATCCACGCGCGCGCCGTGCTCATGCACCTGCCTCAGCGTGAACGGATCACCAAGAGGATGCTGTCGTGGCTGGCCCCGGGCGGTGTACTCCTGGTGGAGGACCTCGTCCACTTCCCTCGTCACGGATTGCCCGCGTCCTCCCCGCTCAGGCGGGTCATCGACGCTTGGTGGACGTTCCTTGCCGCATCCTTCGGAATGGACGACACCTGGGGCGTGCGGGCGGCGGCCGTCATGCGCGACGCCGGCTATGAGAACGTACGGTCCGAGGCGGACCTTCCCGTCTTCCACGCCGGGTCACCGATCGCCGAGTTCTCCCGGCTGACCATCCAGGCGATCGCCCCCAGGCTTGTCGGCGCCGGACTGCTCGGCGAGGCTGACGTGCGCGCCGGTCTGGAGGAGATCGACGACCCCGGCCATCTCTCCTTCCCCATCGCCGTCGTCGCCACCTTCGGACACCGCCCCGCGAGCTGAGGAGCCCGCTCGGCGCCGACACGACGGCAGCGCCCATGCTCACCAGGTCCTGAACGGCCGCCTCGGCCTCGCGTACGGACCGAACGGACCGAACGGACCCAACGGATCGGCCGCCTCCGGTGCCCGGGAACGCCCGGGTGGCACGAAAGCGACGCCCGCCCCTCCCGGCGGACCGGCCGCCCCGGGCATGGGCGGCGGGACGCCCCCGGCCTACACTGTGCGCTCGCGACCACGCGACGGGGAGGGGCGGAACAGCATGCGCAGACTGAGGTCCAGCGCGGTGGTACTCGGCGGGGTGGGCGTGCTCGCCGCGGCACTCACGGCATGCGGCTCGGAGCCGGACGAGCGGTGCGTCGACCCCGTGACGTACAAGGAACTCCCCGACTACAAGTGCCACGACGGCAAGGGAAGCAGCTCCAGCGGCTCCAGCAGCAGCGGCCGCTACTACTACGGCGGCTCGGTCCGAGGCGGCACGGTCAGCGGCGGCGATTTCGACAAGTCGTCCGTGTCCAGGGGCGGTTTCGGCGGTCACTCCTCCTCGTCCGGCGGCTGACCTCGCATGCGGCGCCACACCATCGAGCCCCGCCCCGACTGGCAGCGCACGGTCGAGGAACAGGGCCTGATCTACCCCCTGACCCGCCACCCCGACGGCTCCCTGCGCCCCTACTGGGACGAGAGCGCCTACTACTCCTTCAGCCTGCCCGAGGTGGAGGCGCTGGAGGAGGTCGTCGAGGAACTGCACGCCATGTGCCTGGGCGCGGCGGCGCACATCGTCGAGCAGGACCGTTTCGCCGACCTCGGCATCACCGACCCCAGGGTCGTCGCCCGGGTCGCCGAGTCCTGGCACCGCAGGGCCGAACTCCCCACCCTCTACGGCCGGTTCGATCTCTGCTACGACGGTACGGGTCCGGCCAAGATGCTGGAGTACAACGCCGACACCCCCACCTCTCTGGTGGAGGCCGCGAGCCCGCAGTGGTTCTGGATGGAGGAACGGTTCCCCGGCGCCGACCAGTGGAACTCCCTCCACGAACGGCTCGTCGACGCCTGGCGCCGCCAGGCCCACCTGCTGCCGCCCGGCAGCCCCGTCCACTTCGCCCACTCCGACGCCGACGAACTCGGCGAGGACCTGATGACGGTGGCGTACCTGCGCGAGACCGCCCAGCAGGCCGGCCTCCACACCGAGGCGCTGTCGGTCGAGCGGATCGGCTGGGACCGGATCAGCGGACGGTTCGTCGACGAGCGGCTGCGCTACATCCGCGCCTGCTTCAAGCTCTACCCGTGGGAATGGCTGACCACGGACACCTTCGGCCCGCACGTCCTCGACACCCTCGACAACGGCGGCGGCACCGGCAGCACCTGCTGGATCGAACCGGCGTGGAAGATGCTGCTCTCCAACAAGGCGCTTCTCGCGATCCTGTGGGAGCTGCACCCCGGCCACCCGAACCTGCTCCCCGCCTACCTCGACGGCCCGCGCGAACTCGCCACGACGACGGGATGGGCGGCGAAGCCGCTGCTCGGCCGCGAGGGCGAGGGCGTCACCCTGCACGAACCGGAGCCGGGGCCGGAGCCGGGGCCGGGGCCGGGGCCGGGGCCGGGTGGCGTCCCGCCCGTACGCACCGAACCCTGCTGCTACCAGGCGCTGTCCCCGCTGCCCGACTTCGACGGCAACCGGGTCGTGCTCGGCGCGTGGACGGTCGGCGACGAGGCGGCGGGGCTCGGCATCCGGGAGTCGTCGGGACCGATCACGGACGGGTACGCGCGCTTCATCCCGCACGTCATCCTCTGAGCCGTACGGGGAGGGGCGGGCCGGCGCCCGCGCCCCCTCCACAGGCCTCCGGGCCGTCAGCCCTCCGCCAACACCACCCGCAGCTGCTCAAGCCCCCAGTCCAGGTCCTCCTTGGAGATCACCAGCGGCGGCGCGATCCGGATCGTCGACCCGTGCGTGTCCTTCACCAGCACGTCCCGCGCCATCAGCCGCTCCGAGATCTCCCGGCCCGTGCCGTGCGACGGCGCGATGTCGATCCCCGCCCACAGCCCGCGCCCGCGCACCGCCTCCACGGTCCCGGCGCCCAGCAGCGTCGCCAGCTCGGCGTGCAGATGCTCGCCCAGCTCCGTCGCCCGCTGCTGGTACTCGCCCGTCCGCAGCATCGCGACCACCTCCAGGCCCACCGCGCAGGCCAGCGGATTGCCGCCGAACGTCGAGCCGTGCTCGCCGGGCCGGAACACCCCGAGCACGTCGCGGTCCGCGACCACCGCCGACACCGGCACCACACCGCCGCCCAGCGCCTTGCCCAGGATGTACACGTCCGGCACCACGCCCTCGTGCTCGCACGCGAACGTCCGCCCCGTCCGGCCCAGACCCGACTGGATCTCGTCCGCCATGAACAGCACGTTCCGCCGGGCCGTGAGCTCCCGCACCCCGCGCAGATACCCGTCCGGCGGCACCAGCACCCCGGCCTCGCCCTGGATCGGCTCGATCAGCACGGCCACCGTGTTCTCCGTGACCGCCGTCTCCATCGCGGTCAGGTCCCCGTACGGCACGATCTCGAAGCCCGGCGTGTACGGACCGTAGTGGTCACGGGCCTCGTGGTCCGTGGAGAAGCTGACGATCGTCGTCGTCCGGCCGTGGAAGTTGTTGGCCGCGACCACGATCTTCGCGTGCCCGTCCGGCACGCCCTTCACCTCGTACCCCCACTTGCGGGCGGTCTTCACGGCGGTCTCCACCGCTTCCGCGCCCGTGTTCATGGGCAGCACCATCTCCTTGCCGCACAGCTCCGCGAGCTGCCCGCAGAACTCCGCGAACCGGTCGTGCTGGAACGCGCGCGACGTCAGCGTCACCCGCTCCAGCTGCGCCTTCGCCGCGTCGAGCAGCCGGCGATTGCCGTGCCCGAAGTTGAGCGCCGAGTACCCGGCGAGCATGTCGAGGAACCGGCGTCCCTCGACATCGGTCATCCAGGCGCCCTCGGCGGAGGCGACGACCACGGGCAGGGGGTGGTAGTTGTGCGCGCTGTGCGCGTCGGCGGCGGCGAGCTCGTCTTGCGTCCTCGACACGGGGTCTCCGTTCGTCGTGAAGCCAGGGGCAGGTTGTGGCACCCCGTTCTTATCGTCGCTCGCTCGCGGGACGAAGAAACCTGGGCGTCGCGTCGCGAGGAGATCCGGAGGCGGTGGGTACGGGGGACCCGGGCCCGTGCGCGTCCGCCCGGAGGTCGCTCCCAGGCTCGATCCCGCCCCCGCTCCCGCGTCCGGAGGCGGGGTGCGTACCTGAGACAATGAGAGGCATGGCCTCTGAACGTCTCCGTGTGCTCTCCGGAATCCAGCCCACCGCAGGCTCGTTCCACCTCGGCAACTACCTCGGTGCGGTACGTCAGTGGGTCGCGCTGCAGGAGTCCCACGACGCCTTCTACATGGTGGTGGACCTGCACGCGATCACGGTTCCGCAGGACCCCGCCGAGCTGCGCGCCAATACCCGGCTCGCCACCGCCCAGCTGCTCGCCGCCGGCGTCGACCCGGACCGCTGCACCCTCTTCGTCCAGAGCCACGTGGCCGAGCACGCCCAGCTGGCCTGGGTCATGAACTGCCTCACCGGCTTCGGCGAGGCCTCCCGCATGACCCAGTTCAAGGACAAGTCCGCTCGTCACGGCGCCGACCGCACCACCGTCGGTCTCTTCACGTACCCGGTCCTCCAGGTCGCGGACATCCTGCTCTACCAGGCGAACCAGGTCCCGGTCGGCGAGGACCAGCGCCAGCACATCGAGCTGACGCGCGACATCGCCGAGCGCTTCAACACGCGCTTCGGCGACACCTTCACGATCCCCGAGGCGTACATCCTCAAGGAGACCGCGAAGATCTACGACCTGCAGGACCCGACGATCAAGATGAGCAAGTCGGCCTCCAGCCCCAAGGGTCTGATCAACCTGCTCGACGACCCGAAGGCCACCGCGAAGAAGGTCAAGAGCGCGGTCACCGACACCGACACGGTGATCCGTTACGACCCGGTGGAGAAGGCCGGCGTCTCCAACCTGCTCACCATCATGTCCGTGCTCACCGACACGTCGATCCCCGACCTGGAGAAGAGCTACGAGGGCAAGATGTACGGCGCCCTGAAGACCGACCTGGCCGAGGTCATGGTGGACTTCGTCACGCCGTTCAGGACCCGTACCCAGGAATACCTGGACGACCCGGAGACGCTGGACAAGATCCTGGCCAAGGGCGCGGAGAAGGCGCGGACCGTCGCCGCCGAGACGCTGGCGCGGACGTACGACGAGATCGGCTTCCTGCCCGCCCGCCACTGAGCGGACCGGTAACGGGCCGGGCCCCGGCGAGACGGGTCCCCGGCCCGCCGCCGGTGCCCGGCGCGGACCGGCGGCCTGGAGTCCAAGGACCCTGGCCAGGAGGGCGGTGCAGGACGCACACTGGCGACTGACCGCACCGCCCGGATCCGGACCGGCTTCGATCTGATCCGATGCGATCCGATCCGATCCGGTTCGATCCGATGCGCCGGCCGTGCCGCCCGATCGCCTCACCCGATCGCACCGCCCGGACCCGAACCGGCCGCCGGCGGACGAGGGACGGCGGACAATGGACGGCGGACGACGTACGACGGACTACCGAGGAGCGAGGAGAACGACGTGGGGACCGTAACGCTCGGCGTTTCGATCGCGGTCCCGGAGCCTCACGGCAGCCTGCTCCAGGAGCGGCGCGCGGGCTTCGGGGATCCCGCCGCGTACGGCATTCCCACCCACGTCACCCTGCTCCCGCCGACCGAGGTGGACACCGGTCTGCTGCCCGCGATCGAGGCGCACCTGGGCGGCGTCGCGGCGCTCAGCGACCCTTTCCGCATGCGTCTGGAGGGCACCGGCACGTTCCGTCCGGTGTCCCCGGTCGTCTATGTGCGGCTCGCGGAAGGGGCCGGCGACTGCGACCTGCTCCAGCGGCGGATCCGGGACGAGGCCGGGCCCGTGCCGCGCGAGCTGCAGTTCCCGTACCACCCGCACGTCACCGTCGCCCACGCCATCGCCGAGGAGGCGATGGACCGCGCCTTCGCGGAACTGTCCGGGTACGAGGCGGCATGGACCTGCCGTTCCTTCGCGCTGTACGAGCAGGGCGCGGACGCGGTGTGGCGGAAGCTGTACGACTACGAGTTCGGCAGCGGGCGGGCGATCACCGCCGTCCCGGCGCAGGGCGGCAGCCCGATCGACGCGCCCCGCACGATGTGCTGATCACGGTGCGGCCGGTCCCGTGAGTACGGCCGGCTGATCATCGGGGCATATGCCGTTTTGGCCCGTCGCTCCTTCGGTCCCGGGCCGCCCCTCCCGCCGTCACACCGGCAGGCGCCGGAACAGCGGGCGTGGCATATGCCGTACCGCCGTCATCACCGCCCGCAGTGCCCCCGGCACCCACACCGTCTCCGAGTGGCGCCGTAGCCCCAGCTCGATCGCCGTCGCGACCGCCTCCGGGGTGGTCGCGAGCACGGTGTCCGCCGAGCCGTTCCCCGCGTCCCCCGCGTTCCCCGCCTGCCCTGATGCCCCCGGCCGCCCGGCCCCCGCCGCCGTGTGCGTACGGACGGCTCCGGGGCGTACGACCATCACGTGCACGCCCGTGCCGTACAGCGCGTCCCCCAGGCCCTGCGCGAAGGCGTCCAGGCCGGCCTTGGAGGAGCCGTAGATGAAGTCGGCCCGCCGGGCCCGCTCGCCGGCCACCGACGACAGCACCACCAGCGCGCCGTGCCCCTGCGCCTGGAGCGCCTGCGCGCAGACCAGGCCGGCCGAGACGGCGCCCGTGTAGTTGGTCTGCGCGACCCGGACGGCGGCGAGCGGGTCGGACTCGTCGCGCGCCTGGTCGCCGGGGATGCCGAACGCCAGCAGCACCATGTCGACGTCGCCCTCGGCGAAGACCTTGCCGAGCCGTTCCGCGTGGGACTCGGGGTCCAGGGCGTCGAAGGGCACGGTGTGGACGTCGGCACCGAGCGCGCGCAGCGAGTCGGCGGCGTCGGTGAGGGCGGGGGAGGGGCGGCCGGCCAGCCACACCGTACGGGTGCGGCGGGCGATCAGCCGGCGGGCGGTGGCCAGGCCGATCGCGGAGGTACCGCCGAGGACGAGCAGGGACTGGGGTGCGCCGAAGGCGTCCTTCATGGCGTTCACGCTCCTGGCGGAAGGCCGCCGAAGAGACGGACGGCCGAAGACGGACGGGGGAGACAGCCGGGCGGAGGTCGGGGCAGGGGGCAGAGGTCGGGGCAGGGGGCGGTGATCAGGGCAGGGGGCGGTGATCAGGGCCGGGGCGGGCTCAGAGGCCGAGACGGCGGGCGAGGTCGGAGACGAAGACCGCGCCCGGGTCGAGCGCGGCGCGCAGTTCGCGGAAGGCGCCGAGCCCCGGATACATCGACTCCACGAGGTCGGGGCGCAGCCGCGCGTCCTCGGCGAGCCGGACCCGGCCGCCGGCCGCCGCGATCTCCTCGTCCAGCGTGTCGAGGAAGCCGCCGAGGCCGTCGTGTGACGCCGGGAGGTCGACGGCGAGTGTCCAGCCGGGCAGGGGGAACGACAGCAGGCCGGGCCCGGTCTCGCCGAACCGTTTCAGTACGCCGGGGGACCTCGCGCAGCCGCGCGCCGCGATCCGCCCCACCACCCGGCGCAGCGTCTCCTCGTGGCCGTGCCCGACGGCGAACTCGTACCGCACGAAGCCGCCCCGCCCGCCGTGCGGGAAGCCGTCGCGCGGGTGGAGGAACGAGGCGAGCGACCGGAACCGGCCCGTCGCCCCCGCGTCCGCGCTCATAGCGCGAGCACGGAGATCGTCGATCAGGGCGGCGACGCTCCATCCCGGCAGCCCCGGCAGCCCCGGCAGCCCGTCGGGTCCGGACCAGGGGGCGGCGAGCGGCGTGCGGCGGGCGCGCGCGGGCAGGGCCTCGCGAGGGGTGTGGTCGGCCCGGGTGAGGACGGCGCGGCCGGTCGCCGCCCCGCGCGCGAGGAGGTCGACCCGGGCGGCGGTGTAGCGGTGCCGGTGGCCGGGGTCGGGGTCGGTGAACCGGGCCAGCAGGTCGTCGAAGCCGCCGGCCCGTTCGGTGGCCACGGTCACCAGGGCCGTCTCGACGGGCAGCAGCCGCAGCGTGACGGAGAGGATCACGCCGGTCAGGCCCAGGCCGCCGGTGGTGGCGTCGAAGAGCGGCATGCCGGGGACGACCGTATGGGTCTGCCCGTCGGCGGTGAGCAGGTCGAGCGAGACGACATGCCGGGAGAAGGAGCCGGAGCCGGGGTGGTTCGCGCCGTGGACGTCGGCGGCGACGGCGCCGCCGACCGTGGCATGGCGGGTGGCGGGGGCCACCGGCACACACCAGCCGAGCGGCAGCACCGCCCGCGCCAGCCGGTAGAGGCCGGTGCCCGCATCGCAGACGACGACCCCGGCGACCGCGTCGACGGCGCGGATCCGGGCGAGCCGGGTCAGATCGAGGACCGTGCCGCCGGCGTTCTGGGCGGCGTCCCCGTGGGCCCGGCCGAGACCGCGCGCGATCGCCCCGCGCGTGCCGTGGCCGTACGACAGGACGGCCGCGGCGGTCTCCTCGTACGTCCGGGGGCGGAGCACGTAGGCGAGGCTGGGGGCGGTGCGGCCCCGCCCGGTGAGGATCTCGAAGTCGGCGTCGACGTCGGTGCCGGCACCCGGTAGCCCGGCCGGAGGATCGTCCGTAGAGCTGCCGGGAGCGCCGTCCGGGGTGCCGTCCACGAGGGGGACGGGAACGGGAACGGGCGCGACGGGGGCGGACGCGGGTGTGGGTGTGGGTGCGGGCGCGACGGCGGTCTCGGCTGCCATGGAGGTGACCGTATAGCCGGGAGTGTCGCTTATGCGGTGATTGGCAGGCGGTTCGTCGAAATGGGTGATGAAACGAAGGTCGGGAAAGCGGCCCGCCGCGCCCGACGCCCTCGCCCCTGCCCTCCCCTTCCGGGTCCCCGCCCCGACCGGCCGACACGGCGTCAGAACCGGGCGCGCCCAGGGCAGTCGTATGCGATCTGCGATTCTGGGGGCCCGGATGTCGGTGCTCCGGATCTCCGTCCCCGAGGAAGAGACGCGTACGCGATGGACTGGCTGACCAAGCTCCCCGTCGTCGGCCCCTGGGTCGTACGGCTGATGCGAACCCATGCGTGGCGCGCGTACGAACGCCTCGACGCCGTCCACTGGAGCCGGCTCGCCGCCGCCATCACCTTCCTCAGCTTTCTGGCCCTCTTCCCCCTGATCACGGTCGGGGCCGCCATCGGGGCCGCGCTGCTCAGCCCGGAGGGGCTGGCCTCGATCGAGAAGAAGATCACCGATCAGGTGCCGGGCATCTCCGAACAGCTCGACATCGCCGGACTCGTCGCCAACGCGGGCGCGGTCGGCCTGGTCGCCGGTGGTGTGCTGCTCTTCATGGGCATCGGCTGGATCGGGTCCATGCGCGACTGTCTGCGGGCCGTCTGGGAACTCGACGGGGTCGACGAGGGCAACCCGTTCGTCCGCAAGGGCAAGGACGCGATCGTGCTGCTCGGCCTCGGCGGCGTGCTGCTCGGCTCGCTCGCCGCGTCCTGGCTCGGCGCCACCGCCGTCGGCTGGACCGCCGGCCGGCTCGGGATCTCGCACCGCGGAGCGGGCGGGCTGCTCCTCGAAGGGGCCGCGATCCTGGTCGCGATAATCGCCGACTTCCTGATCCTGACGTACGTCCTGACCCTGCTGCCCGGCGTCGAGCCGAGGCGCCGCGACCTGGTCGTCGCGGCGCTGATCGGCTCGGTCGGCTTCGAGCTTCTGAAGCTGCTGCTCGGCGGCTATATGAAGGGCGTCGCGGCGAAGTCCATGTACGGGGCCTTCGGCGTGCCCGTCGCCCTGCTGCTGTGGATCAACTTCATGGCGAAACTGCTGCTGTTCTGCGCCGCCTGGACGGCGACCGGGGGCGACGGGGCGGAGCGGCCCGCCGTCAGGGATTCACGTCCTCGTCGGCCGGAGGAGCCGTCCGGGAGGACCGAGACGACCGAGCGGACCGGGAAGGCCGGGAAGAGCGGGAAGAGCGGGAACCGGCCGGGGGACCTGCCGGGGAAGCGGCCCGGGAACGCCGGGCCCCACTCGCCGCCGGCCACCGCCGGTTGACCAGGAACGCGCCGCCCGCGATCAGTACGAGCGCACCGCCCACCACGCCCAGCGCGATGCCGGCACCCCCGTCCGAGTCCTCGGCGGCGGCCGCGGCCGCCGCGGCCGCCTGCTGCGCCGCCGTGCCGCCCGTCCCGTTCGTGGACGCTCCCGTGCCCGTGCCCTCCTTCACCACGGCCGACGCCGGCGGCACCAGCTCGCCGACCGGCTTCACCTTCCCGTAGGCCGCGAAGCCCCAGTCGAGCAGCCGCGCGGCCTCCTTGTAGACGGCGTGGCTCTCCTTCGACGACGGGTTCATGACGGTGACGAGCAGCTTCCGCCCGTCGCGCTCCGCGACCCCGGTGAAGGTCGCCCCCGCGTGCGTGGTGTTGCCGTTCTTCACCCCCGCGATGCCCGGGTAGGGCGCCACGTCGAGGTCACCGGTCAGCAGCCGGTTGGTGTTCTGGATCTCGAAGGTCGCGCGCTTCTTCTCGCCCTTCTTCTGCTCGCCCGGGAACTGTGTGCGGGCGGTGGCGGCGTACTTGCGGAAGTCGGGCTTCTGCATGCCGCTGCGGGCGATGAGAGTCAGGTCGTACGCGGAGGACAGCTGGCCGCTCTGGTCGTAGCCGTCCGGCGACTTGACCGTGGTGTCCAGCGCCTGGAGTTCGATGGCGTGTGCCTGCATCTGGTCGACGGTCTGGTCCACCCCGCCGTTCATGGCGGACAGCACGTGCACGGCGTCGTTCCCGGAGCGCAGGAAGACCCCCAGCCACAGGTCCTGGACGCTGTAGGTCTGGTTCTCCTTGATGCCGACCAGGCTGGAGCCTTCGCCCACGCCGGCCAGGTCGGCCGGTGTGACGGTGTGGTTCTCCGTCGGGGCGAACTTCGGCAGCAGCGTGTCCGCGAACAGCATCTTCAGGGTCGACGCGGGGGCCAGCCGCCAGTGCGCGTTGTTGGCGGCGAGCACCTGACCGCTCTCGGCGTCCGCCACGATCCACGACCGCCCGCTCACGTCCTTGGGCAGCACCGGCGCGCCCGGCAGCAACTGCACCTGGGCGCCGGGGCGGGACAGCACCTCGCCGCCCACCTTCGACATCATCGCGGGTGGCTTCGGCTGCTCCGGTCCCTTGTCCTTGCCGTCCGCGTGCGCGGGGGCGACGGCGAGGAAGGGGAGGAGGGAAACGGCGACACCGACCGTCAATGCGACCTTCGCGGTCATCTTCGATACCAGCACGATCGAGAACGTACATCCCCGAAACCCGGATCCGGACCACGCGGCCCGGTTCGTCCAGGCTCGTCCACTCGTATTCCTGGAGGCTGATGTCGCGCGCATCCCGATTCCTGCCGTCGTCGGTGAAGAAGGCGGCAGACCGGGGCGGCCGTCCGCACATACAAGGACGACAATCAGCCCGCCCGGGATCCGGGCCGGGCGCGGTGAACGGGTGAATTCGGCCGGGTGTCACGGGGCGGTGGCGCGGGCCGGTGGTACGGACCCGTGTCCCGGCCCGGCGGTACGGCCCGGCGCCACGGGCCGGTGTCACGGGCCGGTGTCAGGGGCCCGGCGTCGCGGGCGTCACTTCCAGGCGGACCCTGCCGCAAGATCGCCCCGGCCCCGTTCGATACTGGCAGGGCACGGCCACCCCACTCCGAAGGGCACCCCATGAAGCTCAGCCGCCGCGTCTCCTGGTTCCTGCTCGCGTTCGGCGTCTGGTCCTGGGTGATCTGGGTGACCTTCGCCAAGAACTTGTGGAAGGACGGGAGCGGCCTCGCCTTCGACGACGCGGGCGACCCGACCGCGTACTTCTGGGTCCACCTGCTGCTCGCGATCACCTCCTTCATCCTCGGAACGGCCATCGGTGTCATCGGCCTCCGGGGCGTCCGGGCGAGCAGGAAGTAGAGTCCCCGCCCATGTGCCACAGGACAAAGGGACCCGGTACAACCTGAACTCCCCAGTGCAGGGCCGTACCGGGTCGGACCGGCCCGGTGGAGACCATCACGAAGCCACCGGACCGGGGCTTTGGCGCCCCGCCCACTCCCCGGCTCGGACAAAGCGAGGAATGGGCGGGGCGGGGCCGACTCGACAGGAGAGCCCCACCTCTCGCCGAGCCGGAGTCCGTCAGGTGTCGAGCCGGCGTACGACCGCCACGTCCGTCCACTCGCGGGCGAAGGTGGTGTGCGTGGCGTTCAGGCCCGTGTGGGTCATGATCGCGTCGCTGGCGGCGTCGAAGTCGGGGGAGGGTGCCAACGTCCATCCGCAGCCGGGCGTCAGGCAGTGGGCCGCCATGGCCGCTTCGCTCTCCGGAGCCGCCGCGATCTTGTGCGCGGCGAACTGGAACACCGTCGTCATGTTCCCTCAGATAGCCGAGGGAAGCCGCTGACCGTGCGCGTTCAGCATGTGGCGCCGGTAGAGGGCTCGGGCGTCGACCTCCGCCGAGAAGTCCCCTCTCTTCCTGGCCTGATCCTGCCGCTTGCACAGCGTCTCGCAGATGGCGCACAAGATCGGCCGTGCGTCGTCGATATCGGCATCAGGTGTGAGGCTCATTCCGGGCCCTCCTCGGTGCGTCGTCCAACTGGCACTTAGTCAACGCGAGCCGATCAAGATCAGTTAACACAAAAGTGCCACATGGCCCTTGCCTTTCAAGGGAGTTGGGGTGGCGGCACGTAGAGCGGCGTGGAGAATTGGCCACATGAGCGATTCAGCGCCCACCGCCGGACAGAACATCCAGGTACTGCGGAAAACCCTCGGATGGGGGCAGGAACACCTAGCGCGGCGAATGGGCATCTCGGCGTCGCTCCTCCGCAAGATCGAAGACGGCACGCGCACGGCCACCCCCCCGACCGTGGCCCAGGCGGCAAAAGCCATGGGTGTCTCGACCGCCCGCATCTACGGAACGCCCTTCAGCGACCCGGGGGAAGCGCAGGGGCTACTCGACGCGCTGCGGCTGACCGTACGTCGCCATACCCTCCCCAGGGAGGACGTGCCCGCACTCGACAAGCTGGCCGCCGGCTTGGCTGAGGCGGCACAACTTCGTGCTGATACACGGTACTTGGAGCTACTGCGTAAGCTGCCGAAGCTCCTGGAACAGGCGTCCGCCGTCGCGCTCCAGGCGGGTGGCGACGCGACGGCTTGGGGGCAGCTCGCGGACCTGTACGGGTGCGCGTACGCGGTGACTCACCGGCTTGGACAAGCCGACCTGTCCGACATGATCGTGAGCCGTCAGCAGTGGGCCGCACAGCGCACGTGGAACCCCGAGGCGGAAGCGGGGGCCGCGTGGAACGAGGCGGGCACGTATCAGTCAGCGGGCGAGTACAGCGACGGACTGGCGATCGTGGACCGGGCGATTGTTCGCTATGAACAAGGCGGCCGGACGGACACTCCAGAGGCGGCCGTAGCCCTCGGCTCGCTGCACCTTCGGGGAGTGGTGCTCGCCAGTCGCGCGAAAGACCACAACGCCTGGGCGGCTCACCACGAGCACGCGAAGGCGTTTGCCGAACGTTTCCCCGGCGGCGACGTGTTGCGCCACAACCTGACCTTCGGTCCCGGGAACACGGCGCTCTACGAGCTGGCCGCACACGTTGAGCTTGGCCGCCCCGACAGGGCATCGGAAATGGCAGAGCCCTTGATGCGAACCCCACCGGCGGGGCTGGGCGCAAGCCGCATCGGCCGACTGTGCATCGACACGGCCCGCGCCCGGCTCGACCTCAACGACATCCGGGGCGCGGAGGCAGCGCTGAAACGCGCCCACGAGGTGGCGCCGCAGATGGCGGAGGTTCACCCGATGGCGCGCGAAGTGCTGCGAGTGCTGTTCATCCTTCATCAGCGATCCCGGCCGGACTTGATCAACCTCGCCAAGCGTTCCGGGCTCATGCCAGAGCTATAGAGGTAGAAGCCGTATGAGCCGAGAACACACGGAAGCCCCGTAGACGACCCGGGATAATGCTCAGGAGCCTACGGGGCTTCTGTGGAGAGGCCGTGCATGGCGAACCTGAACAGCGGGGCGCCGCTCGCACTCCGTGTTCGCAGCATCGGCGATGCGTCGCCGGCCGTGCCCCCTCGATGTCGTCGGCCTGGCGCTCGTCTTCGTTCGCGCCCGCCCCCGGACTCGAACCGGGGAACTCTGCCGATTGGGTACGGCGCACCTCTGCCGTTGGGCCAGCGGGCTTGGACTGTGTCATCGGGTCTTCACTCAAGGTCTCGGCCGAGCGCTACAGTTCGCGCCGTGGACATACCCGACTGGTTCGTCTGGATCGCATTCGGTCTGACTCTCCTTCAGGCATTCGCTCTCGTCCCCCTTGCCCGCCGACTGCGCGGCCCAGACTCCGCACGACGCTCCAAAGCGCGCTTTGACCTCTTGGAGGCCATCGGTGGCCTGTTGATCGTCGGCAGCTTGCCACTTGCGTCGGTGCTAGCTGGCCCGTGGGGCTGGCTTGCCGTCGTTGGCTTTGCGCTCATGGCCACCGTTTACGCCATGAAGGGCATCCGCCTGCTTCGCGCTCGCCGACGCCCGATGACCTGATCCCGAAGACAGACGTCCTCGCCGGCTCGGAGCCGGTCCGGGCAAGGACTGCACGGCCGGGGAGTCCTTCGGGGTGCCCCGGACGTTCCCTGCCAGTATCGGACCGCCCCGCCGGAGCCGGGCGGCGGGGTCTCGCCCCCCGCCGCCCGGCGCTGCCACGGCAGGGGCCGGCCATGGTGTCGTCGACGGAAGAACGCAGAGGGGTGGGCGGAACGTGATCGTGATGTTCCTGCTGGTACTGGTCGTGGTGCTGGGACTGCTGGGGGCGGTCCACTGGTACGTGTGGCGGCGCCTGGTGCGCGATCTGACGCGGCCCCGCACCGCCGCCCGCCGGGCGGGCACCGCCGTGCTGATCGCGCTGCCCCTGACCTCCCTCGGCGCCCTGCTCTCCGGGCGCGGCGGCGCGCCGTTCGTCGTGGAGCAGATCTTCGCCTGGCCCGGGTTCCTGTGGCTCGCGCTGCTGCTGTACGTGACGCTCGCGCTGGCGGTCACCGAACCGCTGCGGCCCCTGCTGCGCCGCGCCCTCGACCGCAAGGCCGCCGGGGGAGCCGGAGCCACCGGGGAAGCCGGGCCCGCCGGGGAGGCGGAAGCGGTGACCCCGGCCCTCGTCCCGGCAGCGGCCCCCGCCTCGCAGGGCTCTTCGGCTCCGGCCGGGGCCGAGGCCACCGGCACGACCGCCCGGACGGCCGCCGGCCCGGCCACGGCACCGGCCCCCGAGCCGCCGGCCACCGCGGAACCGGCCCCCGACAGCCCCGACAGCCCCGACACCCCCGCCCTCTCCCGCCGCCTCTTCGTCAACCGGCTCGTCACCACCTCCGCCGTCGCCGTCGCCGCCGGGACCGTCGGCTACGGGACGTACGGTGTGCTGCGCGGCCCGCGCGTGAAGCGGGTGACGGTGCCGCTGGCGAAGCTGCCGCGCGCCGCGCACGGCTACCGGATCGCCGTCGTCTCGGACATCCACCTCGGCCCGATCCTGGGCCGGGCCCACACCCAGCGGATCGTCGACACGATCAACGCCACCCAGCCCGACCTCGTCGCCGTCGTCGGCGACCTGGTCGACGGCTCCGTGGCCGACCTCGGCCCCGCCGCCGAGCCGCTCGCCCGGCTGACCGCCCGCGACGGCACGTACTTCGTGACCGGCAACCACGAGTACTTCTCGGGCGCCGACGCCTGGGTCGACCACGTCCGCGAACTGGGTCTGCGTCCGCTGCGCAACGCGCGCGTGGAGATCGGCGCCGGATTCGACCTCGCCGGCGTGGACGACGTCGCGGGCAAGAGCCAGGGCCAGGGGCCCGACTTCGACAAGGCGCTCGGCGACCGCGACCCGGCCCGTACGGCCGTCCTCCTCGCGCACCAGCCGATCGTCATCGACGACGCCGTCCGCCACGGCGTCGACCTCCAGCTCTCCGGCCACACCCACGGCGGCCAGCTGTGGCCCGGCAACCTGATCGCCGAACTCGCCAACCCGACCGTCGCCGGGCTCGAACGCTACGGCGACACTCAGCTGTACGTGTCGCGCGGCGCGGGGGCCTGGGGCCCGCCCGTGCGGGTCGGCGCGCCGTCGGACATCACGGTCGTCGAGCTGGCTTCCCGGCAGGCGTGAGGAAACCCCCGCAACGGGGGCGTCGTACCGCGAGACCCCCGTACGGGGTGGTCCCAAATGGGCCGCCCCGTACGGCTGAAGACGGAATATTCCCGCCGGATACGTGCCGCTCAGTCCGCTGAAATCCCCTATCCCTGGACATATGCGCGCCCAAAGAGAACTGACTCTTCCACTTGTGAAAACCGTGTGATGAGATGACGCCACCGCGGCAGGGCAAGGCAGGGGCAGGGAGCCGTCGCGGCAGCGGGGTGGGTACGACAAAAGGAAACACGTCTCATGCGGTCGACGGTCCGTCTGCGCGTCTTGATCACTTGTGGAGTCCTGGTGGCCGCCGGGGTCGGCGGCTGGCAGCTGCTGCCCTCCGACGAGGTACGGGCCGACCCGATCGCCATCGGTACGACGGACGAGGTCACCGCGCTCGACCCGGCCGGCGCCTACGACGTCGGCTCCTGGGCCATGTACAGCAACATCTACCAGTCGCTGCTGACCTTCAAGCCGGGCATCCCGACCCCGGTGCCGGACGCCGCCGAGTCCTGCCGGTTCAGTGGCACGGGGCTCACCACGTACGAGTGCACGCTCCGCGACGACCTCACCTTCTCCAACGGCCGGAAGGTCACCGGCGAGGACGTCCGCTTCTCCTTCGAGCGGATCCTCGCCATCAAGTCGGACGTCGGTCCCTCGTCGCTCTTCCCGACGCTGAAGAGCGTCGTCTCCGAGGGGCGGAAGGTCACGTTCCACCTCCGGGGCCGGGACGCCACCTTCCCGCTGAAGCTCGCCACCGGCGCCGGCTCGATCGTCGACCACAGCACCTACCCGGCCAAGTCGCTGCGCACGGGCGGGACGGTGGACGGCTCCGGGCCGTACCTCCTGAAGGAGTACCACCCCGGCCGGACGGCCACGCTCGAACCGAACCCCCACTACCGGGGCGCCGTCACCCGCGCCGGCCACCCGGTCGAGGTGAAGTACTTCAAGGAGTCCACCGAACTCGCCGCCGCCTGGAAGGACGGCCAAGTCGACGTGACGCACCGGCAGATGCCGCCGGACTTCCTCAACAAGCTGGGCGACGAGACGCAGTCGGGCACCCGCGTCACCGAGGCGGCCAGCGCCGAGACGCGCAATCTCTACTTCAACGTGCGCTCCGGCTCGGTCATGACGGAGAAGGCCGTCCGGCAGGCCATCGCCGCGCTCGTCGACCGCCCGGCCATCGCGACCGGCCCGTACAAGGGGACCGTCGAGCCGCTGTACTCGATCATCCCGCAGGGCTTCAACGGTCACAGCACCGCGTTCTACGACACCGACCCCGAGCCCGACGTCGCCAAGGCGACCCGGCTGCTGCGCGAGGCCGGCATCACCACGCCCGTGCGTTTCACCCTCGGCCACCGCAAGGACGTCACCTACGCCGCCGAGGCCGCCGAGCTGAAGAAGCAGCTGGAGGCGAGCGGGCTGTTCGAGGTCGAGGTGAAGCCGGTGGTGTGGACGGAGTTCCAGAAGGAGTACGCGAAGGGGGCGTTCGACGCGTACACGGTCGGCTGGCTCCCCGACTTCCCCGACTCCGACAACTTCGCGGGCCCGCTCGTCGGCACCGACAACAGCATGCACAACGGGTACTCCAGCGCGACGATCGACTCGCTCGTCGCCGAGACCCAGCGGTACAGCGACCGCCAGGAGGCCACCGCCCACTTCAAGGACTTCCAGACCGAGGTCGCCAAGGACGTACCGCTGGTGCCGCTGTGGCAGAAGAAGGACTTCGTGCTGTCCACGGAGGCCGTCGCGGGCTCGCAGTACCTGACCGACGGCACGGGCATCTGGCGCCTGTGGGAACTCGGCTGGATCTGACCCGACCCGGACAGCCCCTGGGCCCGGACTGTCACTCGGCCCCGGTGTCTCCGCTCGGCGCCGGGCGCCTTCGCCCCGTACGGCCCGCCTTCCCCGGCGGCCGTGCGGGGCGTTTTCCGTTGCTCTTCCCCTGCTCGGCGGCTACTTGTCCACGGTGCTGCGGACCTTCGGAATGACGAACTCCTCCATCAGCGACACGGCGTCCCGGACCAGGGGGCGGACCACCTTGAACCGGGACAGGCGCACGACGCGGGCGACCATGGGCGTGCACTTGTGGATGAAGGCGCGGGTGCGCTCGGTGTCCTCGGAGCGGTCGAACACCCAGTACAGGACGACGCCCATGAGGAAGAGCCACAAGAGGTCCGGCAGGAGCTCGGCCAGCTCCGCGTCCAGCTTCCGGCCCACGTCCGAGCCCTTGAGCACGTCGCGGTAGATCTGGACCGCTTCGGCGCGGGCCGGGTGGGACTCGTCCGAGAACGGGTTCAGCGGGCTTTCCGGGTCCGCCGCCGTACTGAAGAACTGGCCCGCGAACTGGTGGTACGGCCGCGCGCAGTCCACCCAGGCCGCGGTGGCGATCTCCAGGCGCTCCCCGAAGTCCTTGACCCCGCGCAGGCGTTCGCTCGTCACCTGCGCGTGTACGTGACTCATGCCGTCGTAGAAGCCGGTGATCAGGGACGCCTTCGAGTCGAAGTAGTAGTAGGCGTTCCCTACCGAGACCCCGGCCTCTTTCGCGATGGCCCGCATGGTCGTCTTCTCGTAGCCGCGCTCCTGGAAGAGCCGCATGGCGGTCTCCAGGATGAGCGCCCGGGTCTGCTCGCTCTTCGGCGCCTTGGCGGCGGGCTTGGCGTCCGGCGCGGCCTCCTGCCCGGTTGCCGGTTCGGCGCCCGGCGCCGTGCCGTGCCGGTCGTCCTTCTTAGCCCTCGCGTCGTTCACGGGATGGAGCCTAGTCGGCCCGCGAGCGGCGCCCCGCACCGTCCTCCGGTCAGAGGAGCCGACGGCGAGGCCGCGTCGCTGGGCCGGATCGCGGGGCCTCAGGCCTGGGCCGTCGGCGGCGTGAACGGGTGCGCACGGCCCGGTCCGCCGGCGGCCGGCGGCAGGAGCGGGTTCGGCGTCCCGGGGAGACCTCCGGGCAGCGGGACCTGGCCGTGCGGCGTCGCGCCCCGGCGGCGCATCTTGTTGAGCGCGAAGAAGTTGCCGAGGTGCATCACGCCGAGGACGAGCAGGACGACACCGAGCTTGACCGACAGCGCCTCCAGGATCCCCCGGACGTCGAAGACGCTGTGGTCCTCGCTCAGGTAGAGGGCGACGAAGCCGAGGTTGACGAGGTAGAAGCCGACGACGAGCAGATGGTTCACCGCGTCGGCGAGCTTCTCGTTCCCGCTCAGGACGTCGGAGAGGAAGACCCGGCCGTTGCGGCTGAGGGTGCGGGCGACCCAGATGGTGAGCCCGACGCTGACGAGCAGGTAGGCGATGTAGGTGACGACGGTGAGGTCCATGCCCTCACGCTCCTTTGAACGTGTTCAAAGCTGACGAGGATGACTGTAGACCTCTGATTGAACGCGTTCAAGTCGGAGTGGTGGACCATCAGGAAACCGCTGGGCAGTGGAGTTTCGGAGCCATAAGGTCAGGCGCATGACACTTGCTTACGACGTGGCCGGCGACGGCCCCTCCACCGTCCTGCTGATCCACTCCGGCGTCTGCGACCGGCGCATGTGGGACGGACAGTTCCACGCCCTCGCCGAGGCCGGACACCGGGTGGTGCGATGCGACCTGCGGGGGTTCGGCCAGACGCCGATCGACGCGTCCCACGTCCACGCCGACGACCTGCGCGATCTGCTCGACCACCTCGGCATCGAGCGCGCCGCCCTCGTCGGCTCCTCCTTCGGCGGCGCGGTGGCCGTGGAGTTCGCCGTCCGTCATCCCGGCCGCGTCACCGCCCTCGCGCTGCTCTGCGCCGCCGCCCACGAGCACGAACCCAGCGCGGAGCTGCGGGAGTTCAACGCGCGCGAGCGGGCACTGCTCATCGCCGGCGACATCGCCGCCGCCACCGAACTCAACGTCGACCTCTGGCTCGGCCCGGACGCCGATACCGCCGCGCGCGACCTGGTCCGGCGGATGCAGACCCGCGTCTTCGAGCTCATGCTGCCCGCGCCCGACGAGTTCGACTCCGTCGACGTCGAGGTCACCGAGAAGGACCTCGCCGCGCTCGACATCCCCGTCCTCGTCGCCACCGGCGACAAGGACGTGCCCGACTTCACCGCGATCGGCGACCGTTACGCGGACCTCATTCCCGCCGCCCGCCGCGTCACCCTCGACTGGGCCGGCCACCTGCCCGCGCTGGAGCGGCCGGAGGAGACGGCCCGCCTGCTCCGCGACTTCCTCGCCGCCTGACCCTCGCCGCCTGACCCTCGCCGCCTGGCCTCGTACCGGCCCTGGCGGCCTCGCCCGCTCCACCCGTTCGGCCCTTCGAGAGCGGGCGGGCCGGCCGGGCCACCCGGTTCGGTCCCTGGCTCGGTCCCCGGTCCGGCCCCCGGCCCGGTCACCCGGCCGCGTTGCCGAAACCCGCCGCAGACGTGACGATCGGCCCATGGCACCGATCGGGGAACCGGCCGGGACACCGCGCGAGGACGGACCGGACTGGACCGACGGTCACGTCGCCCGCTGGCAGGCCGTACTGCCCGAGCTCGACCCGGTCGTCGAGGGCGCGGTCACCCGGATGAAGAAGCTGTCCGTCCATCTCCGCCGGGTGCGCGAGCAGTCCCTGCTCGACTTCGGGCTGGAACGCCACGAGTTCGACACCCTTCACAGGCTCGCCGGGCGCGGCGGCACCGCCGCCCCCTCCGACCTCGCCCAGGACCTCGATCTCGCCCCCGCCTCGGTCGCCGGCCGCCTCGACGCCCTGGAGAAACGCGGCTTCGTCCGCCGTATCCCGTCCGCCGCCGACCGCCATCGTGTGGTCGTCGAACTCACCCGGGCCGGCCGCGCGACCTGGCTCGGCGCGCGGGACGTCCTCGGCCACGAGGAGTACCGCCTGCTGGGCGTCCTCAGCCCCGAGGAACGCGCCACCCTCAACGATCTGCTCCGTCGCGTCATGGTCGCCGCCGAGAGCGACACCGGCACTCTCGACCCCTGGCACGGCTGACGGCGCCCCTGGGCCCCCAGCCCCGCCACCGTCCCCGCCCCGGCCCCCGGACACGCGGAAGGCCCCGCTTCCCTCCCGGGAAACGGGGCCTTCCGACAGCCGAACAGCCGAACAGCCGAACAGCCAAAAAAGCCGAACAGCGAGGAAGATCAGAAGCGACGCGTGATCAGCGCGCGCTTGACTTCCTGGATCGCCTTCGTGACCTCGATGCCACGCGGGCAGGCGTCCGTGCAGTTGAACGTCGTGCGGCAGCGCCACACGCCGTCCTTGTCGTTCAGGATCTCCAGGCGCTGCTCGCCCGCCTCGTCACGCGAGTCGAAGATGAAGCGGTGCGCGTTGACGATCGCGGCCGGACCGAAGTACTGGCCGTCGTTCCAGAAGACCGGGCAGGACGACGTGCACGCGGCGCACAGGATGCACTTGGTGGTGTCGTCGAAGCGCTCGCGGTCCTCGGCGGACTGCAGACGCTCGCGCGTCGGCTCGTTGCCCTTGGTGATGAGGAACGGCATGACGTCGCGGTACGCCTGGAAGAAGGGCTCCATGTCGACCACGAGGTCCTTGAGCACCGTGAGGCCCTTGATGGGCTCGACGGTGATCGGCTTCTCGGGGTTGATGTCCTTGATCAGCGTCTTGCAGGCGAGCCTGTTCTTGCCGTTGATCCGCATCGCGTCCGAGCCGCAGATGCCGTGGGCGCAGGAGCGCCGGAAGGTGAGCGTGCCGTCCAGGTCCCACTTGATCTTGTGGAGACCGTCGAGCACACGCTCCTTCGGGTCCAGGTCGATCTGGAAGTCCTCCCAGACCGCCGCGTCCGACACCTCGGGGTTGAAGCGGCGGATGCGGAAGGTGACCGTGATGTAGGGGGACGCGGCGGCGTCCTTCTCCACCTTGTCCAGTACGGGAGTAGCCATCAGTACTTACGCTCCATCGGCTGGTAGCGGGTCTGGACGACCGGCTTGTAGTCGAGACGGACGGTCTCGGAGCCGTCGTCGCCGACCTCGCGGTACGCCATGGTGTGGCGCATGAAGTTGACGTCGTCGCGGTTCGGGTAGTCCTCGCGGTAGTGACCGCCGCGGGACTCCTTGCGCGCCAGGGCCGAGACGGCCATGACCTCGGCCAGTTCGAGCAGGTTGCCCAGCTCGATGGCCTCCAGGAGGTCGGTGTTGAAGCGCTTGCCCTTGTCCTGGATGGACACGTTCTTGTAGCGCTCGCGCAGCTCCGCGACCTTGTCGACGGCGGCCTTGATGGTCTGCTCGGTACGGAACACCATCACGTTGGCGTCCATCGTCTCCTGCAGCTCGCGGCGCAGCTCGGCGACCCGCTCGGTGCCGGTGGAGTTGCGCAGGTTCTCGATCTGCGCGACGACCATGGACTCCGGGTTCTCCGGCAGCTCGACGAAGTCGGCCTTGTGGGAGTACTCGGCGGCGGCGATGCCCGCGCGACGGCCGAAGACGTTGATGTCGAGCAGCGAGTTGGTGCCGAGGCGGTTGGCGCCGTGCACCGACACGCAGGCGACCTCGCCGGCCGCGTACAGACCCGGGACGACGGTGGTGTTGTCCGCCAGGACCTCACCCTCGACGTTGGTCGGGATGCCGCCCATGGCGTAGTGCGCGGTGGGCTGGATCGGGATCGGGTCCGTGTACGGCTCGATGCCGAGGTACGTACGGGCGAACTCGGTGATGTCCGGGAGCTTGGCGTCGAGCTGCTCCGGCGGGAGGTGCGTCAGGTCCAGGTAGACGTGGTCGCCCTCGGGACCGCAGCCGCGGCCTTCGCGGATCTCCGTGTAGATGGAGCGGGAGACGACGTCACGGGACGCGAGGTCCTTCATGACCGGCGCGTACTTCTCCATGAAGCGCTCGCCGTCCTTGTTGCGCAGGATGCCGCCCTCACCGCGGGCGCCCTCCGTGAGCAGGATGCCCATGCGCCAGATGCCCGTCGGGTGGAACTGGAAGAACTCCATGTCCTCCAGCGGCAGACCACGGCGGTAGCAGGCGGCCTGGCCGTCACCGGTCAGGGTGTGCGCGTTGGACGTCACCTTGAAGAACTTGCCGGTGCCGCCGGACGCGTAGACCACGGACTTCGCCTGGAAGACGTGGATCTCGCCGGTGGCCAGCTCGTAGGCGACGACACCGGCCGACGTACGGACGCCGTCGACCTCGGTGATCAGCTGGTCCAGGACGTAGAACTCGTTGAAGAACTCCACGCCCTCCTTGACGCAGTTCTGGTACAGCGTCTGGAGGATCATGTGACCGGTGCGGTCGGCGGCGTAGCACGCACGGCGGACCGGGGCCTCGCCGTGGTTGCGGGAGTGACCGCCGAAGCGGCGCTGGTCGATCTCGCCCGCGGGGGTCCGGTTGAACGGCAGACCCATCTTCTCGAGGTCGAGAACGGCGTCGATGGCCTCCTTCGCGAGGATCTCGGCGGCGTCCTGGTCGACCAGGTAGTCACCACCCTTGATCGTGTCGAAGGTGTGCCACTCCCAGTTGTCCTCCTCCACGTTCGCCAGCGCGGCGGCCATGCCGCCCTGCGCGGCGCCCGTGTGGGAGCGGGTGGGGTAGAGCTTCGTCAGCACGGCGGTGCGGCTGCGCTTCGTCGCCTCGATGGCGGCGCGCATGCCGGCGCCGCCGGCGCCGACGATGACGGTGTCGTACTTGTGGAACTTCATGACGTGGATTACCTCAGCCCCGTGCCTAGCGGATGTTCGGGTCGAAGGTGAAGATCACCAGCGTGCCCAGAAGGATGGTGAACACCGTGGCGGTGTACAGCAGGCCCTTGAGCCACAGACGCGTGTTGGCACGCTCCGCGTAGTCGTTGACGACGGTACGGAGGCCATTTGCGCCGTGCAGCATCGCCAGCCACAGCATCAGCAGGTCCCAGACCTGCCAGAACGGGGACGCCCAGCGGCCGGCCACGAAGGCGAAGCCGATCTTGGAGACGCCGCCGTCCAGGAAGAGCTGGATCAGCAGGTGGCCGAGGACGAGGACGACGAGGACCACGCCGGAGAGGCGCATGAAGAGCCACGCGGCCATCTCGAAGTTGCCGCGGGTGGCACGCGGGGTCTTGCCCGTGCGCTTGCGGGGGGCCTCGATGAACGGCGCCGGGTTGTCGACGTCGTAACGCGCGCCGCCCTCGACGGGGCCGATCGCGGTGGAGGTCTCAGTGGACATGTCTGGCGTCAGCTCCCGAACAGTTCACGTGCGGCGTGGCCGAGGACGGGGTACAGCGAGCCCGCCATCAGCACGACCCAGATGCCCACGACGGTCCAGAGCATCTGCTTCTGGTAGCGCGGGCCCTTGGACCAGAAGTCCACGGCGATGACGCGAAGGCCGTTGAGCGCGTGGAAAAGGATGGCGGCGACCAGGCCGTACTCGAGGAGTGCGACGATCGGCGTCTTGTAGGTCGCCACGACGTTGTCGTAGGCCTCGGGAGAGACGCGGACGAGAGCGGTGTCCAGCACGTGGACGAACAGGAAGAAGAAGATGAGGACGCCGGTGACTCGATGAGCCACCCAGGACCACATTCCTTCCCGGCCGCGGTACAGCGTTCCAGCCGGCACGGAAAAACCCTCCGGGAGCGGGGATCGGGGCCGGCCGGCTTTCTGTCGGTCTGGCCCGGCCGGGTACGGTCCACCGGCCCCGGTCATCGTAGCGACGACTTGTCGGTTCGCTCGCGCGGGGTCCATAGGTGTGATCAAACAGGCACGTTCGGCCTATCGTCACACCCCTATTCGCCGCATTCCGGGCGAACAGGGCCCGCATAAATCGAACACTTGATCCGAGTGCGGGCGAGTCGCCGCAGTTCATCGGCGGCGACGACCCGTTCCTCCTCCTTTTCGTTGCCGAGACGTGACCGGATGGCCGCGAGAATCCGGTCCAGCCGTTCGGCCGGGGCCACTGTGTCCAGGCTGATCACGAAGGCGTGACCGAACCGGCCCTGGTACGCGGCGAGGCCGGCGTCCAGCGCGGTACGGGCCGCGGGCGGCGCGTCCGGGGGCGCCGGGGCGGCGGTCTCGCGGGCGAGGGCCGCGTCCAGCTCGGGGCCCGACAGGTCGTATCCGGCCTCGTCGGCGGCGGCGAGGAGGGAGTCGACGGTCGGGTACGGGCGGTGCGCGCTCACTCGTTCGGCCCAGCGATGGCTGCCGCAGCAACCGAGCAGCAGGGTCGTGACGGCGGCGGGCGGGGCCGCGTTGAAGCGGGCGAGGCCGTGCGGGTGCCGTCCGGCGCCGGGCTCGGCGGACACGGCGGCGGGCGCCAGGATCCGGCAGGGGGCGGTGCGGGTGGCGGAGCCGGAGGATCCGGCGGTGCGGGCGGTGCGGGCGGGGATGTGGCTGGTCAGGGGGACTCCGGGAGCGAAGGCGGCTGGGACGTGACACCCGGGTGGGTGCGGGCACGTCCCTCACGGTCCCACCCGTACGGTGGACCCGCGGTCCTGCCTTTTCGTGGGCGCGGCCCCGTGGGCGCGTCCCCGCGCGCGTGGCGGCGGGAAGAGGGCGGGGCGGGCGCGGGTTCACGGGTACGCGCGCGTGGCGCGGGTACGAGTGCGGGCGACGAGGTGGGCCGGTGACGCGTGGACGAGGTGCGGGCCCGTACGCGCGGGAGCGCGAGAGGGGCGTGCGAGGTGCGGGACATGCGAGAAGCGTGAGAAGGGGGGATGGTGCGAAGGAAGTGAAAAGGGTGGTGGCCGAGGTGTGGGTGTGACGTCACGCTATCGGCGGGACGGGGGAGGCGTCCGACGGATGCGCGAATTTCATCAAGACGAGTGGGTTTCGCCGCCTCGGTAGACCGAAAGGCCGAGAAGATGCGGTTTCGCGCTGTGAGGGAGGATTCCGGGTGATGCGGTACTCCATACGAGAGCCCCGTCGGGGCCCCGTACTGATGGCGGCGGCGGTGGCACTGGCCACCCTGACCGCCTGTTCCAGCGGTTCCTCCTCCGGGCAGCCGCCCACCGGCACCGGCCCGGCCCCCGCGACCGGGGCGCCCACCGCGACGGCCCCGGCGAGCCCGAGCCCGACCCCCACGCCGACCCCGACCCGGACGTATCCGCTGTCCACGGCGCCCCGGGTCATCCCCGCCGTCGGCCGCCACGAGGCCGCCCGGGGCCCCGGCTGGAAACCCGGCCCCGGCACCGGCGTGGTCGTCGCCGCCAAGGACGAGGCGGCCCTGGCCGACGAGGCCCGGCTGATAGCGGGCGAACTGGCCATTCCGTACCGGGGCGCCGCCGCCGCCCGCCCCGGTGACGTCAGCCTCGCGCTCGGCGGCTCCGGCGGCGCCGAGTCGTACACCCTCGCCGTCCAGGATGGCGGCGTCCGGATCACCGGCCCCGGCGAGGCGGGCGTCTTCTACGGCACCCGAACTCTCAAGCAGTCCGTCAGGTCCACCGGCGCGATACCCGAGGGCACGGTCACCGACGCGCCCGCCAAGCCCCAGCGCGGCCTGATGGTCGACATCGCCCGCAAGTACTTCAGCGCCGGCTGGATCGAGGCCCGGCTGCGCGAGATGGCCGACCTCAAGCTCAACCAGCTGGGTCTGCACTTCTCCGACGACCAGGGCTTCCGGATCGCCTCGGACAGCCACCCCGAGATCGTCTCCGCCCAGCACCTGAGCAAGGCGGAGGTGCGGCGGATCGTCGCCCTTGCGAACAGCCTGCACATCCAGGTCGTCCCCGAGATCGACTCGCCCGGACACCTCGGCGCGGTCATCGCGGCCCACCCGGACCTCCAGCTGGTCAGCGCGGGCGGCAAGGCGCCGCGCGGGGCCGTGGACATCTCCAAGCCCGCCTCGGCGAAGATCGTGGACGAGCTGCTGCGCGAGTACATGGGGCTGTTCCCCGGCTCGTACTGGCATCTGGGCGGCGACGAGTACGTGGCCCTGATGGTGAGCAACCCGGAGGCCACCTATCCGCAGCTGGCCCGCGCCGCGGTCGCCCGCTTCGGCGCCGGGGCCCGGGTCAAGGACCTCACCACCGGCTGGCTCAACGACCGCGCGGCCACCGTCCGCCCGTCCGGCCGCACCCTGCGCGCCTGGAACGACGGCTTCTTCACCGGAGGTGTCGTCGTGGCGGACAAGGACCTCCAGGTCGCGTACTGGACCGGCAAGGAGATCGGCGCCCGGACCCCGACGTCGTATCTGAGCGAGGGCCGGACGATGCTCAATTACAACGACGAGTACCTCTATTACGTACTCGGCCAGCCGAACACCTTTGTCTATCCCACCGGCCGCCGGATCTACGAGGAGTGGACCCCGCTCGTCCTGCGCGGCACCACCCCCGTCCCGGCCCGCTACGACCCGCGGATCCTCGGCGGCAGCTTCGCCGTCTGGTGCGACCTGGCCGGTTCGCAGACCGAGGCCCAGGTGGCGGACGGGATCCGGATGCCGGTGACGGCGACGGCGCAGAAGCTGTGGGACGCGCGGAAGCCGACGGCGAGCTGGCAGGAGTTCAGGGGGCTGGCGGTGCGGGTGCGGTAGCCCCGGGGGTGCGGGCGCGGGCGGCGTGGCCGGCGGGGCGGGCAGTCGGGGCGGCCGAGGTGGTCGGGGCGGGCGGCCGCCCGGCGGATTTCCGTGGACGGGAATGGTCCGTTTGACGTACGGTCCGTCAACCGCGGCGGCCGGACGGCCGCGCCGGCGCTTCTGGGGAGGGGCGCCGTGAATCCCTGGGGGGATCCGTTTCCATGCTCATGCTTCGCGATCCGAACGGGCTTGCCCGTGCGCTCGTCTTCCTGCTCGCGGCGAACATCGCCGTGGACCTACCGCTCGCCGCGGTCGACCTCTACACCCTGAGCCTCGACTACACGGCGGCCGGGGCCCCCGACGATCCGTTCGAGGCGGCCGCCGAGATCGGCCTGATGCTTCCAGTCTACGGTCTGGCCATCCTGCTGTTCCTGGCGACCATCGTCGTCTTCATCGTCTGGTTCCACCGGACGCGGCTGAACGCCGGGGTGTGGGCCCCGGATCTGCAGAGCCGGGGCGCCGGCTGGGCGATCGGCGGCTGGTTCGTGCCGTTGGTCTGGTTCTGGATCCCGCGCGGGATCGCCGCCGACATCTGGCGGTCCAGCCGTCCGGAGCCGTATGCGGCCGACCGCTCCGGTGAGCTGACGGTCGTCAACGTCTGGTGGGCGCTGTGGGTCGCGAGCAACCTCGCGGCCCGGCTCTCCGGCCGACTGGAGGAGTGGGCGGAGACGGTCGACGAAGCGCTGACGGCGACGTGGTGGTCCCTCGCGGGCACCGGACTCGACATCGCCGCCGCTGTTTTCGCGATTCTCTTCGTGCGCCGGGTGACCTCTATGCAGAACGCGAAGGCCAATGGCATGATTCCGGCCGCGTAGCGACGAAAACACGCCACCAGGCGTCGTGGGGAACGCTGCGTCCGCATCGGTGGCGAGGAGGCGTCCATGACGTCCGCGACGAGCACGGTCACGAGCACTGCCGGGGGCATGTCCCCTGTGGGCACGCCTTTGGGCGCGCCCATCGGTACGGGTCTGGCGGAACTGATCGGCCGGGCCGACGCGCGCGGGCTCGCCGCCGCCGGGCTCGCCTGTCTGGACCGGTGTCTGCCGCTGCTCGCGCCCGCCGAACGGGCCACCGAGGTGCTGCGACCGGTGTGGGCCGCCGTCGCGCGCGGGGACGGCGCGGCCT
Source organism: Streptomyces sp. NPDC048718 (assembly GCF_043198875.1). Taxonomy (NCBI): domain Bacteria; kingdom Bacillati; phylum Actinomycetota; class Actinomycetes; order Kitasatosporales; family Streptomycetaceae; genus Streptomyces; species Streptomyces sp. NPDC048718. The sequence continues at coordinate 191,537 of NZ_JBICVG010000007.1, forward strand.
GGGGGACGGCCCTCGCCAAGGTGCGGGCCGAACTGGGCGACGGCGGCGCGGGCGGGACAGCCGAGGCGCTGGTGCGCGGGATGCTGGCCGGGGCGCCCGCCGACTGGGCCGAGGGCCCGCTGCGGACGTGGGCCGGGGAGTGCTCGGACGCCGCGCTCGCCGTACACGAGCACTACGACGCGAAGCCGGGCATCGGCCTGCTCCGCGCGGGCGAACTCCGGCGCCAGCAGGCCGTCCTGGAGTCGACGGCGCACGGGCCGACCGGTCTGCGCCGGGCGCGCGAGCTGTCCGCCGAGGGCGGCCGGGTGCTGCGCGCGGTCGTCGCGCGCCGGGCGCGCACGGCGTGAACCACGGGGCGTGAGCGGTACGGGTGCGAGGCGCGCCCCCGTACCCGTACCGCCCCCATCCCTACCCCCGTACCCGTACCGCTCCCGCCCCCGCACACGTACCCGTACCGACTCCCGTACCCGGCCCGCCGGGCCAGGCGGTCAGGACTCCGCCGGCGGTTCCTCGATGTGCAGCGCGGCGACGGCCTCGGCGATCTGCTGCTCGGCCCGCGCCTTGTCGAGGCCGAGGTCCGCGAGCGGACCCTTGCCGTCCTCGAACTCCATCAGCGCGAGCAGGATGTGCTCGGTGCCGACGTAGTTGTGGCCGAGGCGCAGGGCCTCGCGGAAGGTGAGTTCCAGGACCTTCTTGGCGTCCGCGTCGTAGGGGATGAGCGCGGGCACCTCCTCGGCGGCGGCCGGGAGGTGCGGGGTGACCGCCTCGCGGATCCGTTCCGGGGTGACGCCCTGGGTGCCGGCCCAGTGGAGCGCGAGCCCCTGCGGCTCGGCGAGCAGGCCGAGCGCGAGGTGGGCGGGGGTCATCTTGTCGTTGCGGGCGGCGGTGGCCTCGTTCTGCGCGGCCATCACGACGTTGCGGGCGCGGGGTGTGAAGCGGCTGAACCCGGCGTTCGGGTCCATCTTCGCCGCGTCGCCGGCCGTGTCGTCCTTGGGGACGAACCGCTTCTGGACGGCCTGCCGGGTGACGCCCATGCTCTTGCCGATGTCGCTCCAGGAGGCCCCGGCGCGGCGGGCCTGGTCGACGAAGTGCCCGATGAGGTGGTCGGCGATCTCGCCGAGGTGATCGGCCGCGATGACAGCGTCGGACAGTTGGTCCAGAGCGTCGCCCGGGTGCGTCTTCTTGATCGCGTCGATCAGGTCGTCCAGTCGCACGGGGTTGGTCATGCCGAGTGGATTCGTCATGAGGGCAACCCTAGGTTGACAGGCGAGGGGTGTCAACCGTTGGTTGACGCTGCCGCGGGGACGGCTTGAGGCCCCGGGGGGAGGAGACCTCAAGCCGTCGGCGGGTGCCGGCCGGGCGGTGGGGGTGGCGGCCCGGCGGCACGGGTCAGGCGGTGGCGGTCACCGCCGGCTGGGGGTGGCGGGCGAGTTCCGCGGCTGTCGCGCGGTCGAAGCCGCGGTGGTCGTAGAGCCGGGCGACCACAAGACCGACGAGGAACGCCACGATCGCGTAGGCGCCCATGACCAGCCACGCCCGCGAGAGGTTCGGGCCGAGTCCGTCGAAGAAGAGCAGGGAGCGGACGCCCTCCGCGACATGCCGGGCCGGGAGGAAGTCGCCCACCGCCGCCGCGAAGCCCGGCTGGGCCTGTACGGGGATCGTTCCGCCGGAGAGCGGGATGCCGACCAGGGTCACCATCAGCAGGGCGACGATCTGGCCCGCCATGCCGAAGACCGCGAACAGCGCCAGCGTCAGCAGGGTGACCGCCGTGCAGCTCAGACCGGCGAACAGCCACAGCTGCGCGGGCCGGTCGGGCTCGACGTCCAGGCCCCACAGGGCGACGGCGATCACCGCGCTGCCGGCCGCGAAGCCGGTCACCGCGCCGATGCCCGCCTTCGCCACGAACGTCGACGTACGGGCGATCCGGACGACGGGCCGCACGCTGCGGCGCGGGCCCATCTCCAGCGGGGAGTATCCGAGGGAGGCGTCGACCGTCATGGTGAGGAGGACCGCGGGCAGCAGTCCGGCCAGCAGCAGGGCGATCGTCAGATACAGGGTCATGGCCCCGCCGGCCGTGGCGCCGGAAGTCGGCAGTCCGGGCTTGGTCGCCGTACGGACCGGGTCCTGGAGCAGGAGGAGACGGTCGGCGCCGAGACGGGTGGCGCCGGCGCGGGCGATGAGCTGCGCGCCCAGCGCCTCGGACGCCTGGCCGGCGGTCTGGCGGGCGGCTTTCTCCGCCATCGAGGAGGCCACGCTTCCGGCGCCCTCGTTGGTGAGGACCGTCATCGTGGGCCGTTCGGGGCGGGCGCCGGGGGTCGCGAGCGACAGGGACTTCCGGGTGAAGTCCGGCGGGATGACGAGTGCGCCGGACGCCTCGCCGCGTTCGAGCAGTCCGCGGGCGGCGGGCAGCGAGTCGACGAGCGTCCAGGCGATCCGGCCGTCCTCCCGCGCGGCCGCTTGGACGCGGGTGCCGAGGTCGGTGCCGAGCCGGACGGTGGAGCCGCCCGCGCCGGCGCCCTCGTCCGCGTTGACGAGGACGAGGGGGAGGTCGCGCAGGTGCGCCTGCGGATCGGCCGCCGGGCCGATGTAGGCCAGGGTGATCAGCGACGCCAGCAGGCCGCCGACGATCACCGCCATCCAGGCGCGAGGTTGTCTCCACAGGGTCGTTGCCCGCACGGGGGCCGCCTTTCGGTGTTCGGGAGGGTAGGGGGGCGGGGTGGGCCGGTTCAGGCCGCGACGGTCAGCCGTTCGCGCAGCCCGAGGGGGCTGAGTCGCGCGGCGGGCAGCAGGCCGCGTTCCCGCAGGAGGGGAAGGCTCTCCACGGAGAAGCGGAGGAGTGCCTCGGGCCCGTCGGGGAAGCGGAGGAACAGTCCGTCGGTACGGGTACGGGCGAGCGCGGTCGCGACCTGGTCGGTGACCGTTTCGCCGGGGACCGGGGTGAGGACGTCGAGCGACAGCCCGGGGCCGGTGACGGTGTGGCCGGCGGCCGAGGACGTCAGGACGACCGGGCGCGGTCCGCGCCAGGACGGGCCGTGCCAGGACGGGCCGGCGGCGCCTTCCGGCAGGAGGCAGCCCGCCCGGCCCTCGCTCATGGCGTCGAGGGACGCCAGTTCCCGGGCGGTCCCCTCCGGCAGGGGCCGGGTGGCGGGAAGCTCCGCGACGAGGCCGATGCGGTAGGTGCGCGGGGCGAGGCTCGCGAGCACGACGACGGGTTCGAGGGCCGGCTCGGAGAGCGCGGCGCAGGACTCGACGACGAGCGCGTCGATTCCCGCCCGCTCCGCGGTGCGGGCCGCTTGCACGAGGAGACGCGGCCACGGCACGGCGTCGCGGCGGGGGCGTACGGCGGGCAGAGCGGCGAAGAGCAGGGGGCCGCGGGGCGTCCTCGGCTCAGGCATGGATGGCTCCCGTGGGGATGGCGTGGTGACGCAGGCCGAGGTTCTCGCGCAGCGTCGGGTGCTCGTAGTCGTTGGGGAACAGGCCGCGCCGCCACAGCTCGGGGATCACGTGGTCGACGAAGTCGACCAGCGGGCCCGGGAGGGAGGGGAAGGAGAGGGTGAACCCGTCGCAGGCCCGCTGTTCGAACCGTTCCTCGATGTGGTCGGCGATCTGCCCGGGGGTGCCGGCGAGGACGTCGTCGGTGCGCGGCGCGTGGGCCTGGTGGGCGTCGCTCACCACGAGGGGGGTGAGTTCCGTCCAGATCAGCAGGTCCTCGGGGGGCCGGCCGTGGGTCGCGGCCCGCGTCTTGGTCTCCGCGTACCAGGACCGGGCCTGCTCCAGGGGGCGCCGGGCGGCCAGGACCACGTCGGCGTGGCGGGCGGCCAGGGCGCGTTCGGCGGGGGTGTCGGCGGTGAGGAAGAGGACGGGGCGGCCCTGCGGGAGCGGCGGTGGCGCGTCGGGCGCGCCCTGGTTCCCGGCGCTCCAGAGGCGCTCGATCTCGGCGAGGAGTTCGGCCGCGTGGGCGCGGCGCGGTTCGTCGTCACCGTTGCCGGCCTCGTCGTCACCGTTCCCGGCCAGGTCCCCGTTCTCGGACAGCTCCGGCTGCCAGCCGCTCCGGCCCGAGGACAGCACGTCGAGGGAGGCGAGCCGGTGGGCGATCGCTCCGGCGTGGCCGCCGAGCGCGGGGGCCGTCGCGACGACGCCGATCCCGTCGGCGGCGCCGGCGAAGCCCGCGAGCAGCGTGGCGGCCTCGAACACGGGTCCGGGTGCGACGTTCCCCGCGCCGGGCGGCGCGGTGAGCAGTCGCGGGACGAGCAGGGCGTCCAGCCGGCCCCGTTCCAGCTCCATCACCAGGAACTCGTGGAACGGATAGTCGTGCGGGTCGGGTGGCGCGGGCAGCAGCGGCAGCCCCGAGACCCGTTCCTCTGCTCCGTGCAGCCGTACTCCGAGTGACAGCCGCCTGGTGGCTCTGTTGGACATGCTTCTCTCTTCTGCCTGGCTGGTTCTGTGGTCTGGCCTGTGGGTCAGCGCGATCCGAGGAACCGGACCACGCGTTCCAGGCGGGCGATGTCCTTGGCGCCCCGGGCGTACGTCGAGACGGCGAGCGGCGCGGCGAACCGGCGGCGGGTCACGGCGTGCGCCACGGCGAACTCCTTGAGTCCGTCGGCTCCGTGGATGCGGCCGTGGCCCGAGGCGCCGACTCCGCCGAACGGCAGCGACGGCACTCCGGGGAAGGCCATCACATCGTTGACGCTGACCATCCCCGAGCGCAGGGAGCGGGCCAGGGCGGTGGCGCCGCGGCGGGCGAAGAGGGACGCGCCGAGCCCGAACTCCGAGGCGTTGGCGCGGCGTACGCCTTCCTGGGCGTCGCGGACCCGGTTGACGATCAGGACGGGGCCGAAGGTCTCCTCGCGCAGGGCGGCGGAGTCCTCCGGGACGTCGGCGAGGACGATGGGGCCGAGCACGTACGGCGGGCTGATGGACTCGGGGCCGCCGACGAGGGCGCGGCCGCCGCGGGCGAGGGCGTCGTCCACGTGCCGGCGGATGATGTCGAGCTGCCCCGGCATGGTGATGGGGCCGAAGTCCTCGCGGGCGCGGATCTGCCGGGCCCGTTCGGTCAGCCGGGTCTCGAAGCGTTCGTGGACGGCGTCGGCGACGTAGACGCGTTCGATGCCGGTGCAGGACTGGCCGGCGTTGGCGCAGCCGCCCCACAGGGCGGCCTCGACGGCGGCGTCGACATCGGCGTCCTCGGCGACGACGAGGGCGTCCTTCCCGCCGAGTTCGAGGAGTACCGGGGTGAGCCTCGGGGCGCAGGCGGCGAGGATGCGGGACCCGGTGGCCCGGGATCCGGTGAAGGCGATCTTGTCCACCCCGGAGTCGCACAGCGCGGCGCCGGTGGGGCCGGCCCCGGTGACGAGCTGGAGGACCGGGTGTTCGGGGACCGCCTCGGCGAAGGTGTCGACGAGCCACTTCCCGCAGGCCGGGGTGTACTCGCTGGGCTTGAAGACGACGGCGTTGCCGGCGGCCAGGGCGTAGGCGACGGAACCCATGGGGGTGAACACCGGGTAGTTCCAGGGCCCGATGACGCCGATCACCCCGTACGGCTTGTACTCCAGGGTGCTGGCCTGGTTGAACATGAGCGGCCCGGAGGGCATCGACCTGCGGCGCAGCACCCGGTGGGCGTGCCGGGCCGCCCAGTCGAGGTGGGTGAGGGTGACGGAGAGCTCGATGACGGCGTCGGCCCGTACTTTGCCGTTCTCCCTGCGGAGCAGGTCGATGATCTCCGCCCGGCGGCGGGTCATGATCCGCTTCCAGGCCAGCAGCCGGGTGCGGCGGCCGTCGTGGCCGAGCCCGTCCCACCAGGCGGCGGCCTCGCGGGCGCGGGCGACCTTGGCCCGTACGGCTGCCTCGTCCTCGGCGGGGAAGGTCGCGACAGGCTCCGCGTTCACCGGGTCGAGGGAGGTGAACTGTGCCTGCGCCCGGTCAGCGCGAGCGGTGGTCATGGGGGTTCTCCTTCACGGCGGGGCGCGACGCGGCCACGGTGGGGCGTGACGCGGGCCGGGCCGTGGACGCGATGGTGTGTGCGAGGGAGGCGAGGAGGCGGGGGACGGTGTCGTCCTGCCAGGGGAAGAAGTGACCGCCGGGCAGGATGTGCGTCCCTTCCCAGCGTTCGGCGAACGCCGCCCAGGCGGCGACGGTGTGCGGGGGATAGCGCCCGTCGTCCTGCCCGCTCAGCGCGGTGACGGGAACGCCGGCCGGAAGGGGATCGGCGGGGGAGGCATCCGGGAAGGACGCGAGGAGACGGAGGTCGGCGCGCATGGTGCGCAGGACGAGTTCCCGCAGCGCGGGCGTGTCCAGGACCTCCGGCGGGGTCGCGCCCAGTTCCCGTACGTGGTGCAGCAGGGCGTCCGGGTCCTCGGCGAGGGCCCGCTGGGCGGAGCGGTCGACGAGGTGCGCGGGGGACATGCCGCTGAGCACGAGCGCCGCGGGAGTGACGTCGTACGCGAGCAGGGCGCGGCACAGTTCGTGGGCGAGCAGGGCGCCCATGCTGTGTCCGAACAGGACGAGCGGGGGGCCGGGTCGGGCCGCGAGCGGGGTCAGGGCCTCGATGATCCCGGTGAGGCCGGCGGCGGGGGATTCGGGCAACCGGCGTCCGTGGCCGGGGAGTTCCACCGCGTGGAGTTCGGCCCCGGGCGGCATCGCGGCGGCCCAGGCCCGGTAGCGGATGGCGCCCCCGCCGGCGTAGGGCAGACACAGCACGCGGACGGTGGCCGTGCCCTCGGGGCGGGGTGGGGTCCATTCCTGGATCCAGGCGGTCACGGCGTCTCCCGTGGTGGGCAGAAGACGTCGGGCCGGGCGTCCGACAGGAGCGCGTAGCCGCGTTCCACGACGCGGGTGAACGCGGTCGGGTCGCTGATCGACATGTCGTGCGAGCCGGGGACGTGGAACAGCCTCGCGTATCCGCCGGTGGAGCGGACGGCGTCGACGAACCTCATCTCCTGGGAGCGAAAGAGCCGGTCGCTCCGGCCGTTGACGAACAGGACGGGCAGCCGGGTGCGGGCCGCCACGTCGAGGAAGTCGTGTCGCGTGAGGTCTTCGACGGCCTCGGCGAAGGCGTGCATCGAAAGGCCGCCGGCCATGATGGCCTCGTAACTCTCGGCGGGCAGAGCCTTCTTGAGCGCCCGTTCGTTGAGGCGGGCGGCGCGAGCCGGGCCGAGTGCCCGGATCGCCCGTGCGGCGGTGCGGTAGATCCGGCCGACGAAGCGGTCGGGCCGGGCGGTCGACCCCTGCACCAGGAGCGCGGCGGCGCGGCCGGAGTGGGCGGCGCCGTAGGCGAGGGCGACGTATCCGCCGAGGGAGGCGCCCACGACCAGGGGCGGACGGCCGGTGGCCAGCATCGCCTCCTCGACGGCGAGGTCGACTCCGGCGACCGCCTCCGCCAAGGAGAAGGGCTGGTCGTGCCGGCTGCCGTGGCCCGGGAGGTCGGGGGCCGTGACCCGGAAGCGCGGGGTCAGCCGGCGGGCGTGCGGGTCCCACATACGGGCGGAGACCCGGATGCCGTGCACGAGGACCAGGGGGATGCCCGTGTCCGGTCCGGCCGTCCAGATGCCCGGTCGGCCGGCGGCGGGCGCCAGCCCCGGCCGCCGGGCGCCACGTCGCTCAGCATGCATGTACATCCCCCTGGTTGGTGCGATGGCGGCGCCACGGAGAGGTTCCGACGGCACCGAAGGCGCGGAAGATTCCGGAGGCACGGGAAGACGCCGAAGGTGCCGAAGGTGCCGAAGTAAACGCAACGTTGCGTTGCAAATCTAGGAGATTCGGCGCGCAAACGCAACGCTACGTTGCGTTGGACTAGGCTGAATCTCCCATGAACGAAGGTGGTATCCCGTGACACGGAAGCAAGAAGGCGGCAGCGGCGGCCCGCGGCGCAAGGCCGAGATCTTCGAGGCCACGCTGGACATGCTGGGCAGTCTGGGCTACGACTCCCTCACCATCGAGGGGGTGGCCCAGCGCTCCGGGGTGAACAAGACGACCATCTACCGGTGGTGGGCGTCGAAGTCGGAGCTGCTGCGCGATGCCCTGCTGCATTCCCCCGTGCTGCGGTTCGAGATCGCCGACACCGGCAGTCTCCGAGGCGATCTGACCGACCTGGCCGAGCGGTTGCAGGATCTGCTGGACGACGAGCCCCGGCGGACCGTGGTGGAGGCGGCACTGGTCGGCGCGGTACGCCATCAGGCGATGCGCGAGCTGGTGATCTCGTTCCTCGACGACCGCTTCGGGCGGCACCAGCCGGCCTTCGAACGCGCGGTGGCGCGCGGCGATCTGCCGCCCGACGCCGATCCGGCGCCGATCGTGGACGCCATGGCCGGCGCCCTGTGGATGCGTGTCCTCGTCCGCCGGGGCGACGTGGCCGACACCTACACCCGTGACCTCGTCGACATGCTGATGGACGGGGTCACGCGGGCCGCGAAGCGTTCTGCCGCACCTGCTCGGTGACCCCGCGCAGGTGCGCCAGGACCTCGATGTACGAGCGGGTCGCCGAGACCTCGTAGTACGGCAGCCCCTGCTGAGCGCAGTGCGCCATGGTCAACGGCCGGCACTTGCGCAGGTTCGCGCGCGGCATCGTCGGGAAGACGTGGTGCTCGATCTGGTAGTTGAGCCCGCCGTAGAAGAAGTCGTGGAGCAGTGAGCCGCGGATGTTGCGCGAGGTGAGGACCTGACGGCTCAGCCAGTCGGGTTCCGCCTCGCCGTCCCGTACCGGCATCCCCTTGTGGTTGGGGGCGAAGACGCAGCCGAGGTACACCCCGAACAGGCCCTGGTGCACGGCGATGAACGCCACCGCGAGAAGCGGGTCGAGCAGGGAGAAGACCACCACCGCGTAGACGACGGCGTGCAGCGCGAGCAGGAACGTCTCGGTGCGCGGGTTGCGGACGACGCCGCGCCGGATGGCGATCACCGATCCGACGCGCAGGCCGATGCCCTCCAGGTTCAGCAGCGGGAAGAAGAGCGGCGCCTGGTGGCGGATCACGAAGGCGCGCAGCGCGGAGACGCCCTCGGCCTGCCGGGGTGCGAAGGCCACGAGACGGCGCAGGATGTCCGGGTCGTGGTCCAGGTGGTTGGGGTGGTTGTGGTGGCGGGTGTGGTGGTTCATCCACCAGCCGTAGCTGAAGCCCAGCAGGAGGTTGCCGTGGGTGAGTCCGAGCACGGTCATCGCCCGCCGGTTGCGGGTGACCTGGCCGTGGCCCACGTCGTGCCCCAGGTAGGCGGTCTGTCCGTACGCGAAGGCGAGCAGAACCGCGGTGGCCAGCTGCCACCAGGAGTCGCCGAGCCGCCAGAAGAGGGCCCAAGCCCCCACCACGAGCGCGGTGTTGGTCAGGAACTTCACGGTGTAGTAGCCGGTGCGGGGTTTGAGCAGACCCGCCTCGCGCACCGCCGCTTGGAGGGGGGCGAAGGAGACCGGGGCCGGGGCCTGGGCCGTCGTCATGGCTGTCGCCTTTCTGGGAGGTCATCGCTCCACGGCGCGCTTGAGCCGTAGGAGGGTGGTGCGCATGCCGGCGCGGTTGAGGGCGGCGCGGCGCCGCGCGGGCGTTCCGGTGAAGAGGAGGCCGAGCAGCTCGGTGACACGGGCGCCGCGGCCCGTGCGGAGGTCCGTCCAGGACTCCGTGACCCGGACCCCGCCGTCCTCGGGCGTGAACCGGTAGCTCCAGCGGGCCACCGGGAGGCCGAAAGTGCTCACATCGAACGTGAATCGTTCGGGAGCCTCGGCGCATGTGACGCGGCACCAAGTGAACCAGATGAACGGCCCCTTGCGGTTGATTCCGACGAAATTCCGGCCGGTCTCGGCGCGTCCGCGCGGGCCGAGAACCAGCCTGCACTCGGGGCTGTACTTCCCCATGGAACGCACGTCGGCCACGGCCTCGTACGCCTCCGTGCGTGAGGAATTCACGAAGATGTCCACTTCGGTACTCATCTGGCGTCGCATCGTTCTCCTCGGGCGTAAGGGCGCGGAACACCCAGGAGTATGAGACCCGGAGGGGAGGTGGTGACAAGGGGTCGCCGGAGCGAAAAGTCTCGGCCAGTGGCAAGACGCTCGGCGCCCTCGGACAGAAGCAAGCCCGCCTGCTGGGTTTCCCTTGACGATCACGAGCGGCGGGCCTACCTTAGAACGAGTCGAGCCGTTCTGGGCGAGGGGGGGAACCCTTGCGAGCTGCTGCTTGACACCGCAGCGCACACCTACGCCCGCCTCCCGGCCGCCCGTGCACACGCACCGGCGAACGGCGGCGTGCGCGAGCATTCCAGGGGGGAAGCATGACCAAGACCGCATCCGCGATGGCCGGTGCAATCTGCGACATCGCGTCTACTCTTCAGCTCGTCCGGTATTCCCGGGGACGCTGATGACCCTGCTCCGCGATACATTCACGGAGCCGCAACACCCGAACACCGCCACCTCCCACGACACCTCTCACGTGTCGGATGAATGGGAGCTGACAACCATGTCCGGGCTCCTCGGCATGGTCATTCGGGAAGTTGAACTCCGCATTCCACGTGCAAGCACCTTCATTTCCTTTTCCCATCCATCAGAGGGGTGAATGGTGGGCGCCTTCGATCCGTGCCTCTCCCATTCAGGAGTGCGTAAGGAAAAGGCCGCCGACCTTTCCCCTTAGTTTTCTCGACGCCGCGGGAGCCGGCTCCGCCCGGCCGAATCCCACGTACCCCGCCGGCAAGGCCCGGATCGGGCGTACGGATGACGGCCCTCCCGCCCGTCCGTCCGTACCAGGACCGAGTTCCACTCGCGGGCCGGCACCCCTTCCGCCGTTCCCGCTGCCCCGACCGTGACGCCACGCCGACGACGTCGTCCGCTCGGCCCCTCGCCACCTGCCCGGACCACTGTCCGCGGCGGTCCGCGTGGCGCGTCGGCACGCCCGACCACTGAGCGCAAGCAGCACGTACTCCCGCACGCAGCACGTACTCCGCACGCAGCAAGTACCCCAGGGGGAACCCACCATGACGGGACCGGCGATATCACCGGCCACGACAGCCCAGCTCAAGCTCCACACCCACCAGCAGCTCTTTCCTGACGACGCCTCCTTCAACCTCAGCCGGCTGTACCGCATCACCGGCGACGTCGACCTGGAGCGGCTGCGCGCGGCGCTGGGCCGCCTCGCCCGCGGCATCCACGCCCTCAACGTGACCTTCGAGTCCACCGGCGACACCGTGCACGCCGTGCCCCGCGCCCCGGAGGCGGACCTCGACGTCCTGGTGCCGCTGACCGTGCTGCCCGGCAACGCCGAGCGGACGATCGCCGGGCTGATCGCGGAGCAGAGCGACACCCCGATCCCGCCCGGCGAGCGCCAGTACGCCTTCCACCTGTACCGGGACGACGAGGCCGCCTACGCCACGGTCCTGTTCTCCCACCTGGTCAACGACGGCTACAGCTACTTCAACTTCCTCGCGGAGCTGGAGCGTCTCTACGCCGACCCCGAGGCCGACCTCCCGGCGTCCGTCGAAGACAGCCCGGCCTCCTTCGGCGCCGCAGCGCCGCCGAGCGCGGACGCCCTCGAGTTCTTCCGCAGCCGCCTCGGCCACCTCACCACCCTGGGCGACGACCGCCTCCAGGGCCGCCGCACCGCCTCCGGCGCCCGGCTCGGCGAGGAGCGCAGCCTCGAACTCGACGCGGAACTGGGCGAGTCGATCCGCAGGCGGACGAAGGAGCTCGGCTGCACGCCGTTCGCGTTCTTCCTCGCCGCCTACCTCGTCACGTACGCACGGGTCACCGGCGGCCGCGAGCTGGTCACCGGCATCCCGCTGGCCAACCGCCGCGGACTGCGCCAGCGGCAGGCGTACGGCTACTTCGTCAACACGCTCCCGCTCGCGGTGGACCTCACGGAGCACGGCTCCTTCGAGGATCTGTGCCGGGCCGTGCAGTCGACGACCGTCGGCATGCTGCGCCACCAGGGCTTCGACCTGGGCGCGCACGCCCGTGAGGTGAGCGCCGGGCTCGCGGGGGGCCTGCTCTCCACCGACAACACCTTCACCTATTACAAGGAGCCGCTGTTCTTCCGGCTGGACGGCGCCACCGTCGAGTCCCTTCCGCTCCCGCGCCGCCAGGTGAAGTACCCGCTCTCGATGAACGTCGAGGACTTCGGGACCGCCTTCGTCATCAACGCCGAGTGCAGCGACGAGCAGTGGCTCACCGATCCACTGGGGGTGATGCGGCACGTCCTGACCGTGGTGGCCGAGGACCCCAAGCGGCGGATCGAGGAGATCCCCGCCCTGTCCGCCGAGGCCGAGCGCGAGCTGTTCGCCCTGGTCAACCCGGACGCCGGCGGCGAGCCCTTCGAGGTGCCGCCGTCCCTGGCCGCCTGGTTCGAGCGGACCGCGCGGGAGCATCCGGAGCGGGTCGCCGTCCGTGACCGCGACGAGCAGCTGACGTACGCCGAACTGGGCGAGCGGGCGGCCCGGATCGCCGCACGGCTCTCGGTCGCCACCGACAGCACCCATGTCGGCATCGCCATGCGGCGCGGGACCGACCTGATCGCCGTCATCCTCGGCACGCTCATGGCGCGCAAGGTCTACGTCCCGCTCGACCCCAACTCCCCGGCGTCGCGCATCGATTCGATCCTGCAGAGCTTCCCGGGCGGACTGCCGATCGTGGTGGACGCGGAGTACTGGCCGTCGTCCGACACGCGCTTCCTGCCGGCGAAGTCGCTGCTCGCGCCGGCCCGGCCCGACGAGAGTGGCGCCGGACCGGTGCCGCAGGACGACCCGGACGCCTGCGCGTACGTCATCTTCACCTCCGGTTCCACCGGCCGCCCCAAGGGCGTCCAGGTCACCCACCGCAATGTGATGCGGCTGATGCGCTCCAGCGAGGGCCACTTCGGATTCGGCCCCGAGGACACCTGGAGCCTGTTCCACTCGTACGCCTTCGACTTCTCCGTCTGGGAGATCTTCGGCGCGCTGCTGTACGGCGGCCGGCTGGCGATCGTCCCGGAGGACTGCGCCAAGTCCCCCGACCAGTTCCGGGAGTTCCTGGTCCGCGAGCAGGTCACCGTGCTCAACCAGACGCCCTCCGCGTTCGGCCAGCTGACGAAGGTGCTCGAACCGGGCGACGACGAGCGCCTCGCCGTCCGCTATGTGGTCTTCGGCGGTGAGGCCCTGCGGTTCGCCTCGCTGAACGCCTGGTACGAAGTGATGGGCGAGCGGGCCCAGTTGGTGAACATGTACGGCATCACCGAGACGACCGTCCACGTCACCCACCACGCGATCACTCCCGAAAGCGCCCGTACGGAGACCCTCTCGGCGATCGGCCGCCCGCTGCCGGACCTCACGGTCACGGTCGTCGACACCGACGGCCTCGTCTGCCCGCCGGGCGTCCCCGGGGAACTGATCGTCGGCGGCGCCGGCGTCTCGCTCGGCTACCTCGGTCAGCCGGAGCTGACGGCGGAGCGCTTCCCCGTCCTCGGCGGCAAGACGCTCTACCGCAGCGGCGACCTCGGCGTGGTGCGGCCCGACGGCACGCTCGTGCACCTCGGCCGGATCGACAAGCAGGTCCAACTGCGCGGCTTCCGCATCGAGATCGGTGAGATCGAGACGGCGCTGCTCACGGTCCCCGGCGTCCGCGAGTGCACCGTCCGGCTCGACGAGCGCGACCCGGAACACCCCCGCTTGGTCGCCTTCGCGGCCGGCGCGGACCTGCCGGAGCCCGGCGAGATCCGGCGGGCCCTGCGGGACCGGCTGCCCTCGTACATGGTGCCTGCCCAGTTCGTCCGCTCCGCGGCCCTCCCGCTGACCCTCAACGGAAAGATCGACGACGCGGCGCTGCCCTGGCCGGCGGTGGCCGGGGCCGCCCCGGAGCAGGGCGCGACCGGTGCGCCCGCCGAGGCCGGCGACGGCACCGAGGCGGCCGTCCGCGCCGTGTGGGGCCAGGTGCTCCCCGGGATCGAGATCGGCCCCGACGACAACTTCTTCGACATCGGCGGCTCGTCCATGCACGTGGTCCAAGTCCACCGACTGCTTCAGGAACACCTGGCCGTGCCCGACCTGGAAATGATCGAGCTCTACACCCACACCACGGTGCGCCGGCTCGCGGCGCACGTCGACGCCGTACGAGGAGACAGCCGATGACCCCGACCACCACGCCCGAAGCGATGGGCGCAGCCGTGGCCATCGTCGGGATGGCGGGACGCTTCCCCGGCGCGGCGACGACGGACGAGCTCTGGCAGGGCCTGCTCGACGGCGTCGAGTCCGTCCGCCGGTTCTCCGACGAGGAGATGGCCGAGGCGGGTGTCTCCCCGGAGCGGATCGCCTCTCCCGGCCGGGTCCCGAGGGGTGCGGACCTCGCGGACGCGGATCTCTTCGACGCCGGCTTCTTCGGCGTCACCCAGCGCGACGCCCGGCTGATGGACCCCCAGCAGCGGGTCTTCCTGACCTGCGCCTGGCAGGCCCTGGAGGACGCGGGCCTGGCCGCAAACGCCCCGGGCGGCCCGGTGGGCGTCTTCGCCAGCACCAGCATGAGCACCTACCTGCTGGCCAATGTGCTGCGCTCGGCCGAATACGCGGACGCCGCCCTGACGTACCCGGTGCTCCTTGGCAACGACAAGGACTTCCTGGCCACCCGCGTCTCGTACAAGCTCGACCTGCGCGGACCCAGCATGACCGTGCAGAGCGCCTGCTCCAGCTCGCTGACCGCCGTCCACCTGGCCTGCCAGGCACTGGCGCGCGGCGAGGTACGGGCCGCGCTCGCCGGCGGCGTCAGCATCACCTTCCCGCAGACCTCGGGGTACGAGTACCAGGAGGGCGGGATCCTCTCCCGCGACGGCCACTGCCGGGTCTTCGACGCCGCCTCCGCCGGCACGATCAAGGGCAACGGCTGCGGTGTCGTCGTCCTCAAGCGGCTCGCCGACGCGCTGGAGGACGGGGACCGCGTCTACGCGGTCATCCGGGGCACGGCCGTCAACAACGACGGCTCGGACAAGATCGGCTTCACCGCGCCCGGCCCGCAGGGCCAGCGCGCGGTCATCAAGGCGGCCGTCGAGGCCTCGGGCGTCCCCGCCGCGCACGTCGGGTACGTCGAGACCCACGGCACCGGGACCGTCGTCGGGGACCCGCTGGAGCTTCAGGCGCTCAGCGCCGCCTATGAGGAGGCCGGCGGCCCGGCCCCCGACTGCGCGATCGGCAGCCTCAAGGCCAATGTGGGGCACCTCGACGCGGCGGCCGGCGTGACCGGCCTGATCAAGGCGGCCCTCGCGCTCTACCACCAGAAGGTGCCGCGGCAGATCAACTACGACACCCCCAACCCGCACCTGCGGCTCGACGACCGGCCCTACACGGTGCCCACCGAGACCGTGGAGCACTCGCCGGCCGCTCCGCTGCGGGCGGCGGCGGTCAGCTCCTTCGGCCTCGGCGGCACGAACGCGCACGCCGTGCTCGCGGCCCCGCCCGTACGCCAGGAGCCGCCCGCCGGGCAGCCCGGGATCCCCTACCCGGTCGTGCTGTCCGCGCGGGACGCCGAGGCACTGGCCGACCAGGCCCGCGCGCTGCGCGCCCTGCTGGACACGCCCGAGCCGCCGGCCGTCCGGGACATCGCGTACACGCTGTTCACCGGCCGGCCCCTGCTGCCCGTACGGCACGTGTTCACCGCGGCCACCCACGACGAGCTGCGCGCGGGACTCGACGCGCTGCTCGCCGGGGCGCCGGCGAACTCCGCGCTGCCCGACACCGGCTGGGTCCACGGCCCGGCCCTCAAGACCTCCTTGCCGGGTTACCCCTTCCGGCAGGAGCGCCACTGGATCGAGCCCACCCCCAGGGCCGACGCGGTGGCCGCGGCCCCTGCCGACACCCCCGCGGCGGGGGCCGCGCAGACCCTCACCACTGCCGCCGGTGCCGCCGTCGCGCCCGACATGGCCGACGACGACGTCCTGGAGCGCGTGATCGAGCTGCTCGAACAGGGCCTGGGCATGGACCAGATCGCCCCGGACGACGACTTCTACGAGCTCGGCGGGGACTCCCTGCTCGCCGTGGAGATGGTCACCGCCCTGCGGAGCATTTTCGACATCGCGCTGGACGTCGACGAGTTCGCCCGGCTGCGCACCCCGGACGAGATGGCCGCCCAGATCCGCGCGGCACGCTCCGGCACCGCGGCCGAGCGCAGCGGGATCACGCCGGTCCGCGACGGCGAGGGCACGCCGGTGTACCTGGTCCCGCCGGCGGGCGGCACCAACTTCCTGTACTTCCGGCTGGCCGACCAGATGGCGCCGGGCGCACCGCTGCGCGCGCTGTCCTTCCCCTCGGACCCGGCCCTGCGGCCCGGCACGCTGCGCGAACTGGCGGCGCTCTACGTCGAGTGGATCCGCCGCGAGCAGCCGCAGGGACCGTACCGCCTGGGCGGCTACTCGTTCGGCGGAAACGTGGTCTTCGAGATGGCGCTCCAGCTCCAGCGGAGCGGCGAGACGGTCGAGCGGCTGGTCATGCTCGACGCCCATGTGCCCGAGACCTACGTGGCCGGGCACCTGGACGAGGAGGAGTTCCAAGCGGTCTTCCCCGTCTTGTTCGAGGCGGCGGCGGTGCGCGGCGTGGACCCGGAGATGCTGCGGGAACAGGGCTTCCTCGACGTATGGCAGCACAACCACGACCTGCTCAAGGGCTACTACCCGGACCGCCGGTTCGAGGGAGACCTCGTCCTGCTCCAGGCGGAGGAGCCGGAGGGGGACGCGCTGCTCGACGCCCTGCGCATGAACCCGCGCGACAAGTCCGTGTGGGGCGCCCACATCACCGGCCACCTGCTGGTGGACAAGGTTCCCGGCGACCACTTCTCGATGTTCGACGAGGGCGACCGGATCGCCCGTCTCGGGGCCGCCCTCGGCGCGGCCCTCGCCCAAAGCGACCAGGAAGGCTGACCGCGATGCTGAGTTACGGCTCTTACGTGGACGGACAGGACCGGCCGGGCACCCAGTGGGTGTACACCGTGCGCGCCTCCGCCATGCTGCGTGACTTCTTCGGTTCCGTGCGGACCAAACGCGCTCTGGAGAGCGGGCAGCTCGCTCCCGAGGACGCGCCCGACTACGTGATCGGACGCTCGGCCGTCGCCGATCCGCACGAGGTGGAGGCGGCGCTGCAGTCGGCCTCGCGGGCCGCCGAAGAGTGGTCGGCCGCCCCGCTCGCCACCCGGATGCGGCTGGTCGAGGTCTTCCACGAGCTGGTGCGCGAGAAGCACGACGAGATCGTCGACCTGATGATCGCGGAGGGGCACCCCTCGGCCCTCGCCCGCTGGGAGGCCTCCGGCATCCTCGCCAACACCGCACCGCAGACCCGCGAGTTCCTCGCGAGCCAGATGGAGCACCGGGTCGACACGGCGCAGCGGGAGCTGACGGTACGCCGGGTCGCCGACGGAGTGGTCTGCCTGAACCCGCCGCAGAACGCGACGATCGCCAACGTCCTGCTGGGCATCTGGGCGCTCGCGGCCGGCAACGCGCTGGTGGTCCGCGCCCCGAAGAGTGCGCCGCTCGGCGTGATGCACATCCTGCGCGAGCTGATCGCCCCGGCCCTGGAGGCCGTCGGCGCGCCCGCCGCGGCGCTCTCGGTGCTCTGCTCGGACGCGCCCGGCACCATGCGGGCCTGGCTGGAGAGCCCGCTCGTCGACGACGTCATGTACTTCGGCGGCAGCCGGCAGGGCATCGAGTTCGGCGCCCAGTGCGTGGCCGCCGGCAAGAAGCCCGTCCTCGAACTCGCGGGCAACGACATCTGCGTGGTCTGGCACGACGCGGACCTCGACCTGGCCGCCGAGGCGCTCACCGAGGCGTTCTACGGCTCCGGGCAGATCTGCATGGTGCCCAACGTCGCGGTGGTCCACCCGGCCGTCGCGGACGAGCTGCTGGCGAAGGTGACCGCGCGGGCCGCGGCGATCCGGCCGGGCTACCCCGAGGAGCCGGGGACGCTGCTCTCGCCCGTACTGCGCACCGACCTGTTCAAGGCCGTGCTGGACCAGGCGCTCGAAGGCGGCGCCGAACTGGTCTGCGGCGGACGGCGGCTGGCCGTGTCGGGCGAGGTGGACGAGGTCGGCGGGCTGTTCCTGGAGCCCACCGTCGTCCGCGTCGACGGGCTCAAGCAGGCCCGGGACCTGGACGCCGTACGCCACGAGACGTTCTTCCCGCTGCTGCCGGTCGTCGTCCCCGCGCCGGAGGAGACCGAAGGACTCCTTGAGACAGTGATCGACTTCGTCAACACCAACGAGTACGGGCTGCGCAACTCGCTGTGGACCGGCGACCGGGCGGTCGCCGACCGCTACGTGGCCCGGGTGCGCGGCGGCGGACTGCTCAAGGTGAACGACTCGCACATCGGCTTCCTCCCGGTCCTGCCCACCCACGGCGGCACCGGCCTGACCGGCGGCCCCGGCGGCGAGGGCAACTACCCCGTCCTGCGCACCTCCCACCTCCAGGGCGTCAGCGTGGCGCACGGCGTGCGCCCCACCGAGGCCGTGTTCGCGGACCTGAAGAAGAAGGAGGCATCGGTCTGATGCGCGCCATGAACGACGCCCGCGAGGCGTGCGAGAAGTACCTGCCGGGGCTGGCCGAGGAGCTTGGGAACGTCCCCCTGGCGACCCTTGAGGCGCCGGGCGGGCCGGGGCTCACCGCCTTCCGCAAGTGCGGCGGGCCGGGGCTGCTCATTCCGCAGGCGTACGGGGGCGGGGGCGCGAGCGCCCTGGACGCCGTACGGGTCGGGCGGGCGCTGGGGGCGATCTCCCCCTCGCTCGGAGTCGCGGCCGCGATGCACAACTTCTCGGTGGCCAGCCTGGTCGCCCTGGTCGCCTCGGAGGACGCGAGCGGCCTGGAGTGGATGCTGATCGAGGCCATCGCCCGGGACCGGCTGCTGGTCGCGTCCGGGTTCGCCGAGGGCCGTACCGGCGCCGGCATCCTGGACTCGTCGGTCACGGCCGTGCCCGCCGAGGGCGGTGGCTTCCTGGTCAACGGCGTCAAGAAGCCGTGCAGCCTGACCCACTCGATGGACCTGCTGACCGCCGGAGTGGCGCTGCCCGCCGCCGACGGGCAGGGCGGCAGCGAACTGGGCGTGGCGCTGGTGCCGGCCCAGTCCCCGGGCATCACCCGCAAGCCGTTCTGGAGCGCCCCCTTCCTCGCCGGCGCGGAGAGCGACGAGGTCCGGCTGGAGGACGTGCACGTCCCGGACGAGCTGATGCTGCGGACGCAGACCGAGCTGGGTTCGGGCCTGGACACGCTCCAGACGGTCGGCTTCGTCTGGTTCGAGCTGCTGGTCACCGCGGCGTACACCGGCGCGGTGGGCCGGCTCGCCGAGGCGGCGGTGGCCGGCGGGCGCGGCAGCGCCACCGACCGGGCCGCCCTTGTCACCGGCATGGAGGCGGCCTCGGGGCTGGCCGAGAACGTCGCCCGGCAGGTCGACACGGGCCCGGTGGGCAACGACGAGCTGGCCGCGTCCCTCAACGCGCGCTTCGCCGTGCAGGACCTGCTGGTGAACGTCGCGGACCGGGCGGCGGAGACCCTCGGCGGGCTGGCGTTCGCCACCTCGCCCGACATCGGCGGCCTGCTGGCCGTCAGCCGGGCGCTGGCCTTCCACCCGCCGTCGCGTACGGCCTCCGCGCAGGCGCTGCTCGACCACTGCGCCGGCGAGCCCCTGCGGGTCCGGTGAGCGGCGTGAGCGCGGCCCCCGGCCCCCTGGGGCAGAGCGCGGCCCCGCCCGCCCACCTCACGGGGCAGAGCGTGGCCGCCGGGTACAAGGCGCACCTGAGCCGGGGGCGCGGCAAGCTCGGCGAGATGTTCGGCGGCCACGTCGAGGTCTCCTCGGCCGGCTGCCGGATCCGTACGGCCGACGGAGAGGACTTCCTCAACGCCGGCGGGTACGGGGTCTTCCTCACCGGCGCCTGCCACCCCCGGGTGGTCGCCGCGGTCGAGCGGCAGATCCGTACGCTGCCGCTGGCCACCCGGCTGCTGCTGGAGCCGTCGGCCGCGCGGGCCGCGGCGGCGCTCACCGGGGTCTGCCCGGACGGCCTGGAGCGGGTGCACTTCTCCGGCTCGGGCGCGGAGGCGGTGGAAGCGGCGCTGAAGATGGCCCGCAGCCTCGGCCACCGCCGGGTGATCGCGACCCGCGGCGGCTATCACGGCAAGACGCTCGGCGCGCTGTCGGTGACCGGGAAGCCGCTGTACCAGGACCCGTTCCGGCCGCTGCTGCCGCTGGTCTCCCACGTGCCGTTCGGCGACGTGGCCGCGCTGGCGGCGGAACTCGGATCCGACGGCTCGGACGCCGCGGTCATCCTGGAACCGGTGCAGGGCGAGGCGGGCGTCATCATCCCGCCGGACGGCTACCTCAAGGAGGTGGCGGACCTGTGCCGGGCGACCGGGGCCCTGTTCATTCTCGACGAGATCCAGACCGGGATGGGCCGGCTCGGCGCCTGGTGGGGCGCGGACCGCGAGGCGATCTCGCCCGACATCCTGCTGGCCGGCAAGTCGCTCAGCGGCGGGGTGATCCCGGTGGCGGCGACGATCGCCACGGAGAAGGCCTTCGCGGTCTTCGACCGTGACCCGTTCATCCACACCTCGACGTTCTCCGCGGCCCCGGTCGCCATGGCCGCCGCCGAGGCGGCGATCGACGTGATCCGGGACGAGGGCCTGACCGACCGGGCCGCCCGGCTGGGCGAGGAACTCCTCGCCCGGCTGCGCGCCTTTGTGACCGAGCACTGCGGGCACCTGGTCCGCGAGGTCCGGGGTGTGGGGCTGCTCATCGGCGTGGAGTTCCACGACGCCGGTGCCGCCGGGGAGTTCCTGCTGGAACTGCTGGACCGCCACATCATCGTGAACCACTCGCTCAACGCGCACACGGTCGTCCGGTTCACCCCGCCGGCGGTGCTCGGCGACGGGGAGCTGGACGAGCTGTCCGAGGCGGTCCACGCGGCCGCGCAGGCGCTCGGCGCGCGCTTCCCGCAGAACGGCGACACGAACAAGGAGCAGCTGACATGAGAGCGGTAGAGCTGGAACACCGCAGCGCGGGTGTCGACGCGCGGACGGCGTACGGGCTGGTGCGCGACTTCGGGCGCTACCCCGAGCTTGTCGACATCGTTCGCAAGGTGGAGGTGCACCCGGCGGACGCCGACGGGGCGGTCGTCAGCGACTGGGAGGTGGACTTCCGCAACGGAGTCCTGTCCTGGTCCGAGGAGGACGTCTTCGACGACGCGGAGATGCTGATCTCCTTCCGCCAGACCGCGGGCGACTTCGAGGTGTTCGACGGCCAGTGGCAGGTGACGCCCGCGGGGCCGGACGGCGCCGGGTGCGTCGTGCGCTTCGAGGCCAAGTTCGACTTCGGCCTGCCGAGCCTCGCCGGGATCATCGACCCGGTGGCCGAGCGGGTGCTGCGCGAGACCATCGCGACCATCCTGAAGGCCCTGCTGGGCGGGGAGGCCGCGTAGTGGACGCCGCGAACCGCTTCGAGTCCCGTACCACCTACGGGCTGTTGCGTGCCGAGTACATGGTCGGCCTGGTCATCAGCGCCTGGCTGCTGATCGCGCACTGGGACGAGGTGCGCTGGCCGGTGGCCGTGGGCCTGTTCCTGTACATCGACCTCATCGGCTACATCCCGGGGGCGATAGCCCACCACCGGGCCCGGGACGGGCGCGTGTCGCGCGTCTACTACGTCCTGTACAACACGATGCACAGCTGGCTGACCGCGGGCGCGGTCGTGGGCCTGTGGGCATGGGTGTTCGGCTGGGAGTGGGCCCTGCTCGCCGTTCCGATCCACCTGTGCGGGGACCGGGGCCTGCTGGGCAACTTCCTCAAGCCGTTCTCCGTGGAGTTCGAGCCGAAGCCGCACCCGGCGTTCACGAAGTTCGAGTCGGCGGTGGAGTCGGGGGTGGGGCCGGCGGTGGAGCCGGGCGGCCAGGACTCCCCGGCCCCGGTCGGGGCGCGCGGATGACCGCGGGTCCCGCCGCGGTCACGGACCGGGAGGTGGCGCGGGCCGTGGAGCTGCTGCGCGCCCACGCCGACCACCCGAGCGCGGCACTGGCCCTCAACGGGGCCACCCACCGCTACCAGGGCCGCGACGCGGACGGACTCGTCGCCTACACGCGGCGCGGGCGCCGCGACGTGGTGCAGTTCGCGGCCCCCTTCGCCGCACCGGCCGAGCGGGGAAGGTTGCTCGACGAGTTCCTCGGCCGGCTGGCCTCCGGTCCGGGAGCGCCGCCCCGGCTGACGGCCGCGCAGGTCGGGCGGGCCGACGTGGGGCTGTACGCGGAGCGCGGGTTCACCGTGAACCAGGTCGGCAGCACGTACGGTATCGACCTGGCCCGCTTCACCTCGCGCGGCAAAGCCCTGGCCAAGGTCCGGCAGAACGTCAACCGGGCCCGGCGGGACGGCGTGACCGTCGTGGAGACGGACCCGGGCGATCCGGGAGACCGGCGCGAGCTCGACGCCATCGATGCCGAATGGCTCGCGGCGAAGGGCCGCCATGTGAAGGAGTTGTCCTTCCTGATCGGCGAACGGGGCGGTCCGGCGGCGCCGTTGCGTCGTACCTTCCTCGCCCGGCACGACGGCCGCACGGTCGGCTACATCACCTACTCCCCGGTGTGGGGCAGCCGGCCGGGCTGGCTGTACGACCTGACGCGCAGGTCGCCCCGGGCTCCGGTCGGGACCGTGGAGCTGGTCAACCTGACCGCCCTCGGCCGCTTCCAGGAGGAGGGCGCGCCCTGGCTGCACCTCGGGCTGACCCCGTTCGCCGGTCTCGACGACCGGCACGAGCCCGAGGGCGCGAGCCGGGGGATGACCAAGGCGCTGCGGCTCGTCGCCGAGCACGGGCGGCTGGTCTATCCCGCGCGGTCGCAGGAGGCGTTCAAGCTCAAGTGGGCGCCGCACGCGATCGAGCCGGAGTACGTCGCGTTCCAGGGCGGGGTGCGTCCGGTTCCGCTCTGGCACCTGCTGCGGACCACGGGCTCCATCTGAGCCTCCGGCGCGCGGCGGCCTGCGGATACGGCCGGCGGGCGCGGCTGGCGGCCATGTCCGGCACGACTTCCCGTACGACTCCCCGCGCAAGCTTCCCCCGGCACACCCCACATCGCCGGCACCCCCCCCACATCGCCGGCCCCCCCCACGTCCCCGGCACCACCCCCACATCCCCGGCACCACCCCCTGCTCCGGCGGGACATCCGAGAAGAGAAAGAGGAATCCCCATGACCACCACCCCCGTCGAGGCCGACTGGGACCGTGCCCCGAGCGTGCTCGAAGGCGCCCGGACGCTCGAACTGACCACGGCGGACTGCAACTTGCCGTACTGGCTGCGCCACGTCGCGGGCACGATGCTGCGGCGGCTCTCCGACGGTTCGGTGCCCGACGCGGGACCGACCGCGGCGGTGTGCGAGCCGGGCCCGTTGCGCGACGCCCTCGTCGACGAGTTCACCTTCCGTCACCTGGCGGAGGAGAAGGCGACCCGCGCGCTGTCCTTCCTGGTCTTCCACGCCCCGAGCACCGACGACCTCGAATTCTTCTCGACGCAGCTGATCGACGAGGCCCGCCACGCCCGTATCTTCCGGGAGCACCTGCTGCGCGTGGGCCTGTCCGAGGGGCAGATCGCGGACGAGGTCGCCCGTACCGCCGCGACGACCGCGGCCTCGGTGCTGGACCCGCTGGAGAAGTTCGGCCTCGAAGTCCTGCGCGACCAGGGCGACTTCCACGGCGGCGTGCTGGTGCTGACCGTCCTCGTGGAGGGCATCCTGGCGCCGGCCGCCGAGCTCAGCGAGCGCAAGTGGCGTCCGCTGGACCCGGGCGCGGCCCTGGTGGAGCGCGGCGCCAACATGGACGAGATCCGGCACCTCGCGGTCGGCAGCTCGGTCGTGCGCGACTATCTGACGAAGCACCCGGAGCAGCGCCCGCGGCTGCTCGACATCATCACGGAAGGCCGCCGCCTGTGGGAGAAGCTCCCCATGGAGGAGGTGCTGTTCCGCCGCGAGTCGCTCTTCCAGGAGGGCCTCGCCCAGCACGCGGAATTCATCGGCGACTACGAGATCTGGCCCGGCCGCCGGTTGGTCGACACCGGTATCGAGGAGCGCATGGAGGCGGCCGGCCGCTGGTCGGCCGAGACCCAGGACGCCCGCCTGGACTACATGCTCCTTTCGGACTCCGCCCGATGAGCGCGACCCGCTGGGAGGTGCCGCTGCCGGCGGAGCGCGGTGACGGCCCCCAGCGGATCGTCGCCCAGGTCGCCGAGCCGGCGCGGGCGCCGCGCGCGGTGGTGCTGATCTGGCCCGCCATGGCGGTCAAGGCCTCGTACTACGCCCCGTTCTGCGACGAGTTGGCGGCCTTGGACATCGCGTCCGTCGCCGCCGACCTGCGCGGGCAGGGCGAGAGCGGGCCGAGGCCGGGCCGGGGCTCCCGCCACGGCTACGACGAGCTGGCCTCGCGGGACTGGCCTCGGATGGTGGCGGCGGTGCGGGAACGCTTCGGCGAGGGCGTCCCCTTGTACCTGCTCGGGCACAGCATCGGCGGCCAGGTCTCCGTGCTGTACGCGGCCCGGGAGCCGAAGGGCGTCGACGGCCTGATCTTCGTGGCCGCCGGGTCGGTGGACTTCCGCGGATTCCCGGGCCTGAGCGGGCTGCGGGTGCTGCTGAGCACGCAACTGGCCGCCGTGATCGCCCGGTTGTGGGGCTACTTCCCAGGGCACCGGCTCGGATTCGCGGGGCGGCAGCCGGCCCGGCTGATCCGGGACTGGGCCAAGATCGCCCGTACCGGCCGGTTCGAGCCCTCGGGCGCCGACGTCGACTACGCCGAGCGGCTGGGGGACGTACGCCTTCCGGTGCTCGCCGTCTCGGTGGCCGGGGACTCCCTCGCTCCCGCGACGGCGGTGGAGCGGCTGTGCGCCACGCTGCCGTCGGCCACCGTGGAGCGATGGCGGTACGAACCCGCCGAGGGGGTCCGGGTCGACCATGTGCGCTGGGTCCGCAAGGGCGCCCCGGTGGCACAGCGGATCCGCGCGTGGGCCGACGGCCTCTGACCGCGTCGGCTCGTACGGGAGCGTGCGGCGCGCCGGAGTGGCATGGCGGAGTGGCATGGCGGAGTGGCACGGCGGAGGGGTGTGGCGGGATGGCGTGCCGGGATGGCGTGCCGGGGTGGGGCCTGACGCCGTGCCGGCTCGTCCGGGGTGCGCGCCTTCGGCACACGGCCGCTCGTACTTAACAGAGTTGCCAGAGTGAGCGGCGAGTCTCGGCCACACCCGCGAAGATGTCGCCGCGGTGGCCGGGGCGGGGTCGATCCGGAGAACCGCCGGTGCGTCGTTCCGCCGTCGGCTGCCCGCCGTGAGGTGCCGGCGGACGCCGGGCGGTCGGCCGTCGCCGCGGATCCCGGTCCCGACTTGGTCTTCTGCCTGCGGTGGACGTAGAAAGAACGTTTGGTAATGCGCACTGCCGCCCCTTGGGGGCAGTTGCGGAGGGATCGGGCTGCCGTGGGGCCCGCGCCGCGGGGGTGCCGGTGCGGGTGACCACACGGTGTGCCGATCCGTGTGGGGACGGCCACGGAACCGACTTCGGGACGGTATTGACTTCGGCCAATCCTGTGCTTCTCGAAGGAGGGCGATCGGATACCATCCAGCTGCATGGAACGAGTCGTCTCGTTCCAATAGCTCCAGTGGCATCCGCGCTCCGCGCCCAAAAGACGAGAGATCCATGGGACAAAACAGGAATCTGAAACAAGTATCGGACCACTCCGGCACCCACATGCGGGACTTGGACGCGCGCAACCGGATCCTCGGTGCGACGCTGCGGATCCTGGCTCAAAACGGCTACTCCAAGCTCACCATCGGCGGAGTCGCCGCGGAGGCCCGCGTCGGCAAGGCGACGATCTACCGCTCCTGGCCCAACAAGCCGGCCCTGGTGCTCGACGCCGTACGCGAGGAACTGCCCCCGATCCCGAACGAGGATACGGGCGACAGCGGGGCCGAACTGATCGCGGTGGCCTGCTCCCTGGCCGACCTGTACTGCTCGCAGAAGATCCGGGCGGCGCTGCCGGCCCTGGTGGCGGACGTCGCGGACGACTCGGGGCTGCGCAGCTTCCTCACCGAGCGCCTGATCGACGGCCGCAAGGCCTCTTCGCGTGTCGTCCTGGAGCGCGCCGTCGAACGCGGCGTCCTGCCGCCGGACACCGACATCTCCCTGGTCCTCGACTCGTGGGCGGGGGCCATCCTCTTCCGCAGCCTCTTCTTCGAGGAGAACTTCGACGAACAGACCGTCCGGCGGATGGTCGCCAGCACGGTGGCGTCCCCTCCACGGCTTCCCCAGGACTGAGCCCGCCTTCCTCCGCCCTCCCGGCACGACCGCGCGGACGTTCGTCGTCTTCGCGGGCCCCTCCCCGGGTCGAGGAGGGTGAGCGGTCGGTTTCGGCGCCGGTGCCACGAGTTGCGCGCCGGCGGGCCCGGTGGCCGGAGTCCGTGCACGGCGCGCCCGGAGGTCAGGGCCGGGACGCGTCCGGCGGCCGTCGCGTCCTCGTCGGGTATCTCTCCCCGGATGCCCGCGGTGGCGCGGCGGTGAGGTGGCGCGGCGGTGAGGTGGCGGTCTCCGCGCCGGCGGCGGCGATCGGCTCGCGGTGTCCTCGGGGGCGTACCCGAGGAGCGTGTTCCGGCCGGCGCTCTTCGGCACCGGCTCGCGGCGCCTGATTCGCCCCCCACGGGCCCTGTGACCCCCTCGACACCCATACCGACCCTTTGGTGACAAAGTGTCGGAATCCGAGCACCCTCCACGCGCGTACGATGAAGGCCCAATAGGCCATCTCTGTCGAGGAGTTGATCCGAATGGGTGACGTGGTACGGATCGGATCGAGGGCCAGCAAGCTGGCGCGCGCCCAGGTCGCGGAGTGGCTCGCGCCGATCGCCGAGCGGTTCCCCGGGGTCACGTTCAAGCGCCAGGTCATCCTCGAAGGCGGGGACAGGGACCGCGTGACCCCGACCCTGGCCGAGGTGGCGAAGACGTCCGGCGGGTCGGCCTTCTCCACCAACCAGGAGGCGGCCCTGGTCGCGGGCGAGGTCGACGTGATCGTGCACTCGCTCAAGGACCTCCCCACCGCCGTGAGCGAGGGCACGCTCCTGCTGACCACCCCCGGCCCGCGCGAGGACGTCCGGGACGTGCTGTGCGGCGCGACGCTCGCCGGCCTTCCGCGCGGAGCGAGCGTCGGTACGGGCGCCCCGCGCCGCGTGGCCCAGCTCCTCGCCCTGCGCCCCGACCTGCGGGTGGTGCCGATCCGCGGCAACGTCCCCGGGCGGCTGGCCCGGACCACCAAGGGCGAACTGGACGCCGTCCTGCTCGCGGCGGCCGGCCTGAACCGGCTCGGTCTGCTGCCCGAGGCGCACGAGGTGCTCGACCCCGCCGTCTTCCTGCCGTCCCCCGGCCAGGGCGCGCTCGGCATCCAGGTCCGTGCCGGCTCCCTGGCCGCCGAGCTTCTGGCCGCCACCGGGGACCCGGGGGTCGACGCCTGCGTCCGCGCCGAACGCGCCCTGCTCGCCGAACTCCACGGCGGCTGCTCGGTCCCGGTCGGCGCCTGGGGCCGGATCGGCCCGGACGGAATGCTCCACCTGTCCGCCACGGTGACCTCCCTCGACGGCGCCCAGCAGGTCACGGCGGCGGGCGAGGGCCCGGTCGAGGACCCGGAGAAGGTGGGCGCGGTGGTCGCGGGCGAACTCCTCGCCCATGGGGCGTCCGGCATCCTGCGGTCGATCCGCACGGCCTGACGCCGACTGTCGGCCGCCGGCCGCCGGGCGGCGTCTGGGGCGGGCCGACGGCAAGCACACCCGACGCAGAGAGGCAGTCCGTGACGGAGAAGCAGTCCGTGCCTATCACCGCGAGCGAAGCCCGTAAGGCCCTCTTCCCGCTGACCAAGAGGGCCGACGACGACCACGAAGCCGTCGAGATCGTCTCCAGGCATGGGAATGCCGTGCTCGTCTCAACCGAGGACTACGCCGCGCTGCGCGAAGGCTCGTACCTGCTCCGCTCGCCCGCGAACGCGCGGCGGCTGCTCAGGGCGTACGAGAACGCCCTGAGCACCGTCGGCGTGTCGGAGCGTGCGCTGATCGATCCGGACGCGGTCGACCCTGCCGTGGATGCCGGGTGAGGATCCTCTTCGAGGATCGGGGCTGGGAGGACTACGTGTCCTGGCTCAAGAACGCCCGGCGGACGCCCGGCGCGCGACGCACTCCCGCTGAGCAGGAGCCTGCCGGAGTGACCCGGAAATGGAAGACGACCGAGGCCGCCACCCCCCACAGGAGAGGCCCCGGTCGTCAACCGTGGAGTCGCCGAGGCGGCTCCGTATTCCTTACAGCGCCGTCGCCCCGATTTCTGTCACACCCCACCCCGACCCGGGCATCCGACCGGGAAGTTGCGCGTTGTACAAAGTTCCGGACCGCGTGGACGCGGTGCCCGGAGACGACGTAGCGTTCTGCTGCGCCGGGGGGCGGCGTGGCGGTGACCACCGGCCACGATGAGCGCGACGACGGACAGGTGTGGGGAGTGCTGGGGGACGAGGCGGAGCTGACGGCCGCAGTGCTCGCCGCGCGGAACGGCGACGAGCGGGCATTCCGCGCCGTGTACCACGCGGTGCATCCACGGCTCCTCGGCTACGTGCGCACCCTCGTCGGCGAAGCCGACGCCGAGGACGTCACCTCCGAGAGCTGGCTCCAGATCGCCCGCGACCTCGACCGTTTCACCGGCGACGCCGACCGCTTCCGCGGCTGGGCCGCCCGGATCGCCCGCAACCGCGCCCTCGACCACATCCGGATGCGCGGCCGCCGTCCCGCCGTCGGCGGCGACGAGACCGAACTCACCGACACACCCGCCGAGTCCGACACCGCGGACGAGGCGCTGGAGGCCCTGGCCACCGGCCACACCATGCATCTCATCGCCCAACTGCCCCAGGATCAGGCCGAGGCCGTGGTGCTGCGCGTCGTCGTCGGTCTGGACGCCAAGAGCGCCGCCGACACCCTCGGCAAGCGCCCCGGCGCCGTACGCACCGCCGCCCACCGCGGACTGAGGAAACTCGCCGAACTCCTCGGCGCTTCCGGCCCGGACGGCGGCGCCGACGACACCGGACCGTTCGGCGCCGTGCCCGCCCAGCGCGCCGTACGGGCCGGAGCCCCGCCCCCCGGACGTGTGACGCAAACACGCGCGCGGACGCAGAAGGACATGTGATGGCCGACGAGCGGTATGCATGGCTCGACCAGGAGACCTCGGAGCGGCTGCTGCGCGGTGAGCCCGTCGACCCCCCGAGCGACGAGGCCCGCGACCAGGCCCGGCTCCTCGCGAGCGCCCTCGAATCGGCCCGTACGCCACCACCCCTGACCCCCGTCGGTCCCGACGGCGAACTCCCCGGCGAGGCAGCCGCCTTGGCCGCCTTCCGGGCATCCGCCGCGGGGCGGGGGACCGGTGCCAAACCTCTGTCGGCCGGGGCAATTGGGCCGGGCCGGGCGACCGACCTCGGCGCCGTCCGGCTCGGGCCCGCCGCCGGGTCCCGCCGCTGGGGACGTTCGCTGCGGTACGGGCTGGCCGCCGCGTTCGCCGCCGTCACGGTCGGCGGGGTCGCCGTCGCCGCGGGTACGGGTGTCCTGCCGCTGACCTCCCACCCGGCGGGCGACTCGGTCAGTGCCGCCCAGACCGCCGGCCCGAACGCCTCCGGCACGGCCGGCGGCGTCGGCACCGAACTGCCCGCGACGTCCTCCGGGGGTTCCGGCGGGTCGTCCGCCACGCCCGGTACGACCTCCGGCCCGGGCACCGGCCCGGCCCGGCCCGGCGGCACCGCCGACGAGCCCGGCACGGGCACCGGGACCGACCCGGAAGAGGACGGGGACGGGGACGAGGACGAGGACGGGAGTGGCACCGCCGAACGCGCCCGGGTGCTCCAGGCCTGCCGCGACTACCGCGCGGGCACGCTCGCGGCGAACGGGCGGCAGCGGCTTGGCACCCTGCTCCGCAACGGTGAGACCGTCAAGCGCTACTGCGACCGGCTGCTGTCCGGGGCTTCCGGCCCGTCGGCGACACCCCCGGCCGGACGTACGCCGACCAGCGGGCGTACGCACTCCGGGAACGGCGGCGGCTCGGGCAACGGCAACAACTCCGGGAACGGCAGCGGGAACGGGAACGGATCAGGCTCCAACTCCGGCTCCGGCTCCGGCAGCAACTCCGGGAACGGCGGCGGCTCCGGTTCCGACGGAGGCGATTCCGATGGCGACGGCAACGGCGGCAACGGGCACGGGAACAGCAACGGGAACGGGAACGGGCACGGCAGCGGGAGCGGCAAGAACAACAGCAACAGCAACAACAGCAACAGCAACAACAGCAGCAACGGCGGGAACCACGGGCAGTCCGCCGGAAACAGCCAGGCCGGCCACAACAACAGTGGCAACAAGAGCAACGGCAACAGCCAGGGCAACAAGAACAGCCCGAACGACCGCCAGAACGACCAAGTCAAACAGCGCGAACCCACCCTCGCCCTCGCCTGACGTGCCCGCTCCCGGCGTCTCCACCGGAAGGCATATGCCGGAGGGTGTGACACTTTCCGGCCCCGAGACGCAGTAGAGAGTGAGCCGACTGGTCATCGGCGAGCGCACAGAGCCGGGGTTCCCCCCGTACCTCCGGCTCGGCGCACCTGGCGCGGGCGGGTCACGTTCCCCCGGACCCGCCCGCGCCCCTTCCTCTCCCGCTGCCGTTCCTCCACTTCACGGCACGTCACCAGTGGACGACGACCTTGTCGCCGACCTTCACCTGGTCGAAGACGCGCGCGAGCTTCGCCCTGTCCCGGACGTTGACGCAGCCGTGCGACGCGCCGGCGTAGCCGCGGGCCGCGAAGTCGGGCGAGTAGTGCACGGCCTGGCCCCGGCTGAAGAACATCGAGTACGGCATCGGCGTGTGGTAGATCGTCGACGTCCAGTCCCGGGCCTTCCACTCCACCCGGAAGGTGCCCTCGCGGGTCGGGGTGTTCTCCGAGCCGAAGCGCACGTCCATCGCCGAGACGACCTTGCCGTCGATCATCCAGGCGAGCGTCCGGCTCTCCTTGCTGACGCACAGCACCCGCCCGGTCAGACAGCGCGGATCGGGCTTGTCGAGGGTGTTGGTGGTCGGCGGGGTCAGCTCGGCGGTGGTCGGCCGGTGCGTCCCCGCGACCAGCCGGTCCCAGGTGGTCTGGTCGACCGAGCCGGTCGCCGGCAGCCCGTGCTTCTTCTGGAAGGCGCGCACCGCGGCCGTGGTGATCGAGCCGTAGAAGCCGGTGGGCGCCCGGCCGAAGACGCCGGCCTGCCGCAGCCGCGCCTGGAGTTCACGGACCCGCGCGCTCTCGGCACCCTCGGCCATCAGGACCTTCGCGGAAGGCGACGGAGAAGGCGTGGCCGTGGCCGTGGGCTTGGCGGAGGAGGCGGAGGGAGCGGGAGCGGGGGAGGAGGGCTTGGCGTCGTCCGTCGGCGTTCCGGCCGGCTTCCCGGACGGCACCGCCGCCGGCGCGGAAGCGGACGCCGACGCGGAGGACGCGCCCCCGCCCGCCCCCGCGGTGGCCCCCTGCCCCGGATCGCAGCCCGCCGCCAGGGCGACGGCCGCGGCGGCCAGGACCGCCGCACGTATGACGGACGACGAACGTTTCATCGGTGTCCCCCCGGATAGCCGCGCAAACCGTGTGTGCCACGTCGTGTGCACCAAGTCGTGTGTACCCAAGGGATGCTTCCCCGCCGCGCGCGGTTGCGCACGTGACCGAACCGAGACGGGCATGCTGTGAGGAAGGTCCCAGCGGGCTGCTCTCCTCCGGCCGGTACGCCCGGCACTACAGTCCGTCGCGAGGGGTCGGTACCCACGAGTAGCGGTTGAGTTTGCCGCTGAGCAGCAGCGGTTGATCGGGAGGCACAGCACATGGCGCGCGAGTCGGAGTCCGGACTGCCCATCGAACCGGTGTACGGGCCGGACGCCCTGGAGGGCTGGGATCCGGCCGAGAAGCTGGGCGAGCCGGGCGCGTACCCCTTCACCCGGGGTGTGTACCCGTCGATGTACACCGGTCGGCCGTGGACCATGCGCCAGTACGCGGGCTTCGGCACCGCCGTGGAGTCCAACGCCCGTTACAAGCAGCTCATCGACAACGGCACCATGGGTCTGTCGGTCGCCTTCGACCTGCCGACCCAGATGGGCCACGACTCCGACGCGCCGCTGTCGCACGGCGAGGTCGGCAAGGTCGGAGTGGCGATCGACTCGGTCGACGACATGCGGGTGCTGTTCGACGGCATCCCGCTGGACAAGGTCTCCACGTCGATGACCATCAACGCCCCCGCGTCGCTGCTGCTCCTGATGTACCAGCTGGTCGCCGAGGAGCAGGGCGTCCCGGCGGAGAAGCTGACCGGCACGATCCAGAACGACGTGCTGAAGGAGTACATCGCCCGCGGCACGTACATCTTCCCGCCCAAGCCGTCGCTGCGGCTGATCGCGGACATCTTCAAGTACTGCAAGGCCGAGATCCCGAAGTGGAACACCATCTCGATCTCCGGCTACCACATGGCCGAGGCCGGCGCCTCGCCCGCGCAGGAGATCGCGTTCACGCTCGCGGACGGCATCGAGTACGTCCGGACGGCCGTCGCCGCCGGCATGGACGTGGACGACTTCGCGCCGCGTCTGTCGTTCTTCTTCGTGGCGCGGACGACGATCCTGGAGGAGGTCGCGAAGTTCCGCGCGGCCCGCCGGATCTGGGCGCGGGTGATGAAGGAGGAGTTCGGGGCGAAGAACCCGAAGTCGCTGATGCTGCGCTTCCACACGCAGACCGCCGGCGTGCAGCTCACCGCCCAGCAGCCCGAGGTCAACCTGGTGCGGGTCGCGGTGCAGGGGCTCGCGGCCGTCCTCGGCGGCACGCAGTCGCTGCACACCAACTCCTTCGACGAGGCCATCGCGCTGCCGACGGACAAGTCGGCCCGGCTCGCGCTGCGCACCCAGCAGGTCCTCGCGTATGAGACCGACGTCACCGCCACCGTCGACCCGTTCGCGGGCAGCTACGTGGTCGAGCGGATGACCGACGAGGTCGAGGCCGCGGCGGTCGAGCTGATGACGAAGGTCGAGGAGCTGGGCGGCGCGGTCGACGCGATCGAGCGCGGTTTCCAGAAGAGCGAGATCGAGCGCTCGGCGTACCGCGTCGCGCAGGAGACGGACTCCGGCGAGCGGGTCGTCGTGGGCGTCAACCGCTACACGATCGACGTCGAGGAGCCGTACGAGCCGCTGCGCGTCGACCCGGCGATCGAGGCGCAGCAGGCCGAGCGGCTCGCCGTGCTGCGCGCCGGGCGCGACCAGGCGGCCGTCGACGCGGCGCTGGCGGAGCTGAAGAAGGCGGCGGAGGGGACGGACAACGTCCTGTACCCGATGAAGAAGGCGCTGAAGGCGCGGGCCACGGTCGGCGAGGTGTGCGACGCGCTGCGCGAGGTGTGGGGCACGTACGTGCCGACGGACGCCTTCTGACCGACGTTTTCCCATGCCTTCCGAAAGGCCGCCGACTGCGCGCCGGCGGCCTTTCGGTCCGTGCTCCCGGCCGCCTCTTCCGGCCGCCTCTTCCGGCGGCCTCCCCGGGCCGTATTCCGGGCGCCGTACGGGCGTTCTCCGGGCGCCCTCCGGCAGTCGGTTCCGCCTGCTGAAACCCGAAAGCGGAACCTCGTACTGGTGTGCGACACTCCGCATCATGCTGGGTGTCACCGATCTGCCGACCTATCTCGCCGGCCTCGCCGTCATCATCCTCCTGCCGGGGCCGAACTCCCTCTACGTGCTGTCCGTCGCCGCCCGCAAGGGCACCCGGACCGGCTACAAGGCCGCCGCCGGCGTCTTCACCGGCGACACGGTCCTGATGACCCTCGCCGCCCTCGGCGCGGCCTCGCTCCTCCAGACCACGCCCGTGCTCTTCCTCGTCGTGAAGTACGCGGGCGCGGCCTATCTGACCTGGATGGCGTACGGGATGATGCGCTCGGCGATCTCCATGTGGCGCGCGCACCACCAGGAGCGGGAACCGGCCGAGTCCGTCGCGGCGGAGATCGCCCAGGCGTCAAAGGCGGCCGAGGCGGCGGAGCACCCGTACCGCAGGGCCCTGGTCATCAGCCTGTTCAACCCGAAGGCGATCCTCTTCCTGATCTCCTTCTTCGTGCAGTTCGTCGACCCGTCCTACGCCTACCCGGCGCTGTCCTTCCTGGTCCTGGGCACGCTGCTGCAGATCGGCAGCTTCCTCTACCTCACCACCCTGATCTTCAGCGGTACGCGGCTCGCCGCCGCCTTCCGCCGCCGCAAGCGGCTGTCCGCCGGGGCGACCTCGGCAGCCGGGGCGCTCTTCCTCGGCTTCGCCGTGAAGCTCTCGCTGAGCAGCGCGGCCTGACCCGGACACGTCCCCCTCGTTCCCTCGCCTCCCTCGTTCCCTCGCCTCCCTCGTCACACGTTCTCCCGACCCCTCGTAGCGAGCCCACCGGTTGACCCTGACACCGTGTGAGGCGCTCCCGTAGGAGTCGTCATGTTCACCATCGGAGACTTCGCCCGGTACGGGCGGGTGTCGGTCCGCATGCTGCGCCACTACGACGCCATCGGACTGCTGCGCCCGGCCCGTGTCGACCCGCACAGCGGCTACCGCCACTACACGGCGGACCAGCTCGCCCGGCTCAACCGCGTCATCGCGCTCAAGGAACTCGGCTTCACCCTGGAACAGGTGGGGGCCATCCTCGACGACGAGATCGGCGCGGACGAGCTGCGCGGGATGCTGCGGCTGCGCCAGGCCGAACTGGAATCGGCCCTGGACGAGGCGCGGGCCCGGCTCGCCCAGGTCGGCGCGCGGCTCCGAGCCATCGAGAGCGAGGGACACATGTCCACGCAGGACGTCGTCGTCAAGAAGATCCCGGCGGTCCGGATCGCGGAGCTGAGCGCCGCCGCGGCCGGCTTCGGCCCGAAGGACATCACGCCGGTCATCGGCCCGCTGTACGAGGAGCTGTGCGCCCGCCTGGAGGCGGCGGGCGTCACCGGGTTCGGCCCGGGCATCGCGTACTACGAGGACGCGGGCCGGGGCGACGGCTCGGTCGTCGTGCACGCCGGGATGACCGTCCCGGAGGGGACGGTCGCGGAGGGCGTGCTGGTGCACGTCCTGCCGGGTGTCGAGCAGGCCGCCACCATCGTCCACCGGGGCTCCATGGACGGCATCCTGCCGACCGAGCAGACCCTGGCCGCCTGGATCGGCGCCAACGGCTACCGGTCGGCCGGATACGCCCGCGAGCTCTACCTGGAGTGCCCCGAGGACCCGGCCGGCTGGGTCACCGAGATCCAGGAGCCGGTCAGCCGGGTCTGACCCGGCCGTACCCGACGCGGGTGTCGGTCCGGCGCGGTGGTCGACCTCCTCGGCCGGCCGCCTCGGTCAGCCGCGCCGGACCGAGGCCGCCGCCCGCAGGGCCCGCCGCCGCAGCTTCAGGGCGCGGCGGGCCAGCCGGCGCAGACCCGGGTGGCGGGGGACCGGCAGTCCGCCAGGCAGCCCGAGCGAGGTCAGCCGGCGCAGGGTGACGTGCTCCCGGGTGACGGCCGCGTGCGGGCCGGCCAGATGACGTACGGCCGCGTCCCGCAGGTCCGGCCGCAGCTTCGACTGCATCACGAACCCGACTGCCGCCACCAGGTCCGCGAGCGCGGTCCTGGTCAGGGGCGAAGGCCCGGCGCCCGCCGGATCCTCCTCCAGATCCGGTACGAGCGCGTCCGCGAGGACGAGGGGGATCCGGTTGCTGTTGGCGTACGGCGTGAGCCGGGCGAGCAGCGGCCGGGTGCCGACCTTCGCCGTCGGGATCCCGTAGAAGGCGCTCGCCGTGAACAGCGCCGTCGAGAAGCAGCCCACCACGAGCGCGGGCCGCAGCTCCCCGTACAGCACCTCGGCGAGCACCGGACGGTCCAGGACGGTCAGTTCGGCGCCGAGCGCCGCCGCCTCCCGGACCAGCGCCGCGGACCAGGCGTCGGGGGCGCTCGGGTGCGGCTTGAAGACCAGTCGGCGGTGGCCTCGGGCGATCGCGCCGCGCACCATCCGCAGATGCAGGTCGCCCTCCTCCTCGGGGGTGAGGAGGGAGAGGGCCGCCAGGTACTGGCCGAGCAGCAGCGCCGGTCCGGGCTCCGCTTCCGCGCCCTTCTTCTCCTCCTCGCCCGCCTCCGGCCCTGGCCCCGCCAGCTCCTCGACGACCTTGGTGAACGCCTTCGCCGGTACGGCCTCGGCGACCGCCCCGAACTCCGCGAGCAGCAGCGGCTTCAGGCCCGGCACCAGATCCAGGTGCAGCAGCCGCCGGACCCGCTCGCCGACCAGCGGATCGATCTTGTTACGGGTGGGGCCGTAGCTCATCAGCCCGTCCGCGTACACATGGATCGCCGCCTCCGGCAGCAGCCGGGCGATCGTCAGGGCGGGCGCCACCTGGAGGGATTCCACGACGAGTTCGACCCGGTGACCGGGGCCCTCGCCGAGTCCCCACAGCCGACGCACATACCGCTGGAGCAGGGGCAGATCGTCCGCGCGGGGGGTCCAGCCGCCCGGGTGCAGCGGCTCGATCGTCGCGTTCCAGTCGAGGATCTCGTCGAAGCGGCCGCGCAGCCGCTCGAAGCCGGGCATCCGGTGGACGGGGGTGGTGGTCTCCGGCACGGACGCGTTGGTGGAGACGAGCAGCAGCCGCCGTCCGGCCGGCGCGAAGCAGCCGCTGTCGAGGGCGGCGGCCAGCGTCGCGGCGCCGTACAGGGTGGAGACGTAGAAGATCTGCGTGGTGCCGGTGCCGGTGCCGGTGCCGGTGCTGGTGCTGGTGGGGTGGTTCGTACGGCTGCTCATGCGGTGCTCGTCTCCTGGTGGACCGGGGTGGCCGGGTCGACGGCCGGGTCGACGACCGGATCGGCGGCCGGCGCGCCGAGGACGGGACGCCGGCGCTTGAGCCGCCGCAGCGGGCCCGCGCGGTCCTCGCCCATCGCCGCCAGTGTCTCCGCGAGCACGTCCTGCGGCAGCCGGCGCAGGGCCGCCGCGCTCCGGATCCGCAATTCCCGGGCCACCCGCGGCTCGAATCGCTCGCTGTTCCCGAGGTGATGGGAAATCACCGCGCAATAGGTGCGGACCGCTTTGGGAAGAAGCAGATCCGCCTCCGGATCCGCGCTGGTCTCCTCGATGACCTGGTCGAAAGCGCGCAGGAAATCGAGTTGCCGGACATCGCCGATCTGGGTGAGCGAGGTGGCGACTCCGCGCCGGTAGAAGATTCCGGGTTCCCCGGTCACGGCGAAGGATTCCGCTTCCCGGTGCAGCCGCCAGATCCACGGCCGGTCCTCGGCCGTGCGCAGCCCGTCGGTGAAGTGCAGCAGCCCACGGTCGAGCAGCCGCCGCCGGTAGATCCCGGCCCAGGCGTACGGATAGTCCACGGCCGTGCTCCGGTCCGAGGGAAGGATCACGTCGCGCGGGCTCAGCACCTCGTCGCGCCGCCCCACCGGCACCCGCCGCACCGACCGCTTGCGGCCGGTGACCTGCACATGGTCGACGCGCAGGAAGTCGCAGTCCAGGGCGTCGAGATCGGCGACGAGACGGGCGTAGTAGCCGGAGGAGAGCCAGTCGTCCCCGTCGAGGAAGGTCAGATACGCGCCGCGGGCGGCGTCCAGGCCGGTGTTGCGGGCGGTGGCGAGACCCTTGTTGCGTGGGTGCCTGAGCAGCCGCGCGCCGGGGATCTCCTGTTCGGCACGGGCCAGGAGTTCGGTGGTCCCGTCCGTCGAACAGTCGTCGACGAGCAGGAACTCGAAGTCCTCGCGGGCGTTCGCGCGCAGGCTTCGCAGGGTGTCGGAGGCGTATGTCTGCACGTTGTGGAACGGCACGACGACGGAGAGCTTGACCACCCGGCCGACGCTAGGCGGCGCCCCGGCATTCGCCCTGACCGGAAAGGGGACGAGCGGTGAACACGAAGCGGCGGGCCTCTTAACCGCCCTTGTTCCCGACCCCTTCCCGGCCCCTTTCTGTCCGTTTCCCGCTCGGCGGATCGATGCTGTTCACCCTTTGTTGCAGCCGTGTTGGGCCGCGAATCCCGTATCCCTCCTAGCGTCCTCGACGTGTCCTCACGTACCGAACGAGCGGTGCGCGTCGCCGTTCTCGCCGATTCCGACACGCGGTGGAAATGGGGCGTGCTCACCGCACGCAGAATCACCGCGGAATTCCCGGGAAGCGCCGAGAATGCCGGAGCCCCCGGAGCCCCCGGAGCCGCCCCCGGATCGGCCCAGTCCGCCGCACCGGCCGGGCCCACCGGCTTCGTGCTGCGCGGCCGCGCCACCCCCACCACCCGCCAGCTCGCCGAGACCGGGGTCTCTCCCGTCGCGCCGCGCGAGGTGACGGGAGCGGAGTTCCTGCGCGAGGTACGCGCCGCGGCCGACCGCGGCGAGGGATACGACGTGATCGTGCTCGCCCTCGTCGGCGGCACCGTGCGCGCCCTGCTCCAGGGCATCTCCGAACTCGCCCTGGACCGCCGCCCGGTGCTCGTCACCGGCTATGTCGGCGTCGTCTACGAGAAGCTCGCCGACGGTCTGCTGCTGCGCCACGGCGCCGATGTCGTGCTCGCCAACTCCCGTCACGACGCGGACCGTTTCCGCGCCGTGTACGAGGGGGTCGGCGCCGACCCGTCGGCCGTCGTCGAGGCCGCGCTGCCGTTCCTCGGCGGAGCCCCGTACCGGCGCGAAGAGGGCCGCGACACCCTGGTGTTCGCCGCCCAGCCCTCCGTACCGGTCACCCGGGCCGAGCGGGCGTACGTACTGCGCCGGCTGATCGAGCACGCGCGGCGGCGTCCCGACCGCGAGGTGCTGCTGAAGCTGCGCTCCAAGCCGGGCGAACACACCACGCACCTGGAGGAGTTCCCGTACCAGCGGCTCGTCCGCGATCTCGACGTGCCGCCCAACTTCCGTCTGGTGTACGGGCACATGGGCGAGGTCCTCGACCGCAGCGACGTCGTGGTCACCGTCTCCTCCACGGCCGCCCTCGAAGCCCTGCACCGGCGGATCCCCACCGCGATCCTCACCGACCTCGGGGTGCGCGAGGCGCTCGGCAACCACCACTTCATCGGCTCCGGGCTGCTCACCTCCTTCGACGGACTCGACGCGGGGAACGTGCCCGAGCCCGACAAGGACTGGCTGGACCGGCAGGGCGTGGCCGCCGACGGCTCGTACGACCGCGCCTTCGACGCCGCCCGCGACCGGGTCGCACGGCTTCTCGCCGGACCCGCCCTGCCGCCGGTCGCCCCGTACTACACAAAGTCCACCGCCGGCGGCTATCTGCCCGGCATCCTCGCCCGCCACCGCCTCGACGTCACCGCGCCCGCGCCCCGCGCGAGCGGTGTGCGCCGGATCGTCCGCGAGGCGGCGCGCGGTGCCTACCGCCACGGTGTCCAGCGCGTGGCACCCGTCATCCGACGCCTGGGAGATCTGTGATGCCCGCCCCGACGAACGATCCGCCGACGAACCAGCCGGCGCCGGCGCACCAGGCCACCCCGACGGCCGCACCCGCACCGACGACCCCGGCCACCCTGCCCGTCCCCACCGTGCTCGCCGTCGTCCCCGCCCGGGGCGGCTCCAAGGGTGTCCCCGGCAAGAACCTCGCCCCGGTCGCCGGGATCGCGCTGGTCGGCCGGGCCGTCCGCGCCTGCCTCGGCGCGCCCGCCGTCACCGATGTCGTCGTCTCCACCGACGACGAGGCCATCGCGGACGCCGCCCGCGCCCATGGCGCCGAGGCCGTCCGCCGGCCCGCCGGGATCTCCGGCGACACGGCCACCAGCGAGGCCGCCGTCCTGCACGCCCTGGACACCTTCGAGGCGCTGCGTGGCCGCACCCCCGACGTCGTCCTGCTCGTCCAGTGCACCAGCCCCTTCCTCACCTCGGAGGAGATCGACCAGGTCGCGTCCGAGGTGGCCGGCGGCGGCGCCGAC
This sequence comes from Streptomyces sp. NPDC048718, assembly GCF_043198875.1. Lineage (NCBI taxonomy): Bacteria > Bacillati > Actinomycetota > Actinomycetes > Kitasatosporales > Streptomycetaceae > Streptomyces > Streptomyces sp. NPDC048718. The sequence goes on from NZ_JBICVG010000007.1 coordinate 231,383, forward strand.
ACCGCCTTCACCGCCGCCCCCAGCCACGGCTTCCTGTGGAAGAGCGGCGCGGATGGCGCCACCGGCGTCAACCACGACAAGGCCCACCGGCCGCGCCGCCAGGACCGCGAGGCGGAGTACCTGGAGACCGGCGCCGTCTACGCGATGGCCACCGACGGCTTCCGTGCCCACCGGCACCGCTTCTTCGGCCGCACCGCGCTCGTCGTCACCGACCCCGCCCGGGTCCTGGAGATCGACGACCCGCACGACCTCGCCCGCGCCCGCGCCCTCGCGCCGCTCCTGGACCGGCCGGCCGGTCCGGCCTTCGGCGACATCGACGCGGTCGTCCTGGACTTCGACGGCACCCAGACCGACGACCGTGTCCATATCGACGCCGACGGAAGGGAGTTCGTCTCCGTGCACCGCGGCGACGGCCTCGGCATCGCCGCCCTGCGCCGCGCCGGAATGCCGCTGCTGATCCTGTCCACCGAAGAAAACCCCGTCGTCGCCGCCCGCGCCCGCAAGCTGCGGATCCCGGTCCTGCACGGCGTGGACCGCAAGGACCTCGCCCTCAAGGACTGGTGCGACGAGCACGGCATCGACCCCGCGCGCGTGCTCTACGCCGGCAACGACGTCAACGACCTGCCCTGCTTCCGTCTCGTCGGCTGGCCCGTCGCGGTGGGCAGCGCCCACGACTCCGTACGGGCCGCCGCCCGCGCGGTCACCGATGCCCCCGGCGGCTTCGGTGCGATCCGCGAGATCGCCGCCTGGCTCCTCGGACCCGAGCTCAACACCCCCGCATAGCCGTCCACTTCTTAAGGAACCACCATCATGGGCAACTCCCGTCTGCGCACCCTCGGCGCCAAGACCGCCGGCCCCGGCCACCCCGTCTACGTCACGGGCGAGATCGGCATCAACCACAACGGCTCCCTGGACAACGCCCTCGCGCTCATCGACGTGGCCGCCGAAGCCGGCTGCGACGCCGTCAAGTTCCAAAAGCGCACCCCGGAGATCTGCACCCCGCGCGACCAGTGGGACATCGAGCGCGACACCCCCTGGGGCCGGATGACGTACATCGACTACCGCCACCGCGTCGAGTTCGGCGAGGACGAGTACCGCGCCATCGACGAGCACTGCGCGAAGCGCGGCATCGACTGGTTCGCCTCCCCGTGGGACAACGAGGCCGTCGCCTTCCTGGAGAAGTTCGACGTGCCCGCCCACAAGGTGGCCTCCGCCTCCCTCACCGACGACGAGCTGCTGCGCGAACTGCGTGCCACCGGCCGCACGGTGATCCTCTCCACCGGCATGTCCACCCCGAAGCAGATCCGGCACGCCGTCGAGGTCCTCGGAAGCTCCAACATCCTGCTCTGCCACGCCACTTCGACCTACCCGGCCAAGGCCGAAGAGCTGAACCTGCGCGTCATCCAGACGCTCCAGGACGAGTACCCCAACGTTCCGATCGGCTACTCCGGCCACGAGACCGGCCTGTCGACCACGCTCGCCGCCGTCGCCCTCGGCGCCACCTTCGTCGAGCGCCACATCACCCTCGACCGCGCGATGTGGGGCTCCGACCAGGCCGCCTCCGTCGAGCCGCAGGGCCTGGCCCGTCTCGTCCGCGACATCCGCGCGATCGAGACCGCCCTCGGCGACGGCGTGAAGAAGGTCTACGAGTCGGAGCTCGGCCCGATGAAGAAGCTCCGCCGGGTCCAGGACACCGACGCCGTATGACCGGCCGGCTGGCGTTCGTCGAGAGCCCGGTCCAGCTCCTGAACGTCCTGGAGTGGGCCCATGCCGACGCCCTCGGGCGTCCCCGCCCCCTCGCCACCGTCCCGCCGCGGCCCGCGCGCGGCGGGACGGTGGCCGGCGGGCCCCGGGAAGACGGCACCCCGGCCGGCGGGGCCGCGCGCCACGGGACCCCCGACGAAGGCGACCTCGCGGACCCCGCCCCCCGACCGTCCTCGCTCGCCCATGCCGGCCTCCATGTGGTCGTCCTCGCGCCCACCGACCCGATGTCCCGCGGCCAGCTGCGCCGGATGGCCCAGCTGGCCCGGGACGAGGGCGTCACGGTCACCTGGCAGGACGCCCGGCTGGGCAAGGGCGCGGTGGTACGGACCCTGGGGGAGCTGGCCGGGCCCCTGCGCGCCGCGGAGCGGGTGATCGTCGGGGACCCGTTCTCGCGCTACGTCCAGCTGCTGCTCACCCTCTACGGCCCCCGCCGGGTCACCGTCGTCGACGACGGCACCGCGACCATGGAGTACGCGGCCCAGCTCGCGCGCGGCGAGCGCCTGGTGCGCTGGCACCGGCGGGGCAGCCTCGGCCCGCGCGAACTGGCGCTCGCCCCCGTCACCTCACTGGCCCGCCGCAAGCTCGCGCCGGGCCGCCATCGCACGGTGGAGATCTTCACCTCGCTGCCGGTCGAGGCACCGCCCGGAACCACCGTCACCGCCAACGACTTCGCCTGGACCCGGGCCGCCTTCGGCCCGCCCCGCCTCACCCGGGGCGCCGATCTGGTCGGCACCTCCCTGGTGGAGACGGGTGTGGTCGACCCCGACGAGTATCTGCGGGCCGTGACCGTCCTCGCCCGCACCCACGGCGCCACCCGCTACTTCGCGCACCGCCGCGAGAGCACCGACAAGCTGCACCGGGTCGCCACCGAGACCGGACTCGAAGTGGTCCGCCCCGACCTCCCGCTCGAACTGATCGCCCGCCGGGGCCCGATCGGCCGTACGGTCGTCAGCTTTCCGTCGACGGTCGTGCACACGCTGCCACTGGCGCTCGCCGGTACGGGTGTGAAGGTCGCCGTCTGCGAGATAGCGCCCGAGTGGATCAGACGGAGCGCCTCGCCGAGGGCGCGCGGCTTCCTGGCCGGGGTGGCGGGCAGCGCCCCCCTGACTGAAAGGCTCGAATTCGGGTAGGCATACCCAGTGAGGATGACAGCCACGCCTGGAGAGAGCGATTTCTTTCCCCTATCGGGCTGAAGTTTTCGCGATCAAGCGGTAGTTGATCTTCCAAGGGGCATACCCTTCCCAAGGTGAACCAGTTGAAGTCCCATGAGCCCGACCCCGGTCCGGCGCCCGCGGCGCTGCCCGGGAAGCTGTCCGAAACCCTGCGCGCCGAACTGATCGAGTTCCGCAGGGACTTGCACATGCACCCCGAGCTCGGCAAGCAGGAGTTCCGTACCACCGCCGTGCTCAAGGCCCGACTGGAGGCCGCCGGGCTGCGTCCGCGCGTACTCCCCGGCGGCACCGGGCTTGTGTGCGACATCGGCGGCGTCGTCGGCACCGTGGACGGCGGCATGGACGGCGGCATGGACAGTGGCGGGGGGAGAGACGAAAACGGCGGGGACGGGAAGAACGGCGGCGGGAACGACGGGGACCACCCCGGGGGGAGCACTCCGCGCGACGGCGGCGCCGCGGCCGACGGCCTCGGCCGGGAGCGACGTCCCGTCCTGGCCATCCGCGCCGACATCGACGCGCTGCCGATCCCGGACACCAAGACCGTCCCGTACCGCTCCACCGAGCCCGGCCGCGCGCACGCCTGCGGTCACGATGTCCACACCACCGTCGCCCTGGGCGCCGGTCTGGTCCTCGCCGCGCTCGACCGCGAGGGCCGGCTGCCCGCGCCGGTCCGGCTGATCTTCCAGCCCGCCGAGGAGGTGCTGCCCGGCGGCGCCACCGACGCGGTCGAGGCGGGCGTGCTCGACGGGGTCGGCCGGATCATCGCCGTGCACTGCGACCCGAGGGTCGACGCCGGCCGGATCGGCCTGCGCCACGGCCCCATCACCTCCGCCTGCGACCGGCTCGAAGTCACCCTGTCCGGTGGCGGCGGGCACACCGCCCGCCCGCACCTGACCACCGACCTGGTGACCGCCGCCGCCCGGGTCGCGGTCGACGTGCCCGCCGTCGTCGGCCGCCGGATCGACGCCCGCTCCGGTCTCTCGGTGACCTGGGGCCGGATCGAGTCCGGTCACGCCCCGAACGTCATCCCGCAGCACGCCGAGCTGTCCGGCACCGTGCGCTGCCTCGACCTGCCGTCCTGGCGCGAGGCCCCCGACCTGGTCCACGCGGCCATCGACGAGGTCGCCGCGCTGCACCGGGCCAAGTCGACCGTCGACTACGTGCGCGGCGTCCCGCCGGTCGTCAACGACCCGGCCGTCGCCGATCTGCTGCGCGCGGCCATGACGGCCCGGCTCGGCGCGGACGCGGTCGAGGACACCGAGCAGTCGCTCGGCGGCGAGGACTTCTCCTGGTATCTGGAGCACGTCCCCGGCGCCATGGCCCGGCTCGGGGTGCGCGCCCCCGACGAGACCCGGGTGCGCGATCTGCACGCGGGCGACTTCGACGTCGACGAGTACGCCATCACGGTGGGTGTGGAATTGTTCACGGCCGCCGTCCTGCTGGACGCGACCGCCTAGCCCGCCCGGCGTCGCAAATGCGGATATTTTCGGCCATGACCGCCACCGGATGGAAAGCGTCCGGTGGCTTGGCGAGGCTTCTGAGGGCCCGACGTACCGGCTTTCACCAGGCACGATGTCGGACCGTGCCGGAATGGGTGCGGTGCGTGGTGATCTGGCTGGTTCGCGTCGATCCGATAACGACTCATGAACGGGTCTTTAACTGACATCTACGCGCGTTACGATCGCCGCGAAACCAGCGCCGGAAGAGGCGCTTTCGGTCAGTCTTGAAGGGACCCTCCTCTTGCGCCGGATCACCAGGATCGCCACCGTGGGCATCGCCTCCGCGGCGCTCGCGCTGTCCGCCACCGCGTGTGGCAAGTCGTCGTCGGACGAGAGCTCCTCGCCCTCGTCGTCCTCCGACTCCAAGGCCCTCAAGGTCGCCATCGCGTACGACATCGGCGGCCGCGGCGACCAGTCCTTCAACGATGCCGCCTTCGCGGGTCTGCAGAAGGCCGAGAAGGAGCTGGGCGCCAAGGGTGCCGAGGCCGAGCCGTCCGACGGTGAGAGCGACGCCGACAAGATCCAGCGTCTGACCTCGCTGGCGCGCAAGGGCAACAACCCGGTCATCGGTGTCGGCTTCGCCTACGCCCCGGCTGTCGCGAAGGTCGCCAAGCAGTTCCCGAAGACCACCTTCGGCATCATCGACGACACCTCGAAGACCGGCCCGAACATCGCCAACCTGGTGTTCAGCGAGGAGCAGGGCTCCTACCTGGCCGGCGTCGCCGCCGCCAAGGTCTCCAAGTCCCACACGGTCGGCTTCATCGGCGGTGTCGAGGTTCCGCTGATCAAGAAGTTCGAGGCGGGCTTCGTCCAGGGCGTCACGGACACCGACCCCAAGGCCAAGGTGCTCAAGCAGTACCTGACCCAGGCGCCGAACATGGACGGCTTCTCGAAGCCGGACCTCGGCAAGGCCGCCGCGCAGGGCCAGCTCGACAAGGGCGCCGACGTGATCTACTCCGCCGCCGGTCTCGCCGGTTCGGGTGCGATCGAGGCCACCGCCAAGGCCGGCAAGTGGGCCGTGGGCGTCGACTCGGACCAGTACCTGCAGAAGGGCCTGGCCCAGTACAAGGACCACATCCTGACCTCGGTCACCAAGGACGTCCAGGGTTCCGTCTTCAACCTGATCAAGTCGGTCAAGGACGGCAAGCCGCAGTCCGGTGAGGTCCGTGTCGGCCTCGCCGTGGACGGTGTCGGCCTGGCCGACTCGAACCCGGCGTACAAGAAGCTGGCCGATGTCATCGCCGCCGTCGAAAAGGCGAAGGCGGACATCGTCGCCGGCAAGATCACCGTCAAGACCACTCCGTGACGCTGATCGCTCCATGATCGACCGAGGGCCCGGTGACGGGGGGAACACCCGCCGTCACCGGGCCCTCGGGTCCGCCCGCCACCGCTTTTCCGGCCGCTCCGTACGGCCCCCGCGGACCCGGCGGCCGGGCCCGGTCTCATTACCGTACGGGTTTTCCATTCTCGGCAGTGCTACGCGTGTAGATGTCCCAGCGGCACGATAACTTCGCCCCGCCCTGCCCGTCCGCTCCCACTCCTTCCGGCCAAGGAGAGTGCGCCATCAACGCGTCCAGCCCCCCTGCCGTCGAACTCCACGGCATCACCAAGCGCTTCCCCGGCGTCGTCGCCAACAAGGACATCGCGATCACCGTTCGCAAGGGCACCGTTCATGCCCTCATCGGTGAGAACGGTGCCGGCAAGTCGACCCTGATGAAGATCCTCTACGGCATGCAGAAGCCGGACGAGGGCACCATCGCCGTCGACGGCGAGCAGGTCTCGTTCCACAGCCCCGGTGACGCCATCGCGCGCGGTATCGGCATGGTGCACCAGCACTTCATGCTCGCCGACAACCTCACCGTCCTGGAGAACGTCGTCCTCGGCGGCGAGAAGCTCCACGGCATCGGCGGCAAGGCCCGTCGCAAGATCCAGGAGATCTCCGACGCGTACGGCCTCGGGGTCCAGCCCGACGCCCTCGTCGAGGACCTCGGGGTCGCCGACCGGCAGCGCGTGGAGATCCTCAAGGTCCTCTACCGAGGCGCCCGCATCCTGATCCTCGATGAGCCGACCGCCGTCCTGGTCCCGCAGGAGGTCGACGCGCTCTTCGACAACCTGCGCGAACTCAAGTCCGAGGGCCTGACCGTCATCTTCATCTCGCACAAGCTGGGCGAGATCCTGAAGGTCGCCGACGACATCACCGTCATCCGGCGCGGCACCACGGTCGGCACCGCCGACCCGAAGACCGCCACCACCAAGCAGCTCGCCGAACTGATGGTCGGCTCCGAGCTGCCCTCGCCGGAGACGCGCGAGTCGACGGTGACGGACGTCCCGATGCTCCGGGTGGCCGGGCTGACCCTGACCGAGTCCGGCGTGGCCTCCGCCGCCCCGCTGACGACGGCCGCCCCCGAGGACCCGGCCGCCGTCCTTGACATCCCGGAGCCCCGGGACGCCGAGCCGCGGGACGCGCTCGCGAAGACCGCGGGCACCCCGGCCGCCCCGGTGGCCGTCGGCGCCCGCAAGCTCCTCGACGACATCTCGTTCACCATCCACAAGGGCGAGATCCTCGGCATCGCCGGTGTCGAGGGCAACGGCCAGACCGAGCTGATCGAGGCCCTGATGGGCATGAACAGCCCGGACGCCGGCGTCATCACGCTCGACGGCACCGACATCACCACGACCTCCGTGCGAAAGCGCCGCGAGGGCGGCATCGGCTACATCCCCGAGGACCGCCACCGCCACGGCCTGCTCCTGGAGTCCTCGCTCTGGGAGAACCGGATCCTCGGCCATGTCACCGAGGCCCCGAACTCCAAGCGCGGCATCCTCGACCCGAAGGCCGCCCGCGCCGACACCGAGCGGATCGTGCGCGAGTACGACGTCCGCACCCCCGGCATCGACGTGACCGCGGCCTCGCTGTCCGGCGGCAACCAGCAGAAGCTGATCGTCGGCCGCGAGATGAGCCACCACCCCAAGTTCCTGATCGCCGCCCACCCCACCCGCGGTGTGGACGTCGGCGCGCAGGCGCAGATCTGGGACGCCATCCGCGACGCCCGCGGCGAGGGCCTGGCGGTGCTGCTGATCTCGGCCGACCTGGACGAGCTGATCGGCCTGTCCGACACCCTCCGGGTCATGTACCGAGGCCGGCTCGTGGCCGACGCGGACCCCGCCACCATCACGCCCGAGGAGCTGGGCTCCGCCATGACCGGTGCCGCCACCGGTCACCTGGAGGGCAACGACCAGCAGCCCGGAGACGGTGACGCCCGATGACGAAAATCGACAAGGACAAGCTGATCATCGGGGCCGCCGGCCCCGTGCTCGCGCTCGTCTCCTCGTTCGTGCTCACCGTGCTGGTGCTGCTCGCGACGGGCCTCGACCCGATCGAGCCGATCCAGCTGATGCTGGACAACGCGGCGTACTCCGACATCCAGGTGCTGATCGTCAACCAGACGGGCATCTACTACCTGGCGTCGCTGGCCGTGGCCGTCGGCTTCCAGATGAACCTCTTCAACATCGGCGTCGACGGCCAGTACCGACTCGCCGCCATGGTGTCGGCCCTCGTCGGTGCCTCCGTGAGCCTGCCCGGCCCGCTGCACATCCTGCTGATCGTGCTCGTCGCCATGCTCACCGGTGCCTTCTGGGCCGGTATCGCGGGCATCCTCAAGACCACCCGAGGGGTCTCCGAGGTCGTTTCCACGATCATGCTGAACTCGATCACCACGGCCCTGGTGGCCTGGCTGATCCTGCCGAAGAACTTCGGCGTCCAGCCCGAGGGCTCCAACAACCTGACCACCGGCGACATCGCCGAGACCGGCTGGTTCCCCGGCATCGACATGGGCGACGGCAACGGCGTCATCTACGGCTTCACCTTCGTCGCGCTCGGGCTCGGTGTCGTCTACTGGTTCGTCCTCAACCGCTCCCGCTTCGGCTTCGACCTGCGCGCCACCGGCGCCAGCGAGTCCGCGGCCCAGGCCAGCGGCGTCGACGCCAAGAAGATGGTCCTCACCTCGATGCTGATCTCGGGCGGCCTCGCCGGTCTGTCCGGCATGCCGACGCTGCTCGGCGAGACGCACACGTACAGCCTCGACTTCCCGGTCGGCGTCGGCTTCACCGCCATCGCGATCGCCCTGCTCGGCCGTAACCACCCGGTCGGCATCCTCTTCGCGTCGCTCCTCTTCGCGTTCCTGGAAAAGGCGTCCTCGACGCTGGACACCGAGGGCTACCCGAAGGAGATCACCGAGATCATGAAGGGCATCATCGTGATCGCCGTGGTCGTCTCCTACGAGCTCGTCCGCCGTTACGGCCTCCGCCGCCAGCAGCAGAAGGTCGGCGAGCAGCTGGCCGCCGGCGCCGCCCTCACGACCGACAAGGAGGTGGCGGCATGAGCACCGGCACCGTCGCCAAGCCCAGCGCCGCCCCCGCCAAGGGTGCGCGCCGCAAGCTGACCTGGCCCTGGATCCTGCTGATCGTCGCGGCCGGTCTCGTGCTCTTCTCGCTGGTCCGCGCCGTCTCCGGGGCCGACGACCTCACCTCGGTCGGCCAGGTCTCCGGCGCCCTCCAGCTCGCCGTGCCGATCGGCCTCGCCGGTCTCGGCGGTCTGTGGTCCGAGCGCGCGGGCGTCGTCAACATCGGTCTCGAAGGCATGATGATCCTCGGCACCTGGTTCGGTGCCTGGGCCGGTTACCAGTGGGGCCCGTGGACGGGTGTCGTCGTCGGCATCCTCGGCGGCGCGCTCGGCGGTCTGCTGCACGCGATCATCACCGTCACCTTCAACGTGAACCACATCGTCTCCGGTGTGGCGATCAACATCCTGGCGCTCGGCTTCACCAAGTACCTCGCGAACTTCACGTTCGCCGAGGCCGAGGGCGGCTCCTCCAAGCAGTCCCCGCGCATCGAGCAGATCACCCAGATCACCGTCCCCGGGCTCTCGGACAAGCTGGCCGAGCTCCAGGGCAAGCACTGGTTCCTGATCTCCGACCTGGCGGGCATCCTCGGCGGACTGGTCACCAACCTGTCGCTGCTGACGATCGTCGCGATCCTGCTGATCCCGGCCACCTGGTGGGTGCTGTGGCGTACGGCCTTCGGCCTGCGGCTGCGCTCCTGCGGCGAGAACCCGGTCGCGGCCGAGTCGCTGGGCGTCAACGTCTACAAGTACAAGTACATCGCCGTGGCGATCTCCGGCGGCCTCGCGGGCCTCGGCGGCGCGTTCCTCGCGATCGTGTCCACCGGCATCTACCAGGAGGGCCAGACCGGCGGCCGCGGTTACATCGGTCTCGCCGCGATGATCTTCGGCAACTGGATGCCGGGCGGCATGGCCCTCGGCGCCGGCCTGTTCGGCTTCACCGACAGCCTCAAGCTGCGCGGCGGCGCCGAGAACGTCCACGCGCTGCTGCTGCTGGTCGCCGTCCTGCTGGTGATCGCCGCGCTGTGGCAGCTGTACAAGAAGAAGTACGTGGCGGCCGTCGTCGCCGCCGTCGTCGCGGCCGGCTTCTTCTGCTGGTACGCGTTCACCGACGAGGTCCCGAGCCAGTTCGTGGACGCCGCTCCGTACATCACCACGCTGCTCGTGCTGGCCCTGTCGGCGCAGCGGCTGCGAATGCCGAAGGCGGACGGACTGCCGTACCGGAAGGGCCAGGGCAAGTGACGGCGGGGCCGATGGACCCGTCGAAGGACCCGGCCGCCGGCGAGTCCGGGGCCGAGGCCGGGGCCGCGCCCAAGGGCGGATTGTCCGGTACGGGCCTCTCCGAGGCCGGCTGGGCGTCCCTGCGCACGGCGGCCCGCGAGGCCATGGCCCGCGCGTACGCCCCGTACTCCGGTTACCCGGTCGGCGCGGCGGCCCTGGTCGACGACGGGCGGACCGTCTCCGGCTGCAACGTGGAGAACGCCTCCTTCGGTCTCGGTCTGTGCGCCGAGTGCGGACTGGTCTCGCGGCTCCAGGCGACCGGCGGCGGCCGGCTGACGCACTTCGCGTGCGTGGACGGCCGGGGCGAGCCCCTGGTGCCGTGCGGCCGGTGCCGGCAGCTCCTGTACGAGTTCGGGGGCCCCGAATTGGTCCTGGAGACGCCCGCCGGGTTTTGCACCCTGGCGGAGATGCTGCCGCAGGCGTTCGGCCCGGACCACCTGGTGTCGGGCCACCCGGCGCAGGGCGGTCCGGTGGACGGTCCGGTGGACGGCCCGGCTGCGGACCGCCCGGCTTCGGACGACCACCCGGCTTCCCCGGCTTCGTAATTCCCTGAGGCGGCCCTTCCGGCAGGATGGAGGGGCCGCCTTCTCCTTTGCTCCCTTCTCCCTTCGCTCTATGCGCGTAGAAAGAGGCATCACCACATGGACGTCATCTCCGTCATCCGTACCAAGCGGGACAAGGGCGAGCTGAGCCCCGAGCAGATCGACTGGGTCATCGACGCCTACACCCGCGGGGAGGTCGCCGACGAGCAGATGTCCGCCCTGGCCATGGCGATCCTGCTGAACGGCATGAACCGCGACGAGATCGCCCGCTGGACCGCGGCCATGATCGCCTCCGGCGAGCGGATGGACTTCTCGTCCTCGCTGTCCCGCCCGACCGCCGACAAGCACTCCACCGGCGGCGTCGGCGACAAGATCACGCTGCCGCTCGCCCCGCTCGTCGCCGCCTGCGGCGCGGCCGTCCCGCAGCTGTCCGGCCGGGGTCTCGGCCACACCGGCGGCACCCTCGACAAGCTGGAGTCCATCCCCGGCTGGCGGGCGCTGCTGTCCAACGAGGAGATGCTGTCCGTCCTCGGCGGCACCGGCGCGGTCATCTGCGCGGCCGGCGACGGCCTGGCCCCGGCCGACAAGAAGCTCTACGCGCTGCGCGACGTCACCGGCACCGTCGAGGCCATCCCGCTGATCGCCTCCTCGATCATGTCGAAGAAGATCGCCGAGGGCACCGGCTCGCTCGTCCTGGACGTCAAGGTCGGCACCGGCGCCTTCATGAAGACCATCGAGGACGCCCGCGAGCTGGCCTCCACCATGGTCGCGCTCGGCACCGACAGCGGCGTCCGCACGGCCGCGCTGCTCACCGACATGTCCACCCCGCTCGGCCTGACCGCCGGCAACGCCCTGGAGGTCCGCGAGTCCGTCGAGGTCCTCGCGGGCGGCGGCCCGGCGGACGTCGTCGAGCTGACCCTCGCGCTCGCCCGCGAGATGCTCGACGCGGCCGGCCTGAAGGACGCCGACCCGGCGAAGGCGCTGGCCGACGGCTCCGCGATGGACGTCTGGCGCCGCATGATCGCCGCGCAGGGCGGCGACCCGGACGCGGCCCTGCCGGTCGCCCGCGAGCAGCACGTGATCATGGCCCCGGCCTCCGGTGTGCTCACCCGCCTGGACGCCTACGACATCGGCGTCGCCGCCTGGCGCCTGGGCGCCGGCCGCGCGCGCAAGGAGGACCCGGTGCAGGCGGGCGCGGGCGTCGAGATGCACGCCAAGCCGGGCGACACGGTGACCGCGGGCCAGCCGCTGCTGACGCTGCACACGGACACCCCGGAGAAGTTCGGGTACGCCCTGGAGTCCCTGGAGTCGTCCTGGGACATCGCCCCGGAGGGCACCTCCTTCACGCGGACGCCGATCGTCCTGGACCGCATCGCGTAAGGGGCGTCTTCGGGGCAGGGCCGTGAGGCGCTGAACGCCCCTGGCATGTGCCAGTGACACGTATGGGTGAACGGGATCGGTGGACCCCCACCGGTCCCGTTCGGCATGCTGGGATCGGTGACGACCGATTGAGGAGCACACCATGAGCGCACTCGCCGCCGAAGCCGGACCCGAGCAGGGCAACGGCTGGGACGACCTGGTCCATCGCTGGGAATCGATGGACTGGCCTGAGGGCTGCAAGGTGGAGATCATCGAGGGGATCATCACCGTGTCACCGTTTCCGTCAGGCCCGCACAACAACATCGCCGACGACGTCCAACGGGCGCTCTACTCGGCGATCCCCCGGGACTGGGGTGTCTACCAGACACAGCCGCTGGCTCTTCCCGAGCGCGCGGGCATGTTCGTGCCGGATGTTCTGGTGGCGCCCAAGAAGTCGGTCGGCGAGTCCCTCAAGGGCCTCCCGGCGGCTGAGGCCGAACTCGTCGTGGAGATTACCTCGCAGCGGAACGCGAACCACGACAGGATCGCGAAGCTGCAGGGCTACGCGACCGCGGGTGTGCCCCTCTACCTGCTCATCGACCGCTGGGTCGTGGGCTGTCCCACCATCACGCTCTACGGCGAGCCGAGGAACGGCCTCTACCGGGTCTTGGAGGTCGTCGAGTTCGGCGAGGAGATCCACCTCCCCGCCCCCTTCGGCCTCACCCTCGACACCTCGGAGTTCCCACTCGACTGAGCGCCCGCCGCTACGCGGCCCTCCACGCCGCCGTGTCGGTCGCCGTCCCGTACGCGTGGAACAGCCGCTCCCATGCCACGTCCGCGCTCATGCGCCCACCCCCAGCAGCTCCGGCAGCTCGCGCATGTGCGTGAAGAGGTGGGTGCCGGGGCCGGCCAGGCGGTCCGCGCGGGTGAGGCCGCCGGTGAAGCCGAAGACGTGCATGCCCGCGGCGCGGGCCGCCTGGACGCCGTACGCGCTGTCCTCGACCACCGCGCAGCGCTCGGGCGCCACGCCCATCGAGCGGGCCGCGTGCAGGAAGAGATCGGGGGCCGGCTTGCCGTGGGCGACGTCGTGGGCGCTGAAGACGCGGCCTTCGAAGCGGGGGAGGAGGCCGGTACGGGTGAGATTACGGCGTATCGAGCGGTGGCTGCCGTTGGAGGCGAGACAGAACGGTACGTCCAGGGCGTCCAGGACCTCCGTGACGCCCTCGACCGCCGTCAGCTCCGCGTCCAGCGCCTCCTCGTACAGATGCCGGAACGGACGGTCCCAGCCACGCCGCAGCCGGCGGCCGGCGCGTTCCTCGACCAGGGTGGTGAGCTGCTTGCCGGAGGTGCCGACGAACAGGTCGATGATCTCCTGCTCGCTGAACTCGGCGCCGAGGCGCGCGAACACCTCCCGGTCGACCCGGCAGTAGATCCGCTCGCTGTCCACCAGGACACCGTCGCAGTCGAAGATCACCAGGTCGGCGCGGGCGCGGTCATGAGTCATGGCGGTGAGCCTAGAGACTCCCGGCCACGGCCTGGAAGACCGCCCTCGTAGGGCGGACGGGGCAGCCCGGGGCCAGCCGGCGATGAGTTTCGGCCGCCCGGGCGGTCCACCCCTTGTGGACATGTCCGGAACTCTCGAACTACGCCTCGCCGGCCGGCCCGCGCCCGACGAGGTGCGGCGGCTCTGCGAGCTGCTCGCCGCCGCCCCGCCGACCGTCGTCGTCTGCGACCTCGCCGGGCTCACCGGTGCCGGACTCGCCGCCGTCGACGCGGTCGCCCGGCTCCGGCTCGCCGCCCGGCGGGGCGGACACCGGCTGCTGTTCCGGGGCGCCGGGCCCGAGTTGCGCGATGTCCTCGCGCTCGTCGGGCTCGGCGACCTGCTGTGACCCGCGATGGCCCCCGGCGGCCCGCCCCGTGCCCCGCGCCGGCCCGCAGTGCCCCGCTCCGGCCGCCCCGCGACCCGCGCCGGCCTGCCGGACCGGCGCGAGAGCGGACCGGCTCAGTCGGTGGCGGCCTCCAGCCGTTCCGGCAGGTCGAACAGCGGGAACCACCGCTTGGTGTCCAGGAAGAAGTCCATCCCGCCGATCTTCCCGTCGCGCAGTTCGAGCACGATCAGCGCCCACGGCGCGTAGCCGCCCTCCGGGTCCGGGTGGTAGTGCGCGAACGCCGGCTGGCCGTTCGCCACGGTCGGGACCAGCTTCGAGCCCCGGCACACCTCGCCGACGCCCAGCATCCAGCCGACGATGTCCTCGTGGCCGCGCAGCCACAGGTCGTACGGCGGCATGGACATGGTGGCGTCCTCGTGGAGGAGCGTCGTGAGCGCCTTCATGTCGTAGCCCTCGAAGGCCGCCACATAGCGTTCGAGGAGCGCCTTCTGCTCCTCGTCGAGCGGATCGGCGCCGTCCGCGGCCGTCGGCGCGTTCTCCTGGATCGTCGCGCGGGCCCGCTGGAGCGCGCTGTTGACGGAGGCGACGGTCAGGCCGAGCAGCTCGGCCACCTCGCTCGCCTTCCAGGCCAGCACCTCGCGCAGGATCAGCACCGCCCGCTGCTTCGGCGGGAGGTGCTGGAGCGCGGCGACGAACGCCAGTCGCACGGTCTCGCGCGAGACCGCCGTCTCCGCCGGGTCGGCCACCGACGGCAGCACCCGGCCGTCCGGCACCGGCTCCAGCCAGGTGATCTCGGGGCGTTCGTTGAGCCGGGCCTGCGCCACCGGCGTCGGCTCCGACAGATCCATCGGGCGGGCCCGCCGGTTGCCCGCGTTCAGCGAGTCCAGACAGACGTTGGTGGCGATCCGGTAGAGCCAGGACCGCAGGGAGGAACGTCCCTCGAAGGAGTCGAGCGAGCGCCAGGCGCGCACCATGGTGTCCTGGACCGCGTCCTCCGCCTCGAAGGCGGAACCGAGCATCCGGTAGCAGTAACCGGTCAGCTCCCGGCGGTACTTCTCCAGGTCTTCCGTCATCAGGTCCATCGGTCCACCCCGCGTGCTTGCCCTTCACCGGCGCCCGTCCGACACCGATGAAGGGAAGCTATCGCAGCGCACCGACGGACGGAGGCGCCTTTGGCCAGGTCGCGGACCGGAGCCGGCCGGGACCCGGTCCACAGTACGGTCCGGGGCGCGGCCCGCGGGCCGGTCAGGTCCCGGGCTTGCGCCCGTAGATGTAGACGTCGTCGCCGTTCTTCAGCAGATTCCAGTACGCCTTCGCGTCGCCCGGCCGCATGTTGACGCAGCCGCCCGAACCCGGCGGATTCCACATGGACTTGGTCACCGAGTGGAACGCCTGGCCGCCGTCGAAGAACTGCGCGTACGGCATCCAGACGTCGTAGAGCGTCGACCAGTGCTTGATGTTGCGCCAGTAGATCTTGCTGGAGCCGGTACGGGTCTCCGCTCCGTCCCGGCCCGTGCGCACCGGCACCGGACCGTACTTGAGCGTCTTGCCGTCCTGGATCCAGCTGAGCTGCCGGGTCAGGTCGACACAGGCGATCCGGCCCTTGTTCGTCGGGCACTTGCCGGCCTTGTTCGGGTTCTTGCCCGCGGCCCGCTGCGCGAGCATCGTCGACATGGTGCGCCAGGTCACCGGACCGGCGTAGCCCATCGCCGGGGTGATCCCGTGCGTGCGCTGGAAGCTCTGGATGGCCTTGCAGTCGGCGAGCGACTGGCGCCCGTCGGCCGTCCGGCCGAGGAACTTCTCCACCTGCTTCTGGTACGGGCCCGTCGTCACGTTGCAGGACGACGCCGCCTGTGCCGGGGCGGTGCCCACGGCCACCGTCAGCGGTACCACCAGGGACGTGACCGCGAGGCCGAGCCCGGCTCTTTTCCTCATCGTCGCGCGCGTGTTCATGATGACGCTCAACTCCCCCTTCGGTCTTCTGTGTTACGACGCTTTCGAAGGGTTGGACAGTTGCACCGGGAAGAGAACGGGTCAAGTGCGGGCCGCATGCGGCGGCGCCCGGGACCGAATCGGTCCCGGGCGCCGTGCGTGTCTTCACGCCTTCCCGTATTCACCTCTTGAACGGTTCGAAGCGTTCAAGAGTCCGAGGGCCGAGCTTGGCCGTCGTGCGTCAGGCGGTCGCCAGCCGGTGGCGCCGCTCGGCCGCCCGCGCGCTGTGCGATCCGTACAGGGTGATCGACACGACGCCGAACACCGCCACCAGACCGATCGCGACCGTCCCGGACCAGCCGCCCGAGTGGAAGGCCACCGCGCCGAGCGTGCCGCCGACGCTGCTGCCCAGGTAGTACGCCGACTGGTAGAGCGCCGAGGCCTGCGCGCGGCCCGTCTTCGCCGTACGGCTCACCGAGGACGAGGCGACCGCGTGCCCGGCGAAGAAGCCGGCCGTGATCAGGACCAGGCCCGCGAGGATCAGGGGCAGCGTGTCGGCGAGCGACAGCAGCAGACCGGACGTCGTCGCCCCGACCGCGAGATAGAGCGCGCCGCGCCGGCCCATGCGGCCGACCAGCTTGCCGGCCGCCGCCGACGAGACCGTACCGACCAGGTAGATCAGGAAGATCGAGCCGACCACGCCCTGCGGGAGCGAGAACGGGGCCTCGGTGAGCCGGTAGCCGATCACCGTGTACACGGCGCCGAACACCGTCATGAACAGCGCGCCGATCGCGTACAGCCGGACGAGCAGCGGGTCGGCCAGATGACCGCGCACGGTCCGGCCCAGTGCCTTCGGGTTCAGCGAGGCGGGCGTGAAGTGCCGCGCCGGCGGGATGAGGAAGCGGAACGCGACCGCGCAGGCCACGGCCAGCAGACCGACGGCCGCCAGACCCGCGCGCCAGCCCCACAGCTGGGCCACCCAGCCGGTGAGCAGCCGGCCGCTCATGCCGCCGATCGAGTTGCCCGCCACGAACAGGCCGATGGCCGCGATCAGAGCCTTCGGCCGCACCTCCTCGGCCAGGAACGCCATCGCCGAGGCCGGCACACCGGCCAGCGCCGCGCCCTGGAGCGCGCGCAGCACGATCAGGGACTCCAGGTTGGGGGCGAGCGGCACCAGCAGGGCGAGCGCCACCGCGACCGCCAGCGAGGCCGTCATCATCTGGCGGCGGCCGAACCGCTCGGACAGCGCGCTCAGCGGCAGCACGCACAGGGCGAGCGCGCCGGTCGCGCCGGAGACCGTCCAGGACGCGGCCGAGGCGGTGGCGCCGAACTCGGCGGAGACGGCCGGGAGCAGGGCCTGGGTGGAGTAGAGGAGGGCGAAGGTGGCCACTCCGGCGGCGAACAGCGCCAGGCTGAGGCGGCGGAAACCGGGGGCGCCGGGGGCCAGGCGGGTGTCGTCCGCCTCGCGGGCGGCGGCAGCGGCCTTGCGGGCCGCGCGGACCCGGTGTGCTTCACGGACCTCTTGGCCGTCGGCGTCGGCGTCGGTGTCGGCGTCGGTGTCGACACCGACGCCGGTGGAGGCGGCGTTCGCGTCGCGGAAATCGCGGAAATCGCGGAAATCGCGGAAATCGCGGGAATCGAGGGAATCGGGGGTGGTGCGGGAGTCGGCGACCGCGGGGTGGGCGGCCGCCTTGGTACTGGCGGAAGGCATACCCAGAACGTAGGCCGCCCGGTTTCATGCGTCCAATGCACGAACCTGCTGTAATCGTTCCTATGGTGCATGAGTACAGGTCACAGCCTCGCCTGTCATCGAACAGTAACGAAGAAGACATGGGACTGCTGCTCACGCCGCGCCTCGCGTACTTCGCCGCCGTCGCCCGCCACGAGCACGTCACCCGGGCCGCCGCCGAGATGGGCGTCCCCCAGTCCACGCTCTCGCGGGCGATGGTCCGGCTTGAGGAGGACCTCGGCGTCACCCTGTTCGCCCGCCGCGGCCGAACGGTCGCGCTCACCCCGGCCGGCCGCCGCTTCCTCGGCGGAGCCGAGCGCGCCCTCGCCGAGGTGGAGCGTGCCGCGGGCACCGTACGCGACGACGCCGACCCCACCGCCGGCCGGGTCGCCTTCGGCTTCCTGCACACCATGGGCTCCGAGACGGTGCCCGCCCTCATCCGCGCCTTCCGGGTCGACCACCCCGGCATCCGCTTCACCCTGGTCCAGAACTACGGCGAGGCCATGCTCGAACGGCTCCGGGCCGGTGAGCTGGACCTCTGCCTGACCTCGCCCGTCCCGGACGCCCCCGACCTCGTCGGCCGCCGTCTCGACGAACAGCGGCTGCGGCTCGTCGTCCCCGAGGACCACCGGCTCGCCGGCCGTAAGCGCATCCGGCTCGCCGAGGCCGCCGACGAGTTCTTCGTGACCCTCGAACCCGGCTACGGGCTGCGCCGCATCACCGACGACCTGTGCGCCCGGGCCGGCTTCACCCCGCGCGTCGCCTTCGAGGGCGAGGAGGCCGAGACGCTGCGCGGACTCGTCGCCGCGGGTCTCGGCGTCGCGCTCCTGCCGCCCCCGGCGGTGGCGCGCCCCGGTGTCGTCGAACTCGGGGTCACCTCGCCGCGCGCCGCCCGTGAGATCGGCGTCGCCTGGCTCGACGGGCACCCGGACACCCCGCCGGTCGCCGCCTTCAAGAAGTTCCTGCTGAGCAAGCGGGGAAACCTGCTGCCGGAGTAACCGAAGTAACCGGAGTGACCGGCGCGCGGTGGAGTGGCGGCGGGGCTGTGGCGGGGCGCGGGAGCGGCGTCAGGGGTTGACGTCAGCGGGCCGTGCCCGGCCCGCTCCGACGGCGCAGGGAACGGCCGAAACCCGCCGCCAGCGGCATCCGCAACCCCAGCGGCGGCGGCGCCGCCAGCGCGTCCGTCAGCGGTCGGCTGCGTGCGTGCCCGAACAGCGACGACAGGACGAAGTCGACGGCCAGCGCGTGGACTTCCGCGTGGTACTGGCGCAGGGCGTGGCCGTCCGCGTGCACCTCGAAGCGACAGGTGTCCCGGTTGGTCTTCTTCGCCCGCTCGGCGAACCGGAACGACAGCTCCGGATCCGTCCGGGCATCCCGGGTCCCGTGCACCAGGAGCACCCGCCGCCCCACCAGCTGCCGCACCGGCTCCGGCTCCGCCGCCCGGTCCTCCTCCGGCAGCCACGGCGCGAGCGCCAGCACCGCCGACACCGCGTCGTGCCCGCCCGCCCGCAGCGCCGCCCGCGCGCCCATGCCCCGGCCCGCCAGGCACACCGGGACGTCGCCGTACCGCCGTACCACCTCCGACACCGCCCATGCGGCGTCCGCCGCGAGCTGCGCGTCCGAACCGTTCCAGCCCCGGCCCCGGTAGCGGACCACATGCGCGACCAGACCGTCCGCCCGTCCCTCGCGCGCGAGCCGCCGCGCCAGCGGCAGCGCCGCCGCGTGCGCCCGCGCGGACGGTCGCCGCCCCGACGCGGCCTCCCCGTCCGGCAGCAGCAGAACCACCCCGCCGGCCCCGGTGACGGGTTGCGTCGCGCCGACGGCCCGGCCGAGCCGGGGAGTCCGGGTGCCGGCCGTTCCCACGAGTGCGTTGTGCGCCATGACGGAACATTCTCAGAAGCGGAGGTGTACGTGACCCGTACGCGCGATCACTGTTGCGTATCGTCCGCTGGTGTTCGCCCGTCGAACACCTGTTTTCGGACGGGGAATTACCCCGCCTCCGTCTGCAAGAGTTCGAAGCAGGCGATCTCCCCGATCGACTCGAAACCGCGCCGCGCGTACCACTCGATCGGCCAATCGTCCTTCAACGCGGTCAGGAAAACGGTCGGACAGCCCTCGGCCGCCGCGATCCGCAGCGCCGTGTCCAGGACCACGCCCGCGTGCCCCTGCTTCAGATACGGCCCCGCCGTGATCAGATCCTCGATCTGCGCGACACCCGACGCCGGATCCAGATACAGATCCGCCCACGACGCGACCTGCCCGAACACGTCGTGCGACGCCAGGAACCGCACATCGTCCGCACCCCGCGGCCGGGCCGCCCGGCGCTCCACCAGATTGCGGATCACCTCGTCCGAGGCGTTCGGCAGGAAATGCCGCCAGATCTCCGCCATCGGCTCGCGCAACGCCGGCAGATCGACCTCTCGGGCTCCGCCCTCGGCCGGGACGGGGCCGCGGTGGCGCATCACGACCACGGTCGAACGGGTATAGCCGGCCTCCAGCAGCGGACCCGCGCAGACGGCGGCGGTCGTGGCGTCCGGAATGGAGACGACGCGGAACGGGAGGTGGGACATCGCCTCGTCGACGAAGGCGGGGAGAGCGGCCGGGTCGGGGGAGGGGGTGCCGGTGACCAGGACGAGGTTGTTGCCGTGGGAGTGGCGGAAGGTGTCGTCGAGGGCGGCGAAGGCGCCGGGGAGGTCGAGGACGCGTTCGGCTTGGCGGCGGGTGAAGTCGGCGAGGAAGGCGTAGGCGCGTTGGAGGTCGGTCATGGGGGCAGGCTAGGCGCGGGGCGCTGCGCTGTGCTGGGGGTTTTGCGCGGGGGCGTGGGGGCGCGGTCGGGGTGCTGGTGCGGTGCGCTGGGGTTGTGGTGGGTGGTGCGCGTGGGCCGGTCCGGGGGCTCGTGTTCTGCACTGCATGATTTACGGCGCGGATGGCCTCTGCAGTGCGTGAAGCGTTACTGGTCCCGCGCCACAAATCACGCTTTACGTTCCGAACACGACCCCCTCCCCGGCCCCCGCTCCCGTCCGCGTCGTGGCGCACCGCCCCGCACCCCTCCCGCTTGGGTAGTGGGGAGTGGTGGGTGCGGCCCCTCGGGTGGGAAGGAAGGCTGGGTGGGTGGTGTCGGAGGTGGGCCGCTCCTCGGGGAGAAGAAGGGGTGGTGGGGCGGTTGTTGGGCATCGGTACGGGTGCGGTGGGGGCGTACCGACTCTTTACGTGGCACGCCGGGTGTTCTACGCGCGTAGGCGCTACAGTGCGGAAATGACGAGCCAGATCCCCACCACACCCACCGCGGGCCAGATCCGCCGTGCCCCGAAGGTTCTGCTGCACGACCACCTCGACGGCGGGCTGCGGCCCGGCACCATCGTCGAGCTCGCCCGCGCGCAGGGCTACGACGCCCTCCCCGAGACCGACCCCGACAAGCTCGGCGTCTGGTTCCGGGAAGCCGCCGACTCCGGGTCGCTGGAGCGGTATCTGGAGACCTTCGCGCACACCTGCGCCGTCATGCAGACCCGTGAGGCGCTGGTCCGGGTCGCCGCCGAGTGCGCGGTCGACCTGGCCGAGGACGGGGTCGTCTACGCCGAGGTCCGGTACGCCCCCGAGCAGCACCTGGAAGGCGGGCTGACGCTCGAAGAGGTCGTCGAGGCCGTCAACGAGGGCTTCCGGGAAGGGGAGCGGCAGGCACGGGAGCTGGGGTACCGGATCCGGGTCGGGGCGCTGCTGACCGCGATGCGGCACGCCGCTCGCGCGCTGGAGATCGCCGAGCTGGCCAACAGCTACCGGGACGCGGGCGTCGTCGGCTTCGACATCGCGGGCGCCGAGGCCGGCTACCCGCCCACCCGCCACCTGGACGCCTTCGAGTACCTGAAGCGGGAGAACAACCACTTCACCATCCACGCGGGCGAGGCCTTCGGCCTGCCGTCGATCTGGCAGGCGCTCCAGTGGTGCGGCGCCGACCGGCTCGGGCACGGTGTGCGGATCATCGACGACATCGAGGTCGCCGACGACGGCTCGGTCACCCTCGGCCGGCTCGCCGCGTACGTGCGCGACAAGCGGATCCCGCTGGAGCTGTGCCCCACCTCCAACCTCCAGACCGGCGCCGCCGACTCGTACGCCGAGCACCCGATCGGACTGCTGCGCACGCTCCACTTCCGGGCCACCGTCAACACCGATAATCGGTTGATGAGCGGCACCAGCATGAGCCGGGAATTCGAATTCCTGGTCGACGCCTTCGGGTATACGCTCGACGACATGCAGTGGTTCACGGTCAATGCGATGAAATCAGCGTTCATTCCTTTCGATGAACGACTGGGCATGATCAACGATGTCATCAAGCCCGGATATGCCGAGCTGAAGTCCGAATGGCTGTTCCAGCAGACCGCTGCCACCAGCGACTCTTCTCGCGGCATCGGCTGATCAAGGAGCGAGGGGCGGGAATCGATGCGGTCGGGCGAGCCACGCCCGGCCGCATTTCGGTGTTTGCGGGGCGGGCGTTCGATGGTTACGTTTCATAGCCACTCGCTTTTCCCGTGCATTCCCCGCTCCGCGATTCCCGAGATTACCGAGGAAGTTTTCTGATGAAGCAGTCCGCCGCCAAGAAGCTGGGTGTCGCCGTTCTGGGTGCCGCTTTCGCCGCCACCGCCGCCGGTACGGCCTCGGCCGCCCCGGTCCCGCAGCCGGCCACCCCGGACCCGCTGGCTCTGGCGTCCAAGCTCATCCCGGGCGGCCAGAGCCTGGCCCAGGCCCCGCAGCAGGCCACCCAGGCCCTCGGCCAGGCCCCGCAGCAGGCCACCGAGGCCCTCGGTCAGGGCGCGAAGACCCTGCCCGGCGCGCTCGGCCAGCAGAACCTCCAGGGCGAGGTCGGCAAGCAGACGTCGAGCCTGCCGCTGGACGGGGTCAAGTCCGGTCTCGGCAAGACCCCGCTCGGCTCGGTCGGCGGTCTCCTCGGCGGCCTGCCGCTCAAGGGCCTGCCCATCGGCGGCCTTTTCTGATCTCGCGCGCACCCCGCACGCACGAAGGGCGCCCGTCCGGTCTGACCGGACGGGCGCCCTTCCTATGGCGGGGGTGCGCCTATGGCGGGGGTCGCGAGGGGTCGGGTTACCAGGCCGAGCTCGACGTCTTCTCCTCGGGCAGCAGCACCCACAGCGCCAGGTAGAGCAGGAACTGCGGGCCCGGCAGCAGACACGAGACGAGGAAGATCAGTCGCATCGTGTTCGAGGAGATGCCGAAGCGCCGGGCCAGACCCGCGCACACTCCAGCGATCACGCGTCCGTCGCGGGGGCGGGCAAGTGCGGCCATGGTGGGCTCCTTCGTTCGGTTCCGGGTGGTCGGGATTTCCGCTTCCGGATGACTCCCATGCTGCCGCCCGGGGCCGTACGAAGCGTCGCTCTACGGGGCGATCCCGACCCTGGGAATCGTCGGGGTCGGGCCCTGAGGGGACCCGGGGCGCCCGCCCCGGGAGGAGGACGCGCCCCCGGGGTGCGCCACGGAGCGCGCGACGGTGTGCGTACGGGACGCCGGACCGGACGAGGTACGGGACCCCGGACCGTACGACCTGCCGCCGGCGTACGGCCTGCCCGGACGGCCCCGGGGCCCCGTGTGTGCCTCAGTGGAGGGTCCGCGGCGCAGCCGGGCCCGGCCGGCCGGGACCACGAGGACGTGCGCGAGCGCGACGCCCGCCGTGTTCAGGAAGACCGAGTCCACGTCCACGACCTGGCCCGGAACCGCCGTCTGGAGCAGTTCGACGGCCATGGACACCAGCGCCCCGGCCGCCGTTGTCCGGGCCAGCGAGGCCCACGGCGAGACCCGCAGCCGCCCGTCGGCCATCGGCAGCAGCACCCCGAGCGGGGCCATGAGCAGCAGTCCGTCGCCGATCCGGCGCGCCGCCTCCGCGGGGCCGAGCGCCAGGTCCGCGCGCAGTCCGGCCAGGGGGGTCAGATTCGGCGCGGTCACCCAGGCCACGTCCCGCGGCCTCAGCGCCACCCAGGCGACGATTCCCAGATGCGCGAGGAGGAGCACGAACCCCGCCACACGTACGACCGGGGCGGTCTTGCCGCCCGCATTGCCTGCATTGCCCGAACCTTGACGCTGCACGCACCCCAAGACGCGCCCCTTGGCCGAATCGGTTCCGCACAAGGTTCCGCAGGACCGTTTCGGGGGAGAGGCCACCCCCGCCCCCGGACCCCTCCCCGGTCCCTCCGGGGCAACCCTGAGACGCCTCTCAGGGTTGCCCCCAGGGCCCCTGGGGGCACGGACCGGTCTCCCAGGACCGGTTTCCCCGTACCGCTCTCCCGCACCGCGCGCCGCGCGGCCCGCTTCCCCTCAATGGCCGGGAAGCCCATGGCAGGAAGCCTCATGGCCGGGAAGCCCGGCCCACGTCCTCAGGGGCGCGAGGACGGCACCGGGGACTCCGGCCGTTCCCTCAGCTGTTCCGTACAGCGGTAGCGGCGCGGCTCGTACGGGCCCGGCCCGCCCAGCACCACCGTGTCGCCACCCGCTCCCGCCGCGCTCTGCGCGAAGGTGCACACGAGCTGCGCGAGCGCCGCCGCCGGCAGATCCTCGGGCTGACGGCTCAGCCGCAGCGTGTCCGCCGGGTCGCCCCGGCGCGGGCCGCTCACCGTCAGCGCCCCCTGGGCGGCCGACGAGAAGCCCGCCTGCCGCTCGCCCTCCGACGGCTCGGACGTCAGCTGGGCGAGTAGCGCCGCGGCCGTACGGACCGGGTCGTCACTCGCCTTCTCCTCGGGCAGCGACGAGCCGCGCTCCACCCGCTCCAGCTGGGCCCCGCACAGCAGGTACACCCGCAGCGGCACCCCGCGCGGCCCGGGCGCGATCCCCTCGGACCGCGTCCCACCCGCACCGGAGCGCGATCCCGAGTCCGCACCGGAGTCCGTACCGGAGTCCGTACCGGAGTCCGTACCGGAGCCCGCACCCGAGTCCGATCCCGAAGCCGAGCCCGCGCTCCCGCCCTCGGTCAGCGTTCCGCTTTCCGTCGTCCCGCCGGCCGCCGCCTCGCACGGCACCCGCGAGGGCGCCGCGCCCGCGTCCACCGGGATGGATGTCGTCCGGATTCCGCAGCCCGCGAGCAGGGTGGCGGCGGCCAGGGCTATGAGCCCGCTCGCCGCGCCCCGTCGTCCCGTACGGCGACGCCTCAACTCTCCTCCACCTCGCCCTGGCCACCGCGCCCGGCCCGCAGTTCCCGCGCGACTCCCGAAGCGTCCCGGGGCAGCCGCAGGACGAATACCGCGCCGTCCACCCGTCCGTCCGCGTCCGTCGAGTTGGACGCGGTGATCGAGCCGCCGTGGATCAGCGCGTTCTCCATGGCGATCGACAGACCGAGACCGCTGCCGTCCGACCTCGGCCGCGACGCGCTCGCCTTGTAGAAGCGGTCGAAGACATGCGGCAGCACCTCCTCGGGGATGCCGGGCCCGTGGTCGCGTACCGCGATCACCAGGTCCTCGCACTCCCGGAAGTCCGGCCCGGAGTCCTCGTCCACCTCGTCGTCGGGCCCGTCCGTCCGGCCGTGCCCGTCGCGTCCCTCGTAACCCTCGTAACCCTCGTATCCGTCGTGCCCGTCCGTCCGGTCGGCGCGGTCGGCGTGCGGCTCGGCGCACTCCGGCCGTTCGGAGTGCTCCGTCCGTACCGACACCCGCACCGGTGAGCCGCCGTGCTTCAGCGCGTTGCCGATCAGGTTGGCCAGGATCACGTCGAGCCGGCGCGGGTCGAGCCGGGACACGATCCCGCGCTCCGCGTCCAGCTCGACCGCGTCCAGCCAGGCCCGCGCGTCGATGCAGGCGGTGATCTGGTCGGCGATGTCCACGTCGTCGAGGACCAGCCGGGCGGTGCCCGCGTCGAAGCGGGTCACCTCCATCAGGTTCTCGACCAGGTCGTTCAGCCGGCGCGTCTCGCTGACCACCAGCGCCACGGCCGGTTCGATCATCGGGTCGAGCGTGTCCTGCTCGTCCTCCAGGACCTCGGTGACGGCCGTCAGCGCGGTCAGCGGGGTGCGCAGCTCGTGCGACATGTCGGCGACGAAGCGGCGGCTGGCCTCCTCGCGCGCGCTCATGTCCGCGACGCGTTTTTGCAGCGACTCGGCGGCGCTGTTGAACGTACGCGACAGATCCGCGAGTTCGTCGGTGCCGGAGACCCGCAGCCGGGTGTCCAGCTTGCCCTCGCCGAGCCTGCGGGCTGCCTCGCCGAGCCGGTGCACCGGCCGCAGCACCGTGGTCGCCGCGACCTGCGCGAGCAGCACCGAGCCGATCACGGCGAGACCGGTGGCGATGCCGAGCGACCAGGACAGCGAGTTGAGATCGGCCTTCTCCGCGGCGAGCGACTTGAACATGTAGCCCGTCGGCCCGCCGCCGTCGATCTTCGTGCCGCCGACCAGGTACGGCGTCGATCCGCGCTGGGTGCGCTGCCAGAAGAGGTGGTACGGGAACGCGTTGGCGTCCGTCACCGCCCGCTTGGTCCGCACCGCCGTCCGCAGCGACTGCGGCACGTCCGCCAGCGTGAACTGGTCCGGGTCGGAGGCCCCCACGATCGGCTTGCCCGCGTCCCGCTCGCCGACGAGCAGCACGCTGTAACCGGCCGTACCGCTCGCCATCTGCTCGGCGGTGCGCCGCAGTTCCTCCTGGGTGGGCCGCAGCGGCAGGGTGGCCGCCCGGTTCTGCATCTCCTGCCGGAAGCCGTTGAGGGCCGCGTCCTGGGTGCGCTTGAGGACGGCCTCGCGGTTGAGCCAGTACGCGATGCCCGACGCCGACACGGCCGCGGTGAGCGCGACCAGCGCGAAGACGACGACGAGCCGCAGCCGCAGGCTGGTGAAGCGGAGCACCGACACGATCCCCTTGCTCACGCAGGGACGTCCAGCCGGTAGCCGACACCGCGGACCGTACGGATCAGGGTCGGCGACGACGGTACGTCCTCGACCTTGGCGCGCAGCCGCTGGACGCACGCGTCGACGAGCCGTGAGTCGCCCAGGTAGTCGTGTTCCCACACCAGCCGCAGCAGCTGCTGGCGCGACAGCGCCTGCCCCGGCCGGCGGCTCAGCTCCAGGAGCAGCCGCAGCTCGGTCGGCGTGAGCTGGAGGTCCTCGCCGTTCTTGGTGACGGTCATCGCCGAGCGGTCGATCACCAGCGAGCCGAAGGTGGCGGAGTCGGTGGACTCGCGCTCCCCGCGCCGCAGCACCGCGCGGATCCGGGCGTCGAGCACCCGGCCCTGCACGGGCTTGACCACATAGTCGTCGGCACCCGACTCCAGACCCACGACGACATCGATGTCGTCGCTGCGGGCCGTGAGCAGGATGATCGGCAACTGGTCCGTGCGCCGGATCCGGCGGCACACCTCGAACCCGTCGATACCGGGCAGCATCACATCCAGCACGACCAGATCGGGCCGCTGCTCCTTCAGCAGCTGCAGGCCGTCCTCACCCGTCGCCGCGGTGGCCACACGGTGGCCCTGGCGGGACAGGGAGAGTTCGAGCGCCGTGCGGATGGCGTCGTCGTCCTCGATCAGCAACAGGAAAGGCACGGACTCATTCTGTCGCATGCGGCCGTCGGAGTTCGACCGTCCGGTCATCACGGGGTACGGACGACACCCGGATCCAGGGCGCCCTGTGACACGTCTGTGACAGTCGGGGGACACCTCCATGAAGTCGGCCGGGCAGGCTGTTCGACATCGAGACGGACCGAAACGAACTCCACACGACGGGGGGCGCGAGATGAACACCCTGCACGGCAGCAGCTCGAGCGCGGTGGCCACGCGTCTGCACGACGTCACGCGGAGCACGGAGAAGTCCGGCGGTGTGAACGGGCGGGGGTGCGTTCGCGGCGCCGGACGTCAGCGCAAGGCGCCTTACATGGTCGCCGTCGCTGACGGGGGAGCGGTGTACGGGGAGGCCACGGGGGAGCGTTCCGCCCGGGCGAAGGCGGAGGCCGCCGAGGCGGCCTTCACGGCCTACGTCCAGGAACGCCGGGCCTCCCTGTACGCCACCGCCTACCACCTGACCGGTGACCGGTTCGAGGCCGAGGACCTGCTCCAGAGCGCGCTGTTCTCCACGTACCGCGCCTGGGACCGGATCAGCGACAAGGCCGCGGTCGGCGGCTATCTGCGCCGGACGATGACCAATCTCCACATCAGCGCGTGGCGCCGGCGCAAGCTCAACGAGTATCCGACCGAGGAGCTGCCGGAGACGGTCGGCGAGACGGACGCGATGCGCGGCACCGAGCTGCGCGCCGTCCTCTGGCAGGCCCTGGCCCGGCTGCCCGAGCTGCAGCGCACGATGCTGGTGCTGCGGTACTACGAGGGCCGCACCGATCCGGAGATCGCGGACATCCTCGACATCAGTGTCGGCACGGTGAAGTCGAGCATCTGGCGGTCGCTGCGGCGGCTGCGCGAGGACGAGGTGCTCAGCTTCGGACGTGACGAGCAGGAGTCCTTCGGCGAGCTGGTCGCCTGAAGGACGTACGGGGGAAAGCAACGGGGGAAGTACGGGGGAAAACGGGTGCCGCGCGCGAGCGCGGGACACGGGGGAGCACAGCGGCGAGGGCCGGACAGGCGGGGGACCTGTCCGGCCCTTCGTCGTGTGTCGTGCCGTGGTGTCAGGGCTCAGGGCTCAGGGCCGGGTGCGGCGCCGTGGGGACGCCGCTACCCGGTCAGGACCCGGTTCGCGGTTGCTGGGACGCCGCTATGGTGCTGCCGTTACTGGGGCTACTGAGGTGCCGGTACGCGGCAGCGGCCCGCGGCGGCCGCGGCGAGCCGGCCCAGGGCCTCGTCCGGACCGCACGGGTGGGCCCCGAGCGCGGACTGCCGGGCGACGATGGCCCGCTCGGCCCGCATCAGCCGCCAGCCGCGGCGCAGCAGGAACGGCACGGACTTGCGGCCCTCGCGCAGATCGCGCGCCAGCCGGCGGCGGAAGGTCGTCGAAGGGCGGCCGCGCAGACACAGCGCGTCGGCCAGGACGCCGGCTTCCCGGCAGCGGTCCACGATGTCGGCGGCGAAGATGCCCTCCGCCACGAACAGCGCGGTGCGGCCGATGTCCAGCGACTCGTGGTCGACCCGGGAGCTGGTGGAGATGTCGTACACGGGCACGTCGGTCCGGCCGGTACGGCACAGCGCCTCGATCGCGGCGACGGCGGCGTCCGCGTCCCAGGAGGCGGGGGAGTCCCAGTCGATGTCCGAACTGCCCCCGACCAGCGGGAGCGTGGGATCGTCGCCCTCTTTGTAGAAGTCGTCGAGGCGCAGGACGGGCAGCCCGGTGCGGGCGGCGAGGGACGACTTGCCGGAGCCGGAGGGACCCGTCAGCAGAACGACCCGGGTCGGTATCGGTTGGGAACTCACGGGACACCAGTGTGAAGCATTCCCCCGTGCAGGGGACCCCCGAGGCCGCCCGTTGGTATCGAGCATCACACCTCCACTACTGTCGGTGCCCGCTCGACCACTCTTAGGATCCTGGAAGGACCCCCATGGCGCGTCACGCAGCCCCCCGGACCTCTCGCCGCAGTGCCCTGCTGAAGGCCGGACTCACCGTCACGGCGGCCGGCGCGGCCGTGTTCGGCGCGGGCGCCGCCGCACAGGCCGCCCCGGCCGCCCCCGCCGACGGGGGGATGGCCGGGGTGGGCCAGACGCTCGACACGCTGACCGGCGGTGCCGGCGGCACCGGCGCCTCCCTGGCGGGCGCGGGCAAGGGCCTGGCCTCGGTGACCAATCTCCAGCTCGACCCGCTGGCCAACACCGGTGTCGACCCGCTCGACAACGGCCTCGGCACCCAGGTCGCCGACTTCCAGCCGGTCGGCACCCAGTTGGTCACCGACCACCTCACCCGGGGCGGTGCGATCGCCGATCTGCCGCTGGCGGGGCCGCTCACGCAGTCGCTGCTGGCGTAAGGCGCCCGAGGGCCTGTGATCAGGCCCCGGACGCCCCGGACGCTCTGGACGTCTCCCGGGTGGCGCACCCCGCGCCGGGAGGCGTCCGGTTTTCGCGTTCCGGGGCGAGTACGGGTGCGGGTGCTGGTGTGGGGCGTGCGGCGAGCCACCCGCACAGGGCCGCGAGCGGGAGTTCGGCGGCCACGGCCATGGCGGCGGCGACGGCCCGTTCCGGTCCGGGGGCGGCGGTGGCGAGGTCGACGCAGGCGTCGGCGAGCAGGAGGAGCGCCGCGGCGGCCGCGGGGGCGCGGTGACGGGGGTCGAAGCGCGACAGCAGGCTTCCGGCGGAGAACAGCGCGGCGGCCTCCAGGGCGTCGAGGGCGATCCAGGCGGCGGCCTCGGCGGGCGGCAGGGTGCCGGCGAGGTAGCCGGTCCAGGGCAGCAGGGCGAGGGCCGCACCCATGAGGAGACGGCCCTGCCAACGGCGGCCGCGGCCGGGCCGGGACGTGTCGGCGGTGGCACGACCCGGCCTGACGGGAAGGGCGTTGAAGGTGGCGATGGTCATCCGGCGGTTCCTTCCGGTGCCGTGAACCCGGCCGTCGGGCTCGTGTTCCACCCTCCGGTCCGCCGCGCGCCAAGTCGGTAACGCGGCTGTCCGACTTGGGGGTGGCACTGGCTTCACCCCCGGGGCGGACGGTGACTTCATGGCGGACCGCGCCGACCGGCATCTACGGTGAGGCCATGAAGATCCCGCCCCGGGCACGGCGCGCGCTCACCCGTCTGAGGCGCGACGTGTCCTTCCTCGCGCTCGGGGCGCCGCTCCATCTGTTCGTGGGATTCCAGCTGCTCATGGAGTTCGGTCTCGGGCGGGACATCGTCGAGGGCGACGACAGCGGCGGACCGGTGGCGCTGGGGCTCATGCTGCTGGTGACGACGGCCTGTGTGCCGGTGCTGACGGCGGCTCAGGTGTGGCGCTTCCGGCGGCTGCTGGGGATCGGCATCCCGCGCCCCGGGTGGCGGCGGCTGTGGCGCCAGTTCGGATACCACGGTCTGGCCGGGGTGCTGTTCGGCTGGCTCGAACTGCTCGTGGTGGGGCTGCTGTCGGCCGGGGCGACCGCCCTCCTTGCCCCGGTGTGGATCTACGCGCTGCCCGAGCGGTGGCAGGTCGCCGGCCTCGGCTACACCGTGCGGGGGGTCTGTCTCTTCGCGGCGGGGCTGATCGTTCTGGCCGCCGCCCCGGTCGCGGCCGCGGCCCTCGTGCGCCTGGAGGTGCGGGTGGCTCCCGGGCTGCTCGGCCGGGACGCGGAGGAGGACCTGGTGCGGCGGGTCGTCGACCTCACCGAGAGCCGGGCCGGGGCGGTGGACGCTGCGGACGCCGAACGGCGGCGTATCGAGCGGGACTTGCACGACGGCGCGCAGCAGCGGCTGGTGTCGCTGGCGCTGAATCTCGGGCTGGCCAGGGCCACGCTGAAGGATCTGCCGCCAAAGGCGCGCGAGGTGATCGACGCCGCGCACCGGGAGGCCAAAGAGGCGATCGAGGAACTGAACAGTCTGGTGCGCGGACTGCACCCCGCCGTCCTCGACGAACTCGGCCTGGACGCCGCCCTGTCCGGACTGGCGGCCCGCGCGCCCCTGCCCGTACGACTGAGGGTGGACCTGTCGCGGCGGCCCGCGCCGGCGGTGGAGGCGGTCGCCTACTTCGTGGTGTCCGAGGCGCTGGCCAACGTCGCCAAGCACGCGCGGGAGGCGACCCGGGCGGAGGTGACCGTGACCCTGCTGGGCGGGATACTGCGGGTGGTGATCGCGGACGACGGACCGGGCGGGGCCGATGCCGTCAGGGGAAGCGGTCTGAGGGGGCTCGCCCAGCGCGTGCGGTCGGTCGACGGCACCTTCCGGATGAGCAGTCCCGTGGGAGGGCCGACCATGATGAACGTGGAGCTGCCGTGCCGGAACTGACAAGTACCGCCGCCGGTACGGGACATGAGGAGCCCGGAGTGCGGCGAGCGGTGATCGCCGAGGACTCCGTGCTGCTGCGGATGGGCCTGGTCAAGGTGGTGGAGATGGCCGGCTTCCAGGTGGCCGCCGAGGTGGGCGACGCCGAGGGGCTGCTCGCCGCCGTCGAGGAGCATCGGCCCGAACTGGCCCTGGTGGACGTCCGGATGCCGCCGGGCTTCACCGACGAGGGAGTACGGGCCGCGCTGTCGATCCGCCGCGGCCGGCCGTCGACCGCCCTGCTGCTGCTCTCCCAGTACGTGGAGGAGCGCTACGCGGCCGATCTGCTCGCCGCCAACACCAGGGGCGTGGGCTATCTGCTCAAGCAACGGGTCGCGGACGTCGAGGAGTTCATCGAGGCGCTGCGGCGGGTGGCGGACGGTGGCACCGCGCTCGATCCGCAGGTCGTGGCCCAGCTCCTGGTGCGGCGGGCGAGCGATCCGCTGGACCGGCTGACGGCCCGCGAGCGGGAGGTGCTCGCCCTCATGGCCGAGGGCCGCTCCAACGCGGGGATCGCGGCCCGTCTCGTGGTGAGCGAGAGCGCGGTCGCCAAGCACATCAACAACATCCTGGCCAAGCTCGACCTGCCGAAGGCGGACGCCGACCACCGCCGGGTCCTGGCGGTGCTGCGCTTCCTCGGGGTGGGCGACCCCGGTCCGGCCCGGTCGCACTGACCCGGTCACCGGGTCCGGCCCGAGCGCACTGACCCGGTCACCGTACGGGTCGGGCGTACGGACGCGGGTGGCCGTCCGGCCATCCCCGTCCGTACGCCCGGTGTGCCGTCAGTACGCGGAGCCGCTCGCGCCCAGCGAACCCGTCGGGTGCCAGACGGTCTTCGTCTCCAGGAACGCGGTCATGCGGTCCGTGCCCGGGGAGACGGTGAAGTCCTCCTCGGCGCGCGGGCGCAGGACGCGCTTCAGGTTGCCCGCCGCGGCGATCTCCAACTCGCGGGCCAGCTCGGCGTCCGCGCCCGTCAGGTCGAGGGCGTTGACGTCGAGGTGGGCGGCCAGATGCGGGCCCATCTCGGACGCCTTGCCGGACAGGATGTTGACGACGCCGCCCGGCAGGTCGGAGGTGGCGAGCACCTCGCCCAGCGAGAGCGCGGGCAGCGGGGCCCGCTCGGAGGCGACGACGACGGCCGTGTTGCCGGTCGCGATGACCGGGGCGATCACCGAGACGAGGCCCAGGAAGGACGACTCCTGCGGGGCCAGGACGGTGACGACACCGGTCGGCTCCGGCGTCGACAGGTTGAAGAACGGACCCGCCACCGGGTTCGCGCCACCGACGACCTGGGCGATCTTGTCGGTCCAGCCCGCGTACCAGACCCAGCGGTCCACGGCCGCGTCGACGACCGCGGCGGCCTTCGACTTCGACAGGCCCTCGGCCTCGGCGACCTCGCGGACGAACTGCTCGCGGCGGCCCTCCAGCATCTCGGCGACGCGGTAGAGGATCTGGCCGCGGTTGTACGCGGTCGCGCCCGCCCAGCCGCCGAACGCCTTGCGCGCGGCGACGACCGCGTCACGGGCGTCCTTGCGGGACGACAGCGGCGCGTTGGCGAGCCAGCCGCCCTTCGAGTCGGTCACCTCGTACACCCGGCCGCTCTCCGAACGCGGGAACTTCCCGCCCACGTACAGCTTGTAGGTCTTGAAGACGCTCAGACGGTTATCGGACATCGAGGTACGCCTCCAGGCCGTGGCGACCGCCCTCGCGGCCGAAGCCCGACTCCTTGTAACCGCCGAACGGCGAGGTCGGGTCGAACTTGTTGAACGTGTTGGCCCAGACGACGCCGGCCCGGAGCTTGTTCGCCACCGCGAGAATGCGGGAGCCCTTCTCCGTCCAGATGCCGGCGGACAGGCCGTACTGGCTGTTGTTGGCCTTGGCGACGGCCTCGTCGGGGGTACGGAAGGTCAGCACCGACAGGACCGGGCCGAAGATCTCGTCGCGGGCGATGGTGTGCGCCTGGGTGACGTGCGTGAACAGCGTCGGGGCGAACCAGTAGCCGGCCGACGGGAGTTCGCACGCGGCGCTCCAGCGCTCGGCGCCCTCCGCTTCACCCTGCTCGACGAGCCGGGTGATCCGGGCCAGCTGCTCCGCGGAGTTGATGGCGCCGATGTCGGTGTTCTTGTCGAGCGGGTCGCCCAGGCGCAGCGTGGAGAGCCGGCGCTTGAGCGCGTCGAGCAGCTCGTCGTGGATCGACTCCTGGACCAGCAGGCGCGAGCCCGCGCAGCAGACCTGGCCCTGGTTGAAGAAGATGCCGGTGACGATGCCCTCGACGGCCTGGTCGATCGGGGCGTCGTCGAAGACGATGTTGGCGCCCTTGCCGCCCAGTTCGAGGGTGAGCCGCTTGTCGGTGCCGGCGACCGTACGGGCGATCTGCTTGCCGACGGCGGTGGAGCCGGTGAAGGCGACCTTGTTCACGTCCGGGTGCGCGACGAGGGCGGCGCCCGCGTCCCCGTAACCCGGAAGGATGTTGACGACACCCTTCGGCAGCCCGGCCTGGCGGCAGATGTCCGCGAAGAAGAGGGCGGACAGCGGGGTGGTCTCGGCGGGCTTCAGGACGACGGTGTTGCCCGCCGCGAGCGCCGGGGCGATCTTCCACGCCAGCATGAGCAGCGGGAAGTTCCACGGGATGACCTGGCCGGCCACACCGAGCGGGCGCGGGTCGGAGCCGAAGCCCGCGTGGTCGAGCTTGTCGGCCCAGCCGGCGTAGTAGAAGAAGTGCGCGGCGACCAGCGGCAGGTCGGCGTCGCGGGTCTCCTTGATCGGCTTGCCGTTGTCCAGGGTCTCCAGGACGGCCAGCTCACGGCTGCGCTCCTGGATGATCCGGGCGATCCGGAAGAGGTACTTGGCGCGCTCGGCGCCGGGCAGCGCCGACCACTTCTCGAACGCCTTGCGGGCGGCCTTCACGGCCCGGTCCACGTCCTCGGCGCCCGCCTGGGCGACCTCGGAGAGGACTTCCTCGGTGGACGGGGAGACGGTCTTGAAGACCTTGCCGTCGGCCGCGTCGGTGAACTCGCCGTCGATGAAAAGCCCGTAGGAGGGCGCGATGTCGACGACCGAGCGGGACTCGGGCGCGGGCGCGTACGCGAACGGGGACGCCGAGGCCGGGGCCGCCGGAGCGGAAGCGGAAGCAGGGGAGGAGGTCATGTGATCAGTCCACCGTCACGTAATCGGGGCCGGAGTAGTGGCCGGTCGCCAGCTTCTGACGCTGCATCAGCAGGTCGTTGAGCAGGCTGGAGGCGCCGAAGCGGAACCAGTGGTTGTGCAGCCAGTCCGCGCCCGCGGTCTCGTTGACCAGGACGAGGAACTTGATCGCTTCCTTGGTGTTGCGGATGCCGCCGGCCGGCTTCACGCCGACCTGGATCCCGGTCTGCGCGCGGAAGTCCCGCACGGCCTCCAGCATCAACAGCGTGTTGGCCGGGGTGGCGTTGACCGCGACCTTGCCGGTGGACGTCTTGATGAAGTCGGCGCCCGCGAGCATGCCGATCCACGAGGCGCGGCGGATGTTGTCGTACGTGGACAGCTCGCCGGTCTCGAAGATCACCTTGAGCCGGGCGGCGTCGCCGCACTCGGCCTTGACGGCGGCGATCTGCTCGAAGACCTCCAGGTAACGGCCGGCCAGGAAGGCGCCCCGGTCGATGACCATGTCGATCTCGTCGGCGCCGGCGGCGATGGCGTCCCGGGTGTCCGCGAGCTTCACCGGGAGGGCGGCACGGCCGGCCGGGAAGGCGGTGGCGACGGAGGCGACCTTGACGTCGGAGCCCGCGAGGGCGGCCTTGGCCGTGGCCACCATGTCCGGGTAGACACAGACGGCGGCGGTCGTCGGGGACGTACGGTCGCTCGGATCGGGGTGGACGGCCTTGGCGGCGAGCGCCCGGACCTTGCCCGGGGTGTCCGCGCCTTCGAGCGTCGTCAGGTCGATCATCGAGATGGCCAGGTCGATGGCGTACGCCTTGGCCGTGGTCTTGATCGAACGGGTACCGAGAGCGGCGGCGCGCGCCTCCAGGCCGACGGCGTCGACGCCGGGCAGCCCGTGGAGGAAGCGGCGCAGCGTGCTGTCGGACGCGGTCACGTCGGCGAAAGCATGAGCTGCGGGTGCAGTGGTGGGCATGGTCACCACTTGAGCATATCTACGCGCGTAGTAGCGCGTACAGGGCCCCTCCGTCCCGGGGGTCGGGGCCGTTGTGCCGGAGGGGGCGGGGCCGCTGCGACGGCAGGGGTGGGGCCGTTGTGGCGCGGGGGACGGGAGCCTTGTGGTGACGGGGGTGGGGCGCCTGAGGAGCCCGTGGGCGAGGCCACTTCGTCCGCCCGCCGGGAAGCCTTCCCCTGCGGGGCGGAGGCGCTCGTGGCGTGAGGGGGGACACAGAGGCTGGGGCGGCGGGGGAGGGCTGAGGCAGAATCGGGCGCATGACGAGCCCGACGCCTTCCGCGCAGCCCCCCGAGTCCGACTACGCGGACCGCGCCTTCCGCTCGCCGCTGGGCATCGCGGGAGGGGTCTTTCTGGTGCTTCTCGCCGTGTTCTTCGGCGTGGACGTGATGCTGAACGGGCACGGCAACTCGCCGTGGATCGCGCTCGCCGGGCTGATCCTCGCGATCCCGCTGATCATCGCCTTCACCATCCGCCCGGTCGTCCAGGCCGGCGAGGAACGGCTGCGCGTTCGCAACCCCTTCCGCACCCTCACCCTGCCGTGGGGCGAGGTCGCCGACATCCGGGCCGGCTACTCCAGCGAGGTGTTCACCCAGGCCGGCCGCAAGTACCAGCTGTGGGCCGTCCCCGTCTCGCTGCGCCAGCGCAAGCGGGCCGCGCGCCGGGCCGCCCGCGCCTCCCAGGACGACCCGCACGGCCGTACCTCGGTCAGCGCCAGCGTCACCGACCGCGACAGCCGCGTCGCCCCCGCCGACCAGACGATCGCCGACCTGCGCGAGATGGCCGAGCGGCTCGGCGGCCGGCCGGAGGCCCAGGGCGAGGTGCAGGTGCGCTGGGCGTACGAGGTGATCGCGCCCGCCGTGGTGGGCCTGGTCCTCTGGGTGATCCTCGCGGCGATGAGCTGACGGGAGCCGACGGGAGCTGGCGGGAGCCGACGGGATCCGACGGGCTGACAAGCCGACTGGCTGATCGGCAGAGGTGGCCGATCGGCCGAGGCGGCGGGGCCGCTCGGTCCGGCGGGCCCGCCCGGTCCGATGCGAACAGGACGTGAAACGGCCACAGGGCCCCTACGGGACGAACCGTACGGGCCCTGTGGCCATTCACCGGGTTTTCCCCGGAAGTCAGAGCCCGGCGGCCTCGGCCAGGTCCCGCTTCAGCGCGGCCAGCAGCTCCGCCGCCGTCGCCCGTGCCGGGGCCAGCGCGGTCGCGTCCGCGACCGGCACCACGACCTCCAGGTAGCACTTGATCTTGGGCTCGGTGCCCGACGGACGCACGATCACCCGGGCCTTGTAGTCGCCCTCCAGGTGATAGCGCAGCCCGTCCGTCGGCGGCAGCGACTCCGTCCCCTTCGCCAGGTCCTCCGCCGTCGCCACCGTCAGACCCGCCAGCCGGACCGGCGGCTTCTCGCGCAGCGCCGCCATCGCGTTCGCGATGATCCCCAGGTCCCGCACCCGCACCGACAGCTGGTCCGTGGCGTGCAGCCCGTGCGCCACCGCCAGGTCGTCGAGCAGGTCCGTGAGCGTACGGCCCTGCTCCTTCAGCACCGACGCGAGCTCCGTGACCAGCAGCGCCGCCGTGATGCCGTCCTTGTCGCGGACGCCCT
Source organism: Streptomyces sp. NPDC048718 (assembly GCF_043198875.1). Lineage (NCBI taxonomy): Bacteria > Bacillati > Actinomycetota > Actinomycetes > Kitasatosporales > Streptomycetaceae > Streptomyces > Streptomyces sp. NPDC048718. Next base: position 268,537 of record NZ_JBICVG010000007.1, read on the forward strand.
CCGGGTCGACGCAGTAGCCCAGCGCCTCCTCGTAGCCGTACCGCAAGCCCTCGACCCGCGCGATCCACTTGAAGCCGGTCAGCGTCTCCTCGTACCCGACCCCGGCCGCCTTGGCGATCCGCCCGAGCAGCGACGACGACACGATCGACTCCGCGAAGACACCCGACGCGCCCTTCGCCACCAGGTGCGCCGCGAGCAGCGCGCCCACCTCGTCGCCGCGCAGCATCCGCCAGCCGCCCTCGACACCCGCGTCCGGCACGGCCACCGCGCAGCGGTCCGCGTCCGGGTCGTTCGCGATCACCAGATCCGGGTCCACCGCCCGCGCCGCCTCGAACGCGAGGTCCATCGCGCCCGGCTCCTCCGGGTTCGGGAACGCCACCGTCGGGAACGCCGGATCCGGGTCCGCCTGCTCGGCCACCAGCGCCGGCGGCTCGAAGCCGTGCCGCGCGAACGCCGCTGTCAGGGTCTCCTTGCCGACGCCGTGCATCGCCGTGTACACGGTCCGCGCCGTGCGCGGCGAACCCGGCGTCAGCACCGCGTCCGTACGCTCCAGATACGCCGCCAGGACCTCGTCGCCCAGCGTCTCCCAGCCGCCGTCCGGCCGGGGCACGTCCGCCAGCGCCCGCACCGCGTCGATCTCCGCCGCGATCTCCGCGTCCGCCGGCGGCACGATCTGCGAACCGTCGCCCAGGTACACCTTGTAGCCGTTGTCGCGCGGCGGATTGTGGCTCGCGGTCACCTCGACACCCGCGACCGCGCCCAGATGCCTTATCGCGAACGCCAGCACCGGCGTCGGCAGCGGCCGCGGCAGCACCGCCGCGCGCAGACCGGCGCCGATCATCACCGCGGCGGTGTCCCGGGCGAAGTCCGCCGACTTGTACCGGGCGTCGTAGCCGACGACCACCAGGCCGTCGCTCTGCCCCTTCGCCTTCAGATACGCGGCGAGACCGGCGGCGGCGCGGATCACGACGGCGCGGTTCATCCGCATCGGGCCCGCGCCCAGCTCGCCGCGGAGACCGGCGGTGCCGAACTGGAGCGTGCCGGCGAAACGGTCCGCCAGCTCGGTGCGGTCCCCGCTGTCGAGGAGCGCGGCCAGCTCGTCACGGGTCTCCGGGTCGGGGTCCTCGGCGAGCCACGCCTGGGCCCGGGCGAGGAGGTCGTCCTGCGTCACGGTGGTGAGCCTTTCGGGAAATACGGGCGGGTGTCGGGTGGGGGCGGGGGTGTGGGGTCTCGTCCGGGGCGCGGGGCGGTGCGCTGGAGGTGCGTGGTGGCGGCGCGTGAGCTGGTCCGGGGGTCGCGTTCCGCACGGTGTGATGTACGGCGCGGTCGAACTTACTTCGTGCGTGAGGCGTTCTGGTTCCGCGCCACAAATCACGCTCCACGTTTCGCACGCGGTTCCCTGCCCGCCCCTGCCCCCGCTCGCGTCCGGCCCCGCCCCGCCTGGGGGTGGGGGAGGAGCGCGGGGGCTTCACTGACCGCGCCCCTGCTCCCTTACGGGATCAGGGGCGAGAGCCTTGCGGGAAAACCCGGGGCCGGATCCGGGACAGGACCCGGGTCGGATCCGGGTCGGATCCGGGTCGGAGCCGGGATCAGATCCGGGACAGGGATCAGATCCGGGACAGGACCTGGGTGAGGAGCTCGCCCATGCGGGTCGCCGAGTCGCGGCCCGCCTGGAGGACCTCCTCGTGGTTCAGCGGTTCGCCCGAGAGGCCCGCCGCCAGGTTGGTGACGAGGGAGATGCCGAGCACCTCGGCGCCCGCCTCGCGGGCCGCGATGGCCTCCAGGACGGTGGACATGCCGACCAGGTCGCCGCCCATGACGCGGACCATGTTGATCTCGGCCGGGGTCTCGTAGTGCGGCCCGGGGAACTGGACGTAGACGCCCTCTTCCAGGGTCGGGTCGATCTCCTTGCACAGCGCGCGCAGCGTCGGCGAGTACAGGTGGGTGAGGTCCACGAAGTTCGCGCCGACGATCGGGGAGGTGGCCGTCAGGTTGATGTGGTCGCTGATCAGGACCGGCTGGCCCGGGCGCATGCCCTCGCGCAGACCGCCGCAGCCGTTGGTGAGGACGACCGTCTCGCAGCCCGCGGCGACGGCGGTGCGCACGCCGTGCGCGACGGAGGCGACGCCCCGGCCCTCGTAGTAGTGGGTGCGGCCCAGGAAGACCAGGGCGCGCTTGTCGCCGATCTTGTAGGAGCGGACCTTGCCGCCGTGGCCCTCCACCGCAGGCGGCGGGAAGCCGGGCAGCTCGGTGACCGGGAACTCGGTCTCCGGCTCGCCGAGCACATCGGCGGCCGGCGCCCAGCCGGAGCCCATGACCAGGGCGACGTCGTGCTTCTCGACTCCGGTCAGCTCGCGAAGGCGCGCGGCCGCGGCGTCGGCGGCCTCGTACGGGGTGGCAGTTGCGTTCACTGGCTCTCTCGCCTCGGGGAGGGTGGTCCGAGGGGAGCCCCGGACGGATTCGATACGCGCAGCAGCCTAGCCCGAGAAACCCTACGCGCGTAGATGACCGTCCTGGGGAGCCTCGGTCCTTGTGTCGTTGTTTCCGTCAAGGTCCGGAAAAGTACCGTGATGCCGGGGTGTTCGGGGATGCCGGGGATCGTCCCCGTATGGGGAACATCCGCGCCCGGCCTGCCCCGCCGTCCTCAGCAGGGGCGCTTGCGCAGCTCCATCACATAGTCGTGCGGCGCGCCCGCCGACTCCGCCGCGTCCGCGACCTCGCCCAGATAGCGGGCCGAGGGCAGCCCGCCCTCGTACGCGTTCAGCACGTACACCCAGGCCGACTCGTCGCCGTCCAGCGTGTGGACGCGCACCCGCATCCGCCGGTAGATGTCGAGGCCGACACCCTCCCAGCGGTCCATCGACTCCTCGTCCATCGGAGCGATGTCGTACAGCGCGACGAAGACCTGGGAACGCGGCGCCTCCACGATCGTGGCGAGCGCCCCCTCCCAGCCCATCTGCTCCCCGCCGAAGGTCAGCCGCCAGCCGTTCAGCCAGCCGGTGCCGCGCAGCGGCGAGTGCGGTGCGCGGCGGCTCATCAGCCGCGCGTCGAGGTTGCCGGCGTAGGCGGCGTAGAGCGACATGGGATCGAGAGTACGGGAGGCCGCGCGGTCCGGGGCGAAGTCCGTGGTAGAGGAGGTACGGCAGGGGCGCGCGGGATGCCGGGGAGGGGCCCGCAAGGGGCCGGAGAAGGGCCGGGGGGTGGACGGGGGAGGGCCGGAGAAGCGCCGGGGAGGGGTGCGGAGGCGCCGTGGAACGGGCCCGGAGGAATCCCGATCGCCCCCGCCGAGTCGTTCGGCCGTGCGTACGGGACAATGGGCTACGCACTTGAAGCGTGCACTTGAAGCGTGCGGGACAATGGCGTACGCACTGCAGCCCAGCGGGGTGACCCCCGGCAGAACGAGAGCGCGAGGCGTAGATCCCAGTGACCCGGATCGTGATCATCGGCGGCGGACCCGGCGGATACGAGGCGGCCTTGGCGGGCGCCCAACTCGGCGCGGAGGTGACCGTCGTCGACTCCGATGGCCTCGGCGGCGCGTCCGTCCTGACCGACTGTGTCCCGTCCAAGACCCTCATCGCCACCGCCGAGGTGATGACCACCTTCGACTCCTCGTACGAGGAGCTGGGCATCATCGTCGCGGACGACACCCCGCCCCTGGAGCAGAGCGCCCGGGTCGTCGGCGTGGACCTCGGCAAGGTGAACCGGCGGGTGAAGCGCCTGGCGCTCGCCCAGTCGCACGACATCACCGCCTCCGTCACCCGCGCGGGTGCCCGGGTGCTGCGCGGTCGCGGCCGGCTGGCCGGACGGCAGGCGCTCGACGGCTCCCGTCAGGTGATCGTCACGGCCGCGGACGGCACGGAGGAGACCCTGACCGCCGACGCCGTGCTGATCGCGACGGGCGGCCACCCGCGCGAGCTGCCGGACGCCAAGCCCGACGGCGAGCGGATCTTGAACTGGACCCAGGTCTACGACCTCAAGGAGCTTCCCGAGGAGCTCATCGTGGTCGGCTCCGGTGTCACCGGTGCCGAGTTCGCCGGCGCCTACCAGGCGCTGGGCTCCCGGGTCACCCTCGTCTCCTCCCGTGACCGGGTGCTCCCGGGCGAGGACCCGGACGCGGCGGCCGTCCTGGAGGACGTGTTCCGGCGCCGCGGCATGAACGTCATGGCCCGCTCCCGCGCCGAGTCCGCCAAGCGGGTCGGCGACCGGGTCGAGGTCACCCTGTCGGACGGCCGGGTCATCTCCGGCACCCACTGCCTCATGGCGGTCGGCGCCATCCCGAACACCACCGGGATGGGCCTGGAGGAGGCCGGGGTCCGGCTGAAGGACTCCGGGCACATCTGGACCGACCGGGTCTCGCGTACCTCCGCCCCCGGCGTGTACGCGGCCGGCGACGTCACCGGCGTCTTCGCGCTCGCCTCGGTGGCGGCCATGCAGGGACGTATCGCCATGTACCACTTCCTCGGCGACGCGGTGACCCCGCTCAACCTCAAGACGGTCTCCTCCAACGTCTTCACCGACCCGGAGATCGCCACCGTCGGCTACACCCAGGCCGACGTGGACGCGGGCAAGATCGACGCCAAGGTCGTCAAGCTGCCGCTGCTGCGCAACCCCCGCGCGAAGATGCAGGGCATCCGGGACGGCTTCGTGAAGATCTTCTGCCGTCCGGGCACCGAGATCGTCGTCGGCGGTGTGGTCGTGGCCCCGCGCGCCAGTGAGCTGATCCACCCGATCTCGATCGCGGTCGACAACAATCTGACGGTCGAGCAGATCGCAAATGCTTTCACTGTGTACCCCTCCCTGTCGGGCTCGATCGCGGAAGTGGCACGGCAGTTGCAGACCCGAAAGGCGGCCGGCGAGGCGTAGCCCCGCCATCGGCCCGCCCCCGCCCGGCTCTTGCCTGCGGGAACGGTTCACCGACCCGGACAACCCCCGGCAAGCCGGGGCATAGGACGAAGCACGGCGGGGCTCCTCATAGCACAGAGGGGTCCCGCTTGTGCGTATCTTCCGCAATTCGGTGCATAGAGCTGAAAAAACGGTGACGCGCACGTTACTGTCAGTTTCGTGTTCGCTGCAGAACGTCGCCAATTGATCCTCGAAATGGTGCGCGCCAACGGAGCCGTGTCGCTCCGTGAGCTCGCCCGCGTCGTCCAGACCTCAGAAGTGACCGTACGGCGAGACGTGCGGGCCCTTGAGGCAGAAGGACTCCTCGACCGCCGACACGGTGGTGCGGTGCTCCCGGGTGGTTTCACGAGAGAATCGGGCTTCCCACAGAAGTCCCATCTCGCGACCGCCGAGAAGACCGCCATCGCCGATGTCGCCGCGACCCTCGTGGACGAGGGTGAGGCGATCGTCGTCGGCGCCGGTACCACCACCCAGGAGCTGGCCCGCCGGCTCGCCCGCGTGCCCGGTCTCACCGTCGTCACCAACTCGCTGCTCGTCGCCCAGGCCCTCGCCCACGCCAACCGGGTCGAGGTCGTCATGACCGGTGGCACCCTGCGCGGTTCCAACTACGCGCTGGTGGGCAGCGGGGCCGAGCAGTCCCTCCAGGGGCTGCGGGTCTCCCGGGCCTTCCTCTCCGGCAGTGGACTGACCGCCGAACGCGGCCTGTCCACCTCCAACATGCTCTCCGCGAGCGTGGACCGGGCCCTGGTGCAGGCCGCCGCCGAGGTGGTGGTCCTCGCCGACCACACCAAGCTCGGCGCCGACACCATGTTCCAGACCGTGCCGACGGACGTCATCACCCGGCTCGTCACCGACGAACCGCCCGCCCACGACGAACGGGCTGGCACCGAGCTCCAGGCCCTCGCCGACCAGGGCGTGCAGATCACCGTGGCCGGAGCCTCGGGGCACCCGGGCGAGTCGCACTCCCCGGCCGGCCGGCCGCGCCGGGACGTGCCGCTGCCCGGCCAGCGCGCCGCCCGGTTGCCGGGCGCGGGCGGGCCGTACCGCGGCGGGCCCGGCGGCCCGGGCGGTCACGGCGGTCTCGGTGGGCCGGGCGGCCCCGGGGGCCATGGGGGGCCCCTCGGCCCGCCGGGTCTCGGGGGCGACCTGCTCGGCGCGGAGCGGGCGATGCGGGTCGCGGACCTGCGCCGCCGGTGAACGCGGGGCCAAGTGGGTTGATTCGTAAGGTTGTTGTGTAGGGCACGGTGAGGGGATCGCGAACGGGGATCCCGATACGGAAGTGCGCGCGTACGGCCGCTTTCACGCGGCCGTTGCGTACGGCGGGCGTGTGCGTGCGTGCGCCTGTGCGGACGCGGGCGGTGCTTCCCGTGTGCGGTCCGGCGCGGGGGCCGGACGCGCCGTGCGGGGGCGTACATCGGAGGCCGCGTGTCCGTAGCCCGTATGCCCGGAGTGCGTACGCCTGAAGTGCGCGCGTCCGTACGTCCGTACGTCCGTACGTCCGTACGTCCGGACTCCGTACACCCGAAGCCCGTACACCCGCCCGTCCCGTCAGGCCCGCAGTCCCCGAACCGCCAGATCCAGCAGCCGGTCCGCCAACTCCGGGTCCTCCGGGGAGCGTTCGGCGGCCAGTGCGATCGCGTTGGTGAACTGCATCAGATCGTCGATCGCCACGTCCGCGCGCACCGCGCCCGCTGCGCGGGCCCGGGACAGCAGCACCGTGCCCGCCTCCCGCAGTGGCTCCCGGCACGAGGTCAGCGCCGAACTCCGGTCGCCTGCGGCCGACATGAGGGCGATCGACAGACCGCGGTACTCGCTCGAGTGCGCCACCAGGGCGCGCAGCCAGCGCATGAGTGCCGCGCACGGGTCGGGGTCCCCGGCCAGTTCGGCCGAGTGTCCGAGGAGCGCGTCGCGCGCGTCCTGGAAGACGGCGCCGAGCAGCGCCTCCCGGGTCGGGAAGTGCCGGTAGAGGGTGCCGATGCCGACCCCCGCACGGCGCGCGATGTCCTCCAGGGAGGCGTCGGTGCCCTGTTCGGTGAAGGCCGTCCTGGCCTGGGCGAGCAGCCGCTCGCGATTGCGGCGCGCGTCGGCACGCATCCGTGCTCCTTCCCCCGGCGGTGGGACCGGGTACCGCGAGAGGCCCGCGGCGTATGCCCGCGGGCCTCTCGTACGGTACCGGTGCGAAGGCCCGGGTCCGTTCCGGGAAGGAACGGACCCGGGCCCGTCGGCGCACGGTCTGGCCGGTGCCGGTGCGTCAGTCCTTGATCTCGCAGATCACGCCACCGGAGGTGACGGAGGCGCCGACCGCGGCGGACAGGCCCTTGACGGTGCCCGCCTTGTGCGCGTTCAGCGGCTGCTCCATCTTCATGGCCTCCAGGACGACGATCAGGTCGCCCTCCTTGACCTCGGCGCCCTCCTCGACGGCGACCTTGACGATGGTGCCCTGCATCGGGGAGGCGAGGGTGTCGCCGGACGCCGTCGGGCCCGACTTCTTCGCCGCGCGGCGCTTGGGCTTGGCGCCCGCCGCCAGGCCCGTACGCGCCAGGGACATGCCCAGCGACGACGGCAGGGAGACCTCCAGGCGCTTGCCGCCGACCTCGACGACGATGGTCTCGCGGTTGCCCTCGTCCTCCTCGGCCTCGGCGCCCGCCGGGGCGAACGGCTTGATCTCGTTGACGAACTCGGTCTCGATCCACCGGGTGTGGATGTGGAACGGCTCCGAGGTGAACGCCGGGTCGACCACGACGGCCCGGTGGAACGGGATGGCCGTGGCCATGCCCTCGACCTTGAACTCCGCGAGCGCGCGCGAGGCGCGCTGGAGCGCCTGCTCGCGGGTCGCGCCGGTGATGACGAGCTTCGCGAGCAGCGAGTCCCAGGCCGGGCCGATCACGCTGCCGGTCTCGACGCCCGCGTCCAGGCGGACACCGGGGCCGGTCGGCGGCTGGAAGAGGGAGACGGTGCCGGGCGCCGGGAGGAAGTTACGGCCCGGGTCCTCGCCGTTGATGCGGAACTCGAAGGAGTGACCGCGGATCTCCGGGTCCCCGTAACCGAGTTCCTCGCCGTCGGCGATCCGGAACATCTCGCGGACCAGGTCGATGCCGGTGACCTCCTCGGTCACCGGGTGCTCGACCTGAAGGCGGGTGTTGACCTCCAGGAAGGAGATCGTGCCGTCGAGGCCGACCAGGAACTCCACCGTGCCGGCGCCGACGTAGCCGGCCTCCTTCAGGATGGCCTTCGACGCCGCGTACAGCTGGGCGTTCTGCTCGTCCGACAGGAACGGCGCGGGCGCCTCCTCGACGAGCTTCTGGTGGCGGCGCTGGAGCGAGCAGTCACGGGTCGACACGACGACCACGTTGCCGTGGCTGTCGGCCAGGCACTGGGTCTCGACGTGTCGCGGCTTGTCCAGGTAACGCTCCACGAAGCACTCGCCGCGGCCGAACGCGGCCACCGCCTCGCGCACCGCGGAGTCGTACAGCTCCGGCACCTCGTCCAGGGTGCGGGCCACCTTCAGACCGCGGCCACCGCCACCGAAGGCGGCCTTGATCGCGATCGGCAGACCGTGCTCCTGGGCGAACGCGACGACCTCGTCGGCGCCCGAGACCGGGTCCGGCGTGCCGGCCACCAGCGGGGCGCCGGCGCGCTGCGCGATGTGCCGGGCGGCGACCTTGTCGCCCAGGTCGCGGATGGCGTGCGGCGGCGGGCCGATCCAGGTCAGTCCGGCGTCCAGCACGGCCTGCGCGAACTCGGCGTTCTCGGAAAGGAACCCGTATCCGGGGTGGATCGCGTCCGCGCCCGAGTCCTTGGCGGCCTGGAGCACCTTGGCCATGTCCAGGTAACTGGTGGCCGGGGTGTCACCGCCCAGGGCGAACGCCTCGTCAGCCGCGCGGACGTGCAACGCGTCCCGGTCCGGATCGGCGTACACGGCTACGCTCGCGATCCCGGCGTCCCGGCAAGCACGGGCGACACGGACAGCGATTTCGCCTCGGTTGGCGATGAGCACCTTGCGCACGATGGCTCCCTCCTTGAAACAAGCTGAGTTTAGGGACTGCCGACACGGCCTCTCGACCCATCCCCAGTGGTGAGCTTGCCCACACGGAGCGTGATGTGCGGCCTGCCCGAGTCGTGAATTCCCTTGTCGCACCACGGTACGCAGGGTTCCTTTACGGCACAGTAGCTCTGCGGTGTGGCGCAGGTCTCTGTTCGTGCGGCCAGTCGCGAAATGGGTTTCTTTGTGGAGTCCCTACGAATGGCTCAACCATTCTTTGCTCTCGCGCCGGAGTCCCGCTCGTGCGGGTGAACCCTTGTCCGGGGTTTTACCGGCCAGTAGCCTTCGCGATGTCGTCCGTACCGCAGGTAACGGGCCGGGGTGGGTCACGCGTCCGCCGTATGCCGTCCGTCATGTCCGTCATATGCCTGTGCGTGGGGGCGCGGGTGTGCACGGGAACGCGGCGATTCAGCGATCCAGAGATCCAGAGAACCAGGGGGTGGCCGAGGTGGCCCGCAGACCGATAGCCCTCGTCACGGCGGTGGTGCTCTTCCTCGAAGCTCCCGGCATCGTGACGATCAACGCCGTCATGGCCCGCGTCGTCAAGGGCCAGTCGATGTCCCTGGGCGGCCTCGATCCGGACCTCATGTACACCGGCACCTGGGCCCTCGGCCTCGGCTCCGGCGCGCTGCTGCTGCTCTGTGGACTCGTCCCCCTGATCGCCGCGATCCGCGACCGCCGCCCGGGCCGCGCCGGCCGCGCCCTGCTCATCGGCTGCGCCGTGGTGCACGGGCTGCTCGGCGCGGTCGCGGTCGGGCTGCTCGGCTGGCCGTCCTTCGCCTTCCTGATGCTGGTGGTCGGCCTGATCGTGCTCACGCTGGTGGCGTACGGGGAGACGGCGGCGGGGCCGGGGGCAGGGGCGCCCCAGGCACCGCCCGAGGCGCCTGAGGCGGCTGGGGCGCCGGCCGCTTTGTGAGGCGGGTGCCGCCCTTGTTGCGGGCGCCTCGGGCGGCGGCCGGGGCCTCAGGCCCAGAGGTCGGTGATCGACACGTCCAGCTTGCCGAGCAGCCTGCGCAGCAGCGGCAGGGACAGGCCGATGACATTGCCCGGATCGCCGTCGATGCCGTCGATGAACGGCGCCGAACGCCCGTCCAGCGTGAACGCGCCCGCCACGTGCAGCGGTTCGCCGCTCGCCACGTACGCGGCGATCTCAGCGTCGGTCGGCTCGCCGAAGCGGACGAGGGTGGAGGCGGTGGCCGACTCGTAACGCTTGGCCTCGGTGTCGTACACACAGTGGCCCGTCTGGAGGATGCCGACCCGGCCGCGCATCGCCGTCCAGCGGGCGGTGGCCTCGGCGGCGTCGGCCGGCTTGCCGAGCGCCTGCCCGTCCAGCTCCAGGACCGAGTCGCAGCCGATCACCAGCGCCCCGCTCGCCTCGGGCAGGGCGGCGACGTGGGCGGCCTTGGCCTCGGCGAGCGCGAGGGCCAGCTCGGCCGGGGTCGGCGCGTGCGTCTTGCTCTCGTCGACACCGCTGACGATCACCTCCGGCGCGAGCCCGGCCTGCCGGAGCAGTCCGAGCCGGGCGGGGGAGGCGGAGGCGAGCACGAGGCGGCGGCGATCAGCAGTCATGCCGAAAGCCTAGCGATCACCTCAGGGGTACGCGCCCCGCGGCGGCGCTCCGCCTGCGTGTGTGGTGCGGTGCGGCTAGCGCGCGGCGACCACGAACATGGCCACCACGATCGTGACCGCGATCAGCACACCGGCCCGCCGCAGGGCCGCGATCATGTCGCGGAGTTCCTTGGGCGGCTCGTTCTCGGGGTCGGACCAGAGCATGCCTTCGATCCTGGGGCCGAAGGGCCCGTGCGCGCCTGAGTACGGGTACTCAAGCGGACCCCATCCTTCGGGCCGTCACCCTTAGGGGTGCGCACCGCTATCCGGACAGGAGGGGTGGGGCTCCAGGTGCGGGAAGAGGGCCTTCCACTGTTCGGTGTCGACGCTCGACGGGTGGGTGGCGCACAGCCGGTCGTAGATCTTGGCGGGGTCGCGGTCGAGGAGGTAAGTGTCCTCCTCGTGGCGGGTGAAGAGACTCGTGTCCGGCGCCACGAGTAGATACGGGATCTTCCCGGGCAGCAGCCAAGCGTCGTCTGCGTCCAACTCGGCGACCGCGGGCGTCTTCCAGGTGCCGTCCTCGGCGACGTCCCAGACGCGGTACGGGGAAGAGGTCAGGACCCGCTTCGCGTCGGGATCCGGCACGACCGTGTCGATCGGACGGTCGAACCGCATCGTGTGGAGAGGTTCCCGGGGCTTTTGGATGTCCCAGAGCTGGACGGTGCCGTCCCGGAACATGGTGGCCATGAGTCGGTCACTGACCTGGGTATAGCCGCCCGGCGCCGAAGGGAGCTCCCGGAGGCCCCGCGGCCGGCGTATGTCTTTCATGTCCCACATCCTGACGTTCTGGCCGCCGAGATCCGTGAACAGCAGCCGCAGGGCGGGGATGTAGAGCAGCTGACCATCGGCCACGTTCCGCAGGGGTGTGGGCAGGCGGTTCGGCCGTGCCGGGTTCGTGAGGTCCCACAGCCGCAGATTGACGGGCAAGCCGAAGGCGTCGTCCTCCAGGGTCGCGAGCGTGGTCGGGCCCATGAAGAACAGGCTCTGGTAGTGGGAGGACGGCAGGGTCGCGATCGTCGCGCGCCGCTTCGGCCGCAGCGGGTCGCGCAGGTCCCAGACCCCGGTCTCCGGGGCCGTGGAGTTGCCGGTGACCAGCAGATTCCCGTCACGGGACACGGCGGTCCGGACATTCTCCGGGGCTTGGACCCGGATCTCGGCGCCGGGCACCGGTGGTCCGGTCCCGCCGAGATCCCACACCCGGAAGAAGTGATCCCCGCTGCCCTCGGTCCGGCGGTGCGCGAGCAGCATCGGCCGGTCCCGGCCGGGCAGGAAGTACTTCGCCTCCCAGGGGCGGGGCACGGTGAAACGCAGGGCCGGCCCTTTCCCGCGGGCGGTGTCCACCGCGCTGAGATCCCATATGCGGGCCACGGAGCCCGCTTGAGGGCTGCGGAGGGTCTCGTTGGTGAGGACGAAGCGGCCGTCGGGTGTGTACGGCTCGGCCCCTGGCTCACCGTCTGCCACGAGCCCTCTGAGGCCGAACGCGGGCGGCTGCTCGGGCCACAGCCGCACAGTGCCGGCGGTGTCGCCCACCGCGAGGCGGCTGCCGTCGGGGCTGTAGGCCACAGCCTGGGAGGGGTCCTGGCCCTGCACGGAGGGGCGCTCGGCGTTCTGGGACCACAGTTCCGGCCCGTCCCGTTCGTCGACCGCCCGGATCCATGCCTCCCTCCCGACGCCGCCCCGGGCCGCCGCGAGCAGCTTGCCGTCCGGGCGGAAGCTCAGGGAGGGCAGGGTGCCGCCGCTCCACCGCTTGTCGGCCGGGTCTCCCGGGACCGGGGCGAGCCGGCGGCCGTCGCGCTCGACCGTCCACCAGGCCATGGCGCCCGCGCCGCCGGTCGCGATCAGCAGGTCCCGCTTCGGGTGGAACGCCAGTGCGAGGACGGAGTGGGCGGGGGCGCGGGCCAACTCGACCGGACCGGTGGGTCCGGCCGGGTCGCGGACGTCCCACAGCCGGACCTCGGCGGTCGGGCCCGTTCCCTTGTCGTCCGGGTCGGTTCCACTGCCCGTGGCCAGGAACCGCCCGTCACGGTTGAACTCCACGGCCCAGAGCGTGGCGTTGCCGAGCCCACGGTCGAGCAGCGGGCGTGGCCGGGACGGTTCGGACACGTCCCACAGATGTAGCCGGCCGCTTTCGCCGCCCGCCGCGAGCGTCCGTCCGTCGGGGCTGAAGGCGAGGCTGAACGACTGGTTCTCCGGGAGCGGGACGGCGGCGGCCACGCTCGGGCGGGCGGGGTCGGAGACGTTCCACAACATCAGCTTGGCGGGGCTCAGCGCGGCGAGGAGCGGGAGGCGGGGATGGAAGGCGATCGGTGCCGAGCCTTGGAGGTCGAGCTTCGCGAAGCGCTTCGGCGCGTCCGGCCGCGAGGCGTCCCACAGCCGGATCGCGCCGCCCCTCTGGCTGGTCGCGAGGAGTGTGCCGGTTCTTCCGTACGCGACGTCGAGCACCGGCTTGTGCACGTCGCTGAGGAGGTTCGTCGGAGTGACGGTGGTGTACGCGCGGTAGAGGCTGGATCGGGTCCGGGTGGTGTCGGCGGTCCGGTACGCGGCCAGGCTCAGCCGCAGCGCGGTCTGTGGGTCACGCTCACGCATATTGTCGGCCTGCGTGGCGAGTTCGCCCGCGACGGCGATGGCCTCACGGGACTGGGCCTCCTGCCGGGCGCTGTTCGCGCGGAAGCCGAGGAGGGTGGCGGTGACGGCCAGTGCGGTGACGAGGGCGAAGGCGCCGAGGAAGACGGACCGCTTGCGGCGCTCGACGCGGCGGCTCACCTGGAGGAACTCCCGTTCCACCGGCCGGAGTCGGGTGACCGGTGCCTCGGGGCCCGACAAGAGGGTGCGTGCCGTGGCGAGTTGCTCGCCGCCGTACAGGCCGCTGCTCTGCCGGCCCGCCTCGGCCCAGGAGTCGGCCGCGTCGCCCAGGCGGCGCAGGACATGGAGCCGGACCCGGTCGTCGCGGATCCACTCGCGCAGCCGGGGCCATCCGTAGAGCAGCGAGTCGTGGCACAGCTGGGCCTCGCCCCGGTCGAGGACGACCAGCCGGGCGTCGGCGAGCCGGTCGAGGAGCGCGCGGTCGGTGAGGGAGTGGTCGGGGAGGGGTGGGGTGGGCTCCGGAGGCGCCTGCGGATCTTCGGTCCGCTCGGGTTCCGGCTCGGGTTCCGGCTCGGGCTCCGGGATCGGGAGGCGGCGGCGGGCCGCGCGGCCTTCCGTGTCCACCAACGTCACCATGCGCAGGACGAGTTCACGCAGGCGCGCCCGCCCCGGCTCGTCGAGGGCGTCGTACAGCTCGTCCGCGACCCGGGCCACCGAACCCCGGATGCCGCCGGACGCCTCGTATCCGGCAAAGGTCAGCAGGGTGCCGCGCCGCCGTGCCCAGGTCTGCTGGAGGGCGTGCGCGAGGAACGGCAGGGCCACCGTGCCCCGTTCGGCCACCGACTCCCGGCTCAGCTCGTGCAGCAGATGGTCCGCGAGGCCGGTCTCCAGGCGCAGGCCCGCGTGGGCGGCGGGCCGTTCGATGACGGCGCGTAACTCCTCGTCGGACATCGCTGGGACGGTGAACTGCCCCTCCCGTACGATCCGGGCGAGCCGGGGATCGCGCAGGCACGGACCGTAGAAGTCGGCCCGCAGACCCAGCACCAGACGCGGCGCGCCGTCCGGGCGGGCGCCGGAGACGGCCCGGATGAAGAGTTCGCGCTCCTCGGGGTCGTCGCAGTCCGTGAAGATCTCCTCCAGCTGGTCCACGACCAGGACATCGGGTCCCGAGCCCGTGAACCGGCCGGCACCCAGCTCCTGTTCGACCTCGGCGAACGGCCGCTCCACCGCCCGCGACCACAGATCGGCCAGGGCGTGGAACGGCCGCGCACCAGGCCCAGGCAGCAGTAAGACCCGGCCCGTGCCGCGTTCTTGGAGGCCCGCCACGAGCCCGGCCCGCAGCAGCGACGACTTGCCCGCGCCGGAGGCGCCGACCAGGACGACGGGCCCGTCTCCGCTCTCCACCTGGTCGAGGAGCCGGGCGGTCAGCTCTTCCCGGCCGAAGAAGAGCGGGCGCTGCTCCGGCAGGAACGGCCGCATGCCGGGGTACGGGCACGGGCCCCCGGCCGCTTCCTCGGCCACCCCCGCCGCCTCCGCGCCCTCCGTCCCCGAGTCGGCGGTGGTGGCGAGGTATCCGGCGTTGCGGGTGAGCACCAGATCGGCCGCCAGGCCCACCCCGTCGGCGTACGGGCGCGCCGGACCGCCCTGGAAGCGCCGGTCGAGCAGCCGGTAGACGTCGAGCAGGGTGAGCCACCGCGGCCCGCTCGGATCGCCCTTCTCCAGGATCCCGATCAACTCGCCGCCGAACAGCGTGTACGGCTCGCCGGCGGGTGCGAAGGAGGCGGAGTAGCCCGTCGAGGAGGCGAGCAGGAAGCTGCCGGGAGGGCGGGCCGTGGGGTACGGGTCGCGGTGGGCGTCGCTCGGTACGGTGGCGGCACGGCCCGAAAAGCAGCAGTCGAGGACCACGACGGCGCTCGCCGCCGCGTCGCCCAGGAGATCGCGGACCTCGGTGTACGGGACGGCGGAGATCGTGTCGTCCGCGCGGGCGGTGCCCGCCGTGGCCAGATACAGCCGTCCGCGCGGGCCGAGCAGTCCGTGGCCGCTGAAGAAGAACAGCACCGTGCCGCCTCCGGCCCGCTCGACCGCCGCCCGGACGGCGGTCAGCACCTCCGCCGGGCCCTCGGGGTCGACGACCTCGGTCACCCGGTCCGCCATGCCGCACCGTTCGCGCAGCACCCGGGCGAGGGCGCGGGCGGTGGACGCGGCGCTGGGCAGGTCCGCGAGGCGGGAGGCCGCCTCGCCCGCGCCCTGCCGCCCCGTGCCGACCACGACGGCGTGACAGTCCGCTCCGGCGAGATCCCCCCACGGCTCGGGCACGGGTCAGCCTCTTTCCGATCCGGCTGCCGGATGCCCGCCGGCGTTCCCGTCGTTGGGTTCCTGAGATCCCCGCGACTCCGGGGGCCCCTGCGACTCCCGCGTCTCCTGAGGCGGTGCCTCCAAGGCCCGCGCCAGCCGCTGCGCCAGTTCCCCGCCGGCCTCGTAGGTCAGCCCGCGCACCCCTTCCGAGGCGACGGTGATCTGTGTCCCGTCCGGCCGGGTGATCGTCACGGTCTGGGTGCCCCGCCGGGTCCGCAGCCAGGCCACCACCCCGGCGGCCAGCGTCACCGTGAGCCCGCCGGGCTGGAGCAGCAGCGCCACCAGCTCACCGAGCGCGCCCATCGCGCCCGGCTCCGGCTCGGCGGCCCGCACGGGCTCGATCCGGGGCCGCAGTTCGGGGTCGCCGCGCAGCCACTCCCGCAGATCGAGCGCGGCGCCGTCGGCCGCCGCTCCCTCGGGCCCGGTGACCTCCAGGGTGACCCTCACACGCCCTCCGCGACTCGTCGGCTCGTCCGCCTTGACACGGTGCACCGGTACTCCGGGGCGTGGCGGCTGCCCCCGGATCCGCGAGAGTACGCCCGTAACTCCCGTGATTCCATGCAGATTTCAGGTCTCTTGGAGGGCGGGCGGACAGGCCGGCGGGCAGGCTGGGAACGCCGTCAGGGCCGGACCCCGGGCGGGGTCCGGCCCTGACGTCTCACGGATGCGGCTTCGTCAGGCGGGCCAGTAGGACCGCGCCCAGGTGCGAGGGCCCGGCCGGTGCCGTACGCCCGCGGCGACGCGTGCCGGGTCCGACCAGCCCTCGGGTCCCTTCGGGCCGCCGTCCGCGGCGGCTGCCGCCGCCGTGGCCGCGGCCCGGGCCTGGACCACCGCCAGTGCGGCGGCCAGCTCCTCCGGCGTCGGGTTGCCTCGTACCACCTTGATCATCGTGCTGTCCCTCCCGGAGGTCAGGCTTGAGCGGGATTGGAGCGGAATTACAGCGGGATGTTGCCGTGCTTCTTCGGGGGAAGGGATTCCCGCTTCGTGCGCAGCTGACGCAGCCCCTTGACGATCTGGACACGGGTGTCGGACGGCAGGATCACCCCGTCGATGTAGCCGCGCTCGGCCGCGATGTACGGGTTGAGCAGGGCGTCCTCGTACTCCTGGATGAGCCGGGTGCGCACCGCCTCGACGTCCTCGCCGTTCGTCTCCGCCTCGGCGAGCGTGCGCCGGTGCAGGATGTTGACCGCGCCCTGCGCGCCCATGACGGCGATCTGCGCGGTGGGCCAGGCCAGGTTGAGGTCGGCGCCCAGGTGCTTGGAGCCCATGACGTCGTACGCGCCGCCGAATGCCTTGCGGGTGATGACGGTGATCAGCGGGACCGTCGCCTCGGCGTACGCGTAGATCAGCTTCGCGCCGCGCCGGATGATGCCGCCGTACTCCTGGTCCACGCCCGGCAGGAAGCCGGGGACGTCGACGAAGGTGAGCACCGGGATGTTGAACGCGTCGCAGGTGCGCACGAACCGCGCGGCCTTCTCGCTCGCGTCGATGTCGAGGCAACCGGCGAACTGCATCGGCTGGTTGGCGACCACGCCCACCGGGAAGCCCTCGACCCGGCCGAAGCCGGTGAGGATGTTCGGCGCGAACAGGGCCTGGGTCTCCAGGAATTCGCCGTCGTCGAGCACGTGCTCGATGACGGTGTGCATGTCGTACGGCTGGTTCGCGGAGTCCGGGATCAGCGTGTCCAGCTCGCGGTCCTCGTCCGTCGCCTCGGTCTCGGCGGTCTCGGGGAAGGCGGGCGGCTCGGAAAGGTTGTTCGAAGGAAGGTACGAGAGAAGGGATTTGACGTACTCGATCGCGTCCTTCTCGTCGCCCGCCATGTGGTGCGCCACACCGGAGGTGGTGTTGTGCGTACGGGCGCCGCCCAGCTCCTCGAAGCCGACGTCCTCGCCGGTCACCGTCTTGATGACGTCGGGACCGGTGATGAACATGTGCGAGGTCTGGTCGACCATCACCGTGAAGTCGGTGATCGCGGGCGAGTAGACCGCGCCGCCCGCGCAGGGGCCGACGACCAGCGAGATCTGCGGGATGACCCCGGAGGCATGGGTGTTGCGGCGGAAGATCTCGCCGTACATGCCGAGGGCGCTGACGCCCTCCTGGATCCGCGCGCCGCCGGAGTCGTTGATGCCGATGACCGGGCAGCCGGTCTTCAGCGCGAAGTCCATCACCTTGATGATCTTCTGGCCGAAGACCTCGCCGAGGGCGCCGCCGAAGACCGTGAAGTCCTGGGAGAAGACGGCGACGGGACGGCCGTCGACGGTGCCGTAGCCGGTGACGACACCGTCGCCGTACGGCTGGTTCTTCTCCAGGCCGAAGTTGGTCGAACGGTGCCGGGCCAGCTCGTCCAGTTCGACGAAGGAACCCTCGTCGAGAAGCAGCGCGACACGCTCGCGCGCCGTCAGCTTCCCTTTCGCGTGCTGCTTTTCCACGGCGCGCGCGGAACCCGCGTGCGTGGCCTCGCCGGTCCGGCGCTGCAAGTCCGCGATCTTGCCCGCGGTCGTGTGAATGTCGATCTCGTGCTGCTCTGCCGGCTCGGACATCGGGATGCGGCTCCCTGCCTGGTCACGGGGGTACGTGGACTGCTGGTGGAACGGAGGGGAAAAACGTCCATAAACCAACGAAGAAACCCCCGGAAAACGGTGAAGTGACTTCGAATGGGCTACTGCTGGGCTACTGCCCCGTAGCGTATCGGCGCCTTTACGGTTCGGCAGTGCGGCGTTTGCCACACCTACGCTGACTTGCATGACGACCTCCCATGACTCCGCCGGACGCTGGTCCGACCTCGAACGCCCCCCGCTCAATCCCACCGCCCTGCGCCGCGGCCTCGTCCTGCCCGGCGGCGGTCTGTGGACCTCGCTCGACGTGGTCGAGTCCACCGGCTCCACCAACAGCGACCTGGTCGCCCGCGCCGGCGAACTCCCCGAGGGAGCGGTGCTCGTCGCCGAGGCGCAGACCGCCGCGCGCGGCCGGCTCGACCGGGGCTGGACCGCCCCGCCCCGCTCCGGGCTCTTCGTCTCCGTCCTGCTCAAGCCCGAGGTGCCGATGCCCCGCTGGGGCTGGCTGCCGCTGCTCACCGGCGTGGCCGTCGCCACCGGTCTCGGCCGCGCCGCCGGCGTCGACCTGTCCCTCAAGTGGCCCAACGACGTGCTCGTGCGCGTCGACGGCGAGGAACGCAAGACGGGCGGCATCCTCGCCGAGGGCGCCGGCGGCCACGGTGTGGTGGTCGGTTTCGGCCTCAATGTGAGCCTGCGCGCCGACGAGCTGCCCGTCCCCACCGCCGGATCCCTGCTCCTCGGCAACGCCGTCTCCACCGACCGCGACACCCTGCTGCGGTCCGTCCTGCGCTCGCTGGAGACCTGGTACGACGCGTGGCAGCGGTCCGGCGGCGACCCCGTCGCGTCCGGGCTCCAGGCGGCGTACACGGAGAAGTGCGCGACCCTCGGCCGCCGGGTGCGGGTGCAGCTGCCCGGCGAGCGGATGCTGGAGGGCGACGCGGTGGCGGTCGACGCGGACGGGCGGATCGTCGTGGAGACGGAGGGCGGCGGCACGGAGGCCGTCGCGGCGGGCGACATCGTGCACCTGCGGGCGGTGGGCTGACACCTGTGGGTGGTGGGTCGGTACCTGCGGGCGGTGGGCTGAGCGGGACCCGTGAGGGGCTGAGCGGGACTGGTGAAGCGGGACCCGTAAGGGGTGGGGGAGGCGGGGCCCGAGGCCGGAGCGGGCCGGGCCCCGGGCCTGGCGCGGCCGCCCCGCGGACCGGGTCCGGGGAGGGCCGTGGCCAAAGCTTTCCCAGCTCCACGCGTGCGTACGGCGTGCGACGGCCTGAGCGGTGGCGCACTGCGGCATATGCCAGGTTCACGTGCATGGACGGCGTCCCCGGCGCCCACGCGCGCGTGGAGCCATACCTGCCTCTTCCGTGCGGTGCGCGACCGGTTCCCGCGTGAGCCAGCCCACACCTGTCGTATCGTGGGGGCGATTCGCGGCAGCGTGCTGCACGCGGCGCGACGCACGCGACAGAACGGCAGGACAGTGGGCAGGGAACGGGCAGGAGGCGGCCGGTGACCGTCGACGACGCGAACAACGGCGGCGGGACGGAACCAGCCGGTCCACCGGGCCCACCGGCCTACCCCACGCCGCACCATGTCGTCGACCACACGGTGGAGCCGACCGACGACCCCCTCGCCATCCGCCTCGAACAGCTCATCCTCGGCGCCGACCGCCGCTACACGCCCTTCCAGGCCGCCCGTACCGCCGGTGTCTCCATGGAGCTGGCCTCCCGTTTCTGGCGCGCCATGGGCTTCGCCGACATCGGCCAGGCCAAGGCGCTCACCGAGGCCGACGTCCTCGCGCTGCGCCGCCTCGCCGGTCTGGTCGAGGCCGGGCTGCTCAGCGAGCCGATGGCCATCCAGGTCGCCCGCTCCACCGGCCAGACCACCGCCCGGCTGGCCGAATGGCAGATCGATTCCTTCCTGGAGGGGCTGACCGAGCCGCCCGAGCCCGGGATGACCCGCACCGAGGTCACGTATCCCCTGGTCGAACTACTCCTGCCCGAGCTGGAGGAGTTCCTGATCTACGTATGGCGGCGCCAGCTCGCCGCCGCCACCGGCCGGGTCGTGCAGGCCGCCGACGACGAGGAGATGGTCGACCGCCGGCTCGCGGTCGGCTTCGCGGACCTCGTCGGCTTCACCCGGCTCACCCGCCGCCTGGAGGAGGAGGAGCTCGGCGAGCTGGTCGAGGCCTTCGAGACCACCTGCGCCGACCTGGTCGCCGCGCACGGCGGCCGGCTCATCAAGACCCTCGGCGACGAGGTCCTCTACTGCGCCGACGACGCGGGCACCGCCGCCGAGATCGGGCTGCGGCTCATCGAGACCCTCGGCCACGACGAGACGATGCCCGCGCTGCGAGTCGGCATCGCGTTCGGCACGGTCACGACCCGGATGGGCGATGTCTTCGGTACGACGGTGAACCTGGCCAGCCGGCTCACCTCGATAGCCCCGAAGGACGCCGTGCTCGTCGACAGCGCCCTCGCCGAGGAGCTGACCCGCACCGGCGACGCTCCCGTCTCGGAGACGCGGGCGGCGGAGGAGGCCGCGCGCGCCGAGAAGGAGGGCGGACCCGTTCCCTCGTACCGCTTCGCGCTCCGGCCGATGTGGCAGCGCCCCGTGCGCGGACTCGGGGTCGTGGAACCCTGGCTGCTGAGCCGCCGCCCGACCTAAGATCTCCGGTGAAGATCCGTTAACAACCGTTAACAGGGCTGAGCTGGGCTGGGAGGGCGTGCGGTCATGGCGGAAGAGCTGGGGCAGTCGGGACGGTCGGAGCAGTCGGAGCAGTCGGAGCAGTCGGGGCAGCCGAGCGAGGTGCGCTTCGGCGAGTTCGTCGCGGTACGGCGGGAAGGCGACGGCCACGTCGCCGAGCTGGTCCTGGACCGGCCGAAGGCGATGAACGCCGTCTCCTCGGAGATGGCCCGCTCCATCGGCGCCGCCTGCGCCGCGCTCGCCGCCGACCCGAACGTCCGGGTCACCGTGCTGACCTCCTCGAACGACCGAGCCTTCTGCGTCGGCGCCGACCTCAAGGAGCGCAACTCCTTCACTGACGCCGACCTGGTCCGGCAGCGGCCCGTCGCCCGCGCCGCGTACACCGGCGTCCTGGAACTGCCCATGCCGACCGTGGCCGCCGTGCACGGCTTCGCCCTCGGCGGCGGGTACGAGCTGGCGCTGTCCTGCGACGTGATCGTGGGCGACGCGAGCACCGTCGTCGGGCTGCCCGAGGTGTCGGTTGGCGTGATCCCCGGCGGCGGCGGTACGCAGCTGCTGCCGCGCCGGGTGGGCGCGGCCCGCGCCGCCGAGCTGGTCTTCACGGCCCGCCGGGTGGAGGCTGCCGAGGCGCGCGAGCTGGGCCTGGTGGACGTGCTGGCCGAGGACGCGCGCGAGGCCGCCCTGGAGCTGGCCGGGCGGATCGCGGGCAACTCGCCGGTGGGTCTGCGGGCCGCGAAGAAGGCCATGCGCCTCGGCCAGGGCCTGGACCTGCGGGCGGGCCTGGAGGTCGAGGACGCGGCCTGGCGGTCGGTGGCCTTCTCCGGGGACCGGGCGGAGGGCGTGGCGGCGTTCAACGAGAAGCGGAAGCCGCAGTGGCCCGGCGTCTGACCGGTGTCCGATCTGCGCCTGAGCGGCCTCTGAGCGGCCTCTGATCGGCCTCTGGTCGGTTGATGACTGGCATATGACCGGAGTACGGCCGGCGGGCGGTGACGTTCCAGTCGTCGTCGCCCGCGCGGGCCCGGCCGGATGCCGGTCAGTACCGCACGACCCACCAGCTGCCGTTGCCGAAGACGTCCTCGCACTGGTAGTCGTGCTCCTCGTCCTGCTCGGCGTACCGCTCGGCGGCGGGCTCGCAGGTCTCCTCGTCCGGGTAGCCGCTGCCGGTGCTGCCGCCGTCCCACAGGCAGGTGCGGGGCTCGCCGACGTGGGTGGGCGGCGAGCCCGGGAGACAGTCCTGGGCGGCGGCCGTGAGGTCGGTGGACGGGAAGGCGAAGGCGGCGAGAGCGGCGGCGGCGGTCACCGCGAGCAGGGTCCGCTTCATGGATGACACCTCTCAGGGGGCGTGAGTGCGGGCGCGGCGCCGCAGGTCCGAAGGGGCTGGGGCCCTGGGGGCCCGGGGGAGTCGCCTCCCCTCGGCGGGAGCGCCGGAATGGGCATCGGCGCGGGCGGGGCCCGGCTTGAGCGCCCGCCCGGGGGTGCCGTCTCCCCTCCGGTGTGACTTTTCGTGACGCCCCGGAAGGGAAAACGAATCAAACGTCCCTAAGCTGGAGGAATGGGTGAGGACGTGCGACTCCGGGCCGTCGTGGCGCTGGCACAGGCGATGTCGGCGGCGCACACTCCGCGCGAGTTCTGGCTGGCCGGCGCGCAGGGCGCGTGCGACGCGCTGGGCGGCGACTTCGCCGCGCTGTCCGTCTGGCAGCGGGACAGGGGCCGGCTGAAGGTCCTGGTGAACGCGGGGGCGCGGGCGCCGGGCGAGGAGGAGTTCCCGGACTCCGAGACGTATCCCGTGCACCACTTCCCGGAGATCACCGAGTTCCTGCACGAGCAGTGGGCGGGCGGCGGCGCCCCGGACGCCTGGGTCGAGACGGCCGACGACCGGGTGCCGACCGCCCGGGTCGCCGGCCTGCGGCGGCGCGGGCGCGGCAGTTGCGTGGTCGCGCCGGTCGTGCTGCACGGCAGGGCCTGGGGCGAGCTGTACGTGGCGAGGCCGGCCGGCGCGCCGCCCTTCGACCGGGACGACGCCGAGTTCGCGACCGTCCTCGCGGCGGTCGTCGCGGCCGGGATCGTCCAGGCCGAGCGGCTGGCGGAGGTCCGTAAGCTCGCCTTCACCGACCCGCTGACCGGCCTCGCCAACCGGCGCGCCGTCGACACCCGGCTCGACGAGGCCATCGAGCGCTACCGGGCCGACGGCTCCGTGGTGAGCCTGGTGGTCTGTGATCTGAACGGCTTGAAGAGCGTCAACGACACCCACGGGCACGCGGCCGGCGACCGCCTGCTGGAACGATTCGGCTCCGTACTCTCCCGCTGTGGCGCCATGCTGCCCGGCGCCCTCGCCGCCCGGCTCGGCGGCGACGAGTTCTGTCTGCTGACCGTCGGCCCCGGTGCGGACGAGGTGGTCGCGGTCGCTGAGGAACTGTGCGTACGGGCGGCCGAGTTGGAGACCGGTGAGGGCGTTGCCTGCGGGGTCGCGTCCACCGGAGACCCGATCGGCCCGCTGAAGTCCGCCCGCCGTCTGTTCCGTCTCGCCGACGCGGCCCAGTACCAGGCGAAGGCCGCCCGCTCCAGCAAGCCCGTGGTCGCGGGCCGTGACGGCACCGTCGTCCCCCTCGCCGACGCCCCGCCGGAGACCCGCGACCGCCGCCGCTTCCGCGACGCGCCGCCGGTGCGGCCGGAGTCGTAACGCCGCCTGGCCGTCGGGTCGCCAAGGCCATCGGGTGCCCGGTGCCCGGTGCCCGGTGCCCGGTGCCCGGTGCCCGGCGCCTGGAAGGCAGGCGCGGGTACCCGGGGCGAAGATCAACGTCCTGTCACAGCTTCGTCATTCTTTCTACGCGACTGTCGAACGAGATCAACTTCGGCACTACGGTCTTGGGTTCGAATGCCGGGCTGAAAATCGACGGCTTCTGTCCGGAACGGTGATGTGGCGCAACCATGGGGGAAGGGTCCGATGGCCTGGGACGAGTGGAATCAACTCAAGGAGAATGCCGCCCAAAAGGGAAACACGGCGATGCGGCTGAACCGTGTGCCCGACAGCGACGGCCCGAGCGGACCGCCGCCCGGCGGCGACCTGGCGGTCGACCAGCAGGACCTCGCCGCCGTGGGCGACGCGGCGTACCGCCTCTTCGACCGTCTGGGCAGGCAGGGCCGTGACGCCTGGTCCGCCAGCCAGACCGCCGCGCAGGGTCTGCGGACCCAGGGGTTCGCCCTGGGCGACGCGCTCGACCATGTGCAGGAGCGCTGGGAGGCGCAGCTCAAGACGCTGCTCGACGCGTGCGCGCACGTCTCCAACCACATGGACTTCACGCAGGGCGCGCACGCCGGCGACGAGCACTACATCTACGGCACCGTCAGCAGCATCGCGACCCTGGATGCCGGCTTCACCGAGAGGACGCAGCGCTGATGGACATCGACACGTTGCGCAACGGCGACTTCGCCCAGCTCGCCGCGGCCGTCACCGCCTGGAAGGCCGTGGTGACCAACCTGGAGTCGCTGGACAAGGACGCGCGCGAGGACATGAAGGCCAAGGCCGACAAGGCCAAATGGACCGGTGTGAACGCCCAGGTCTCCCGTGAGTTCATCACCAAGACGGCGCACGAGTTCACCGACGCGCACACCGAGGCCAAGACCATCTACGACATCCTCCACGACACCCACGGCGAGTTGGTGAGCTACAAGCAGCAGCTCGACCAGGCCCTGGAGCGCGGTCGCGCGAAGAACCTCACGGTGACCCGGATTCCCGGCGGCTTCACCGTCACGATGATGGTCCACCCGGACCGCGCCGCCGCGGGCTACGACGTCCCGGACCACTCCACCCAGGACGCCGAGCAGCTCCGGGACGACGTGAAGGTCATCCTGGACCGGGCCACGGAGAGCGACTCGACGGCCGCCGCCGTCCTGCGCGCCATCGTCGACCAGGCGCAGACCGGTTTCTCGGGAGCGAAGTACGGCGACCGTGACTCCGCGGTCGAGGCGATGCGCAAGGCCGACGAGGCGGCCAAGCTCATCAAGGAGAAGGGCGACACGATGTCGCCCGAGGAGTTCCAGAAGCTGAACGGGCTGCTCGCCTCGTACAAGGACGACCCCTTGTTCCAGGAGAGGTTCGCCACCGAGGTCGGCCCGAAGAAGATGCTGGAGTTCTGGGCGGACCTGTCGAGCCCGGACTCCACCAAGGACCTGACCCGCACGCAGTTCGACTCGCTCGGCGACTTCCAGAAGAACCTGGGCTACGTCCTCGGCGGTGCCACCCAGTCCGACAGCCCGGCCATGCGGAAGTGGGAGGACGACATGCTGGCCGCGGCGGGGCAGCGGTACAAGACCGGTCACATGGGCGAGATCTACGGGTACCAGCTCATGAGCAGCCTGATGCGCACGGGTGACTACGACGACCAGTTCCTCGCGCGCTACGGCGACAACCTGGTGGCCGAGGAAAAGAAGATGAAGCACCCGGAGCACTTCTGGAACAACCAGGCGATGACGAACTTCGACGGCAAGGAGTTCGGGCGCGACCCCATGACGGGCTTCATGATGGCCCTCACCAACAGCCCGGACGCGTCGACTGCCTTCTTCAACTCCAAGGATCCGCAAGACAACGCGGAGTGGGTGCTCAAGGGCCGTGGCGGGCACGGGTACTTCGACGACTCGCCGCTGGACAAGGGTCCCAACGAGGGGCTGGACGCGACCGGCAAGGCCCTGTTCGCCGCGGTGTCGGGGGTCTCCGACCCGGAGACGAAGGGCGTGTTCCCGGAGCACTCGCCGGAGCAGCGCGAGGTCTTCAAGAACTCCCTGGGCCTCCTGGCGAGCACCGGCAACGACTTCCCGTCGGAGATGCGCGACAGCATGGCGTACGCCATCGGCAACCACGGCGACTGGGCCCACGAGGTGATGAGCGACCCGGTCGGGCACCAGAAGGAAGCCGGCGAGCTCATGGAGGTCAGCAAGCAGATCTCGCGCAACAGGGAGGACTATCAGATCCTCACCGAAGGCATGCACCAGACGCTCGTGACCGACATCCTCACGGAGAAGGATCACCCCGAGGACAGCCTGGACCGCGCCGGACGGTCGGTCGGCTTCCTGGAGGAGGCCCGTTACCAGGCCAGGAACGACGAGAAGGACGGCGACCTCACCGACGCCTCGTGGAAGAAGGCGTGGAAGTACCACATTGTGGGTGGTGTCCTGAACGCGGCGGGCGGCCCCTGGGGCGACACCCTGCAGCGTGGTGTGGATGTGATCACCTCCGCGCAGCTGGAGGACGAGCAGGGCCGGATCAACAAGGCGGCCACCGACGACCACACCAAGACGTACCAGAACCGCAGCGGGGAACTGAGGGGCCTCGCGGACCTCTGGTACAAGGAGAACACCGCCTGGGCCGAGGACCCGCGGCACGAGGGCTACTCCAAGAACCACGGCGTCTACTCGCAGATCGAGGGCGCGGCCAACGACGGCAACAAGAAGGCCGAAGGGGTGTCGGGCGACCAGTGATGAACGCATCGCTTCGCCGCGCGTCCGGCGCGGCTCTCACGGCGTGCCTCGCCGTGTCCCTGGCGGGGTGCGGCACCGGCCGGGGCTACGAGGTCCCCAAGGAGTTGTGCGGGGTCGGCGTCGACCAGACGCTGTTGGACCCCTTCCTCGTCGACGGCGACAAGCTGGAGACCACCGGCGGCTCCCTGATCGCTCCCAAGGGTGGGGCGACCTGGGGGAAGTGCCAGATCAGCGTGGATGAGAGGGTGCTTCTCTACCTGAACGTCGAGAAGGTCGACAAGCTCTACGACCCGATGGCGAAGCAGGATGAGTTCCGCTTCACCAACCGGGAAAAGATGGACGGTCTTCCGTTCAAGGGCCTTGGGGCGCTGGGAGATTCCAGCGCCATGGTCAGTACGGGCTGTGCCGCTCCCGGAGCGGCTCCCGACGCCGATCATCTCGTCGTGTTCGTGGACGCGTCCGTGAAGCCCGCCGGTGACGCCGGCGAACGCCGCGCGTACATCAAGAACTACACCCTGGACTTCGCGTCGAAGGTGAAGAAGGTGCTCGGCTGTACGGTCTGACCCGGCCGCCTCCTCTTCCTCCTCCTTCGCGTACCGACTCTCCCGCGTACTGATTCTCCGTAATCCCGTATCCCGCAGCGCCCGGACGGCCGACTGTCCGGGCGACTCGGCCGGGCCGCCGCGCTCGGGCTCATCGGGCTCGCGTTTCTCGGCGTAGGACAGGTCTTCGGTACGGCCACGGCCCTCGCCCTCGAACGGGTTCCCCAGGCGGCCGGAACCGGCTCGGCCGTCCTCGGCACCCTTCAGAGCCTCCTGGGCGGCATCGCCGCACCTCTCGTCGGCCTGGGCGGCGCGCACACGGCGATGCCGCTGTTCGCGGGCATGTCGCTGTGCTCGCTTCTCGCCGTACTCGCGCTGCCGCTCACCGGGGTGCGTCCGGGTCCTCAGGCGGGAGCCGGGACGGGAGCGGGAGCGGGCGCGGGGTGGGAGGCGCACAGGGCGCAGAAGGTCTCGTCCCCGACCGGCCGGAACAGCATCGGTTGGACATGCCGTTCGCTCGCGCACTCTCGGGCGCCCAACAGCCGGGCTGACACGTGCCGTTCGGCGGGGGCGGGTGGGGACTCAGGAGGGGCGGGAGGCGGGACTTCGCGCAGCAGATAGCGGACGAGGCCGCCGGGCCGGTGTACGGGGGTGCCGTCCTTGGGCAGGCCGCGCCGTACGTGCTCGCGGACGACGGAGGTGCCGTGTCCGGCTGCCAGCCAGGCGGCGGCGAGACGGGCGAGTTCGTTCCGCATGCCCGGCGGGATGTGCCGCAGGGCGGGGGAGAGGGCGGGCAGCGAACGGATGAACTCACGGGCTTCCGCAGGCACTTCGGGGTCGGGGTGGGGGTTGGGGCGGGGTGCGGGCTCCGGCCTGGGAGGCGGCTCCGGCTCCGGCTCGGGATCCGACCCGTGCCCGGGATCCGGCTCGTACCCGGGTGCGTGCCCGGGATCCGGCTCGTACCCGGGCTCGGGCTCGGGCGGATGGATGGAGGTGTCTTCGCCAAGGTCTTTCTTTGGATGACCGTCGGTGAGCCGACCCGTCGGTTCACCGACGGCCGGAATTCCGGCACTCGGTACGGACTCTGGCCAGCGGGTCGGTACGGGCGTCCGCGCGAGGAGCTTGGCCGCCTCCTCCGCGCTCAACGGCTCGTTGGTCACGACCTGTTGAGTCGTCCACTGCCCGCCAGGCCCCTGGACTCGCCGCTCGTGGAGGTACCCCTCCGCCTTCAGCTGCCGCTTCGCCCGCGTGAACGCGCATCCCCCGATGTGGGCCCGCTCAGCCGT
The DNA here is from genome assembly GCF_043198875.1 of Streptomyces sp. NPDC048718. Taxonomy (NCBI): domain Bacteria; kingdom Bacillati; phylum Actinomycetota; class Actinomycetes; order Kitasatosporales; family Streptomycetaceae; genus Streptomyces; species Streptomyces sp. NPDC048718. Next base: position 296,585 of record NZ_JBICVG010000007.1, read on the forward strand.
TCGGGACAAGGTCTCCCGCGTGTCCGGGGGCAGGGAGAGTTGCCAGGTGAGGATCCGAACGGCGTCGGAACCGAGGCGCGGATGACGGATGATCGCGTGCGCCAACTGGGAGAAGGCGCGCGTGGGCGCGATAAAGTGCCGGTACATCACGGTGGAAAGCTTCTTCCGCTCGTGCTTGAGGCCCTCGTGGATGGTTGCCGCCATCGCGGGGGCCGATTTACGGGCACAGTACCGCACGCAGAGTGCCTGTTAAGACACGCTGTGTAAATAGGATTCTGCTATCGGCGGGCCCGTCATGTCCGCCCCGGTGGCCGGTGGACAGCTGGAATATGCACGTGGGGAGCCGGGTTGCACCGGGAATGCGCCGCGACCTCGAACCGTCCGACGGTCTCCACCCTTTGCTGGCGGACCGGTTCAGCCCCTACCGGTTCGATCCGTCGGTCGCCGTCGACGACCGCACCCTCGGCCTGCTGCTGGAGGCCGCGCGATGGGCGCCTTCTGCCGGGAACTCCCAACCGTGGGGCTTCTTCACATGCCGCCCCGGTGAACCGGATCATGAGCGGGTGGTCCGCCACCTCGCCCCCAGCTCGGCCCGCTGGGCGACGGGCGCGGGCCTGCTCGTCGTCACGCTTACGCGCCGCCAGGTGGACGAAAGCGGCCTGACCTACTCGGAGTTCGCGGACTACGACCTCGGCCAGAGCGTCGCCCACATGACCGTCCAGGCCCAGGCGATGGGCCTGGCGGCTCACCAGTTCCGCGCCTTCGATTTGGAGGGCCTCACCGAGGAACTCGGCCCGGCCCCGGGCTGGTTCATCATCTCCGTGATCGCCCTGGGAAAGGCGGCCGACTCCCCGCCGGAGCACCGCCCCCGCCGCCCGATCGCCGACCTCCTCACCGCCCCCTGGCCCCCCGCCCCCTCCTCCTGACCGCGTCTCCGCCGGACCACTTGCCCTCTCTCCTCACCTCAGCGAGCCGTGAGTCCGCTCAGAGCTCGCCGAGGTCAGGGCGACCACGAGGGCGATGGTCGCGACGGCATCGGCGAGCGCCGCGAGCCGCCGCGTCGCTTCGCGTCGGGTCATCGGACGGCCGTGACGTTGTCCAGCGCCGTCGACCAGGCGATGCCGTCCGCAGGCTGGATGTGCGCGATACGGATGAGCCGGCCGCCGTGCTGCTCCTGGACGACGGCGGCGAGGATTCCCTCGCCCCGGCTGGCGATGTCCCGCACGAGGTGGTGGAGGAGGGGATGGTCTTGTGGGCCCTCGGCGGCGGTCCGGGTCATCCCTCGGGCCCCTCTGGTGTCTCGGTCTCCTCGGGCCCCGACACCTCGGGCCCCGGCGTCTCGGGCCACCGGTCGAGGAAGCGCTGCCAGCCGGCCTCGGCGCGGGCGCGTAGCGCGGGGCTCGGACCGGTCGACGGGTTGGTGGGCCCGAGGCGCTGCCCCTCCAGATCCGCCGAGGTGAGAGCGAGCGTCGTGTCGTGCGTCGCGCCGTCGTCGAAGTGGATCACGGCGGGCACCGAGAGCACGGGGAAGTGCGGGGTGTGCGACGCGTCCCGAGGAGGCCGCAGCGTGGCATGGGTGATGCTCGGGGGCACCGGACGCAACGTCGAGCCGTCGGCCGGCGCCGACCACTCGGGTCCGCCTCCGGGCGCCCGCAGGTGATAGGTGGTGGCCGGTCCGTCACCCGGCTGGGCCACCACGACCCCGACGCGGTCGTCGCGTCCGGCATCGGTGACGAGGCAGCCCAGTTGCAGCGTGGGCGGGTCGGCCGCCCCTGCCCTGCTTCCCGAGGGAGAGAACTGGGGGGGAAGGTTGTGCGGTCATGCTCCGACGTTAGGAGCGGCGAAGCCCTCGATTATGAGCAGGAGGAATACGACCCCTATCGATCCAGGTGAAAGCGGTCGGACATGCGGCGCAACGACTCGCGCGTGGCCGCTCGTTCGGCGTGGACGATGCTGCGGAGCGTGGAGCGGGCCATGGGATGGTTCCGGACCAGCTGGGGGGCGATGCGCTCGGCGGTCTCCAGCTCCCCGAGAGCCTTGCCCCGGGAGCCGTCCCAAAGCCAGGCGCGGGCCATGTCCATGTGATGGTGGCCCCGGCGGGAGTTGGGCAGCGAGTCGACCAACTCCGGGCTGGTGCGGCGGTTTATCTCCAGAGCCTTGCCCTGAAGTCCCATCTCCAGCGCGACGGCGATCGCGTGGATGTGTACGTTTCCTGCGGAGAACGTCAGCGAGTGCCGGTCGTACAGGGGCGGACCCGCGTAGGCGTCCATGCGCGCGGCGGCATCGCGCGCGTGGCCGATCCGGTCCTCCGCCTCGGCGGCCCGGCCCGCTCGCGCGGCCGAGACCGCCGCCCGGAGCTGGAGTGTGCCCCAGGCTCGTACCGCCAGTGGCTCGCCGCGCTCGTACTCCTGCTGCACCGAGGCGATCGCCTGGTCGGAGAGTGCCATGGCGTCCGCCCAGTCGGCGGTGGTCCACATGTCCCACACCCGCATCCAGTCCGCCACGGCCGGCAGGACCGGGTCCCCGGACAGGCGGGCCGACCACGCGGCCCGTTCACAGGCCATCGCCACCAGTTCCGGATGGCCGAGGGAGTGGGCGGCGGTGTGGGCGAACTTGCAGCAGATCGCGTAGACGGCGTACGCCTCCTCTCGCTCGTGCCCCTCTGATGCCTCGGCCAGGGCCCGTGCCTCGCGGAAGAGGTCCGGGAGGACGCGGAGGATCGCGACGCTGGACGCGGCGTCCCGGAGCCGGTGCAGCCGTGTCACCTCACGCCACAACTGCGCCGCCGGACGAGGGCTCCCGTCGAAGACGGGGGCGAGATCGTAGCGGCGCAGCTCCCGCAGGATCGACGAAGCGGCGGTCTGCCATTGATTGTTCTCGGGGGAGCCGGCGTAGGGCCTGCCGATCAGGTCGTTCGGGTGGACGTGCAGTTCCGAGGCGACCTGGTTGAGGAGCCCGACCCGGTCCAGCTCGATCACGCCGCGTTCCATCTTCGACACCCAGCCCTGTGACTTCCCCAGGGCAGCGGCGAGGTCGGCCTGCGGCATCCCGAGTCGTAGCCGCGCCCTGCGGACGCGCCGGCCGATCTCCTCGGCTTCCTCCAGCATCAGGACACCTCCCAGCCATCGGGCAGTCGGACGCGATCGTCATATGCCCGCACAGAGTTCGTCATCAGCACGGTACCCAGTGGGCCGCGAGGCCGAGACCGACGCGGGGGCCGGCGAGCGCCCGGTGCCCCTGCCTGCGCGGCGGCCGGCAGACGGATCAAGTCGACTAGTGACATGGGGCTCTTCAGTCCGTAGGGTGCTGAATATGGATATGCAGACTGTCGTCCTTGGGACGTCCGGCACCACCCCGCAGGACGTCGTCGCCGTCGCCCGCCACGGTGCGCGCGTCGAGCTGTCATCCGACGCCGTCGCGGCGCTCGCCGCCGCCCGTGCCACCGTGGACGCGCTCGCCGCCAAGCCCGAGCCGGTCTACGGCGTCTCCACCGGGTTCGGTGCCCTGGCCACCCGTCACATCGGCCACGAACTGCGCGCCCAGCTGCAGCGCAACATCGTCCGCTCGCACGCCGCCGGCATGGGCCCGCGCGTCGAGCGCGAGGTCGTCCGCGCGCTGATGTTCCTGCGGCTGAAGACCGTCGCCTCGGGCCACACGGGTGTACGGCCCGAGGTCGCCCAGACCATGGCCGACGTCCTCAACGCCGGGATCACCCCGGTCGTCCACGAGTACGGCTCCCTCGGCTGCTCCGGCGACCTCGCCCCGCTCTCCCACTGCGCGCTCGCGCTCATGGGCGAGGGGGACGCCGAGGGCCCGGACGGCGTGGTCGCGCCCGCCGGCGAACTCCTGGCGGCAGCCGGCATCGAGCCCGTCGCGCTCAAGGAGAAGGAGGGCCTCGCCCTCCTCAACGGAACCGACGGCATGCTCGGCATGCTGATCATGGCCCTCGCCGACCTCGACACCCTCTACAAGTCGGCCGACGTCACCGCCGCCCTCTCCCTCGAAGCGCTCCTCGGCACCGACAAGGTCCTCGAACCCGAGCTGCACGCCATCCGCCCGCACCCCGGCCAGGCCGCTTCCGCCGCCAACATGCTCGCCGTGCTCAAGGGCTCCGAGCTGACCGGCCACTACCAGAGCGGCGAGGCCCCGCGCGTCCAGGACGCCTACTCGGTGCGCTGTGCCCCGCAGGTCGCCGGCGCCGGCCGCGACACCCTGGCGCACGCCCGGATGGTCGCCCAGTACGAGCTGGCCGCCGCCGTCGACAACCCGGTGGTGCTCGCCAACGGCGAGGTCCGCTCCAACGGCAACTTCCACGGCGCCCCCGTCGCGTACGTCCTCGACTTTCTCGCGATCGCCGCCGCCGACCTCGCCTCCATCGCCGAGCGTCGCACCGACCGGCTGCTCGACAAGAACCGTTCGCACGGCCTGCCGCCGTTCCTCGCCGACGACGCCGGCGTCGACTCCGGTCTGATGATCGCCCAGTACACGCAGGCCGCCCTGGTCAGCGAGATGAAGCGGCTCGCCGTCCCGGCTTCCGTCGACTCCATCCCGTCCTCCGCGATGCAGGAGGACCACGTCTCCATGGGCTGGTCCGCCGCCCGCAAGCTGCGCACCACGATCGACAACCTCACCCGGGTCCTTGCCGTCGAGCTGTACGCGGCCACGCGCGGCATCGAACTCCGCCACGGCCTGAGCCCGGCGCCCGCCTCCGCCGCCGCCATCGCGGCCCTGCGCGCGGCCGGCGTCGAGGGCCCCGGCCCGGACCGCTTCCTCGCGCCCGACCTGGCCGCCACCGACGCGTTCGTCCGTGCGGGCCGGCTGGTCGCCGCGGTCGAGCCGGTGACGGGGCCGCTGGCGTGACCCGGCACTCGTAAACCCGTAAACCCGTAACCCCTGACCCTGATTCGTCACCTGTGGTCCTCTGGCCTCACTCCTGGGGGTGACAGGGAGGTGACATGGGGGGGAAGTGAGGGCCGTCCCGTACGGGGCGGCCCTTCGCCGTGCTCGCGGCGCACGCGGTACGGGGCTCACGCCCGGCGGGGGCCGCCATGGGTCAGGTGCGGGGGCCGCCGAAGCGCCGTGTCGCCAGGGTGACGGAACCGGCGCCCACACCCAGCAGGATCGTTCCGGCGAGGACGTACGGCGTGATGTCGGTGCCGATGGCGCGCGAAAGCCGCTCAGGCTCCTCGGCCGTGCCCGTGCCCGTGCCCGTGTCCGCGTTCTCGTCATCGTCGACGTCGGCCGCACCAGCCGTGCCGGCCGAACCCGACATGCTCGTCAGGTCCGCCATGTCCGCCACGGACGAGCCGGAGTCGTCCACCGGGCTCTGTTCGCCCGCGGTCTTCGCGGACGGTACGAACCACAGCGCGCAGAGCAGTGTCCCCGCCGCTACGGCGGTGAGCAGCGGGCGTCGTGCGACGGACACGATTTTTCGATCCCCCTTGCGGAAACCCGGAATTGACGGGTACTTCGATGCTAATGAACGCAGCGGGTCGCGCGAAATCCGAGCCGCCCCGGCGCTCTACGCTCCGGCTATGAGTACTTCCGAGACATCACGCTATGTACGGCTTCGCGTCGATCTCGTAGTGGAGATCGAAGGCCCCGAAGCCCTGTCCGAGGCCGCCGTCGGCCGGATCGACGCCGACCCGTCGCTGCCGGCGGAGGACCGCACGCAGACCAGGGCCGCCGTCGACGAGGACGCCGCCGAGGCGCTCGCGTACCTGGTGGACCCCTTCGACCTGGTCGGGACGGTGCCCGGGGTCGAACTCGTCCAGGCGTCCTGGAGCAGCGAGGAGGTCGCGTACGACCCCGCGGAGGGGATGTGGGACCCCGACGACGAGTACGACGAGGGCGACGCGTACGAAGCCGGCTACGACGAGGACGAGGCAGACGGCGCGTACGACGAGGACGAGCGCGACGAGGTCGAAGAGGAGGGTGAGGCGGCAGAGGCGGCAGAGGCGGCGGACGGCGAGAGCCGGACGGGGCGGCGCGCCTGACCCCCTCCTGTGGGCCTCCCGCCCCCCGCCCCCCGCCCCGCCCCCGCTCCCGCCTCCCCCCTCCGCCCCGCGCCGGGCGGCGGGCAGGGGCTGAGCGGGACGGCCACGGATCGGCCACGGCCCGGCCACAGACCGGCCACACCCGTGTGAGAGGGGCCACCCGGGGAACCGAAGGCTCCGGAATTGCGTGATGATCAGTGGTGTTCCCCACAAACCCCCCGGTAATGGGTCCGCGGGGGCTCGCAGGGGTGTTTCAGTAGGTAGTGGCAGGTTGAGGCGACGATGGAGAAGCGTGTGATGACGGACGGCAAGCGTCGCAAGGGCCTGGCGGCTGCGGCCGCGGTCCTCGGTGGCGTTCTGATGCTCTCGGCGTGCAGCGACAAGGACGGCGGCGACACCTCGCAGAGCGCCCAGTCGCAGGCCCAGGTCGACAAGGCGGCCGCGCAGGAGACCTCCAAGGCGCAGATCACCATCGCGCCGAAGAACGGCGCCCAGAACGCGTCGATCAACAACGACGCCAAGGTCACCGTCACCAGCGGCAAGCTCACCGAGGTCACCATGACCTCCGCGGAGGGCACGGCCGTCGCCGGGCAGATATCCGCCGACGGGCTCAGCTGGAAGCCGAGCGCCGCCCTCCAGCGCGCCACCGTCTACAAGATCGCCGCGACCGCCAAGGACGCCGCCGGTCTGGCGGCGCACGAGAACTCCTCCTTCACCACCGTCTCGGCCGCCAACAGCTTCATCGGCAACTTCACGCCGGAGGACGGTTCGACCGTCGGCGTCGGCATGCCGGTCTCGATCAACTTCAACAAGGCGATCGCCGACAAGAAGGCCGTCCAGAGCGGTATCACCGTCTCCACCAGCTCCGGCCAGGAGGTCGTCGGGCACTGGTTCAACCAGACCCGCCTCGACTTCCGCCCGGAGAAGTACTGGTCCGAGGGTTCGACCGTCACCCTCAAGCTCAGCCTCGACGGCGTCGAGGGCGCCCCGGGCGTCTTCGGTGTCCAGCAGAAGACCGTCACCTTCAAGATCGGCCGTAACCAGGTCTCCACGGTCGACGTCGCCACGAGGCAGATGACCGTCACGCAGGACGGCAAGACGATCAAGACCATCCCGATCTCCGCGGGCTCTCCCGAGAACACCACCTACAACGGCGAGATGGTGATCTCCGAGAAGTTCAAGGAGACCCGGATGAACGGCGCCACCGTCGGCTTCACCGACTCCGACGGCAAGGGCGAGTACGACATCAAGGACGTGCCGCACGCCATGCGCCTGTCCACCTCCGGCACCTTCATCCACGGCAACTACTGGGGTTCGCGCTCCATCTTCGGCAGTGCGAACACCAGCCATGGCTGTGTGGGTCTCGCCGACGCCAAGGGCGCGAACGACCCGAACCAGATGGGTGCCTGGTTCTTCGACCACTCGATCGTCGGCGACATCGTCATCGTGAAGAACTCCAAGGACAAGACGATCGCCCCCGACAACGGCCTCAACGGCTGGAACATGGACTGGGCGACGTGGAAGGCCGGCTCGGCCGTCTGAACCTCCTGACGGGCCGCGCGGACCGTGCGGCCCTATGGGCCTCCTGAGCTGAGGCCCGAGCCTCTCCAACAGGCATATGCCGGGGCATGACTTCCGGGGTAATCGACCCCGCGGGACATGCCCCGGCATGCTTTTCATATGACCGCATACGCGATTGCCCGTCTGTATCCGACGACCGCCCCGAACAAGGACGTCCTCGACTACATCGAGGGCATCCAGGGCACCCTCGACCCCTTCGGCGGCCGGTTCCTCATCCACGGCGCGCCCCGGCGCGAGACCATCGAGGGCGAGTGGCCCGGCGATGTCGTCATGATCTCCTTCCCGGACTACGCCGCGGCGCGCGCCTGGTACGCCTCCGAGCCCTACCAGGCGCTCATCCCGCTGCGCGCCCGGCATATGCCCGGCGACATCATCCTGATCGACGGCGTCCCGGACGGTTACGAGCCGGCGGCGACGGCGGCGAAGCTGCGCGCGGCGTCGCGCTGAGCGGATCCGTGCCGGGCCGAGGCGGGCCGGGCCGAGGCGAGTTCGCGTGAGCCGGGCCGGGGTGGGCCGCGTACGTCCGACCTCGCCTCTTCGCCAGGCCGTCAGGCCGTCAGGCCGTGGGTGGGACCGGGGCCGGGGTCCAGGCCGCCACCAGGGCGAGCAGTCCGGGGAACCGGGCGTTCAGGTCGGCTACGCGTACGTGGCTGCGGCGTTCGAGCCCGTACTGACGCTGCCGGGTGATCCCCGCCTCGCGCAGCGCCTTGAAATGGTGCGTCAGCGACGACTTGGGCCGGTCGAGCCCGAACCAGCCGCAGGTGTGGTCGAAGTCCTCCGATTCCAGGAGGAGTTTGCGGACGATCGTCAGCCGCAGCGGGTCGCTGAGCGCGCCGAGGACCGTCTCCAGGCGCAGCTCGTCGAGCGCGGGCTCCGGGAGTGGTTCGGGCAGGCCGGACGGCTCGGGGAGCACCTTGACGGCGGGGGGTGTGGACATGAGTGGCTCCTCGGATTCATGGCGCGCGATGTGTCGCTGTGGCGCGCCGCTGTGGCGGGTCGCTCGGGGCGCGATGGCCGATTCTCAGTACGAGTTCGATCGTACTGCATGCTAAGTTCGACTCCACTCGTACTGCTGCCGGTGTGTCCGGCGGCGAGCCGTCGGGAGGAGTCGGCATGTCCGGAACCAGGAGCGCGTTAGCCCGGGGACTCCGAGAGGCCCAGGGCGTCCGAGAGGCGCGCAGGACGCAGGAGCGCCGAGGTGGCAGTCCCCATCCCGCCAGCCCCGCCAGCCCCGCCGGCCCCGCCAGCCCCGCCGGCCCCGCCGGCCTCGCCAGCCCCGCCGTCCCGGCGCCGCTGCGCTGGATCTGGCTGGCCGCGTGGCCGGTCACGGCCGTCTTCGTCCTCTCGAACGCGGCCACCCCGCTGTACGTGCTGTGGCAGCGCGACATCGGGTTCTCCAAGGGCACCCTGACCGTGGTGTTCGCCTTCTACATCGTCGGCCTCATCGGCTCGCTGCTGGTCTCCGGCGTCGTGTCCGACCGGATCGGCCGCAAACCTGTCCTGCTGCCCGCGCTGGCGCTCGCCCTCACCGCCTGCCTGGTCTTCGCGACCGCCGGCAGCGTGGCCGCGCTGATCGTGGCCCGGCTCTGCACCGGCATCGCGGTCGGGGCCGTCGTCTCGGCCGGCATGGCGGCGGTGACCGACGTCGCCGGGCCCGAGCGGCGGCGGATCGCGGCGCTCCTCGCCTCCTGCGCGATGGTCTTCGGGGCCGGGCTCGGCCCGCTGCTCTCCGGGCTGCTCTCGGAGGTGGCGCCCGCGCCGACGGTCACCGTGTTCGTCGTCGAGGCGGTGCTCCTGCTCAGCGCGGTGCTCTGCGTGCTGCGCATGCCGCTGCACCGCCCCGCGACGAGGGCGGGCGGGGGCGCGTGGGTGCGGGTCCCCGGCGTACCGAAGGACGCACGCCGTCAGCTCGCCCTCGGCATCGCGGTCTTCGCGCCCGGGATCACGGCCACGTCCTTCGTGCTCTCGCTCGGCCCGTCCCTGCTGTCCGGGCTGCTCGGCACCACGAACCGGACCGTCGCGGGCGCCATGGCGTTCGCCATGTTCCTCACCGCGACCGGCGTCCAGTTCGCCGTCCAGCGGCGAAGCCGCCGCACCATCCTGGTGGCCGGCGCGCTGAGCACCACCCTGGGCATGGTTCTGCTGATCACCGCCGTCCACACCTCGGCGGTCGCGCTGCTCGTCCTCGCCGCACTGCTGGCCGGCGCCGGCCAGGGCATGGGACAGCTCGGCGGCCTGTCCCTGCTCAACAGCGGCGTCCCGGCGCGGCGCCTCGCCGAGGCCAATGCCGCCCTCAACGTGGGCGGGTATCTCCTCGCCGGCGTCCTGCCCGTCTCGGCCGGCTACCTCAGCGACGCGGTGGGCCTGACGAACGGCGCCACGCTCTTCGGCGCCGTCCTCGCGGGCCTCGCCGTCGTCGGCGGCCTGGTGGTGCTCACCACCCGCCGCCAGGTGACGGACCCGGCGGCCTGAGACGGCAGGCCGGACGCGACCGGACACGGCCCGACGCAGCCGGACACGGCCCGACGCAGCCGGACACGGCCCGACGCAGCCGGACACGGCCGGACAAGTGGAAGCGGGTGCCAGGGGCCGGCGGTGGGATCAGCCGTCGGCCTTCGCCACACCGATCGGGCAGGACACACCCGTCCCGCCGATGCCGCAGTAGCCCGCCGGGTTCTTGTCGAGGTACTGCTGGTGGTACGCCTCGGCCGGGTAGAAGGCGTGGGCGTCGGCGGGCTCGATCGTGGTGGTGATCGCGCCGTGGCCGGCGGCGGTCAGGACGCCCTGGTAGGAGTCGCGGGAGGCCTCGGCCGCAGCGGCCTGGGCGGGGGAGTGGGTGAAGACGGCCGAGCGGTACTGGGTGCCGACGTCATTGCCCTGACGGTAGCCCTGGGTCGGGTCGTGGGACTCCCAGAACAGCTTCAGCAGGCGCTCGTACGACACCACGGACGGGTCGAAGACGACCCGGACGACCTCGGTGTGACCGGTGAGGCCCGAGCAGACCTCCTCGTACAGCGGGTACGCGGTGAATCCGCCCTGGTAGCCGGCGAGGGTCGTGTGGACGCCCTCCGTCTGCCAGAACTTCCGCTCGGCGCCCCAGAAACAGCCCAGGGCGAAGTCCGCCACCTCCAGGCCTTCCGGATACGGGCCGAGCAGCCGGGTACCGAGGACGGTGTGGCGCTCGGGGACGGGGAACGCGAGCCCGGCGCGCCCGGGCAGGGCCTGGTCGGCGGTGGGGAGGACGGGGGTGGGGCGGGACAGGAACATAGGGCATCTCTCCTCGGCGGTGGCGGCGCGAAAGGAACAACGTGCCCCGCACCCGGAGGATTCCCCGCGACCTGCCCGGCCGCCCCCGCCGCGCCCCCGCCTCATCAGCCCTCGGTGCTCAGCCCGCAGCGCCCCGGCCCGTCGGCCGCAGCGCCCCCGCCCGTCGGCCGCAGCGCCCCCGCCGCAGCGCCCCCGCCGCAGCGCCCTCGCCCCGTCAGCCGCGCAGCGCCGCCGGACTCCCGCCGTCCGACTCGTACTCCGCGACCACCAGATTCCGGCGCGCCGTGTACGCCGCCGCCGGGTCCTCCTCCAGCGTCCACGGCAGCGCGCCCACGTACCCGTCCACCCGCACGAACAGCGCCATCGCCTCGGCCCAGCGCTCCGCGCCCATCAGGAAGGGCACCAGCAGATGGCGTACGTGCGCCAGCATCGGGTCGTCCGGCCGGGCCGAGTGGACCGCGTACATCGCACCCTCGACGGCCTTGGTGACCACGGCGGTGCGGTAGAAGTCGACGCCGACCACGATCTCCGGCCGGTTCTCGAAGACCGCGAACAGCGGCAGCGCGGCGAGCAGCGATCCGTGCGGGGCGCGCGCGGCGGCCGTGGTCGCGAACCGGTCCGCGTCGGCGCGCGAACCGTGCCACTTCTCGCACCAGTACAGCAACGCCGCCAGATGCGCCCCCATGTGCGCCGGAGCGCGGTCGATGACCTGCGCCCACAGCCGGTCGAACTCCTCGCCGGAGTAGCCGAGTCCGCGCGCCACAGCGAGCTGCGAGACGTACGGGACGACATCCTCCGGCGTCAGCGCCGCCGCCCGCCGGCACTCGCTGCGCGCCTCGTCCAGGATGACCTGGAAGTCCTTGCTGCCGGTCGACGCCGTCCGGAACGCCTGCTGCACCAGGAACTCCGCGTACACCTGCGCGCCGCCCGGGTCCTCCGGAGCCTCGGCGTGCCACGAGCGCAGCCACGCGCCGCCGACGCCCGGCCGCTCCGCCAGTTCGAGGGACGCCGCGCCGGCGAAGGACTGGACCCGCTGCCAGCGAACCTCACCTTCCCGCGCCGTGCCCTTGAGCAGCTGCGAGGCGGCCCGCCAGTCCTGCGTCGCCCGGACGACATCGAGGACGTCGAGAAGATCCCGGTCCGGCCCCGGCAGCCGTACGTCCTGATCCTCCTGGCGCAGGAACCCGTACGCCTCCGGATCCGCCGCGTCGGGCGAGCCCGGGGCCACCTGCCGGATGACGCCGCGGCCACGCCCGCGCCCGCGACGCAGGGCGAAGGGGCCCAGAACACCGACGATCATCGCGACCGCGATCAGGAACCAGAGAATCTCCATGCGTCCATTGTTCCGTACGAAGGGTGAGACTCCCGGCGGCCCGGGGCCCCGCACGGCTACGCTCCTTCACCATGAGCGACCAGCACAGTCACCAGAGTTTCGAGACCCGCGCCATCCATGCGGGCAACACCGCCGACCCGCTGACCGGCGCGGTCGTCCCGCCCATCTACCAGGTGTCCACCTACAAGCAGGACGGCGTGGGCGGACTGCGCGGCGGCTACGAGTACAGCCGCAGCGCCAACCCGACCCGTACCGCCCTGGAGGAGAACCTCGCGGCCCTCGAAGGCGGCCACCGCGGCCTCGCCTTCGCCTCCGGCCTCGCCGCCGAGGACTGCCTCCTGCGCACCCTGCTGTCCCCGGGCGACCACGTGGTCATTCCCAACGACGCGTACGGCGGCACGTTCCGTCTCTTCGCGAAGGTGGTGCAGCGCTGGGGTGTCGACTTCTCCGTCGCCGACACCTCCGACCTCGCGTCCGTGCGCGCGGCCCTCACCGACCGCACCAAGCTGATCTGGGTCGAGACGCCCTCCAACCCGCTGCTCGGCATCACCGACATCGAGGCCGTGGCGGGCGTGGCCGCCGAGGCCGGGGTGAAGCTCGTCGTCGACAACACCTTCGCCTCCCCGTACCTCCAGCAGCCGCTCGCGCTCGGCGCGGACGTCGTCGTGCACTCCCTCACCAAGTACATGGGCGGCCACTCCGACGTCGTCGGCGGTGCCCTGGTGACGGCCGACGTGGCACTCGGCGAGGAGCTCGCCTACCACCAGAACGCGATGGGTGCCGTGGCCGGCCCCTTCGACTCCTGGATCGTGCTGCGCGGCATCAAGACGCTCGCGGTGCGCATGGACCGGCACAGCGAGAACGCGACCAAGGTCGCCGAGATGCTGACCCGGCACCCGAAGGTCACGCAGGTCCTCTACCCGGGTCTCGCCGAGCACCCCGGGCACGAGATCGCGGCCAAGCAGATGCGTTCCTTCGGCGGCATGATCTCCTTCCGCGTCGAGGGCGGCGAGGAGGCGGCGGTGCAGGTCTGCAACCGCGCCAAGCTGTTCACCCTGGGCGAGTCCCTGGGCGGCGTCGAGTCGCTGATCGAGCACCCGGGCCGGATGACGCACGCGAGCGCGGCCGGTTCGGCCCTGGAGGTCCCGGCGGACCTCGTCCGGCTGTCGGTCGGCATCGAGAACGTCGACGACCTGCTGGCGGACCTGCGCGAGGCGCTGGGCTAGTCCCGGTCCCTGGCGGGTCAGCCGGCCGGCCGGCGGGTCGGCCGGTCATGGTGCGGGCTCCTCGGCTTCGGCCGGGGACCCGCACCGTACGTACGGCTGGAACGACGTACCGGATGGCATATGACCGTCGTGCGGGCCGTACGAGGCCGCACGACGGTCATATGCCAGGCGTACGGCGGTCGTGCAGCGGTTGTACGGCAGAGGGCCACGGCCGGCCGGTCTGTCATATGCCGTCCGATGTCAACAGGCGGAAGCCGTCAGGCACTGTCAGGCACAGCCATGTGCTGTCATATGCCGTCGAGCGGAGGCGTCGTCCCCGCCGGCGGCACCTCCCAGGGGTGCGCCACCGACGCCCAGACGACGAACGCGACGACCGCCACCGCGATCAGCCCCCACCAGATCCGCCGCACCACCCGGTCCCGCCGCAGCAGCCGGATCCCGCGGGTCACGGCCCGGCCGCCGAGGTCGCCGGGGACATGCGGGTGGGAGCCGTCCAGCATCCGGCGGACCTCGTCCTCCTTGCGTTCGTGGCGGTTCACGAGGCCGCCCGCAGCCGGCTCACGGAGCGGGCGCAGACCGCTCGGATCCGTTCCTCGGGCAGCCCGAGCAGTGCCGCCGTCTGCTCCTCGGCGACCCCCTCGTGCAGCCGCAGGACCACGACGAGACGTTCCTGCGGGGCGAGCGCCGACAGCACCCCGCCCCGGCCGCGGTGATGGCGCCAGGCGGCGCGGGCGAAACGGGTGGCGAGATCGGCGCGGGTCACGTTGTACGGGTCCTCGCCGCGCAGCCGGTCCCAGCGGGCGTAGGTGTGCGCCAGCGCGGCGGTCAGGAGCTCCTGGGCCAGCGGATTGTCCTGGGCGGGCTCGGTGGTCAGCAGGGTCGCGGCCTGCAACAGCCGACCGGCCGCCCCGGCCACGAACCCGCTGAACTCCCGGGTGCGGGCGGCGTTCTCGGCGCCCGGTTCCAGCCCGGGGGCCGGCATCGGCCCGGATCCCGGCCGGGCACCCGCGCCCGTACCCCTGTCCGCGCCTCTACCCGCACCCGTGCCCGTACCCGCACCCGTCCCCGCGACGCTCCTGAGGAGGGCCCGGGCCGAGCGCTGCCCACCCTTGGCCCCGGCCTTGGACCCGCCTTTGTTCCGGCCCCCGTTGCCGCTCCGGCCGCCGCCGCCGCGGCTGCCGAATCGGTCCCTGTTCGACTCGCGCACATCCTCATCTGAGGACAGTGCCGCGCCTGGGTCAAGACGTCGGTACGGACTGCGTGTCGGGAGCCTGGAGCAGAGCGCCCGACTGCCGTGCGGACAAAGCCGAGTTGAAGCGGGTGAGCAGGGTGCAGAACGACTCCCGCTCGTCCGCCGACCAGCCCTCCGTGACCTCCGCCATCAGCTGGCGGCGCGAGTCGCGGACCTCCTCCAGACGGGTTCGGCCGCGCGCCGACAGTTCGAGCACCACGGCACGCCCGTCCTCGGGGTGCGAGGCCCGCTTGACCAGGCCCGTGTCGACGAGCGGGGCGACCTGGCGCGTGACCGTCGAGGAGTCGATGCCCATGCCGGCGGCGAGCGCCTTCACCCCCATCGGGCCTTCCAGGTCGAGCCGGTTGAGCAGCAGATACGCGGCGCGGTCCATCGAGGTGCGCAGCTGGCCGGTGCCCGCGAGGCGGGTCTGCTCGGCCCTCCGGGCGAAGACGGCCACTTGGTGCTGGAGGGCGTCGAGGAGGCCGGGGTCGAGCGCTGTCGTCATGTCCGGAGACGAGGGCATGGCTGTGAGGGCTCTCTCGTTCGGAGGGCTGTTGGTGGGGGACAGAGTACGCGGACCGGATCAGATGCGTACCGGGCCTGCATGAAACGGTGTGAACGGGGTAGGGCGCCCGCCCGGCCGACAGGCCGGGACGCCGCTGGACTGCGAGACTGCGGCCATGAGCTTCGGCACGTCCGACCTCCCCGGATCCGGGGACGAGCGCTCCGGCGGCCGGCCCGGGGAGCCAAGGGGGGCACGGCGGCCGGACGCCGGTCCGGACGCCGGTCGGGGGTCCGATCGGGGCACCGGCCCGGGGGTGGTTTCCGGGCGAGGAGCGGGCGCGGCACCGGACCGGGCGTCGGCCGCCGGGGCGGACTTCGCGGTGCCGGACTCCGTGGTCCTGGACGACGTACTCAGGGCCCGCAAGACGCTCGCCGGAGTGGCCCGTACGACCCCGATGGAAGGGGGCCGTCACCTGTCCGAGCTGGTGGCGGGGCCGGTGCACCTCAAGTGCGAGAACCTCCAGCGGACCGGCTCGTTCAAGGTGCGCGGCGCGTACACGCGGATCGCGGGGCTGCGGCCCGGGCAGCGGGCGGCCGGGGTGGTGGCGGCCTCGGCCGGCAACCACGCGCAGGGGGTGGCGCTCGCCTCGGGGCTGCTCGGGGTGCCCGCGACGGTCTTCATGCCGCTGGGCGCGCCCCTGCCGAAGGTGGCCGCCACGCGCGCGTACGGGGCGGACGTACGGCTGACGGGGCACGTCGTCGACGAGGCGCTCGCCGAGGCCGAGGCGTACGCGCGCGAGACAGGGGCGGTCCTCGTCCACCCCTTCGACCACCCCGACGTCGTCGCCGGGCAGGGCACGGTCGGCCTGGAGATCCTGGAGCAGTGCCCGGAGGTGCGCACGATCGTGGTCGGCGTCGGGGGTGGCGGGCTGGTGGCCGGCATCGCGCTCGCCGTGAAGTCGCTGCGCCCCGACGTACGGGTGATCGGCGTCCAGGCGGAGGGCGCGGCGGCCTATCCGCCTTCCCTGGCGGCCGGGCATCCGGTCGCGGTCGAGGCGCCGGTGACGATGGCCGACGGGATCAGGGTGGGGCGGCCCGGCGACGTGCCGTTCGCCCTGGTGCGGAAGTACGTGGACGAGATCCGCACCGTCTCCGAGGACGCGATCTCCTCGGCGCTGCTGCTCTGTCTGGAGCGGGCGAAGCTGGTGGTGGAGCCTGCCGGGGCGAGCCCGGTGGCGGCGCTGCTGGCCGATCCGGCGGCGTTCCGGGGGCGGGGGCCGGTGGTGGCGGTGCTGTCGGGCGGCAACGTCGACCCGCTGCTGCTGCAACGCGTGCTGCGGCACGGCATGGCCGCCGCGGGGCGCTACATGAGCCTGAGGCTGCGGGTCACGGACCGCCCGGGCGCGCTCGCGACCCTGCTCGCGGTGCTGACGGTCGCGGACGCGAACGTGCTGGACGTGAGTCACGTACGGACCGATCCCCGCCTGGGCCTGACGGAGGCCGAGGTGGAACTGCACCTGGAGACGAAGGGGCCCGAGCACTGCGAGGAGGTCACGGCGGCGCTGCGGGACGCGGGGTATCCGGTGATGGCCTGAGGGGGCCGGCTGGGGCCCCGAGAGGGCTTGTGTGTCGCGATGTATCGCGATAATGTGAGGTCTGGAGTCGAGTCGTGGCTCCGCTGGGCGGTGTGGGCAGCGGGGAAGCCGGAAGGGTGGGAGGGCGGGAGGCGGACGCCGTCCCCGGAGCGGAGGGACGCACCAGCCGACTGCCCGTTTCCGGCAGGGAAGCGCCGCGCTGTCTGCCTGGGGCCCGCATGACAGGGCCGGTTTCCGGCGGAGGAGGATGCACCGGGAGGCCGGGGCGCCCGGCCTTTTTTTGGGGGGTGGGTGTGAGATGACCGGGCCAAGGGAAGTGACGGCTGTCCGGGCCGGGGTGAGGCGGGTCTGGGGACTGCTGCTGATCGCGGTGTCCCTGTTCTTGGCGTCAGGCTGCGTCCTCGCCTTCACCGACTGGCTGCCCGCCGACGTCGCACGCTACGAGGAGTACCGCGCGGCCGAGCGCTGCGCGGCCGGCTCAGCGCCGGACGCGTGGCGGGAGAACTGTCTGCGGGACGTCGAGTTCGGCGTCGTGGACACGGTGGTCGAGCGCGGGGGCAAGAACAGCAAGTACCGGGCGACCGTCGACAGCGCGCGGTTCCAGGGCGAGCTGGCCTTCGGCGATCCGGGACCTCTCCTGGACACGCTTCGTGCCGGCGACAAGGTCGTCGGCACGGTCTGGCGCGGCGATGTCGTCGCGCTCACCAAGGACGGGGTCCGGCAGAAGACCTCCGACGAGCCGCGCGACGAGCCCCAGATGATCGCCGCCGGGGGCGCGAGCCTCGGCCTGTTCGCGATGGTCTGCCTCGTCTTCGGCGCGGTACGCCTCGTGGCGCCGCACCGTCTCGGGCGCTTCACTTGGAGCGGGTCCGGCAAGGTGCTGTTCTTCACCAACCTGGGGGCCACCTTCGGCGTGGGGCTGCCCGCGGTGTGGTGCGGCATTCCCTGGCAGCTCGTGGCGCCGGTGATCGTGGCAGTCGTGCTGGTCGTGCTGGTCGTGGGCGTCCTGCGGCCGGCGCTCCGCCGGGAGGCCGCCGCCCGATGACCGCCCGGTGGGCCACGGCCGCCGCTTCGGCGCCCCACCGCTTCGGCGCCCCACCGCTTCGGCGCGCCCGCCGGTCCGGAGGCCCGAGGCGACGACGGCCGGACCGGATCACGGCAGATAGCCGGAGACGATCAGGCCGTCGAAGGGCTGGAAGAGGGCCCCGCCGCTGATCACGGCCTCGGAGCGGGTCAGGGACAGCGCGTCGACGTCGGCGGGGAGCGGGGCGTTACGGGTGCGGGGCACCGGCTCCGCCTGTCCGGAGACCGGGAAGGACTGCGTCACCTGCCTGCCGGAGGCCAGCACCCGGTCGCCCGCGAAGAAGGCCGCGTCCATCGTCTCCGCCGGGGTGCCCTGCGCGCGCCGCAGTTCACGGCCGCTCGCCAGGTCGTACGTGAACAGGGTGCGGCGGTCGTGGCCGCCCACCACCGCCACCGTGCCGTCCGCGTTCACCGTCGGACCGCCACTGACCGGGACACCGGCGGCGAGGGTGCGCCTCGGCTTGAGCATGTCGGCGTCGAGCACGGGAATGCCGCCGTCCTGGGAGGTGCGGCAGAGCACCGCGTCCCGGTGTACGACCATCGTGGCGCACTCGACACCCCGCGCGCCCCGGGCGGTCTCCTCGCCGGTCGCCGCGTCGAGCGCCACCGGCACCACACCGCTGACCGTCACGTACAGGTGCCCCCGGGCGGCGACCACCTGCTCGGGGATCCCGCCGAGCTCCCGCCGCCACAGCTCCTTGCCGCCGCCCTTGCCGTCCAGCCGCACCGCCGTCGCCAGGCCCCGGCTCTCGTCGGCGCGGTGGAGATAACTGGTGTAGAGGACCCCGTCCAGCAGGTCGGAGCCCTTCGGCGCCCACTCGGGGCCGGGCGCCGGGACCTTGCCGCGTTCCTTGCCGTCGTCGGCCCCGTACGCCGTCACCCCGGCCCGGCCGGTGACGTACACGGTGTCGCCGACGACCGCCGGATGGCCCGCCGACGACGGCACCCCGAAGTCCTCCGGCGCGATCCGGGGCGCCACCGACCAGACCTTGGTGCCGTCCGACGCCCGCAGCCCGAGCGCCGCGCCGCCGCCCCCGGTGCACACGAGCGTCTTCGGCGTGAGGGCGCAGGCGTTCATCCCCGGGTCCGTTTTCGTCGCCCACGGCGACCAGCCGGCCGGCCGGGCCGCGCGGTCCGTGCCCGCCTTCCCGAAGTCGCCCGTGTGCCCCTCCCCGCCGTACGGCAGGACCACATGGTCCAAGACCTTCGGCGCGGCGGCGGACCCGGACCCCGGCCTGGGGTTTCCGGCGCCGGCCGACGGCCCCTTCGCCCCCGCATCGGCAGGATCCTCCTGCCGGCCGAGCAGCACCGCGCCCGACGTCGCGAGCACCGCCACCGCGACCGCGCCCGCCGTGATCGCGCCCCAGGGCCGCCGCCGCGCCACGGGCTCGGGTGCCTGTGCCTGTGCCGGACGCGCGCCCACCGCCGTGGGGGAGTACGGCACCGAGGGCCCCAGGGTCGGCAGATCCGCCACGCCCGCACCCGACGCGGCCGCCTCCCCGGCGAGCCGGGCCGCCTCCCCGTACTCCGCGAGCAGCGACAGCACCCCGCCGGGCCACGGAAAGCCGCCGGGCCCCGCCCCAGCCCCGGGGCCCGGCGGCTCCGACCGCTCCAGCAACCCCACCAGCTCCGCCGCCGAGGGCCGCTCCGCCGGGTCGAGCCGCAGGCAGCCTGTCACCAGCGGACGTACCTCCTCCGGCACCCCCGACAGATCGGCCTCGGCGCGGCTGATCCGGAAGACCACCGCCGCCATCTCGTCGTCGTGGAACGGCCCCCGCCCGCTCGCCGCGAACGCGAGCACCGCCCCCAGACAGAACACGTCCGACGCGGGCACCACCGCCCGGTTGCCCACCAGGTGCTCCGGCGACATGAAGCCCGGCGAGCCGACGATCAGCCCCGTCGACGTCAGCGCCGTCGCCTCGAAGGCCTGCGCGATGCCGAAGTCGATCAGCTTCGGCCCGCCCGCGCCGAGCAGGACGTTCGCCGGCTTGAGGTCCCGGTGCAGCACCTGCGCCCCGTGGACGGCGTCGAGCGCCCGAGCGAGCGCCGCCCCGAGCGCCCGTACGGCCGCGACGGGCAGCGCACCGGCCCGGGTGACGGCCTCGGCGAGCGAGGGCCCTGGCACGTACTCCGTCGCCAGCCACGGTGCCGCCGCGTCGGCGTCCGCGTCGACGAGCCGGGCCGCGTACGGGCTGTCCACCGCCCGCGCCGCCGTGATCTCGCGCCGGAACCGGGTCCGGAAGTCGCCGTCGACCTCCAGGTCCTCGCGGACGGTCTTCACCGCGACCATGCGGTACGGATCGGCCGTGGGCGCGTCCGCCCGGCAGGCCAGATGGACCTCGCCCATGCCGCCGGCGCCGAGCCGGGCCAGGAGCCGGTAGGGGCCGACGAGCCGGGGCGGCCCGGCGGGCAGTGCTTCGAGCACGGTCAACGCGCCTTTCCATGGAGAGGAGACCGGAGAGAGGGCCGAGGACAGAGCCGGGACCGGGGAGCAACCAGGGATGCCGGCGGGCCAAGGGGCCAAGGGGCCGAGGGGCCGAGGGCAGAGCCGGGGCCGGGCCGGGGCGAGGGCTACCGGGGGAGTTCCATGGAGGTCACGACCCCCTGGTCGTACACCAGATAGCCGATCCCGCCGACCGGCAGCACCTCCGGGCCGCGCAGCATCTCGGCGTAGTCCAGCGCGCTCGGCTCCCCGGCCCGCGCGCCCGGCGCCCCCGGGACGGGTACGGTGCGCAGTCCGGTGGGCTTCCCGTCCTTGCCGAGCCGCACCGTGTACAGCGACGAGTAGTCCGCGTACACCACCTGATCGCCCGCGAGCAGCGGCTGCGAGAAGACCTGCGCGAGCCCGCCCGGTGCGGTCGTGCCCGCGGTCGTGCGCGCGGTCGTGCCCGCGGTCGTGGCCGCGTAGGAACCCAGCTCCTTGCCGTCGCGCGCGTCGAAGACCTTCAGCGTGCCCTTCTCGTCGTCGAACCCGGCCGCCGTCCGCTCGGTGAGCACGGCCGGGCGCAGCTTCGCGACCGGCGCCGGCAGGCTCGCTTGGGTCGCGAGCGAGGAAGCGTCGAGGAGATGGGCCTTCTCCGGTACGTCGCGCGCGTGCGAGATCTCGGCACAGTACGCGCGCGTGCCGAGGACCTTGATCGTCTCGCAGTCACGGGCGTCCGCGTCGACCTGGCCGCGGACGGCACCGGTCTTCGCGTCGTACGCGATCAGCCCGCCGTCGCTGAGCGCGTACACCGTGCCCGCCGCGTAGGCGACGGGCTCGAAGCCCTTGTACTGCGAGCGCGAGAGATCGTCGTTGGTGAGCTGCTTCTCCCACAGCTTCCGGCCGTCGGCGAGCGCGTACGCGGTGAGGCCGGTCCGGCTCATATCGCGTGTCCCGGGAGCCGGGGTGACGACGAAGACCGCGTCGTCGGCGACGATCGGGCGGCTGGCCTCGACCGTCCGGTCCCAGCCCGGCTTCTCCCACCGGACCGTGCCGCCGCGCGCGTCCCGCACCTGGACCCGGCCGCCGGAGGTCAGGACGACGAGCCCGTCGTGGACGACCGGCCGCGCGGTCGCTCCGGCGATGAAGACGCCGCCGGTGGGCGAGATGAAACTGCGGTTGGCCTGGTCGTCCTCGACCAGGTCGGCCTGCCACAGCGGCTTTCCGTTCGCCGGGTCCAGCGCCTCGTACCGCCCGTCCGTCGTCCGGCACACCAGCGCCTTCTCGTTCGCCGAGCAGCCGAACGCCGGCGCCGACAGCTTTGCGCGCCACGGCTTCCAGCCGGCCGGCCGCTGGGTGGCGTTCTGCGGGACGACCCCGGAGGCGTCCATCAGCCCCCGGTCGTCGACGCCCGGCACGCGCGGCCCGGCGGCGGGGGCCGGGGAGGCGGGGGCGGCCCGGTCCGGTCCGCTCTCCGGCCGCGCCTTGGGCCACAGCAGATACGCGCCGAGCCCGCCGCCGACGACCGCCAGGGCCACCACGGCCGCGAGCAGCGCCCGGCGCCGCCGGCGGGGAGGCTGCCCGGCCGCGGGAACGGCGGGCGCGCCGGTGGGCCCCATCGTCGGCGCGGCATGCGGGTCCGGTGTGGCGTACGGGTCGAGTACGGGGGCGTGGCCGGGGGTGGTGGAGGGCGCGGCGGCGGGTCCGGTGGCGGGCACCTCCAGGAGCGGGCCGCCCGCCGCGACGAGCTGCGCCAGTTCCTTCCCGTACGCGCCGATGTGCTCCCGTACGGCCTCCGGCCAGGCCGGCATCCGCCCGCCGTCGCCACCGAGCAGCTCCACCAGCCGCTCGGGATCCGGCCGGTCCGCCGGATCGAGGGACAGACAGGCGGCGACGATTGCGCGCAGCTCCTCCGGTACCCGCTCCAGATCCGCCTCGGCCTGCGAGACGCGATAGAGGACAGCCGCCAGCGGCCCGTCCCCGAAGGGATCCTCGCCGGTGGCCGCGTAACAAAGGACGGACCCCAGACAGAAGACGTCCGACGCGCCGGTCACCCGCCGCGCGCCCGCCACGTGCTCGGGCGACATGAAGGCGGGCGTGCCGACCATCATCCCGGTCGCGGTCATGGTGGTGGCGCCGGCCGCCCGCGCGATACCGAAATCGATCAGCCGCGGCCCGTCCACGGCGAGCATCACATTGCCCGGCTTGAGGTCGCGGTGCAGCACCCCGGCCGCGTGCAGATCGGCGAGCGCGCGGGCGATCCGCGCGCCGAGCGCCCGCACCGTGGCGACCGGCAGCGGACCGCCGCGCCGGACGGCCTGGGAGAGGCTCGGGCCGGGGACGTACGCGGTGGCCAGCCAGGGCAGCCCGGTGTCGGCGTCCCCGCCGACCGGAGCCGCGGCGTACGCGCTGCGCACCAGCCGCGCGACCTGGATCTCACGGCGGAAGCGGTCGCGGAAGGCGGGCTCGCCCGCCACGTCGCGGCGCACGGTCTTGACGGCGACGTACGTGCCGTCCGCCGCGCCCGGCCCGCCCCGGCGGCCCAGGTACACCTCGCCCATGCCGCCGGCGCCGAGCCGCGCCAGGATCTCGTACGGCCCGATCCGCCGTGGCGCACCCTCGCGCAGCGGTCCCAGCATCCGTCCGTCCCCCTGTCCCTCGCCCGGCCGACTCCTTGATCATTGCATGAGCATGCAGAGTCCCAACGGGGCCGGGGCGGGGGCCCGATGGGGACGGGCGGAGGGCCGGACGGGGGACGGGGCCAGGGGCCGGAAAGTCTGCCGGCCCCGGGTACGCGAACGGGCCGGACCCCCAGTCAGGGGATCCGGCCCGTCCGTCCGCCAGGCGGCGGGGATCAGTCGGTGTACGGCTTGGCGCTCAGGATCTTGACCATGGCCATCTTGCCGTTCGGCAGCTCGTACTCCGCGTCGTCGCCGGCCTTCTTGCCGTTGACGCCGACGCCGAGCGGGGACTGCGGCGAGTAGGTCTCGATGGTGTCGCTCGCGTACTCGCGGGAGGCGAGCAGGAAGGTCAGCGTGTCGTCCTCGTCGCCGTCGAAGGCGATCGTGACGACCATGCCGGGCTCGACGATGCCGTCGTCCGCCGGGGCCTCGCCGACCTTGGCGTTCTGCAGGAGCTGAGTGAGCTGCCGGACCCGGAGTTCCTGCTTGCCCTGCTCTTCCTTGGCCGCGTGGTACCCGCCGTTCTCGCGCAGGTCGCCCTCCTCGCGCGCAGCGGCGATCTTGGTGGCGATCTCGGTACGCGCGGGACCAGACAGGTACTCAAGCTCACCCTTGAGCTTGTTGTACGCCTCCTGGGTGAGCC
This sequence comes from Streptomyces sp. NPDC048718, assembly GCF_043198875.1. NCBI lineage: Bacteria > Bacillati > Actinomycetota > Actinomycetes > Kitasatosporales > Streptomycetaceae > Streptomyces > Streptomyces sp. NPDC048718. The sequence goes on from NZ_JBICVG010000007.1 coordinate 320,150, forward strand.
AGGTGACGTTGTCGCTGGTCTGGGTCACAGGTGCTCCTCGTAGGTACTGGGAATAAAAGGTTCGATCTGTACGGAAGGCGCGCGCCGAAGCTCCTGCTTCAAGCGTGCGCCTTTCGAACGGACGAAACCACGAGCCTAACAATGAGTGGCGAAAAGCGGGAGGACATAAACCACGAGCTTTACGTCACCCCAGGTCACCGGGGTGGCCCGGCGGGGCTCTCGCCCGCTTCCTCCCTACCCACCGCTACCGGGCTGTACACCCCAGCAGCTCGGCGCTGGTCGCCTTCGCGGTCGTACGGACCGTGTAGATCTTGTCGAGCCGGGTTCCGGGCTCGTCGACGGGGACGTCCTTGCGACCGACCTCGGCGCCGTCCTTGGACTGCGAACGCAGCGTGCACACGCCCGTCACGTCCTGGTCCTTGCGGATCTCCAGGTGGACCTGGACCTCGTCGTCACTGACGATCTCGAAGCGGATCACCTGGGCGCTGATCTTGCTGTCGACGACGTAGTACCAGCCGAACCAGCCCAGCAGGGCCAGCATCAGGGCCCCGAGCACGGCGCCGGTGATCTTGAGCTTGCGGTCGGCGCGCTCGTCCGCGGAGCGACCGTAACGCCCCTCGGGCAGCGACTCTCGCACCGCGCTCATGATCGTTCCTCTCGCCGTCGGTGGCCGGAATTTTCCCACCCCCGATTCCGTCACTATAGAGACCTTCCTAAGCGACGAATCACTGAGGATCGAGTCTTGACTGAGCAGTTGCGACTGATGGCCGTGCACGCCCACCCCGACGACGAGTCGAGCAAGGGTGCCGCGACCATGGCCAAGTACGTGTCCGAGGGGGTGGAGGTCATGGTGGTGACCTGCACGGGCGGTGAGCGCGGCTCCATCCTCAATCCCAAGCTCCAGGGCGACCCCTACGTGGAGGCGAACATCCGGGAGGTGCGCCGCAAGGAGATGGACGCGGCGCGCGAGATTCTCGGCGTGGGCCAGGAATGGCTCGGTTTCGTCGACTCGGGGCTGCCGGAGGGCGACCCGCTGCCGCCGCTGCCCGAGGGCTGCTTCGCGCTGGAGGACGTGGACGCGGCCGCCGGCCGGCTCGTCCGCAAGATCCGTTCCTTCCGTCCGCAGGTGGTCACCACCTACGACGAGAACGGCGGATACCCGCACCCGGACCACATCATGACCCACAAGATCTCCATGGTGGCGTTCGACGGCGCGGCCGACACCGAGAAGTACCCGGAGGACGAGTTCGGTCCGGCATACCAGCCGCAGAAGCTCTACTACAACCAGGGCTTCAACCGTCCGCGCACCGAGGCCCTGCACACGGCGCTGCTCGACCGGGGCCTGGAGTCCCCCTACGGGGACTGGCTGAAGCGCTGGTCGGACTTCGAGCGCAAGGAGCGCACGCTCACCACCTTCGTGCCGTGCGCGGACTTCTTCGAGACCCGCGACGAGGCGCTGATCGCCCACCGCACCCAGATCGACCCGGACGGCGGATGGTTCCGGGTGCCGATGGAGATCCAGAAGGAGGTCTGGCCGACGGAGGAGTACGAGCTCAGCAAGTCGCTGGTCGACACCTCCCTCCCCGAGAGCGACCTCTTCGCGGGCATCCGCGACAATGGCTGACATGAGCGCACACCTGGTACTGACGCAGCTCGTCCCCATGGCGGCCAAGGACCTGGACCAAAGCAAGGTGACGCCCGGCGTCCTCGGGTTCGTCGTCTTCGCGGTCCTGGCCCTCGCGGTCTGGGGACTGATGAAGTCGATGAACCGCCACATGGGCAAGGTCGACTTCACCGAGGCCCCGGACCCGGCGGCGGCCGGAGCGGCGGCCGCGGGCCCGGCCTCGGGCACGGCGGGCAAGTAACCCGGCGGAACCCGGGCCCCGGCACACGCCGGGGCCCGGTTCCGCGTGTGCGGACCCTTTTGGATCTTGCACGGCGGGATCGATATCGCGCTGCACCGCCCGACGCGCCACGGCGCACCGCGGCGTGCGCCCCGCGAGGCGTCGCGTGCGAAGCGTGCGGGCGCGCGACTCCATCCCCGTGCGCCGGTGGTGATACGGCTCCGACCTGCGACGTTTCACTCGAACGGTCGACCGTCGAGTCTTCGTCCGGTGGCGTTCATCTGCTGAATACCGCGTCCGAGTGACGCCGCAGAACCAATCCTTCTCGGGACAGTTGATCAGGGCGCTTCGGTCCACGAAGCAGTCAGTCACGCTTCGGTCCACGAAGCAGTTTCCGGGCCACCGAGCTCAAGAAGGAAGATCTCGTGATCAAGAAGGTTCTTGCAACTGCTGCTGTCGCGGCCACCGTCGTCGGCATGTCCGCGACCACGGCGCTGGCGGCCGGTGACGACGGTGGGTCCGCCAACCTCGTCGGCAACACGTCGCACCAGTCCATCGGTGCCAACTCCACCGGCGGCTACATGAGCCCGAACTTCGGTCTCGTCAACGGCGGCTTCCTCGACTGCTTCGATGTTCAGAAGCTGGAGGCCGACGTCCCGCTCGGCGTCATCGCCATCCCGGTCGGCGTCCAGGACGTCCTCGGCAACCCGGTCTCGGGCCAGACCTGCACCCAGGACTCCGTGCAGCAGAAGGGCGACGACGCCCTGTCGCACATCCTGGGCGAGGTCCTCGCGGAGAACGGCAACATCGGCTGATCCTCACGGACCCGCTGAAGCGGCCCCGGCCCTCGCCCCTCACGGCGGCGAGCCGGGGCCGCTCGCTGTTCCCACCCATGCGCTCCTGCTGCCGCGCCCCCGCTGACCACTGCCGGAGCCCCGTTCACCGGCTAGGGCACCGTCCTCCGGCGGTCCGTGGAGAATCGGGGACGACGGAGGCGCCGCGAAGCCGTTGTCGTCAGATGACGTCGAGGTCGGCCGTGACGGAGAAGGGCACGGTGGCCTTGATCGTGCCGGTGAACATCTCGCCGTCCCTGTAGGCCTCTGTGGCCGGGTCGAGCACATAGGTGTAGACGATGGGCACGCCTGTGGCGGCCTGTTCGACCCGCCAGTAGAAGGGGATACCGGCCTTGGCGTACTGGTCCACCTTCACGATCCGGTCCGTCGTCTCCGAGCCGGGTGACACGACCTCGACGACCAAGAGGATGTGCTCGGGGCGGGTAGGGGTGACGTCGAGGGTCTCCGCCCGGTAGACGATGACGTCCGGGCGGCGGTTGGTGAGGGGAACGTCCTGCAGTCGCACGTCGAAGTCCGTGTCGGCGTTCCAGTCCGGGCCTGCCGCCGCGTCCAGTACGTTGGCCAGGATTCGGGCCAGCCGGTTGTGCCGCTTGGAGGCGCTCGGGCTCACGACTACCATCCCGTCCACGATCTCGATGCCGGCGCACTGCTCCTCGGACCAGGAGTCGTACTGCTCCGCGCTGATCTGGGAATGCATCCAGGCGGGCGCCACCGTCTCGGCGGTCATGGTGTGCCTCCTTCGAGGAGCCCTGAACAACTTTGACGCTGCTGGGCTCAGCGTACTGTCCCGTGACGTCGGGCCGCCCTGCCCGAAAAGGGCGCTTGGTGCGCTCCCCGTCGTCCGCACGGGCCCTGTGAGGGGCTGGATCGCGGAATCGGCCGGCTGGTGGCCCTGGACCCCGAGGCGTTCGCGGAGGCGAGACGGCGGGATGTGCCCGTCCTGTTGTCCGTCGGCTGCTCGGCGTGCCACTGGTATCAGTGGACTCGCGAACCCAGTAGTCGAGGGTGCTCACACGTCTCTGATGATCACGCGCTTCCCGCAGAGCTTCGACCAGTCGTCACGGTCGGAGGTCAGGACGACAGGGGGAGCTGGGACACGAAGCGCGAGCGCGGCGACGAGGGCGTCGATCGCGTACTTGTGTCCGGGTAGCCCGCCGGTGTCCTGAAGCAGCTCCACGGCGGTCAGGGAGTCCTCCTGACTGACCGGTTGCACCCGCAGTCGGGAGAGCACCCACTTCAAGCGCGCCAGATCGGTCTTCCCGTGTACGGCTTCCACAATGGTCAGCGCGGACACGAGGACGGGAACCCCAGCCTGCCGGGATGCCTCGATGCGAGCCGCCATCTTGCGGTCGTTGCGCAGGAGCAGAGAGAGCGCCTCGGAATCGAGCACCAGCGAGCGGGCCGGCTGCTCCTTCACGCGGCGCCCCGCTCGACATCCCCGGCGTGTACGTCTCCGAACAGCTCGCGACGAGCGGCTTCGATCTCCTGCTCCGTGAGCGCGCCGTGCTCCTCCTCGTGGGACGCCACGATCTCGGCAAGTCCGTCCATGGCGAGCTGGTGCCTGACGGCTTCGGTGATGTAGCTGGACAGCCCACGGCGGCCGGTACGGGAGCGGAGCTCGCTGACCAGCTCGGTGGGCATGGACACGGAGATGTTCTCGGTGGTCCCGGCGCGGGTCGGCTTCATGCCCCAAGTGTATGACAAGCTCTATTACACTGAAGGGCTTTGTCGCTTCCCAGTGAACCGGGGGCAGCCGGGGCTGAGCCAGACCCAGATGAGCTTCCTGCCCGGGGCCGATGCCTACTGCGGGGCGACCAGCTCACCCTCGCCACCGTCCAACAGGGATTACGTAAGCGATCGATGGAGGCCCCAGCCTCCTCTGCCGACGCTTACGGTGTCGCGGTCAGCGGCTTTGGGCCGGCCGGCCCGGAGCGTGCGACGATGCCGGTATGAACCGGCTGGCTGGTGTGACCTCGCCCTATCTGCTGCAGCACGCGGACAATCCGGTCGACTGGTGGCCCTGGACCCCCGAGGCGTTCGCCGAGGCGAGACGGCGGGATGTGCCCGTCCTCCTCTCCGTCGGCTACTCGGCGTGTCACTGGTGTCATGTGATGGCCGACGAGTCCTTCGCGGACGAGACCACCGCCGCGCTGATCAACGAGAACTTCGTCGCCGTCAAGGTCGACCGCGAGGAGCGGCCCGACATCGACGCCGTCTACATGGAGGCCGTGCAGGCCGCCACCGGGCAGGGCGGCTGGCCCATGACCGTGTTCCTCACCCCCGACGCCGAGCCCTTCTACTTCGGCACCTACTTCCCGCCCGAGGCCCGGCACGGGATGCCGTCGTTCACCGATGTCCTCGACGGGGTCGCCCGCGCCTGGACCGAGCGCCGCGACGAGGTCGGCGAGGTCGCCGGGAAGATCGTGAAGGACCTCGCGGAGCGTTCCCTCGCGTACGGCGGCGCCGGCGTTCCCGGCGACGCGGAGCTGGGGCAGGCTCTGCTCGGGCTCACCCGGGAGTACGACCCCCGCAGCGGCGGTTTCGGCGGCGCGCCCAAGTTCCCGCCGTCGATGGTGCTGGAGTTCCTGCTGCGCCACCACGCCCGCACCGGCGCCGAAGGCGCCCTCCAGATGGCCTCCGACACCTGCGAGGCGATGGCCCGCGGCGGCATCTACGACCAGCTCGGCGGCGGCTTCGCCCGCTACGCCGTGGGCCGTGACTGGACGGTGCCGCACTTCGAGAAGATGCTGTACGACAACGCGCTGCTGTGCCGCGTGTACGCGCACCTGTGGCGGACGACCGGCAGCGAACTGGCCCGCCGCGTCGCGCTGGAGACCGCCGACTTCATGGTGCGCGAACTGCGCACCCCCGAGGGTGGTTTCGCCTCCGCGCTCGACGCCGACTCCGACGACGGCACCGGCCGGCACGCCGAGGGCGCGTTCTACGTGTGGACGCCCGAGCAGCTCACGGCCGTCCTCGGCGAGGACGACGGCGCCTACGCCGCCCGCTACTTCGGGGTCACCCCCGAGGGCACCTTCGAGCAGGGCAGCTCCGTGCTCCAGCTCCCGCAGGACGCGGGCGTCGCCGACGCCGCGCGGATCGCCGGCATCCGGGAACGGCTGCTCGCCGCACGCGACGAGCGCCCGCGGCCAGGCCGCGACGACAAGATCGTCGCCGCCTGGAACGGTCTCGCCGTCGCCGCGCTCGCCGAGACCGGCGCCCTGCTCGACCGCCCCGACCTGGTCGAACGCGCGACCGAGGCCGCCGATCTGCTGGTCCGGCTGCACCTCGGCGACGGCGCCCGGCTCACCCGTACCTCCAAGGACGGCCGCGCGGGCACCAACGCCGGGGTCCTGGAGGACTACGGCGACGTCGCCGAGGGCTTCCTGGCGCTCGCGTCCGTGACGGGCGAGGGCGTGTGGCTGGAGTTCGCCGGGCTGCTGCTCGACATCGTCCTCGACCAGTTCCGGGGCGAGGGCGGCGCGCTGTACGACACCGCCCACGACGCCGAGCGGCTGATCCGCCGTCCCCAGGACCCCACCGACAACGCCACCCCGTCCGGCTGGACCGCCGCGGCCGGCGCGCTCCTCACCTACGCGGCGCACACTGGATCCGCCCCGCACCGCGCCGCCGCCGAGGAGGCCCTGGGCGTGGTCAAGGCGCTCGGGCCGCGCGCGCCCCGGTTCATCGGCTGGGGTCTCGCCGTCGCCGAGGCGCTGCGCGACGGGCCGCGCGAGATCGCCCTCGTCGGCGACCCCGGCGGCGAGGACTTCGCCGCCCTGCGCCGTACCGCCCTGCTGGCCGGTGCCCCCGGCGCGGTCCTCGCCGCGGGGCGGCCCGGCGGCGAGGAGTTCCCGCTGCTCGCCGACCGTCCGCTCCTCGACGGCCGGGCCACCGCCTACGTCTGCCGGCACTTCGTGTGCGACGCGCCGGTGACCGGCCCGGGGGAGCTGGCGCACCGGCTCGCGTAGGGCAGAGGGGTTCCAGGGGCCTCATGGGCCTCGGGGGTCCCAGAGGCCCATGAGATCCAGGGGGCGAGTGGTAGGGGGTGCGGCGCTACGCGCACACCAGCGTGCCGCCCCCGACCGGGCGGTACTCGCCGAGGCCCTGCGGGATGTTGGCGGGGGTGGCGGCCGCGAGCTTCGGGAGGGGGCGGTCGGCGCGCAGGGCCGCGAAGACCTGGGCGGCCTGCCGCTCGTCCCAGGCGAGGGTCGAGCCGACGCCCTCGATGTCGGGGTTGAAGCCGCTGATGGGCACGACCGCGAACTCGGTACGGGCCGGCGGCAGGTTCTTCAACCGGCCCGCCAGCTGGACGAGTTCGACCGCCGTGATTCCGCGCTCGCCCTGGTTCGTGCCGCCGCGCAGGGTCGTGGCGAAGGCGCGCAGCGCGTCGGGGCTGTTCAACAGCCCGCGGCGCACGGTGTGATGCAGGTTGGCGAGGAACTTCTGCTGTTTCTGGATGCGCCCGAAGTCCATCTTGCCGTCCGCGCGCCGTGACCGGACGTACTGGAGGGCCGCGCCGCCGCGCAGCGCCGTGGTGCCAGGGGCCAGATCGATGCCGGTCACCGGGTCCTTGAGGCGGTTCGGGGTGCAGACGGGGACACCCCCCTTGACGGCGTCGACCGTGTCCATGAAGCGGCGGAAGTCGACTTCGAGATAGCGGTCCACCGGCACCTTGGTCATCGCCTCGACGGTCCGGATGGTGAAGGCCGGACCGCCCTCCTTCCAGGCGTTGTTGATCTTCGCGGGGTGCGCGCTGTGCCGGTCGCCGGTGCCTCGGTCGACATGTCCGGCCGGGAAGCGGGCGAGGGAGTCGCGCGGCAGGCTCACCACGCTCACGCGGTCGCCCGCGGCGGAGACGTGCATCAGCATCATCACGTCGGTGCAGGCGCACTCGTGGTGGCCGAGGCGGTAGCGCTCCTTCTCGCCGTCGGTCAGCCCCGCGCGCGAGTCCAGGCCGACGACGAGCACGTTCAGTCCCTCTTTCGGGGACGGCAGACCGGGCGGCGCGGCGGCGATGGCGCCGCCCGTGCCGAGCACGAGGAGAGTCGTCGTGAGGAGGAGTAGACGCCTTTTCCGGGTGGGCGGACGGGGCGGCGGACAAGAATACGAATTGGTGTGCGAATTGATCTGAGGGTGCGTGCGTGAGGGGAGGGTGGGGAAGATCATGAGTGAAACGTTAATTCGGGCACTCTCGCACGCGGATGCGCCACGCGACATGCGCTGTTCGAATCACTCTCCCGTGACAGCTGTGCCATGATGCCCGAACCTCAGCGGAAGGAGCCGGAAATGGCGCCCGATCCCGGGAAATGGGAACGGATGGCCTTCATTCCGAAGAGCCGTGATGTGGCGGATCCCTCGGCCGCCCAGCGTGAGTCGTTCCCCCTCTACTCCTCCCTGGCCCGCCAGTGGGCGGACTCCGGGCGGGCGGTCCCCGGAGTCCCGGACCGGGAGTGGGAAAGGCTGAAGAATACCCCTATCTGGCCGCATTGACGGGGGAATTCGACCAGTCAAATGGGTGAACGGGCAGGTCGCGGCGTGGCGTCTTTCCTTCGCCGTGGGAGTGTCCTGATGAATCATGTGGTGGGAGGCGGGGGCACTTCGTGCGCCCGCACGTCACGAGATCCGTGCATTCACTTCCGCCGCGGAAAGGATCAGACGAAATGAAGTGCAAGAAGGCCGCAGTCGTCGTCGCCGGTCTCCTGATGGCCCTGGGCACCGCCGCTCCCGCGATGGCCGACGCGGAAGCCGAGGGTGTCGCGATCGGCTCGCCGGGCGTCCTGTCGGGCAATGTCATCCAGATCCCGATCGAGCTGGAGGCCAACGTCTGTGGCGACAGCATCGACCTCATCGGCCTGCTGAACCCGGCCCTCGGAGACATCTGCATCAACGACTGACGGCCGTGCCGGAAGGAGGCCGGCCCCGGGGAGCGCCCACCGCGCTTCCCGGGGCCGGCCTCTTCCGCGTCCGCGCCCCGCCCGGACCCCTCCCTCGCAAAGGAACCCCATGCTCCAGCGGAAGCGAAGAATCCCGGGCGGATGGCCGGGGGTGCTCACCACCGCGCTCCTCGCCGTCTGTCCCCTCGCGTTGTCGCCCCCGGCCTCGGGGAGCACCACCCCCGGGCCCCCGCCCGCCCTGACGCCCGGTCCCGCCCCCGTGTCCGTCGCCCCGGTGTCCGTCGCGCCCGCGCCTGTCGGGCCCGCGCCTGCCGTACGCACCGGGCCCGTCCCGGGAGCCGCGCCCGGCGGCGTATCCACGGCGGCGCCCGTGTACGTCTCCAGGCCCGCACCCGCGCCCGCGCCGTCCACGGCGACTCCGGCGGCCCCCGCACCCGGGACGGATCCGGCCGCGGCCATGGGCGCCTTCCTGGAGTCCGGGCCGGCCGGAGTGGCCCGGCTTCGCATGCTCGGTGACTGGCTCGGCGGCCGTGAGCTGCGGGTCGCGCACACCTATCTGCCCGGCGAGGTCTGGGCCGGCATCGAGGGTCCGGTCGCCCTCCTCGCCCCGTGGGCCCGCTGGCGCGCCGAACGCGCCGACCGGCTGCTCGTCCTCAACGTCCCGATGCTGGACGGCAGCGAACTGCGCGTCCCCGACCGGGAGGTGGCCCGCCGGCTCCGGTGGGGTGCCGCCGGGGCCAACGACGAGCACTTCCGCGTTCTGGCTCGGCGGCTGGTCGCGCTGGGCGCCCCGGACGCCGAGATCGTTCTCGGCTGGGAGATGAACGGGACGACGTACACGCACCGTTGTGCCCCCGACCCGGTGGCGTGGAAGCGGTACTGGAGCCGCGTCGTGACCGTGATGCGCGGGGTGCCGGGAGCGCGGTTCCGCTTCGACTTCGCGCCGAGCCGCGGCCTGGACGCCATCCCGTGGACGGCGTGCTATCCCGGGGACGACGTCGTCGACGTCCTCGGCATGGACTCCTACGACCAGCCGGCCGGCGCGCCGTTCGACCTGCATGTGAACGAGCCGTACGGCCTCCAGACGCAGGTCGACTTCGCGGCCCTGCACCGCAAGCCGGTCGCGTACCCGGAGTGGGGCCTGTTCCGCAACGGGGACAACCCCGAGTACATGCGCCGCATGCTGGAGTGGATGACCCGCCACCGGCCCGTTTACCACACCATCACCGACTACTGCCCGCACGGCGTCTGGCAGTGCGGCGCCAACCCCCGGTCCTCGCGGGTCTTCCAGCAGATGCTGTACGAGGCCCGGCCGCAGCGACCCGCGCCCGCACCCGCACCCGTGTCCTCGGCCCCCAGGCCCGTACCCGGACCCGCGCCCGCTCGGGCCCCCGCACCTGGCGCCGGCCCTGTCATCCCCCAGGGGGCCCGACACCCATAGGAAACAAGGGAGTTCAATCCGTCCCGGCGCCCCGCAGGCCCACCCGCCGGACCGCCCGGCCCAGCCACTCCCGCTCGCGTGCCTGCCGGGCCGCCCAGCGCCGGCCGAGCGCGGCGCCCGCCCGCGCCCACAGCAGCGGGCCCGCGCCGGAACCAGCAAGCAACAGGCGCTGGTTGGGGACGGTCTCGGGGCGCCAGTGATGTTTGTACGGTTCGGTGCCGCGCAGCATGCTCAGCGTGGCCCGGCCGTTCCCGCCCGCCTCCCGGGCGCCGTGGCGCAGCAGCATCGCGGCCACGTCGACCTTGCGGTCCCGCAGCGCCGGGTCGGCCCCGTACAGATAGCCGCCCGCGAGGCGCGGCGAGACCAGTGTGAGATCCGCGCACACCACGGCGCCGTCCAGCCGGAACTCGGTCACCATCGCCTCCCCGCGCTCCACCATCGGCCGCACCGCCCGCGACAGGTGCCGGGCGAAGCGTCCGCTCGTGTGTTCGGCGGTCACCCCGCGCCCCCGCCACTGGAGCCGGTGCAGCGTCAGCAGCCGGTCGAGCGCGGCGGGGACCTCGGGGCCTGGCACCACCCGGGTGTCGATGCCGAGCGCGTCCATCTTCCGGAACTTCGCCCGCATTCGCTGCGCCTTGCCCGACGGGATCCGTTGGAGCAGATCCTCCATCGGTGCGGCGGGCAGCTCCAGGCAGTCCGAGTCGGGCAGTCGCCGGCGCGGCCCGCGCCATGCCGCGTAGATCCGCTCGGCCGCCGCCCCGGGGCGTACCTCGCGCAGATCGAGCACCGTGCCGCGCGCCGCGCGGGCGAGCGCGGCGGCCAGCGCGGGCACTGCCTCCGGGCAGTCGTCGTCGACGAGGACATCGGTGAAGTCGGTGATGGAACCCCCCAGTTGGGTCAGCGGCGACAAGGGGCCGCCCGCCCGCATCAGGGGTGCGGCGGCGACCAGGGTGCCGTCGGCGCGCCGGACCAGCACCACCCGCAGGGCACCCGGCCGGCCGTACGACAGCCACCAGGAGTACAGCCACGCGTGCGACTGGAACGGCGTCGCCGTCGCGCAACGCCCGTACAGCACACGCCACTCGGCGCCCAGGAGGCGGAACACCTCCGGGTCTCGGCACACTTCGGCCCGCATCCCGCCGGCCCTCCCCTCGCCGCCTTTCACGCCGTCTCCGGTTCCGGCTGCTGCACGGCCGCCGCCGGCGCCGGTACGGCGACCGGGTCCGAGGTCCGGGCCGACGGCGCGTCCGGGGCCGCGCCCGGGGCCGCGCCCAGTCGCCGTCCGTCACCGGCGGCGCCCCGCACCGCCGCCCGCTTCGGCCGGACGAGCAGCCCGAGACCGCCGAGCAGTCCGCCCGCGCAGGCCCCGACCAGCGCCGCGAGGCGGGGCGACGGCGACACCGGGGTGGTCGGCTTCGTCGCCCGCGCGAACTCCACCACACGTACCCCGGTGTTCGCGGCGACCCGGGTGCTGTCGAGGACGAGCGCCCGGGCCACGCTGTCCGCCATCGCCACGGCCTTCGCCGGCTTCGGTGACCGCGCCGTGATCGAGACCATCGGCGCGTCCGGCGAGGTCTCCGCCCGCACGCTGGAGCGCAGCGTCGTGACCGGGACGCCCGCCCAGCCCTGGGCGCCGCCGGTCACCGCGAGGTCCGTGGCCACCCGCCCGTACGCCTGGGCGAAGCCGAGCGCCGCCGCCGGGTCCGCCTTCTGGTCCGGCACGACGAGGACGTAACTGGTCGCGGCGTACTGCGGGGTCTTCACGACGCCATAGCCGGCGCCCGCCGCCGCGCCCGCCAGTACGGCGGCCGGCAGCACCGTCCAGCGGGCGAGGGGGAGGAGACGGGGCCGGGCGGTCGTGCCGGGGTTGCTTGGGGTGCTTGCGGTGCTTGGGGTGCCAGTCATGGGGGCAGCTCTCACTTCACGGAAGGGTGGGGGCCGCGCACGGCCCGCTGGTAGAGGGACAGCAGCTGCTCCGCGCCGCGCGCGATGGCGTAGGAGCGGACCGCCTCGGGCGGCGCCGCCCGGAGGCCTTGGCCGCCCGGCCCGCCCGGCCCGCCCGGCCCGGCCAGCCGGGATCTCGCGAACGCGCGGATGGAGCCGATGAGTTCTGGTACGGAAGGGCCGACCCGAAGGGCCCCGGGAGCCGCGCCGGGCGGCAGGTCGTCGAGCGCCGGGCAGGCCACGTACCGCACCGGCAGCCCCGCCGCCAGCGCCTCGACGACGGCCAGGCCGAACGCCTCGTCGGGGGAGGCGGACACGAACAGGTCCATCGCGGCAAGCAGCGACGGCAGATCCGGATCAGTCCGCCGCGACCCGCCCCGCTCCGGCGGATCGGGTACCGCGCCCGTCAGGATCACCCGCCCGGCCGCCCCGCACTCCTCGGCGGTCCGCAGCAGTCCGGCCCGCTGTTCGCCGTCGCCGACGAGCAGCAGCCGCGCCTCCGGCACCGCCGCGACCGCCCGGACCAGCCGGTCGAACCGTTTCCCGGGGACGAGCCGCCCCACTCCGCCGACCACGAACGCGTCCACGGGCAGCCCGAGCAGCGAGCGCGCCCGGGCCCGGGCGAGCGGGTCGAAGGCGAAGCGGGCCGGTTCGATGCCGTTCGGGACCACTCGGATACGGGACGGGGCGACGCCCCAGTCGGCGAGCCGCCGGGCCACGCTCGGCGACACCGCGACGGTGGACGTGCCGAGCCGCTCCGTCGCCAGATACAGCGCGCGGGTCCCGGCGGACAGCGGCCGGCCCTCGATCTGCGCCTCGCCCAGGGAGTGTTCGGTCGCGACGACCGACCGCACCCCGGCGAGCCGGGCGGCCGGCCGGCCGTACACGCACGCCCGGTACAGATGGGTGTGCACGAGGTCGTAACGGCCCTGCCGGATCAGCCGGGTGAGCCGGGGCAGCGCGCCGACATCGCGGTTGCCGGTCATGCCGAGATGGGTGACGGGGGTGCCGTCCGCCTCGATGCCGTCGGCGACCGGACCCGGGTTGGTGAGCGTCACCACATGTCCGCGCACCGGCAAGTGCCGGAGCAAGAGCCGGAGTTGCTGCTCGGCCCCGCCGATGCCGAGCCCGGTGATGACATGCAGGACCTTCAGATCGTCGCGGTTCGAGGCGCCAGCGCATGAGGCGTCACCGTTCACCACACCCACGGCGTCGTCGTTCACGGCATCACCATCCGTGCGAACGCGCCGTTCTGGACGGGCGGTCGGCCGACGGGCGTGCGCCGCCGCAGGGGGTGCAGCACCCGTTTCGCGGCCAGCCGCCAGGAGGTGTCCGTCTCGCCGATGTGCACCCGGGGCAGGGTGTACAGGCCGCTCAGCGGGCCCGGGTCGATCGCGCAGGCGTAGCGGTAGCCGGCCCGCCCCACCGCCCGCACGATCCGCGGATCGACCGCCCCGTACGGGTAGCAGAACCCTTCCGGCGCGCGGCCGGTGATCTCCGCGACCAGCTCCCGGCTGCGCCGGGTCTCGGTGGCGACCGTGGCGTCGTCGGCACCGGTGAGGTCGACATGGCGCAGACCGTGCGAGCCGATCTCCATGCCGGCCGCCGCCGCCCGGCGGATGCCGGCCGCGTCGAGCAGCGGCTTGCGCGGGCCGAGGGCGTCCCAGCCGTTGTCGCCGCCGAGCCGCCCGGGCAGCACGTACACGGTCGCCGTGAAGCCGTACCCGCGCAGCAGCGGCACCGCCGTGTCGAGGAAGTCCGCGTACCCGTCGTCGAAGGTGAGCCCGACCAGACCGGCCGCCCGCCCGGCGGCGGCCGCCGTGAGCAGTTCGCGCACGGACACCCCGCGCAGCCCCCGCCCGGCCAGCCAGCGCAGCTGGCGGGCGAGCCGGGTGGGCGAGACGGTCACCCGGTACGGGTCATCGGAAGGGTCGGCGACGGAGTGGTACATCGCGATCCACAGGGGCGTTCGCGGCAGTAGGCGGCGCAGCGCGGCGGGCGCGGGCATGGGGGGTCCTTCGCGGGGAGATACGGGCAAGACGGGTGACGCGCGCGGTACGGGGCACCGGCGCGCCGCGGGAAGCGCCACGGGTCTCGGCGCGGGTACGGGATCGGTCGCCGGAACGGGCGCGGGCGCGGGGGAGCGGCGGAATGTCGGGTGCCGTGGCGGCGCACGCCACGAACAGCAGGAACACCCCGGTGACCACCAGGCCCGCGACGGCGACCGCGAGCAGCGGTGGATCGACGAGCCGCGCGCACAGCCAGCCCGCGCCGGTCGCCCATGCCCCGGCGGTCGCCAGCCGCAACAGGCCCTCGCCGAGCCTCGGGACGTCGATCGGTACGGCCTGGCGGCGCGCCCCGCTCAGCAGCAGTACGGCGGTCACCGTGATGCCGAGCGCGTTGGCGCCCGCGATCCCGGCGGCGCCCCACAGATGCGCGCCGACCGCGCCCGTGACGGCGGTGGCGGAAAGCCCGTAGCCCATCGCGGCGGCCGGGTACCAGAGCGGGCGGGCGGCGGAGAAGTAGCAACGGACCAGGGCGCCGACCAGCGTCTGGCCGAGCAGCCCGAGGGCGTACACCCGCATGACCCCGGCCGTGGCCGCGGTGTCGGCGGCGTCGAACGCACCGCGCTGGAAGAGGACGTCGACGATCTGCGGCGCGGCGGCGATCACCGTCGAGGCGCCGATCAGGACCACGACCGCGGCGAGCAGCAGATCCCGTTCGACCCGGCGGCGGGCCGCCTCCGGGTCGCCGGAAGCGAGGGTGCGGGCCACCACGGGGAAGCTGACCGTGCAGAGTATGAGCGACACGGTCATCGGCATCTGCGCCACTTTCTGGGCGTAGTTGAGATGCGAGATGGCTCCGGCCGGGAGCGGCGAGGCGAGGAAGCGCTCGATCAGCACCTGGGACTGGCGGGTCAGCGCGAACACGACGACCGGGGCGATCATCCCCAGGACCAGCAGCCGCCCGTCCTCTCCCGGGGAACGGTCCGCCGGGCGGGCGTCCGCTCCACCGGCCGGTCCGCCTGCCGCTCCACCGGCCGGTCCGCCCACCGGGCCGTCCGGGCCCGGGCGCGCGGGCTTCGGGTTCGACCGGCGGTCGCGCAACTCCCGTACGAGGGAGGGTGCTTGGATCGCCACCATCAGCACCGCGCCGACCGCGACCCCGGCCGCCGCCGCCCGTACGCCGAACGGTTCGCGCAGCGCCAGGGTCGTCCCGATGATGCCGACGTTGTACGCCACGTAGATCGCGGCCGGCGGCAGGAACGAACCGTGCGCCCGCAGCGCCGCCGAGCAGTACCCGGCCAGCGCGAACGACAGCACACAGGTCGCCGTCAGCCGCGTGCAGTCCACCGCGAGCGCCGGGTCGGGCAGACCGGGCGCGAGGACGTCGACCAGCTGCGGCGCGCCCACCACGAGCAGCGCGGCGACGGCGGCGACCGTCAGGACGAGACGGGGCATCGTGTGCCGTACGAGGGCACGCACCGGGTCCGGGTACGGGGCGAGGCCCGGGGTCGCGCCCGGGGCCGACATCGACCGGCGGGCCAGCGCCCCGGCGAACGCGGGCACCAGGATCAGCGCCATCGCGTCCTCGATCAGCAGCGTCGAGGCGAACTCCGGCACCGTCCACGCCACCAGGAACGCGTCCGTCTCCGCGCCGGCACCGAAGTACCGGGCCAGGATCTGGTCGCGGACGAGCCCCAGGACCGCGCCGACCGCCGTGAGCACGGCCGTCACGAACGCCGCCCGCATCAGGAACGTCCCGGACGGCCCCCGGGCCCCGCCGCCCCGCCGGGACGTCCGCGTGCCCGCCGTGCGGGGCCCGTTCGCCTGCCGCGCTCCGTCCGCCTTCCGCGCCCCGGGCCCGGGGACGCGTGGACGCTGTCCGGCGGGCACCGGGCGCGCCACCTCCGCGTCGGTCGGCGCGTCCGGCCGCCACGGGTCGGTACGGGGGCCGCCCGGATCGCCCGGGGTGAACGGCATCCACGCGTCCCCGGGCGACGGCAGCCCGCGCTCGGTGCCGGGATCGAAGCCGGCGGCCAGCGGGGCGATCATCCGAGGGGGCATCAGAGCACCGCTCAGGCTCGGCACGCCACTCACGCCCGGTACGCCCGGTACGCCGGACCTGCCGGTCGCACCCGGCTCACCAGCGCCGGCACCCGCACCAGCGGCGTCGGCGTCCGACCAGGGATCGAGCAGGGGATCAGGCACCGCGCACCTCCGTCAGCGACCACCAGGCCGCGAGCCCGAGGACGACCGACATCAGGACCGTCGAGGGCCCGCCGATGTCCGCGTAACAGAAGTCGACGAGCTGCCAGACCAGCAGCCCCGTCGCCACCAGCGCGCAGTCGGAATCGGAACCGGACCGCCCCGCCCACGCCGACCGCCCCGCCCACGCCGACCGCCCCACCGGCCCGACCAGTCCCGCCGGCCGGCCCCGCCGCCCCGGCCACCCCCGCCGTACGCCCGCGACCAGCAGCACCGCCCAGCCGCCCGCGAGCGCGAGCAGACCGATCAGCCCCTGCTCGCTGAGCACCAGCAGATACATGTTGTGCGGGGACAGCAGCGGCTGACGCGCGTACAGCGCGCCCGCGCCCGCCGTGTCGCTGCCGGAGGACAGGGCCAGCGACGCGCGCGCGTCCCGGTAGGCGGGGAACTCCTTCAGACCGACACCGGTCAGCGGCTCCTCGCGCCAGATCCGCCCGGCCGCCGCCCACAGCGTGTACCGGTCGGTCACCGACTGGTCCGGCGCCGCCGTCACCTGGGTGATGCTCGCGACCCGCTCCTCCACCATGGCCGAGCCGACCCCGAAGCCGCCGACCAGGACGACCCCCAGCGCCGCCACGACCGCCGCCACCCGCACGGCCCGCCGCACCCCCGCGAGCAGCAGCTGGACCCCGCAGGTCAGCACCGTCGCGATCCACGCGCCCCGGCTGAACGACAGCACCAGCGGCACCCACAGCACCGCCGCGCACACCAGGGCCGCCGTCCGGGCCCGCCCGGGCCGGCCGCCGAGCGCCCGTCCCACCGCGACGACCACGCCGTACGCCACCACGGTCGCCATGCCCATCACATCGGTGGCGCCGAAGGTGCCGACCGCCCGTACGTCCTCGCCCTGGTACGAGGCGCCGGTGCCGGTCGCGTACTGCGTGACCCCCACCGCCCCCTCCGCCAGCGCGAGCGCCACCAGCGCCCACGCCAGCAGCGCGAAGTCCCGCCGGTCACGGACCGACAGCAGGACGGCCGCCGGGACGAGCACGAAGATCTGGAGGTAGCGGGCGACTCCCGGCAGGCTCGCGGCCGGATCGGCCGAGGCGACAGCCGCCAGACACACCCCGAACACCGGCAGGCCGAGGACCACCGCCGCCGTACGGGTCAGGGGCCGCGCCCCGCTCCGGATCACCCGCACCAGGCAGACGAGGACCAGCAGCCCCGACGCGGCGTCGGCGACCGCGCCGCTGCCGCCCGTGCCGCCCCGCGTCCCCTCCCCGCCACCGCCCGGGACGAGCAGCAGGGCGATCACGGCGAGGACCGGCGCGAGCCCGGCCGCGCGCCGCGCCCACTCCCGTACCTCGGCTTTCGATCCGGCCCTTGAACCTCGCCCTGCTTCGACCCCCGCCCCTACGCCTGCCCCTGCTCCTACGCCTGCCCCTGCCCCGACCCCCGCGCCGGCCACCGCCGCTGTCGTCATCGGTCAGCTTCCCGTCGGTCGCACGAGCTCGGCCGCCGTGCGCAGCAGGATGCAGACGTCCTGCCACAGCGACCAGTGGTCGATGTAGTGGTTATCGAAGCGGCAGCGGTCCTCGATCGAGGTGTCGCCGCGCAGACCGTGCACCTGGGCGAGTCCGGTGAGCCCCACCGGCATCCGGTGCCGGGCCGCGTAGCCCGCGTGGACCCGGCTGAACTGGGCGACGAAATGCGGGCGTTCGGGCCTCGGCCCGACCAGGCTCATGTCCCCGCGCAGCACGTTCCACAACTGCGGCAGCTCGTCCAGCGAGGTCTTGCGCAGAAACTGCCCGGCCGCGCTCATCCGGCGGTCGTGGGCCACGCTCCACCGGGTCGCCGCCTCCGTCTCGTCGGCCGGCAGCGTACGGAACTTGAGCAGCGTGAACAGCCGCCCATGCTGCCCCACCCGCTCCTGCCGGAACAGCACCCCGGGACCGTCCGAGAGCCGCACCGCGAGCGCGCACAGCAGCAGCACCGGCAGCGCGAGCGCCAGCGCGGGCCCCGCGACGGCCAGGTCCAGGGCCCGCTTCGCGGTGAGCCCGCGCCGCTCGGCGGGCGGCAGCAGTCGGCGGCAGCCGTACCCCCACAGATGGTCGTTCATGGCCCGCCTCGCCGCCCCCACCGGCGCCGTGTCCGCGTCCGCCGGGGTCCGGCCGACCCGCCAGGTGGCACAGCCGAAGCGCTGGAACAGCGTCACCAGAGCCTCGTCGTCGGCCAGGAACACGGCGTCGCGCACGGCGTTTTGGATGACCGCCCGGTGGATCTCCTCCGCCGAGGTCAGCACCGGCAGACCGCGCTCGCCGTCGTGCCGGGTGCCGACGATCCCGACCGGCCGGACGCCGTACTCCGGGTGCTGCGCGAGCGCCGCCGCGAACCGGCGGGCCGCCCCCGGCGCGCCGACGACCAGCGCCGCGCGAGGCCGCCCCCGCGCCGCCCGGCGGCGGCGCGCGTGCGCGAGCCCGCGTGCCACGGTCACGACGAGGACATGCGTGCCGTACGCGGCGCCGAGCCGCAGCGGGCCGATCACCAGACCGGGCGCGCACGCGGCGACCACGGCCGCCGTCCCGCACCAGGCGACCCCGGCGCGGGCCGCGAGCGCGGGCAGTTCGTCGAGGACCCCGCCACGCGCGCCCACCGGCGGCCGGTAGAGCCCGGCCGTGCCGTCGAGCAGGAAGACGAGGGCGGCCACGAGCAGCGGCACCTCCCAGCGCCGGTGCGCCGCCGACAGCATGCCCACGGCGAGGAGGACGGCCGTCGCGTCGGCCGCGACCAGGGGCGCGGCGGTCGCCCGGGGGCCGGCCGGGCGGCGCGGCGCCGGCACCGTCCGCCGCCCGGCCGCGCCGCGCGGGGCGGCGAGGGCGGACCGGTACGGGACCCGGCCCGGCACGGGCCATGCCCCCGGGGCCGAACCAGGTGACGGACCCGAGGGCGATCCCGAGGACGAGGCCGGGGACGAAGCCGGGGAGGAAGAAGGGATGCGGGTGCTTTCCGTCGTCACTGCGCCATCGGCTCTCTGTGCTCCGTGCCCCGCACTCCGGCCAGTTCGCGGTAGAGCTCCGCGACGGCCGCGCCGGTGCGCCGCACATCGAATCTGCTGAGTACGTGCTCGCGGGCCTCTCGGCCCAGCGTGTGCCGCAGCGCGGGCCGGGCCAGCAGCCGGCCGAGCGCGGCGGCGAGCGCGGCCGGGTCGCCGGGCGGGACCAGGCACGGCGCCGCGTGGCCGGGCGGCAGGCTCTCGCGCGCGCCGGCCACGTCGCCGAGCACCACGGGCCGGCCGCACGCCATCGCCTCCAGCGGCGCGAGGGCCATGCCCTCCCAGCGGGACGGCAGGACGACCAGGTCGGCGGCCCGGTACCAGGGCACGGGGTCGGCGACCGCGCCGGTGAACCGCACCGAGGGGCCGGATCCGGCGGCGGCCCGCAGCCGCGCCGCGTCCGGACCGTCCCCGACCAGCACGAGCCGCGCCCCGGGTACCGCCTCGGTCACCGCGGGCCAGGCGGCGAGCAGGACGTCCTGCCCCTTCTGCCGGCACAGCCGCCCCACGCACACGACGAGCGGCCCGGTGCCGGTGGAGTCCGTGCCGGTGGAGTCCGTGCCGGGGAAGTCCTCTCCGGAGGGGGCCAGGTGTGCCGAGTCGCCCCGCGCCGCCGTGGCCCCTGGCTCCGTGTTCCCCCGCGCCGCGGCTCCCCGCGCGTCGGGGGCGAAATGACGCGTGTCCACCCCGTTGTGGATCACCGACCAGGGGGCACGGATCCCGGCCTCCTCGCCCGTACGGCGCTCGGCCTCGCTGACACAGACCAGCCGCGCCGTCCAGCGGGCGGCGGCCCAGCGCTCCCAGCCGCGGGCCAGCGCGGCGGTGACGCCGGTGACCGCCTCGAAGGACCAGGCGTGCGGCTGATGGACCGTCGGAATCCGGCCGCGCACGGCCAGTCGGGCGCACAGCCCCGCCTTGGCGCTGTGCGCGTGGACCAGCGCGGGACGGACGGTACGGATCAGCCGGCCGAGCTCGCGGGTCTCGGCGAACAGCCGCGGGCCGGGTTCGCGGCCGGCCCGCCAGGGGTACACGACGGCGCCCGCCGCACCGGCGGCGGCGGCGAGTTCGGTGCCCGGCGGACACGCCACGGCGATCCGCAGGCCCGCCGCGCGCTGTGCGCCGACCAGGTCGGTGACGACCCGGGCGACACCGCCGTCGCCGGGCTGGACGGCGTGCAGCACGTCCGTACGTACGTCCGTACGCACGTCGTCAGTACCCGCTGTCCGGCCGAAGGCCTCCCGGGGCGCGCCGGACACGCCGTACGGGGGCGCGCCGGATCCCGGAAAAGTGACGGATGTGGAAATGATCGGCCCCATGACGCTGCGCCCCCCGCGGATCGAAGAATTCGGAGTCGTACCCCTGGGCCGGAAGAGGAACGGGAATCCGCTCCTTCCGGCACGCCGCCGCATTCACGAGACCGGGGTCCGGTACGGCGTCCACGGGAAACGCGACCCGCACAGCTCCCCCGGCAAATGCGAGATACGCGGCGCGCGCGTCGGCGGTGTCGGAGATCCCGGCGTGGAGGGAAACGCGAACGGGAACGCGAATCGGAACACGAACCGGAACACGGACGGGTACGGCCGCGCGGGCGGGGACGGAAATGCCGCCATGGACCCGCACGCGTGCGGTGGCACCTGTACGGCCCTGGTCCCGGTCGTGGCGGGCGGCCGGGAGCGCCGTCCGCGCCATGGAAGCGCGTACCGCACCCCGAGGTACGGCGGACACCGCTGAATTCCACATACAGGCTCTCCGCTTTGCTGAGAGAAGGAAGGGAAGACCCGTGGAGACCGGGGGAGGGGAAGACGTCGGCCACGCGAAAGGAATGAACGCGCGACGGGACCGGAAGCAACGTTCCCGACCGTTATAACCCCCGGGCCCGGAGATACTGAGGATGAGCCGGTCGCGTTCCCGAACTTCCGTATCCGGTCGGTGGGTTCCTCGGTGGGCGTGTTGCGGGCATCCCGGACCGGACACTCGAATGACCCTCCTATGGGCCAAAGATCGGTTGAACGTCACCCATTCGGGAGAGCAACCGATGAAAGTCCGGGGCGTTGAGGTAGATGCCGGGCGCAATCGCCCGCGCCGTCCGAGTGAAGTACCGATCGAGGAGACGATCCCCATGTCCCGTATCGCGAAGGCCGTCGCCCTGTCCGTCGGCGCCGCCGCCACCCTTGCCGCCGCCACCGGTGTCGCCACCGCCGACGCCGGTGCCGCCGGTGCCGCCGTGAACTCCCCGGGTGTCATCTCCGGCAACACCATCCAGGTGCCGGTCGACCTGGACCTCAACCTGTGCGGCGACACCATCGACATCATCGCCCTGCTGAACCCGGCTTTCGGCACCGTCTGCGTCAACGACTGATCCAGCGCGCCGAATCGCCGATTTTCCGAGGCCGGCCCGTCGCTCCCGCAAGGGGTGGCGCGCCGGTCCTTTTCGTGTGCCGCGATCCGCTGCGCGCGCGGGGGCGGGTGGGGTGTGCGGGGCGTATGGGGTGCCGGGCCCACGGTTTCGAGGGCACCGTGGGCGCCGTGGATCTCCGCGGTTCCGCGCGTACGGCGGGTACGGCGCCTTCGGCGCGTTCGGGGTACGTCGTGTCGTCCGTTCACTTCTCGCTCGCTGTCGTGCCGGTGTGCGTCTCCGTACGCCGTCCGATGAAACGGCGTACGCCCCCGGAGTGAGTGGGCTGCTGAGCCGGTTCACTCGAACGGATTGATGGCGCTCGGTAGTTCTGATGTCGCTGTACGCGATATCCGCAGGTCGGCGCCGGAGGGGCGGGCCGCCCCGAGAGGCGCGCGAACGGGTGTCCGATACAGCTGGGGCGCGCGTGGTGTGACTGGTCGGGCGATCACACCGGTGGGGTCGTCATTCGGGTGTCGTACGGAGGAATTCGCGAACGCGGAGTTTCCGGCGGCCGTACGTCTCGTTACAGAAGAAGGAACGACGTACGGGGACTCAAGCTCCTTGTGCGACAAGCGACTTGACGTCACACGGAAGGACCTCTCCCCATGAAGCCCATCAAGGTTGCCGCGGCTGTCGCCGGTTCTGTCATGGCCCTGGGCATCGCCGCGCCCGCGATGGCCGCGGAGTCGGCGCTGCCCGCCGGTCTGGGGGGCGGCCTGGGCTCGCTCACCGGTTCCGGGCTGTCGACGGACGCGCTCAGCAACACCAAGGAAGGCTCCCCGGTCAAGACCGTCACCGACGCCGCGTCCAAGCTCAACCAGGCCGGCAAGGGTGCCACCTCGCTGCTCGGCGGGCTGCCGATCGGTGGCGCGCTCGGCGGCTGAGTCCGGGCCGGAGCGCGGGCCGGGCCCGCCGGCCGGAGCGGCGGGGGGACGCTCGTCGGAACCCAGCGGTCCCCTCGTCAGAAACGCGGCCCCGATGGCCTTTTCGGCGTCGGGGCCGTGTTCTTTTGGGTCTCCTTAGGGTCCGATTGAATGATTTTCCGACGCCCCGCCGCGCCGTTCCCCGGCTCTTGCCTTATCCCGTTCTTACAGTCCTTCTGACTTCACGCATTTTCGGACGGCGTGTGTTCAGAGGAAGAGCGGTATGCGACCCACAATCACCAGGAAAATGCTCACCGTCACGGCGGTGACCGGACTGCTGACGTTGTCCGGCGGTTTCGCTCTCGCGGCGGGCTCCGCGGCGCCGGCCGCCGTCAAGGACACGAGCGGGCACGGGACCCTCGCCCAGGTGCGGCTCCCCCAGCCGGCCGAGGTCTGCGGCAGCGGCACCCAGCGCGGCGCCATCGCCGCGGCCGTCGCCGAGATCTGCCAGAAGGCGGTCCAGTCCGCCCTCCCGCAGAGCGGCTCCGCCGCCGGCAAGGCCGAGGACCGGGACGACCACGGCTCCCAGGGCAAGCACCACGCCCAGGACCAGGGCCGCGAGCACGGCCGGGACCAGGGCGAGGGCCGGGACCACGAGAAGGCCGACGGCCCCGAGTCCGGTGGCTACGGCGACGAGGGATACGGCGGCGAAGGCCCGCCGCCCAACCCGCCCGAGCACCCGAGCGACTACGGGGACCACCACGGCGGCGACGAGGGCTACGGCGGCGGACCGACCCGCCCGCCGCGCCCGCCCCAGCCCGGCTACGGGGAGGACACCGGTTACGGCGGCGGTCGCCCGACGCCCCCGCCGAGCGGCGGTTACGGTGACGGCGGCGGCCACCACCCGGGCGGCGGGTATGGCGACGACGGCGGTTACGGCGGCCACCCGAAGCCTCCGGGCGGCGGGTATGGCGACGACGGCGGTTACGGCGGTCACCCCAAGCCTCCGGGCGGTGGTTACGGTGACGACGGCGGTTACGGCGGTCACCCCAAGCCTCCGGGCGGTGGTTACGGTGACGACGACGGCTACGGTGGCGGCGAGCCCCCGCACCTGCCCGACACCGGCAGCGACCCCATGGTCGTCGCGGGCGCCGGCGCCCTCAGCGCCACCCTGCTCGGCGGCGGCACCCTGATGGTCCTGCGCGGCAACCGCCTCTCCCGCGTGCGCCGCTGACCCCGAGCCGGCACGTCATCGACGGCCTCCGACACCGGGTGCCACGAGGTGACGTGACGTGACCCCACCCCGTACGGCCCCCACCGCCTCGCCGCGGTGGGGGCCGTACGCGCGACCGCGACCGGGGCCGGGCGGCCCCGGGAGCCGTACCCCCTGCGGCCGGATCCGAGGAGCCCCGGTGAACCGTAGGCAACCGGTGTGTCGAGGTCCGTGAAGAGCGGGTGAAGACACCTTTCTTCCCGCCACCCGCGCACAGGGCTCTCGTTGCAACAAGAGGCTTGTCGCATGGCCGCGGCCCGCGGATCGGCGGCACGCGCCGCCGTAGCCGACGGCGGTGGACCGCCGATCCGCGAGCCAATGCGCGCCGCCGCCCCGGTCCGCCACCGCCCCGGTCCTTCCCGGCCTTCTCCATTCGGCGCAATGACCGTGACCGCTTCGCCCCCGCGCCGTTGAAAGACGCGTGACCGTGGTTCGCGCGGTCGTGTTTCCTCGCTCAAGGAGTTGTTGATGTCTCGCTTCGCGAAGGCTGCCGCCGTCATCGTCGGCACCGGTGCCGTTGCCCTCAGCGGGGCCGGTCTGGCCACCGCCGACGCCGGTGCCGCCGGTGCCGCTGTGAACTCCCCCGGTGTCATCTCCGGCGATGTCGTCGAGGTGCCGATCGACCTGGGTCTCAACCTGTGTGGCGACAGCATCAATGTCATCGGCCTGATGAACCCGGCCTTCGGTGACATCTGCGCCATCGTCGACGAGCCGGAGGAGCCCCCGGTGAACGGCGGCGGCTACGGCGGCGGCATGGGTGGCGGCATGGGTGGCGGCTACAACCGCTGACCCGCCCTCAGGCGGTGCCGGACCCTGTGCGGGGCCGGCCCACATGCCGATGTCCCCCCGTTCCGTCCGGACCGGGGGGACATCCCTGTGCGCGGCCTGCCCGCGCGCCCCTCACGCGTAGCGGTAGATCGCGCTGTGGTCGAGCATGTCGGCGGGCGACACGTCGAACGGCGCCATCTTGTCGTTCAGCGCCGCGACCTTGCCGCGTTGCGCGTCGCCCTCCGGCGGCTGCTTCTTCGGCATGTAGCCGGCCTTGGGGTTCTCCTTCTGCCAGCGCGACCACAGCAGGTCGATGAAGGAGTGGTGCAGCCAGAACACCGGGTCGTTGACCGAGCCGCCGCCCAGCATCTGCCCGCCGACCCAGCGGTGCACCCGGTTGTGCAGCCGGAACCGCGCGTTGCCGTCGCCGCTGCCCCAGCCCTCCAGCCGGTTGCGGAAGCCCGAGCGGCTGGTGGAGTTCCAGGGCGAGGTGTCGTACGAGGACTGTCCCAGCGCGTCGTCGACGTCGTCCGCCGTCGGCAGGGTGATCGGATTGCGCGGTCGGCCGAAGTCCCGGCTCAGGAAGCTCTGTTCGGTCATCCCGTAGCGCACGGTCCACTGGCCGCGCGCGTACGCGAAGGGGCCGGTGGTGACCTGGTAGTCGCTGGACCGGCCGTTGCCGCCCAGGAAGTCGTCGTTCCACAGGGAGGACTTCGCGCTGTTGTCCCGGGTCCAGTCCCAGTACGGCACGGTCACCGAGTCGTCGATCTCGCGCAGCGACCGCTCGAAGTCCAGCAGGAACTTCCGGTGCCAGGGCAGGAAGCTCGGGCACATGTGCGCGACGCGCAGCTGCCCCTCGCCGTCGGCGACGTAGTAGTCGATGTGGGTGCGGACGTAGTCGTCGTACTTTCCCGATTTCTTGAGTTCGAGGACGGCGTCGACGAAGCGCTTGCGCTCCGTCTTCGTCAGATCGCGCTGGTCCTTACGCGTGTACGCGGCCACGGGGGCTCCCTCCGGTCCGGGCGGCGCCCGGACCGTCGTCAGCGGCGGGGTGGTGGGGGTTCGGGGCCGGGGCCGGGGTTCCGGCGGCGGCGTGCGCGCCGTGCGCGGCGGCGAGCCGGCTCAGCCGGGCCGGTCCAAGGGCGTCCACGGCCGCCCGGGTGGCCGCCAGCGGCGTCGGACAGATCTCGTAGTGGTCGAGCGGAGTGAGCCAGCCCCCGTCGGCACAGCGCATCAGATGCAACGGCAGCCCGTCGACGAGCACGATCGGCCCGCCGGCCGGCCCGCGCAGCCCCTGGACGCGCCGGCCCGCGTACACCTCGTCGAAGAGGACGGGGTGCGGGGGCAGCGGCGGCAGAGGAGGCAAGGGTGGCAGGGCGGATCCGGGAACGGCGGGAACGACGGGGGCGGCGGACGCGATACGGGCGAGTGCGCCGCCCGTGAACGCGGTGACGGACAGGGCGTAGAGGGCGCGCACGGCGGAGCGGCGTGAAACGAGCCGCGGGACGATCATGAGTGATCTCCAGAGGTCGGCGAAGTCCCCCTCGCTGAGAATAGGGGGAGGCCGTGTAGGCATAACGAGGAAAACGCCGGTTCGTTGCGCCGTATTTGCCAACAGGGGGAATGTCGGCCGAATGGGTGAATTCGGCGCGGGAGGGCCGGTGTTCGTCCCCTAGCATCCGGTTTCATGACCACCTCCGAAGCTCTCGACACGGCGCGCGGCGACAGTCCGCTGGGAACGCTGACCGTCATCGCCTGGACGATCGGCCCCGCCGGTGACGTCCCCGCCACCCCGTTTCTGATGGTGTATTCGCTCGGCGACGGACGGGACGGTCCGGAGGCCGGCGCGGCGGCGCTGCGGGCGACGCTCGAAGACATGGACCTGCCGATCGGCGCCGCCGTCGTGGACCTCGCGGAGGACCGCAGGGCCGGTATCCATCTCCTGGTCGAGGCGCGGCGCGCGGTCCTGACGCTGCCGTTCATGAGCGCGCAGTGCCCGGTGCCCGCCGAGTGGGAGGCGGCCGCGCACGAGAGCGGCAAGGTCTGTCTGATCCTCCCGGTCACCCCGTGGCCGCTCGCGCGCCCGGGAGAGCCGGTCACGGAGGCGCGGCTGAAGGTCTTCGTCACCGACGACGAGGTCGTACGGAACGCGGCCCATCTGATGGTGCCGGTGAGCCGGATCCGGGGCTGATCCCGAGCTGATCCGGGGCATCCAGGGCTGAGTAGACGGAGCGGGCGGAGCGGACCGGGCCGGACCGGAGCGTCCGGCACCGGAACCGGAACCGGAAGGGACCCGGCCGGTCCGGCTGGTCCGGCCGGACCGAGCGGACGAGGAGTGGCGCCATGACGACGGTGGACGTAGAGGGCGGGGACGCGGTCCCCGGACAGCGGCACCGGCAGGATGAAGCAGGCAGCGCGGGCAGTGCAGGCGGCGCGGACAGCGCGGGCATCGAGCCCGGTGCTCCCGACGCGTCCGGCGAGGACGCCGCCGGTCGGGGCGTCGGCGCGAGCCGGGCCTTCGCCTGGATGCTGATGGTGACGGGCGCGGCGGGGGTGCTCGCCGCCTGGGTCATCACCATCGACAAGATCAAGATGGCCGAGGACGCGGGCTTCCAGCCCGGTTGCAGCCTCAACCCGGTGGTCTCCTGCGGCAACGTCATGAAGAGCGCCCAGGCGGCGGTGTTCGGCTTCCCGAACCCGCTGCTCGGCCTCGTCACCTACGCCGTCGTGATCGCCGCGGGCGCCGGGATCCTGGCGGGCGCCCGCTACCGGCCCTGGTTCTGGCGGGGGCTGAACGCCGGGATGCTGTTCGGCGTCGGCTTCTGCACCTGGCTGACGCAGCAGTCGCTGTACGAGATCGGCTCGCTCTGCCTGTGGTGCTCGCTGGCCTGGTGCGCGACGATCACCATGTTCTGGTACGTCACCGCGCACAATGTGACGCACCGGCTGCTGCCCGCCCCTGCCGCGCTGCGGAGCTTCTTCGCGGACTTCGCCTTCGCGCCACCGGTCGTGCACATCGGGATCATCGGCATGCTGATCCTGACCCGCTGGTGGGATTTCTGGACCAGCTGAGGTGCGCCGTCCTTCCCGCTCTCCCCGCCCGCGCGGGTGGCCCGGCTTCCTCCGCCCGCTCGTGGCGGTCGCTTCACTCGCCTCGCGCCGTCTGTCCGGCCGCCTGTCCGACGGCTTGCGGTCCCGGCCGTGGTTGGCGCCCGCCGTACCGATCGCGGTCCTCGCCGTCCTGGTGCTGCTGTCGTCGCTCCTGTGGTGGGTGTGGCCGGCGCGGCACGAGGGCCGGGAGCTCGGGGAGGGCGCGGATCCGGCCTGGGGCGCGCCCGCGCTGCTGACCGGGGTGCCGTCGGGCTTCTTCACCGGCTCGGACGAGACCGGGGTGCAGCGGATCGCCGCCGTGGAGGCATGGCTCGGCGGTCCGCCGCTGTCCGTCGGGCACACCTATCTGCCGGGCGACCAGTGGTCCAACATCGAGGGCCACCCCGAGCTGTTCGAACCGTGGGCGCGCTGGAAGAAGGCCCGGCCCGGCCGGCTGTTCGTCCTGAACGTCCCGCTGCTCGACCGCAGCGAGGAGCACCTGCCCGACGAAGAGGTACGGGACGGGCTGCGGCGCGGCGCGGCCGGGGAGTTCGACGAACACTTCCGCGTCCTGGGCGAGCGGCTCGTGGAGCACCGGCTCGCGGACGCCGTCCTGGTGCTCGGCTGGGAGATGAACGGCACCACGTACGCGCACCGCTGCGCGCCGGACCCGGAGAACTGGAAGCGGTACTGGCGGCGGGTGGTCGCGACGCTGCGGGAGGTGCCGGGGCAGCACTTCCGCTTCGACTTCACGCCGAGCCGCGGCCGGGACGCGATCGACTGGCCGCGCTGCTACCCCGGTGACGACGTGGTGGACATCGTCGGCATGGACGCCTACGACCAGCCGGCCGGGCTCTCCTTCGCGGAGCAGGTGACGGAGCCGTACGGACTGGAGTTCCACGCCCGCTTCGCGGCGGCGCACCACAAGCCGGTGTCGTTCCCGGAGTGGGGGCTGTTCCGCAACGGGGACGATCCGGCGTACGTACGGGGGATGCTCGACTGGTTCGTCCGGCACCGGCCCGCGTACCAGACCCTCACGGACTACTGCCCGCACGGAGTGTGGGGGTGCGCGGACAATCCGGTGTCGGGGACGCTGGTCAGGGCCGCGCTGGGCCGGAGATAGCGGAGTCGGGGGCCGTGGAGGCGGCGGCGGTCGGGCCGGTACCGGGCCGCTCGGGCTCGCTGTCGGATCCGGTGCCGGGCCCGGCACCGGGCCCGGCTTCGGCCGGGGAGCGGAGGGTCAGACCGGTCTGGAGGACGTCCACGGCCCGGTCGAGGAGCGGGACCAGGTCGGGGAGCCGGCCGCCGCGTTCGGCCCAGTGCAGCGTGGCCTCGCGCATCGCCCCGAGGACGGCCGCCGTGAAGACCCGTACCTCCAGGTCGTCGGGAGCGCGGCCGGTGCGTTCGGCGACGGCCCCGGAGAGCATCCGGCCGGTCTCGGCCGCGGTCTCGGTGAGCCGGGCGCGTACGGCGGGGATCTCGACCACGAAACGGGCCCGCAGTACGGCCTCGCGCGGATCCCCGGCGAAGGAGGCGGCGACGGCGTCGAGGAGGACGGCGCGCAGCGAGTCGAGCGGCGGTTCCCCGGCGGGGCGGGCCCGCAGCCGGGCGACCAGCAGCTCGCTCTGGTCGTCGCTGAGGAGGATGTCCTCCTTGACGGGGAAGTAGCGGGCCACGGTGGAGGGGGAGACCTCGGCCGCCGCGGCGATCTGCTCCACGGTGGTCGCCTCGTACCCCTGCTCCGCCACGAGCCGGCAGGCGGCCTTCCGGATCGCGACGCGGGTCTTGAGCTTCTTGCGTTCGCGCAGGGTGGGGCGCGGGGAGGGGGCCGCCATGGGGGTCATGGCGGCCATTGTGCCCGGCGCGGGGGCCGGGCACCGCGGGCCGGACGGGGTCCGGACCGGCAGGTCGAGCGAGTGGCTCGGCCGGACCGGCCGGACCGGACGGGTGCGTCAGGCGTGCTGGTAGGCGACCAGCGAGATGCCGACGTAGTGGACGATGAACGCCACCAGGGTGAACGAGTGGAAGACCTCGTGGAAGCCGAACCAGCGGGGCGAGGGGTTGGGGCGCTTGAAGCCGTAGACGACCCCGCCCGCGCTGTAGAGCAGACCGCCGACGACGACGAGGACCAGGACGGCGATGCCGCCCGTCCGCATGAAGTCCGGCAGGAAGAAGACGGCGGCCCAGCCCATCGCGAGATAGCAGGGCGTGTACAGCCAGCGCGGCGCGCCGACCCAGAAGACCCGGAAGGCGATCCCGGCCGCGGCCGCCGCCCAGACGGCCCACAGCAGGGGCCGGCCGGTGGAGTCGGGCAGCAGGAGCAGGGTCAGCGGCGTATAGGTGCCCGCGATGATCAGGAAGATGTTCGCGTGGTCGAGCCGCCGCAGCACCGCCTCGCCGCGCGCCGACCAGGTGCCGCGGTGGTACAGCGCGCTGATGCCGAACAGCAGGCACGCGGTGAGGACGTAGATGCCGCAGGCGATCCGCGCGCGGGGGGAGTCCGCGAGGGCGACCAGGACGAGTCCCGCGACGATCACGGCCGGGAACATCCCGGCGTGCAGCCAGCCCCGGAGTCTCGGCTTGAGGGGGAGGGGGTGCTGCTGTGGCAGCGCCGGGCGCTGCTCCGCGGTGGTGAGGTCCGGCGAGGCTGTCATGAATCCGCATGCTACCTACGCTCGCGTAAGTTCCGGATACGGGTGGATGCCCGGATACCCGGATACGTGGGGCGACCGGCCGTGAGGTGGAACACAACGGGCGAGTCGGGGTCGGGCCGGGGGTGAATCAGGGGCAGGGTCGGGGCGTGCGGGCGGCGCGCGGGTGGGGCGTACAGGCGGTGCGCGGGGCGTACGGGTGTACGGAGCGCGCGCAAGCGACGTACGGGCGACATGCGGGGGGCGCGTGGGCGACGTACGAAGGACCGATAAGTGGTGATGCTCACGTGTGCGGACCCCTGGACATATGGGCGGTAGCATCGGATGATCAAATGAGTGCGGTCGGCACCGGATGAGCGCTACGACGCATCCGGGTCGCAGCCCCCAAGGGGCATGACATCTTCACAACCCTCTTCAAGGAGCAATCGTGGCGCGCGACAACGCGGCTCCCTCCACCGTCCCCACCCAGCACCAGGAGCTCGTCTCCTGGGTCGACCAGATCGCCGAGATCACCCAGCCGGACCGTGTCGTCTGGTGCGACGGGTCGGAGGCGGAGTACGAGCGCCTGTGCGAGGAGCTCGTCGCCAAGGGGACCTTCACGAAGCTGGACCCGGTCAAGCGCCCGAACTCGTACTACGCCGCCTCCGACCCGACCGACGTCGCGCGCGTCGAGGACCGGACCTTCATCTGCTCCGAGAAGGAGGAGGACGCGGGCCCGACCAACCACTGGAAGGCCCCGGCGGAGATGAAGGAGCTCTTCGCGGGAGAGAAGGGCATCTTCCGCGGCTCCATGAAGGGCCGCACCATGTACGTGGTGCCCTTCTGCATGGGCCCCGTCGGCTCCCCGCTCTCCGCCATCGGCGTCGAGATCACCGACTCCGCGTACGTCGCGGTCTCCATGCGCACCATGACCCGGATGGGTCAGGCCGTCCTCGACGAGCTCGGCACCGACGGCTTCTTCGTGAAGGCCGTCCACACCCTCGGCGCCCCGCTCGCCGAGGGCGAGGAGGACGTGCCGTGGCCGTGCAACTCCACCAAGTACATCTCGCACTTCCCCGAGAGCCGTGAGATCTGGTCGTACGGCTCGGGCTACGGCGGCAACGCCCTGCTCGGCAAGAAGTGCTACGCCCTGCGCATCGCGTCCGTCATGGCGCGCGACGAGGGCTGGCTGGCCGAGCACATGCTCATCCTGAAGCTCACCCCGCCGCAGGGCGAGGCCAAGTACGTGGCCGCCGCCTTCCCGTCGGCCTGTGGCAAGACCAACCTCGCCATGCTGGAGCCCACCATCCCCGGCTGGACGGTGGAGACCATCGGCGACGACATCGCCTGGATGCGCTTCGGCGAGGACGGCCGCCTCTACGCGATCAACCCCGAGGCCGGCTTCTTCGGTGTCGCGCCCGGCACCGGCGAGCACACCAACGCCAACGCCATGAAGACCATGTGGGGCAACTCCGTCTTCACGAACGTCGCCCTCACGGACGACGGCGACGTGTGGTGGGAGGGCATGACCGAGGAGCTGCCGGAGCACCTCATCGACTGGAAGGGCAACGACTGGACGCCGGAGTCGAAGACCCCGGCCGCCCACCCGAACGCCCGCTTCACCGTCCCGGCCGGCCAGTGCCCGATCATCGCCCCGGAGTGGGAGGACCCGAAGGGTGTGCCGATCTCGGCGATCCTCTTCGGTGGCCGCCGCGCCTCCGCCGTCCCGCTGGTGACCGAGTCCTTCGACTGGAACCACGGCGTCTACCTCGGTGCCAACGTGGCCTCCGAGAAGACCGCCGCCGCCGAGGGCAAGGTCGGCGAGCTGCGCCGCGACCCGTTCGCCATGCTGCCGTTCTGCGGCTACAACATGGGCGACTACATGGCGCACTGGATCAAGATCGGCCAGTCGGCGGACGCCGCCAAGCTGCCGAAGATCTACTACGTCAACTGGTTCCGCAAGAACGACGCCGGCAAGTTCGTCTGGCCCGGCTTCGGCGAGAACAGCCGCGTCCTGAAGTGGATCGTCGAGCGCCTCGACGGCAAGGCCGAGGGTGTCGAGACCCCCATCGGCGTCCTGCCGACGAAGGAGGCCCTGGACACCGACGGTCTGGAGCTACCGGAGGAGGACCTGGACTTCCTGCTCACCGTCGACAAGGACGTGTGGCGCGAGGAGGCCGCTCTGGTCCCGGCGCACCTGGAGACCTTCGGCGAGCACACGCCGAAGGAGCTGTGGGAGCAGCACCGCGCGCTCGTCGAGCGCCTGGGCTGATGCCCTGACCGCTGCCGCCGCGCGATCCCGCGCGACGGCGGCGGCACCCGAGACTCGTGGCGGGCTGCCCCGATTTCCGCCCTGACCAGTGGGGTCACGACGGCCCGCCGCGACGCGAACGACCCCCGGAGCCCCCTCACGGCTCCGGGGGTCGGCGCATTTTCCGCGCCGTTTTGCGTGCTCGGGGGTGGGGCAAGGCGGGGCGAGGGGATTGGGTGGCGCCCGGTCCGCACGCCGTCGGGGGCGCGCGGACCGGGGCCGATCAGGGGGCGCCGACCAGGGACGGGGTCGGGGCGGGGGTTACGGCAGTCGCGGCGGGGGTTGCGGCGGGGACCGGGACCGGGACCGGGGCCGGGGTCGAGGCCGAGGCCGGGTCCGGGGTCGAAGCGGGGCCGGGGGCCGGTGCGGCGAGTGCCGCCGTGTGCGCGTCCATGCGTTCGGCGGCGAGGATCGCGGCGGTCGTGTCGGCCCGGGAGGCCGCGACGACCAGCGCCCGGCCCGCGAGGGCGTGCGCCTTGCGGTGCAGTGCCCCGGCGGACGCGCCGCTCAGGCCCGCGTGCCGGGCCGGCGGGGTGCCGCGCAGCCGTGCGACCTGCCGGGCGATGAGCTCACCGGCCGCGCTGTCGCCCAATTCGTCGGTGACGGTGAGCAGGGCGGCGAGATGGCCGGCGAGCTGGATGTCCAGCTCCTCCTCGCGGGAACGGTGCGGGAAGTCGAGCCGCTCGCGGGAGTGGTCGGCCATCCGGTGGACCGACTTGGTGCGGATCGGTTCGTACATGCGACGGCCTCCCTGTCCAGGTACTTGAAAAGCATCCTAGCTTGGATTCCGTCTAAAGTTGAGTCGCGTCCGAAAAGGGTGGAGGTGGGGTACGGCTGGGCCCCGACGAGCACCTCTTCCGGTGCTCGTCGGGGCCCAGGGTCTGTCAGTGCCGGTCAGTGCCGGTCAGTGCCGGTCAGTGCCGGTCAGTGCCGGTCAGCGCTGGCTGTAGCCGTCCAGGAAGGTGCCGATCCGGGTGACCGCGTCCGCCAGATCCGTGGCGGAGGGCAGCGTCACGATCCGGAAGTGGTCCGGCTCGTGCCAGTTGAAGCCCGTCCCGTGCACCACCATGATCTTCTCGGACCGCAGCAGGTCGAGGACCATCTGCCGGTCGTCCTTGATCTTGTAGACGTTCGGGTCCAGCCGCGGGAACAGGTACAGCGCGCCCTTCGGCTTCACACACGTCACGCCCGGGATCTGCGTGAGCAGCTCGTACGCCGTGTCCCGCTGTTCGAGCAGCCGTCCGCCGGGCAGCACCAGTTCCTCGATCGACTGCCGCCCCTGGAGCGCGGCGGCCACCGCGTGCTGCGCCGGCATGTTGGCGCACAGTCGCATGTTCGCCAGGATCGTCAGGCCCTCGATGTACGAGGAGGCGTGCGCCTTCGGGCCGCAGACCGCGAGCCAGCCGGAGCGGAAGCCGGCCACCCGGTAGTTCTTGCTCATGCCGTTGAAGGTGAGCACCATCAGGTCGGGGGCGATCGCGGCCGTCGGGGTGTGCGTCGCGCCGTCGTAGAGGATCTTGTCGTAGATCTCGTCCGAGCAGACCACCAGCTGGTGTCGGCGGGCGATGTCGGTGAGCGCGCGCAGCATCTCGTCGTCGTAGACCGCGCCGGTCGGGTTGTTCGGGTTGATGATCACGATCGCCTTGGTGCGATCGGTGATCTTCCGCTCGATGTCCTCCAGGTCCGGCATCCAGTCCGCCTGCTCGTCGCAGCGGTAGTGCACGGCCGTGCCGCCCGCGAGCGAGACCGAAGCCGTCCACAGCGGGTAGTCCGGCGCCGGGACCAGCACCTCGTCGCCGTCGTCGAGCAGCGCCTGCATGGACATCTGGATCAGCTCGGAGACACCGTTGCCGAGATAGATGTCCTCTATCGACAGCGGGATGCCCTTGGTCTCGTAGTGGCTCATCACCGCGCGCCGCGCGGACAGCAGCCCCTTCGCGTCGCCGTAGCCGTGCGCGCCGGAGAGGTTGCGCAGCATGTCCTCGAGGATGGCGGGCGGGCATTCGAAACCGAAGGCGGCCGGGTTTCCGGTGTTGAGCTTGAGGATGCGGTGCCCCGCCGCCTCCAGCCGCATCGCCTCTTCGAGGACCGGGCCCCGGATTTCGTAACAGACGTTGGCGAGCTTCGTGGACTGGATCACCTGCATGGACCGAGCTTACGGCGGTACGGAGCGATGGCGCGCCGTGTTCTGGGACACGTCGCCCGGAGGGAGGTGGCGGGGGAGAGCCGGGGGACGGGGTGAGCGGTGCCGGGCGGCGGGGCTGGGCGCCAGGGCTGGGGGCGCATGGTGGCGTGGGTGGTGGTGCGGGCGCCGACGGGGGCTCGCGGGGGCTCCTGGGGGCGCAGGATAGGTTGTCCCGTCATGTGGGTTTTCTCCGCCGCCGGATGCCGGTGGCTCGGCGCGGCCGGTGCGCTCGCCGTCACCGCCGGCGGCTGGACCGCCGGAGCCCTGCCCGTACGCGGCGGGGCCGGCCTGTGGCAGCCGCGCGGTACCGCGCTCACCACGGCCGGCGCGATCCTCGCGTACCTCGGACTGACTCTGCTGCTCGCCGCCTGGTGGCAGTACGGGCGGCTGCTGCGCGCCGGAGCCCCGGGCGACCGGACCCTGGCGACCCTCGGCTGGTGGGCCGGGCCGCTCGTGCTCGCCCCGCCGCTGCACAGCGCCGACGTCTACAGCTACATCGCCCAGGGCGCGATGGTCCTCGAAGGCCACGACGTGTACGGGGCCGGGCCCTCCGTCCTCGCGCCCGGCGAGCTCGGCGCGGACGCCGCCGCGTCCGTCGGCGGCCACTGGACGGACACCCCCGCGCCGTACGGACCGGCCTTCCTCGTTCTCGCCGAGGCGGTGGTGAAACTGACCGGCGGGTCGGTCGTGCCCGCCGTGCTCGGCATGCGGCTCGTCGCCCTCGGCGCGCTCGCGCTCATCGTGTGGGCCGTCCGCGGCCTCGGCGGCGGCCCCGGCGCGCTCTGGCTCGCCGCGCTCAACCCGCTCCTGCTGATCCATGTCGTCGCCGGCACCCACAACGACGGCCTCATGATCGCCCTGCTGCTGACCGGGGTGCTGCTCGCGGTGCGCGGGCGGTGGGTCCTGGGCAGCGCGGTCGTCGGCCTCGCGGTGACGGTGAAGTCCCCGGCGGTGCTCGGGCTGCTGTTCATCGGCGTCCTCGTCGCCCGGCGGCGCGGCGGCGCCGGGGGAGTGGCGCGCGGACTCGTGCTGCCCGGGGCGGTGGCCGCCGCCGTCGCCGCCGGGGCGACGCTGCTCGCCGGGACCGGCTTCGGCTGGCTCCGTACCCAGAGCGTCGCCGCCACCATCCACACCGCCCTGTCGGCGACCAGCGACCTCGGCCTCGGGCTCGGCCTGCTGGTGGCCGACGACCCCGGACCGGTGAAGGGCGTGGTGCAGCAGCTCGGCCTGGTGGCCGCGGCCGCGATCGTCGCCGTGGTGGCCTGGCGCGCGTGGCGGGGCCGGATCGACCCCGTCCTCGGGCTCGGGATCTCGCTGCTCGCGCTGGTGGCGCTGTCCCCGATGGTGCAGCCCTGGTACGTGCTGTGGGGGACGTGCGTGGTCGCGGCGGTGGCGTGGGACGGGCGGCTCGGCCGGTTCCTGGCGGTGCTGTGCGGGGCGCTGACCTACGAGACGGCGCCGTCGGGCCACACCCCCTGGTACGGCTTCGTCCTCGCGGCCCTCGCCCTGGGGGTGGGGCTTTGGCTGTCCCGCGTGGCGCCGCCGTCGATGGCCGGGGCGAGTGTGGGGATCCCGGGACAGCGGAGGGATCTGCGGGTGGTGGACCGGGCCTGAGGTGGGGGTGGGTCTCCCCGCAGGTCAGGCCAGGTCAGGCCAGGTCAGGTCGCCGGTGTCGAGGTCCAGGTCGAACGGCTCGGGCAGCCGGACCCGGGTGCCGAAGGGGTGCGGGCCGTCCACGCGCGTGTAGCCGAGCCCGCCGGGCTCGGAGTACACGGTCACGCTCTTCTCCTGCCGGTCCACGACGAGGTAGAGCGGGGCACGGTATTCGGCGTACCGCTCGCGCTTCACGATGCGGTCGGTGTCCGCGTTCGCATCCGAGGTGACCTCGACGACGAGGAGGGTGTCCTCGGGGAGCAGGGCGGCGGCCCCCTTGGCCTGGGCCGCCGGCACCACGGCGATGTCGGGGACGAACCAGTTCGCCGAGCCCGGCAGGTCCAGGTTTCCGGAGCCGGTGATGCAACCGAGCTCGCGGGCCCGGGGGCGTACTTGGTCGCGGATGGTCTCGGCGGCGGCTTCGTGAGCCCGGGTCGGTGTCGAAGGCTCGATGAATCCTTCGACGATCTGGACGCGGTCGCCCCGGACGTGCCGGATGGCGTATTTCAGGGCCTGTTCCGGGTCGTCGCTGTCATAGGAGGGGACTGAGGCCATCGTCCGTCCCTCGTCTCGTCCCGGCCGGAGGGGCACCGGGGTCCGCCGGGGCTGACGCTACCGTCCGCCCGTCGCTCGCCGGGCAAGCTCTGACCCGTACGGGCGAGCGCGCGCCGCTACGCGATCGGCGTGCGGCGGATCGCGCGGCCCGCGAGGGTCTGGGTCCGGCGTCCGTCCTCGATCACGAACTCGCCCGCCACCAGCACGTACGGAATGCCGGTCGGCAGGGTGCGCGGGGCGTCGTACGTGGCGCCGGAGGCGACCGTCGCCGGGTCGAAGAGGACCAGGTCGGCGACGTACCCCTCGCGGATCCGCCCCCGGTCGGGCAGCCGCAGCCGGGCGGCCGGGCGCGACGTCAGATGGGCCACGCACTCCTCCAGCGTCAGCACGCCCTCGTCGCGGACGTACCGCCCCAGGTACTCCGGGAACGTGCCGTACGCGC
This sequence comes from Streptomyces sp. NPDC048718, assembly GCF_043198875.1. Classification (NCBI taxonomy): domain Bacteria; kingdom Bacillati; phylum Actinomycetota; class Actinomycetes; order Kitasatosporales; family Streptomycetaceae; genus Streptomyces; species Streptomyces sp. NPDC048718. Next base: position 357,558 of record NZ_JBICVG010000007.1, read on the forward strand.
GCGGATGCGGCTTGGCGCCCTGGAGGATGCCGTCCGAGCCGCCCGTGTGCGCCGGGTGCCGCATGATCGCGCGGACGTTGTCCTCATGGCCGACGTGCTGGAGGATCGTCGGGCCGAGCCGGTCCGCGAGCAGCAGCCGCCGCGCGGCCGGCCAGCCGTCGAGACGCCGGCCCACCGCGTCCGCGAGGGCCGGGTCGGTCACCCCGGAGATCTCGATCGTGTGCCACTCCATCGGCACCCCGTGACAGCCGTCGGAACCGGTCACCTCCAGATGGTGGCGGATGCGTTCGGCGGTCGCGTCGTCCCGCAGCCGCGCGAGCAGCGCCTCCGGTCCGCCCTCGTGCGCCCAGCTCGGCAGGACGGCCGCCAGGGTCGTACAGCCGGGGGTGTACGGATAGGTGTCGAGGCTGATGTCCGCGCCCGCCGCGAGTGCCTCGTCGAGCAGCGCCAGCAGCTCCCCGGCGCGGCCCTCGTTGACGCCGAAGTTCATGGTGGCGTGCGCGAGATGCAGCGCGCAGCCCGCGTCACGGGTCAGCCGCACCATCTCCTCGTACGCGGCGAGCGCGCCCGCGCCGTAGGAGCGGTGGTGCGGGCAGTAGTAGCCGCCGTATTCGGCCACCACCCGGCAGAGCGCGGTGAGTTCGGAGTCCGGCGCGTACATCCCCGGGGCGTAGGTGAGGCCGGACGACATGCCGACGGCGCCCTGTTCCAGGCCCTCGGCGACGAGCGCGCGCATCCGGTCCAGCTCGGCGGCGGTCGCGGGCCGGTCCGCCCAGCCCATGGCGTACATCCGCACCGTGCCCTGGGGGATCAGATACGCCGCGTTGACGGCGATGCCCCGGTCGCCGTGGGCGGTGTCCAGCCGGTGCAGGTACTCGCCGACCGTACGCCAGTCGAAGTCGACGTCGCTCTCCCCGGGGCCGCCGCCGTTCCAGCCCGCGATCGCCCGCCGTATCTCGCCGAGGGTGCGGTCGTCGGCCGGTGCGTACGACAGCCCGTCCTGGCCCAGGACTTCGAGGGTCACGCCCTGCGCGGCCTTCGCGCTGTGGTCCGGGTCGCGCAGCAGCGCCAGGTCGCTGTGGGCGTGCATGTCGATGAAACCGGGGGCGAGGGCCAGCCCCTCGGCGTCGATCACCCGGCGGGCGGTGGGGCGCCGGCGGCCGGCCGCCGCGCCCTCCTTGACGATCGCGGCGATCCGGCCGCCCGCGACGGCGACATCGGCGCGACAGGAGGGCGCGCCGGTGCCGTCGACGACCTCGGCGTCCTGGAAGACGAGATCCCACACGGTGTACGGCTCCTGGAAGCTAGAAGAAGGTGCGGATGTAGTCGACGACCGTGCCGTCCGCCTCGACCAGCGGGATCAGCTGCCACTTGTCGAACGACGTGCACGGGTGGGACAGGCCCATGCCGAGCCAGTCGCCGACCTCCAGATCCGCGCCCTCGTCCGTGCCGACCCAGGCGTGCTGGTCGGACAGACCGGTGACGGTGATGCCGTCGGCGGGCCGGATCGCGCCGGTACGGGCGTCACGGACGACCTGCGCCTCGGGGAGGTGGAGGTCGTGGGCGGCGTCGCGCTTGCCCGCGTTGGTGAACGCCTGCGCGCCGGTGGGGCGCGAGACGACCTGCGACCAGAGCCGGAACGCCGGCTGGAGCGCGCCCTCCTCCGGGATCCGGTTGAAGGGGGTCTTCTCGCGGTACTGGCCGTCGTCGTGGGAGACGTACGCGCCGGAGCGCAGCAGCTTCAGGACGGGCCGGGAGAGCGCGGGGAGGTCCGCGAACACATCGGCGACCGCGTCGAACCAGGAGCTGCCGCCCGCGCTGACGACGATCTCCTCGACGGACGCGTCGAAACGGCCCGCCTTGTCGAAGGCGGCCGCGAGCGCGGTGAGCCGGCGCAGCCAGGCCCGCACCCGCTCCGGGGCGGCCTCGGGCACCTCGGCCTCGTAGCCGGCGACGCCGACGAGACGCAGGGTGCGGGTGGCGGCGACCGCGTCGGCGACGGCGGCGCAGTCGTCCTCGGTACGGGCGCCGGTACGGGCCCCGTCGCCCGCGCCCAGCTCGACGACGACGTCCACGGCGCGGCGCGCGCCCGCCTTCGTCAGCGCCTGGTCCATCAGCTCGACCCCGCGCACCGAGTCGACGTAACAGACCAGCTGGAAATCGGGGTCGGCGTCGAGTTCGGCGGCGATCCAGCGCAGCGCGACCGGGTCGACCACCTCGTTGGCGAGGAAGATCCGGGCGATGCCGTGGGCGCGGTAGACCCGGGCCTGGTGGGGGACGGCGGCGGTGATGCCCCAGGCGCCGTGGGCGATCTGGAGGTCGAAGAGCCGGGGTGCCATGGAGGTCTTGCCGTGCGGCGCGAAGGCGAGGCCGTGCCGCTCGGTGTACGTCTCCAGGAGGCGCAGATTGTGCGCGACGGACTCGGCGGAGAGGGCGAGGACGGGGGTGGTGAAGCCGCCGGTGAAGAGATTGCGGCGCTGGGCGGCCAGTTCGCCGACGGTCAGGCCCTCGGCGTCGGGCGGCAGGGCCTTGAAGCGGTGGTCGACACGCTCACCGGCCAGGTCGGGCAGCTTCGGCAGCTTCGGCGGTCGCGGCGGCATCGACGGGTCCGTCGGCGTCGGCGTCGGTGTCGGCGGATTCGGCTGTTCCGGCTGCTCCGGCACGAAGGTCTCCTCCTCGTCGGGCGTTGCGTGTTGCATGGTGTGCAACGCCTGTTGCGTATGCTGCTCAAGGTTGTCTAACATCCGGCCCTGCGCCGGGTCAACGCGCCCGCGCGGATCCCGCTTCTCGCTTCCCGCGGCCCACGGAGGGGAAACCGGCGAGGCGGCCCGGCCGGCTGGGCGCGGAAACGGAAACGGAAACGGGACCGGGACCGGGATCGGGATCGGGACCGGGACCGGGACCGGGATCGGGAACGACCAGGAGGTACGTACGTCATGAGCCAGACCGTCGACCGCGCGCTCAGCATCCTGCCGCTGCTCGCGCGGGGACCCGCCGACCTCGGGCAGGTCGCCGGCCGGCTCGGCGTCCACAAGTCGACCGCCCTGCGCCTGCTGCGCACCCTGCACGAGCACGGCCTCGTCTACCGCCAGCGGGATCAGCGCTACCGCCTCGGCGCCGGCCTCTTCGCCCTCGCGCAGGAAGCCGTCGAGAACCTCGACGTCCGCGAGATCGCCCACCCCCACCTCGCCGCGCTCGGCGAGCGGACCGGCCACACCGTCCATCTCGCCGTCCGCGAGGAGGGCGAGGTGCTCTACATCGACAAGGTGGAGAGCCGCTACCCGGTCCGGATGTACTCCCGGATCGGCAAGCCGGTAGCGATCACCGTCGCCGCCGTCGCCAAACTGCTCCTCGCCGACCTGCCGGAGCCCGAACGGCGCGCCCTCGCCGCCCGGCTCGACTACCCCCGCTACACGCACCGTTCGACCCCGGACGCCGCCGCCTTCCTCGCGGAGCTGGCGACCGTACGGGAACAGGGGTGGGCCACCGACCTCGGCGGCCACGAGGAGTCCATCAACTGCGTCGCCGCACCCGTTCGCGGCGCGGACGGCCGGGTCGTCGCCGCGATGTCGGTCTCGGCGCCCAACGTGGTCGTCACGGCGGACGAACTCCTCGCCCTGCTCCCGCTGGTGCGGAGGACGGCCGAGGAGATCAGCGCCGAGTACGCGGGCACGACGGCGGACGTGACCGGTACGTCAGCCGCCGACTCGTCGTCGCGGTGCGACACCACGAAGACCGCGAAGACCACGAGCACCCCTGAAAGCCCGGACCCCGGAATCCCGGGCACCCCGGAAACCCCTAAGGACAGCGCATGACCGAGAAGATCGCCCTCACCCCCGCCACCCACACGACCCCGCCGGCCCGGTTCTCGCACGGCGTCAAGAAGGGGAACATCCTCCAGGTCGCCGGTCAGGTCGGCTTCCTGCCCGCCGTGCCCGGGCAGCCGCCGGTGACGGCCGGCCCGACGCTGCGCGAGCAGACCCTCCAGACCTTCGCCAACGTCAAGGCGATCCTGGAGGAGGGCGGCGCTACTTGGGACGACGTGATGATGATGCGCGTCTACCTCACCGACGTCGACCACTTCGCCGAGATGAACGAGATCTACAACGCGTACTTCGAGGAGCAGGGCCTCACCGCCCCCGCCGCGGCCCGCACCACGGTCTACGTCGGCCTGCCCAAGGGGCTGCTCATCGAGATCGACGCGCTCGCCGTCCTGGGCTGAGTCCGGTTCCGGCCCCCGCACACGACTTCGGACCCCGCCCCCGAAACGCCCGAAGCGCCGCCGGGGGAGCGGCGGCGCTTCGAGGGGGAACCTCCGGGGGAGTGTGGGGATCCCCCGGAGGAGCGAAGGGGCGGGGCCCCGGGACCCTGGGGCCCCGGGACCCTGGGGCCCCGGGCCACGGCCGACCGCGGCCCGGGGATTCCGGCAGGCCCGGGGACTCCGCCGGCGAGCCAGGGTTACGGCAGGCCGTGGACGTGCGGGCCGACCGCGTTCGACCAGGCGTTGCCGGCCGTCGCGTCCCAGTTCGTCGACCAGGTCATCGCGCCTCGGATGCCCGGGTAGGTCTTCGAGGGCTTGAAGGAGCCGCAACTCGTGCCCTTGGCCAGGCAGTCGAGGGCGTTCTTCACGACCTGCGGGTCCACGTAGCCGCTGCCCGCGCCGCGCGTCGAGGCGGGCACGCCGAGGCCGACCTGGGAGGCGTCCAGGCCGCCTTCGAGCTGGACGCAGGCGAGCGCGGTGAGGAAGTCCACCGAGCCCTGGCTGTACACCTTGCCGTCGCAGCCGAGCATCGAACCGCTGTTGTAGTACTGGGTGTTGACCACCGTGAGGATGTCCTTCACGGCGAGCGCGGTCTTGAAGTACTCGGTGCCGGCCGACTGCATGTCGAGGGTCTGCGGCGCCATCGTCAGGACCAGACCGGAGCCCGCCTTGGCCGACAGCTGGCGCAACGCCTTCGCCAGATAGGTGGAGTTGACGCCGTGCTCCAGGTCGATGTCGACGCCGTTGAAGCCGTACTCCTGCATCAGGCCGTACGCGCTGTCGGCGAACGCGGTGGCGGTCGCGTCGCTGTTGATGGTGACGTTGCCCAACTCGCCGCCCACCGACAGGATCACGGACTTGCCGGCCGCCTTCTTGGCCGCGATGTCGGCCTTGAAGTCGGCGGCCGACGCGTACCCGACGGCCGGGTCGAGGGTGAAGCCGATCCGCCCCGGCGTGGTCGTCGACTCGGCGAACGACACCGCGATGATGTCGTACGCGGACGGCACGTCGCGCAGCTTCTGCACGGTGGCGCCGTTGTTGAAGTTCTGCCAGTAGCCGGTCACGGCGTGCTTGGGCACGGCCGGGCCGGGGCCGGGGGTGCCCGCCTCGGACGTCTTCGCCGCGACCGCCGCCGACTTGGGGGACTCGCCCGCCGCGTTGGAGGCCGTCACCTGGAACTGGTACGTGGTGTTCGCGGCGAGCCCGGTGACGGTGGCCGAGGTGCCGCTCACCGTGGTCGCGAGGGCGCCGTCGCGGTAGACCTTGTAGCCGGTCGCTCCGGAGACCGCGCCCCAGGAGAGGGAGACCGAGGACGCGGTGACGCCGCCCGCGGCGAGCCCGGCCGGAGCGCCCGGGACCGACGGGCCCGGGTCCGTACCGCCGCCGCCGTCGGGACCGAGGACGCTCACGTCGTCGACGGAGTAGGCGGCCGTGCCGTACCACCCGTGCGTGTAGATCTGCACCGACGTGGTGGACGCGCCGGTGGTGAAGGTGGTGGTCAGCTGCTTCCAGGCGCCGCTGTCCGGTGTCCAGGTGGACACGTCGGTGGTGCCCGTGCCGCGGGCGCCGAGGTAGGCGTAACCGCCCTGCACCCACGCGCTCAGCGTGTACGTCGAGCCGGGCTTCACGGTCACGGTCTGGACGCACTCGGCGTTGTCGGCGCCGGCGGGGGTGGCGCGCAGGGCGCCGGTTCCGGTGCGGACGGGTGACGAGACGACGGCGCCGGTGCCGCCGGAACAGGACCAGCCGGCGAGTCCGTTCTCGAAGCCCGCGTTCCGGGCGACGTTGATGTCGCCGGCGGCCTGGGCGGCGGTGGCCTGGGCGAATGTGCCCGCGAGGGCGAGTCCGGCGCTGACGGCGAGGGCCAGCGCGGCCCTGGTGGTGCGCTCCACGTGCTGCCTCCGATGGGGGATGGGGGGGAGGGGAGGTGCGCGGAACAAGTTGGTCCAGACCAATTGGGTTGTCAAGACCTCTGGCAGAGAAGGGCGTTCGGGCCGGGGGAGCGCGGGGGAGACGCGGCGGGAGCGCGGAGGGGCGTCAACACCCACGAAATTGCCTGAGCTTGGACGATTGTGTGTTCAGTACTCCAGGGGCCTGGATAAAGTGCGGAGGCGGTAACGCCGCAATCGCGGGTAGTGATCAAGGGGGCCGCCGAGGTCGCCGAGGTCACGGGGCTTGCCGGGGTTGTCGGGGTTGCCGTGACCGCGGAGGCCACCGGGGCACCGGGGCCGCCGAGGCCGCTGGGTAATCGAGTGGTCGAAGTGGGATTGAGGGATCGAGGGATCGGGGAGCCCGACGTGCCGACAGCGATCGCGGTCACCAGCGCCGACCTGGTGCTGCCGCCGACCGACCCGCAGACACCGCCGGCCGCCGTGCTGCCGGGTCCCGACGCCCGGCCGCTCGACACCGCGCTCACCGACGTACGCCAGTTGCTCGACCACCACGGGCATCTGATCGTCGTCTGCCCCGACAGCGCGCCGCCCGCCGCCGTCCAGCGCCTCCACGCCGTACGGGCCCTGCTCGAATCCGACCGGATCGCGATCGTCCGCACCGCGCTGCCACCGCTCGGCGCCGCCGTCCTGGTCCGCCAGCTCCGGCAGCTGTCCGCCTGCGACTTCAGCCCCGGCGTCCTCGCCTCCGCCGCCCGGCTGCTCACCCACTACGTCTACGCGGGCGCCGTCCTCGGGTCGGTCGCCAAGCTCGACCGCGTACCCGTCGGACTCGGCTCCCACCTCAAGGGCTGGCTGCCCGGCGCCCACTTCGCCGTCCTCGCCGGGCCCACGCCCCAGCTCGTCCGCCTCCCCGGCGGTGGTGGTGGCGGGCGCGGTGGCGGCGCGCGCGGCGGACGCGGGGCGGACGGCGAGCAGCTCGCCGGACCCGAGTTCGCCACCGACCTCGTCCTCGCCCGCGGCCAGCTCCAGACCGACTGGCCCACCGCCACCCTCGCCCCGCGCTGGCGGGCCCGCGCCGTGCAGGAGACCGCGCTGCCGGAGTCCTCCGCGCGCTGGTGGGGCACCGGACGCCTGGTCGAGTTCACCGCGTACCTCCCCGACCTGCCCGTCCTGCACCAACTCGTCACGTCCGTACGGCGCGAGACGTGCCACTGGTGCCGGATGGAACTCCTCGGCGACCGCTGCGGCTTCTGCGCCGCACCGCTGACCCGGGGCGAGACCGCCCCACCGGTGCTCACCGCCCAGGCCGCCCGTACGGCCCTAGGGCCCGCCCCTCGCTGAACCCCGCGCCAGAGCCCCCGGCCCCACCCCCGTCCGTTGCTTCGACCGCCCGCCTCTCCGACCCGCCCGTCACTCCCCGTCCGTCGCGTCACCCGTTCCCGATCGAGGTAGTACCGGCCATGAACTCCCGCCAGCGCCGCGGCGTCATCCTGCTGCTGCTCTCCGTCCTGTGCGCGCTCGGCGCCTTCGCCGGCGTCCTCACGGTGATCAGCGACGTCAACTCCAAGGTCGGACCCGAGACGACCGCGTACCGGGTCAAGGGCGACATCGAGCCCTACACTCCGCTCGGCCCCGACAAGTTCGAGAAGATAACGATGCCCGAGCGCTGGCTCCCGGCGACCGCCGTCACCGATCTGCGCCGCACCCAGGGCAAAATCGCGGTCACCACCCTCAAGGCGGGCTCGCTGCTGCAGAGCGACATGATCGTCGACCGGCCCGCGCTCGCCCCCGGCCAGCAGGAGATCGCCATCATGATCGACGCGGCGACCGGAGTGGCCGGCAAGATCACCCCCGGCTCCGCCGTCAACATCTACGCCACCTTCTCCGGCGAACGCGGCGGCCAGGGCGCCACCCAGACGCCCCAGTCCAAGCTCATCGTCGCCGGCGCCCGGGTCATCGCCGTCGGCAGGATCACGCCCATCGAGAACCGCGACGACCGCGGCGCCCGTGCCACCGAGGCCGTCCCCATCACCTTCGCCCTCTCCACGGCCGACACCCAGCGCGTCGCCTACGCCGAGTCCTTCGCCCAGCACGTCCGCCTCGCCCTGGTCGCGCCCGGCTCCGCCGCCACGCCCGATCCGCGCGACCGCACCTACACGCTCGACAAGGACAAGTGAGGCGCGCCCATGACCACCAGGATCCTGCCCGCGGTCGGCGACCCGGACGCGGCCCGCGCGGTCCTCACCCTCGTCGGACAGCTGCCCGACGCCGAACCCGCCGGGCCCGTCGCCGACTCCACCCAGCTGCTCGACACCCTCGCCGCGCTGGCCGCCGTCTCCCTCGACGAACTGCCCGACGTCGTCCTCGTCCACGAACGCATCGGCCCCGTCCCCGCGCTCGAACTCGTGCGCGAGGTCGCCCTGCGTTTCCCCGCCGTCGGCGTCGTCCTCATCACCGCCGACGCCAGCCCCGTCCTGTTCTCCGCCGCCATGGACTCCGGCGCCCGGGGACTGGTCACCCTCCCGCTCGGCTACGAGGAACTGGCCAGCCGCGTCCAGGCCGCCGCCCAGTGGGCCGCCGGCGTGCGCCGCCACCTCGGCGGCGCGGGCGAGGCCGGACCGTCCGGGCCCGGCGGCACCCTCGTCACCGTCAGCGGCGCCAAGGGCGGCGTCGGCACCACGCTGACCGCCGTCCAGCTCGCCCTCGCCGCCCGCGCCTCCGGACGTACCGTGGCCCTGGTCGACCTCGACCTCCAGGGCGGCGACATCGCCTCGTACCTCGACGTCCAGTTCCGCCGCTCCGCCGTCGACCTCGCCGCCATCAACGACATCTCGCCCCGGGTCCTCCAGGACGCCGTGTACGTCCACGAGACCGGCCTCAGCCTGCTCCTCGCCCCCGGCGAGGGCGAGCGCGGCGAGGAGGTCACCGAACGCGCCGCTCGCCAGATCGTGCACGCCCTGCGCGGCCGGCACGAGGTCGTCGTCGTCGACTGCGGCTCTCACTTGGACGCGGCCGGCGCCGCCACGATCGAGACGGCCGACACCGCGCTGCTCGTCACCACCCCGGACGTGGTCGCCGTACGGGCCGCCAAGCGCGTCGTACGGATGTGGGACCGGCTCCAGATCCGCAAGCCGGAGGAGACCACGGTCCTCGTCAACCGGCATCAGCGCGCCACCGAGATCCAGCCCGCCCTGATCCAGCGCATCACCGGCACCCGGATCGCGGGCGTCGCCGTCCCCGCCCACTTCAAGGAACTGGCCGCCGTGGTCGACGCGGGGCGGCTGCACGACCTCGACGCGCGGTCGACCGTCAAGCAGGCGCTGTGGCGGCTCGCGGGCGAACTCGGCCTGGTCGCCGCCGCGGCGGCGCAGCCCGGCAAGGAGCCGGCGCGCGGCGGCGACCGGGGCGCGCTCGGCGCGCTGCGGCGGCGCGGGGCAGGGCGCTAGCGATGCCGGGGCCGGGGCCGGTCGGGAGCCGCGTACGGGGGCGGTGTGTGCCGTACGGGGGGCGTGCGCCGGGCGGTTTGTGCGGGGTGCGGGGTGCGCGGGGCGACGCCGGGCAGGTGGCCGTCGAGTTCGTCGGCATGCTGCCGCTGATCCTGCTCACGCTGGTGCTGCTGTGGCAGTGCGTCCTGATCGGCTACACGTACACGCTCGCCGGGAACGCGGCCGACGAGGCCGCCCGCGCCGGGGCGGTCGACGGTGACTGCCCGGCGGCGGCGCTGCGGCACCTGGACGGCGCGTGGAAGGCGAAGGCGGTGCCGGACTGCTCGGGGCCGAGCGGGGGGATGTACCGCGCCCGGGTCACCCTGAAGGTGCCCGTTCTCTTCCCGGGCGCCGGCTCGATCCCCTGGGACATCGTCGGCGAGGCCGCCGCCGTATGGGAGGGAAAGCCGGAATGAGGTTCTTACACGAAGGAGGGGAACGGGGCCGGGGCGCGGGAGGCCGGGGCCGGTGCGGGGGGCGTGACCGGGGCCAGGTCGCCGTCGAGTACCTGGGCTTTCTGCCGATCCTGCTGCTCGTCGGCCTGGCCGGTATCCAGCTCGGCATCATCGCGTACGCCGCCCAGCAGGCGGGCACGGGCGCGCGGGCGGCCGCGCGCGCCGCGAGCGCGGACGACCCCCACCACGTGCTCCCGGACCCGCCGGTGGCCGGGAAGGCGGCCATGAGCGACTGGATCGCGGGGCACAGCGAGGTCGTCGAGTCGGGCGGGACCGCGACCGTGACCGTCCATGTTCCCTCCCTCATCCCCTTCTGGGACTTCGACGACGTACGCAGGACCGCCACCATGCCCGTGCCCGAGGAGAATCAGCCATGAGCCTGCGGGCCCGTATCAACACCCCCGAGGACGACCGGGCGAACGGCGGCGGGCGGGAGGACGGCCACCTCGTCGCGTCCTTCCGGGCCAAGCTCCTGGAGGAGATCGACCTCACGGAGATGTCGGCGCTCCACGCCGCCGAGCGCCGGGCCCGCCTCGAACGCGTCCTCGGCCACATCATCAGCCGCGAGGGCCCGGTGCTCTCCACGGCCGAACGCGGCCGGCTGATCCGCCGGGTCGTCGACGAGGCCCTCGGGCTCGGCGTCCTCGAACCGCTCCTCGAAGACGCCTCCATCACCGAGATCATGGTCAACGGCCCCGACCAGATCTACATCGAGCGGGCGGGCCGGGTGGAGCTGCTGCCGCTGCGGTTCGCGTCCCAGGAACAGCTGATGCAGACCATCGAACGGATCGTGTCCACCGTCAACCGGCGGGTCGACGAGTCCAACCCGATGGTCGACGCCCGGCTGCCGTCCGGCGAGCGCGTCAACGTCATCATCCCGCCGCTCTCGCTCACCGGCCCCACGCTCACCATCCGCCGCTTCCCGCGCTCGTACACCCTGCACGAGATGATCGGCCTCGGGTCGATGGACGAGCAGATGCTGTTCCTGCTGGCGGGGCTCGTCCAGGCCAAGTTCAACGTCATCGTCTCCGGTGCCACCGGCACCGGGAAGACCACGCTCCTCAACGCCCTGTCCGGGCTCATCCCCGAGGGCGAGCGGATCATCACCATCGAGGACTCCGCAGAGCTTCAGCTCCAGCAGCCCCATGTCATCCGGCTGGAGTCCCGGCCACCGAACATCGAGGGGCGCGGCGCGGTCACCATCCGCGATCTCGTCCGCAACTCCCTGCGGATGCGGCCCGATCGCATCGTCGTCGGCGAGGTGCGCGGCGGTGAGACCCTGGACATGCTCCAGGCCATGTCCACCGGCCACGACGGCTCGCTGGCCACCGTGCACGCCAACTCCGCCGAGGACGCGCTGATGCGGTTGCAGACCCTCGCGTCGATGGCGGAGGTGAAGGTGCCCTTCGAGGCGCTGCGCGACCAGATCAACAGCGCCGTCGACGTCCTCGTCCAGCTCACCCGCCACCCCGACGGCACCCGCCGGGTCACGGAGATCGCGATCCTCGCCTCCAGTGGGCGCGAACGCTATCTCCTCGCCACCGTCAGCCGTTTCCACGCCCAGCCACTGGCTGCGGACGGGCGGGTGTACGGCGAGTTCGTTCATCATCCGCTGCCGCGCCGCGTCGCGGAACGGCTCTACATGGCGGGCCAGCCGCTGCCCCAGGCGTTCGGCGTGGCGGCGGACGACGCCCAACTGGCCGTGCGGGAAGCGAAGTAGCGCCATGAGGGCAGACGGCCGAGTGGCCGGAGTGGCCGGAGGGGCCGGCGAGACGGGCACGGCCGGTCGGGCCGGCGAGAACCGCACGTACGAGAACGGGAAGAAAGGGCAAGGACGGTGAACCCGACTCTGCTGACCGCGGGCGTGGCGCTGGGCGCCTGCGTTCTCGCCGTCGTCGGCGTCCAGTTGTACGCGAGCGGCGCGGCGCGGCGGGACGCGCTGATCGCCCGCCTCTCCCGGTCCGCCGGAGAGCACGACGGGGGTACGGGCCGGCGCGGCCGGCCGTTTCGCGGCGTCGACCGCCGGGTCCGGCGGACCACGCTCGGACGCGCGCTCGAACGGCGTATCTCCGCCACGGGGTTGGAGGTGACGCCGGGCGAGTTCGTGGTGTACATGGCCGTCGCGGTCGCCGTCCTGTGGGCCACCGGACAGGCGCTGCTCTCCCCGTTCTTCGGCCCGCTGTGTGGCTTCCTCGGTGTGTGGATCGCCCTGGGATACCTCAACTGGCAACGGCAGAAGCGCATCGAGAAGTTCATCAACCAGCTTCCCGAACTCTCCCGCATCCTCGCCAACGCCACGCAGGCCGGCCTCGCCCTGCGGATGGCCCTCTCGCTCGCCGCCGACGAGATGGAGGCCCCGGCCGGCGACGAACTGGAGAAGGTCGCCCAGCAGCTCGCCGTCGGCACCTCCATCGACGACGCCCTCGGTGAACTCGCCGACCGGCTCCCGTCCCGCGAACTCGTCGTCCTCGTCACGACGCTGGTCCTCGCCAACCGGGCCGGCGGCACCGTCGTCTCCTCGCTGCGCAACCTCACCGAGACGCTGGAGGAACGCAAGGAGACCCGGCGCGAGGTCCGCACCCAGCTGTCGCAGGTGAGCATGACGGCGTACTCCGTCCCGGTCATCGGCATCGGCTCCCTGCTGCTCATCGACAACATGCAGCCCGGCGCACTCGACCGGATGACCGGCTCCGGCATCGGCCAGATCGCGGTGATCGCCGCCTTCGCGCTGTACGCCGTCGGGTTCGTCGTCATCCGCCGTGTCGCCAAGATCGACGTGTGAGGGCGTGACCGCCATGGATCTCCTGCTGGCCCTCCTCGCGGGCCTGTCCGTCGCCGGCGCCGCCTACGGCATCCGCCTCTACCGCGCCGACGCCAAACTGCCCGCCGACCTCCAACTCGCCCTGGAAGTCGGCGCCACTCGTACCGGCGCCGTCTACTCGGCCGTCGACCGCCTCGGCATGCGCTGGTCGCCCGCCGTCCTGCGGCTGATGGGTCCCAAGCGGGTCGACTCGGTACGCCGCCGCATCGACCTCGCCGGCAACCCCGGCGGCCTCACCCTGGACCGTTACGGTGCCCGGCGCGCCGTCTACGGAGCCCTCGGCGTGATCGGCGGACTCCTGATGGCGGTGCGCGGCTCGTACCTCGTCGCGCTCCTCCTCTTCGCCTTCGGCGCCTTCTGGACCGAGGTCGGCATCTGGTCCGCCGTCCGCATCCGCAAGGACCAGATCGAACGGACCCTGCCCGACTTCCTCGACGTCCTCGCCGTCGTCGTCTCCGCCGGACTCGGTTTCCGGCAGGCCCTCGAACGCGTCGCCGAGAAGTACGAAGGGCCGTGGGCCGACGAACTGGCCATCACCCTGCGGCAGATGGACATGGGTGTCAGCCGCCGCGAGGCCTTCGACGCCCTGCGCCGCCGCAACGACTCCGAACAGGTCGCCCAGTTCGTCACCACCCTCCAGCAGGGCGAGGAGCTGGGCGCGCCCATCGTCGACACCCTCATCCAGATCGCCAACGACATGCGCCGCACCGACGCGCAGAACGCGCGGCGCAAGGCGGCGAAGGCCGTCCCCAAGGCCACCATGGTCATCACCACACTCATGGTCCCGGCCACGATGATCCTGCTCGGAGCGGGCCTGTTCCTGGGTACCGGCACCGACTTCGGCTCGATCACGGGCGAATGAGGGGACGGCCGATGACCCTGCGCATCCTGGTGGTGAGTGCCAACCCGGTGGTACGGGCAGGCCTCGCCGTCCTCCTCGGCGCCTGCCCCGACCTCGACGTCACGGCCACCGCTGCCAGCGACCCCCGCCACGCCCTGGCCGAGACCCGCCGCACCGCCCCGGACCTCGTCCTCCTCGACGGCCTCCCGGAAGCCCTTCCCCGGCTCACCGCCCTGGCCCCGGTCGTCCACCTCGCCCACGCCCCGGCAGAGGGCGCGGGATTCGCGGGACGGCAGCTCGTCCACGGGAGGTTCGAGGTCGCGGACCTCTTGAGGGCGATACGAGAAGCTGCGACTGCACATACTGGCGCTGGCTCAACTGTCACGAATATACTGCGCTTCAGAAATTCTACTTCGCGAGTGCAACGATTCGGTCTGAGTGCGAGGGAGGTGGAGGTGATGGACCTGATCGCGTCCGGCATGACCAACCAGCGCATCGCCGCCACCTGCTCGATCTCCGAGAAGACCGTCAAGAACCACATCAACCGCATCTTCGCCAAGCTCCACAGCACCACTCGCGGCGAGGCCATCGCCTCCTGGCTCGGCACGAGGACGGCGTCATGACGCCGACTACGTACGGTCATTGGGCCTACGGACCCTGTGACCCACCCCTCCCTCCGGCGTACCCTGCCCCCGCCGGACTCGGCACGCACACGCAGTCATCCGGAGGGGAACCCCATGAACGACGCACTCCTGAAGGCCCTGACCAAGGCCAGAATCCACGCGGCCGGTCGGCCGGGAAGACAGGCCGGCGATCGCGGACAGACGGCGGTCGAGTACCTGGGGATCATCGTGGTGGTGGTGGCGATCATCGTTGCGATCACGGGTACGGACATCGGCAGTTCGATCAAGACGGCCATCTCGAAAAAGATCGCCGAACTGATCGGGGGCTAGTGCTCCGGGCCAGGGGCGGAGACGCCGGTCAGGCATTTCCCGTCTACATCACCGTGGTGGCGGGCCTTCTCTTCCTCGCGTTCGTCTACTTCGCGGTCGGCCAGGCGGCCGCCGTCCGGAACGGGGGCCAGACCGCCGCGGACGCGGCCGCGCTGGCCGCCGCGCAGGACGCCCGGGACCAGCTGCGGGACGGTTGGCTCCGTGTCATCGGAGAGCCGGACCAGTGGGGCGACTATCTGAACGGCGAGGAGTACGACTCCTCCCGGGCCTGCGACAAGGCGGCGTGGTTCGCGGCCGAGAACGGCTCCTCGCTCGACGGTCCTTGTGAAGCCGGACCGAGCGGCGGGGGAGAGGAGTTCCACGTGTGGATCAGCACGAACCACTCCGTGGGCCGATCGAGCGTGCCCGGCACCGAGGGACAGCACGCCAAGGCGACGGCGACCGCCGTCCTCGAACCGCTCTGCTCCTTTACCCCGCCCGAGCAGACGCCCCTGCCGACGCCCACCACGCCCTCGCCGTCCCCGGAGCCGACGGCGACACCGAGCCCCGAACCCGCACCGATCACCGGCCTCCGCTGCCGCGGTGTCGACTGGACGATCGATCCGGAAGATCCGCGGCTGCCGAGTGCGGCCGATCTATTTACCGTCCGACTGGTCGACTGATGAGCGAAGGACTGCGTTTCCCCATGAGCGTGCGGCACGTGAAGCAGGTCGGAAGAGGAGTCGCAACGGCGGCCCTGGCCGCTGGACTGGTCCTTGGCCTCGCCGGCTGCGGTGGTGAGAAGCAGCCTTCCCAGGACGACAAACCCAAGGCGACCAGCGCTGGTCCCAAGTCCGGGGGCGGGGACAACGCGCAACCGCAGTCGACCGAGCCTACGGAGGTGCTCGGCACTCTCGCGGGTCAGGACGGCTTCGAGTTGACCGTCAACTCGGCTGAGCGGGATGCCGGAGGATTCATCACCCTCAAGGGCTCGTTGAAGAACACCTCAAGCTCCGCCCAAGCCTTCCCTGCCCTTGCCCGTGGCGACGAGACCGAGATCGTCAAACACAGCAATTCCCTCGGCGGTGCGACCCTTCTCGACGCGGTCGGCAAGAAGCGCTATTACGTGCTACGCGATACGGACGGGCGTCCCCTGACCACCACGGGGCTGGACATCATGAGGGCGGGCGCCTCCGTCCCCGTCTTCATGCAGTTCCCCGCCCCGCCCGCCACCACCACCGAGGTCTCCCTCCAGCTCCCCACCTTCACCCCCGCCACCATCAAGCTCTCCTGAGGGTGCAGCCATGACCTCGACGACGACATCCCGCCGCCTCGCCGCCCTCACGGTCACCGTGCTGCTCCTGACCGGGACCGCCGGCACCGCGCGGGCCGACGATCCGCCCGGGTCCGTGTCCGCTGGTGCGCCGTTGCCCGCCATCGACACCAAGTCGCCCGCGCTGATGCTGCCCGACGGGGCGACGCTCGCACCGCCCAAGGTGCTCGACATCAAGCAGATCGTCGAGGAGCAGGGCGGCGAGGAGCGGCGCGAGGACACCAATGTGGACGTGACGTTCGCGCTCCAGGCCGAGGTGCTGTTCGGCAAGGACAGCGCCAAACTCAGCTCCTCCGCCAGCTCCCGGATCGCCGCCATCGCCGCGGAGATCAAGAAGCAGGGGTCCGGGCGGGTCCGGGTGTTCGGGTTCACCGACAACCTGGGGACGTACCAGCACGGGCTGAAGCTCTCCAAGGAGCGCGCCGACGCCGTGCAGCGGGAGCTGGCCAAGGGGCTGGACCCCCAGACGACGTTCGACATCCGCGGGTACAGCGAGGACTACCCGATCGCCGACAACTCCACCGAGGAGGGTCGCCGCAAGAACCGCCGTGTCGAGGTCTCCTTCCCCCGCACCTCCGGAGGGTGAGGTTCAGTCCGAGTCCGAGTCCGAGCCCGAGCCCGAGCCCGAGCCCGAGGCCGACGCCGTCAGCGCGGCCAGTGCCATGCGGATGGTGGCCGTCACGCGGCCCGGGTGGTCGAACACCTCGCGTGCCGTGAAGCGCAGCACACGGCGGACGCCCGGACAGTTCTGGAGGTCGTTGAAGCGGCGGACGTCGCGCTCGTGGGCCGCGCGGCTGCCGTGATACGCGAAGCCCTCGATCTCGACGACCAGCCCGGCGTCCCGGAAGTAGAAGTCGGGGTGCAGGGCCCGGCCCGCCGGGGTGCGCAGGGCCGGCTGGGTCTCTGGGCACAGGCCCGCGTCGCCCATCCGCAGCCGGGCCACGGTCTCGGCGGGGGAGCCGCAGCCGGGCACCGCGAGCGGTAGCCAGCGGCGGGCCGAGGGGCCGCCCGCGCGGCGCGGCGCGGCGAGCTCGGCGACCAGCTCCTCGGGCCTGACCAGCGGCGGGCGGCGCAACGCGCCCACCTGACGGTGGGACAGGGCCGAGTCCGCGACGACTACGGCGGCCTCCCGCCCTTCCGCCGCCCGTATCAGGTCGCCGACCGTGCGCGCGGGGGTCGTCACCCGCAGTCCACGCCGCCGCCCGCAGTCCCGGTCGGCCAGCCGGGACGTGACGTACACCCGTATGCCGCCCTTCCCGGCTCTCCCGCCCTTCCTCCCGCCGCCCCCTCGGGCGGTGAACTCCAGCGGATCCTCCCCGCCCGCGCCGCTCCCTCCGCCACCCGGCCCCCGCAACAACTCGATGCGATGCAGCGCCGCCGCCGTGCGATGACTGCACACCAGGTCCGGACGCAGCAGCTGCGCCGCCCCCGCCCGTACCCGCCAGTCGACCTCCTTGCCCGGGACCGCCCACACGCCCCGGCACACCCGCTGCCAGCGGTCCGCCCGCAGCCGCGCCGCGAGCCGCCCCGCCGGCCAGCCCGCGGCCATCGCCCACGCCGTGAGCAGCACCCCGCCCCTGGCGAGCCTCCACAACTCGTACATACGCCCAACGATCCACGGAAGGAGGACACTTCGCCAGCCCTGTGGAAAACCTGACGAAAGGCGGCGTCAGGAAAGTGCAAAAGTGTGGGAAACGGACGAGAAGGACGTCCGGAGCGGGGCATTCTGATGTGCGGAGCTCCCCCTACTCGCACCGCACCAGCGCCTCCGAAACGGTCAGCCGATGACTTCCCCCACCCGCACGATCACCCGTACGACCATCCCCACGGCCACCTCCCTCCCCACAGCCGCCTCCCTCCCCTCGGCCGTCCCCACCTCCTCGGCCGTCCCCACCTCCACGGCCGCCCCCACCCCCGCGAGCACCCCCACCCCCGGCGTCCGACTGGTCGGCGACCTCGTCACGTACGTCCCCGGGCTCCGCACCGCCTACGACGCGCACCTCGTCGCCCAAGGCCGCGTCCAGCCCCACGTCTTCTTCTGGGACGTCGTCCAGGCCACCGTCCACTCCTACCTCGCCGACCCCTTACTCCCCGGCCGGCAGGGCGGCGCCGACTGGCAGCGCATCCTCGACTTCCTGGAGGCGCAGAGTCGCCTCGGCGTCGTCGGCATCGACGAGGTCATCATCACCTCCTTCCTCGGCGACCTGCCCCACCCCCACGAGCCGGGCCACCCCCTCGTCCGGCAGCTCGGCCCCGTGATGGCCGCCCGCTTCCACCATCTGCGGCCCGGCGGCTGATAATCGGGCGCATGTCCCGCGCCACCCCCCACGCCCCGCCCGCCGCCCCCACACCGTCTCCGTCGGCCGCACGCTCCGGACTCCTGTCCCTCCCCGGACTCCCCTCTCTCCCCGTCCCCTGGGCCGCGCTCGCCGGCTACGCCGCCACCCGTGTCCTCGGCCTCCTGGCCCTCACCCTCACCGCGGCGGCCACCGGCAAGGACGGGTGGCACCGGCTCAGCGGGCGCTGGGACGCGGTCTGGTACACGCGGATCGCCGAGCACGGCTACGGCTACCAGGTCACCCTCCCGGACGGCGGCGTCCACGCCGACCTCGCCTTCTTCCCTCTCTTCCCCGCCCTCGAACGAGCCCTCTCCACCGTCTCGCCCCTCGACGCCGCCACCGCCGGGCTGCTCCTGTCCTGGGCCGCCTCGCTCGCGGCCGCCTGGGGCATCTACGCGGTCGGCGCACACGTGGCGGGCCCCCGCACCGGCGTCGTCCTGGTCGTCCTGTGGGGGGCGTACCCGACGGCGTTCGTGCAGTCGATGGCGTACACCGAGACGCTGTTCACGGCCCTCGCCGCCTGGGCGCTGTACGCGGTACTGCGCGACCGCCGGCTCCTCGCCGGAGCCCTGTGCGTCCTCGCGGGGCTCACCCGCCCGACCGCCGCCGCGCTGATCGCCGCGATCGGGATCGCCGCCCTGGCCACCACCGTGCGGGAGCGCCGGCCGCGCGCCCCCGTCGTGCTCGGCGCGCTCCTCGCGCCGCTCGGCTGGTTCGCGTACATCGTGTACGTCGGCGTCCGCCAGGGCAGCGCCACCGCCTACTTCGACGTCCAGGCCGGCTGGGGCAACTCCATCGACGGCGGTGTGGCACTGGCCCGCTTCATCACCGGCCTGCCCTGGCCCGCCGCGCTCGGCCTGTGCGCCGCGCTCGCGCTCCTGGCCTGGCTGGTCGTGCTGTGCGTACGGCAGCGGCAGCCGCTGCCGCTGCTCGTGTACACCATCGCCGTCGTCGTGATCTCGCTCATCGGCGCCGCCTACTTCGGCTCCCGGCCGCGCCTGATGATGCCCGCGTTCGGCCTGCTCCTGCCGCCCGCCGCCGCCCTGGCCCGGCTCCGTACCCGCACCGCCGTACCGGTTCTCGCCGCGCTGGCGCTGGCCTCCGCCGTGTACGGGGCGTTCACGCTCCTCGGCTCGGGCCCGCCCTGACGATCACGGTCGCTCCGGGCCTGGGCTTGGGGTCACCGTGAACGCCCCGACCGTCACGTTTCCCGGCCCGGCTCCACAAACACGGCTCCACAAACACGGCTCCATAAACACGGCTCCACGAACACGGCTCCACCATCACGGCTCCACCGTCACCGTCACACCGGGCGCGAGGCCCCAGCCCGTCATCGCCCCGCCCGCCGCCTCCAGGACGTGCCGTCCGCGCAGCCGCACCAGACCCAGCCGGCCCGGCCGCATCGTCACCACGTCGAGGACGGTGAGCGAGCGGTCGAGATAGGCGATGTCGAGGGTGAAGCGCATCCCGAAGGTATGGATGCTGTTCGTCGGGGTGATGAGCAGCGCGCCGTCGATCCCGTCCCGGCCGAGCAGCCCCCGCCGCCGCGCCCGGTACGACGCCGCGATCTCCAGCGGTACCACCCCGCCCGGCGTCCGAAGCAGTCCGGTCCCGTCCCGCCAAGTCCTCCCCATGCGCCCGACACTAGCCCTAGGGTCGGCCCGTGGACGCCCTGTCGCTCGCCCTCACCGCTGCCGCCGCCCTGTGGGGCGCCGCGGCCGGGCTGCTCGTCCCCCGGGCCGCGTACCGCTTCGCCGTCGCCCCCGAGGAACCCTGGCGGCCGGCCTGCCCGGCCGGCCACCCCTTCGCGGGCGGCCCGGCCCGCGGCTGGCTCGGCGGGCCGGGGCGCGCGGCCTGTGCGACGACCCCCGCCCCGTACACCGCGCCGCTGCTCACCGCCCTCGCGTGCGCGGCGCTCGCCGCCGCGACCGGCGGGCCCCGGCCCGAACTGCTCGTCTGGCTGCTCGCCGCGCCGTTCGGCACCCTCCTCGCGTGCGTGGACGTCCGCGTTCGACGGCTGCCCGACCCGCTCACCCTGCCGCTCGCCGCCGCGCTGCCGCTGCTGCTCGCGCTCGCCGGGCTCCTGCCGTACGCGGCGGGTTCCTGGACGCACGCGCTGCTCGGGGCACTCGCCCTCGGCGGCGGCTATCTGCTCCTCCACCTCCTCCACCCGGCCGGGATGGGCTTCGGCGACGTGAAGCTGGCGGTCCCGCTCGGCGCGGCGCTCGGCTGGTACGGCTGGGGGGTGCTGTGCGCGGGGGCGTTCGCCGGGTTCCTGCTCGGGGCGGTGTACGGGTTCGGGCTCGTCGCCACCCGCCGGGCCGGCCGCGACACCGCGATCCCCTTCGGCCCGTTCATGATCGCCGGGGCGCTGCTCGGGCTGCTGCTCGGCGCGTTCACCGCGGCGCCCTGAGGACCGGGCCCGGCCTGTACGGCCCCGGCTCGTACGGCCGCCACGGCACCGCCCCCGTACGCCCCGCCCGTCAATCGCCCGCCTCGCCCCCGGGGTCCCCCGTGGGAGGGACGGGACCCGCCGCCACGCCGGGGCGTAAAACCGCCATGAGGTCGTACGGCCCTTGTGCCGCTTGACTTCCGGCGCTTCCGGCGGCGTCCGCGCCGTGGACCTGGCACACAGCACGACTAATGAAGGGTTATGGTGGAAACCCCCCCTCGGGCCGGTCCGTATCCCCCCCACGGACCGGCCCGTTTTCTTGCCCGGACACGGATCCGGGTACGGCAAGGGCCCTGAGTACGTGCTCCGCGGCGCCGACCGGCAGCGCCGGAATCTCCCCTCCCGAGCCCCCGCCGCCCGCGCCCGAGCGCCTCAGGACCGGGCCCCCGGACGCCCGATCCCCGGGGCCCGACGCCGTACGCCAGGCCCCAGGGCCCGTCGAACCCCGGCCTCCAGAGGCCCTCGGCCACCAGCCGAAGTCAAAGGCCCTCAGCCCTCAGCCCTCGGACTTCAGCCTCCAGAGGCCCTTCGCCTCAGCTGCGGCCGGCCCAGATGTTGGTGCCCGCCGTGTCCACGGCGAAGGAGTCGATCTCCGCCAGCTCCTTGGCCGACAGCGGCGCCCCGGCCAGCGCCGCGACGTTCTCCTCCAGCTGCGCCACGCTCGACGCGCCGATCAGCGCCGACGTCATCCGCTCGTCCCGCAGCACCCACGTCAGCGCCAGCTGCGCCAGCGACTGCCCGCGCCGCTCCGCGATCGCCGCGAGCCCGCGCAGCCGCCGCAGCACCTCGTCCGAGAGCAGCTCCGGGTCCAGGGACTTGCCCTGCGTCGCCCGCGACCCCTCCGGAATGCCCTTCAGGTACTTGTTGGTGAGCAGCCCCTGCGCCAGCGGCACGAAGGAGATGCAGCCCATGCCGGCCGCCTCCAGCGTGTCGAGGAGCCGGTCGTCCTCCGTCCAGCGGTTGATCATCGAGTACGAGGGCTGGTGGATGAGCGCGGGAACGCCCATCTCCTTCAGGATCCGGGCCGCCTCGGCGGTCTGCTCGCTCGTGTACGAGGAGACGCCCACGTACAGCGCCTTCCCCTGGTGCACGGCCGAGGCCAGCGCGCCCATCGTCTCCTCGAGCGGGGTGTCCGGGTCGAAGCGGTGCGAGTAGAAGATGTCGACGTAGTCGAGGCCCATCCGCTTCAGCGAGGCGTCGAGCGACGACATCAGGTACTTGCGGGAGCCCCACTCGCCGTACGGCCCCGGGTGCATCAGGTAGCCGGCCTTCGTCGAGACGATCAGCTCGTCCCGGTACGGGGCGAAGTCCTGCGCGAAGATCTTCCCGAAGTTCAGCTCGGCGGAGCCGGCCGGCGGGCCGTAGTTGTTCGCCAGGTCGAAGTGGGTCACGCCCAGGTCGAAGGCGCGGCGCAGGATCGCGCGCTGCGAGTCGAGCGTGCGGTCGTCGCCGAAGTTGTGCCAGAGGCCGAGCGAGACGGCGGGAAGCTTGAGCCCGCTGCGGCCGGTGCGCCGGTACTCCATGGAGTCGTAGCGGTCCGCGGCGGCGCGGTAGAAGGGGGAATCAGTCACGTATCTCTGCTTATCACGGACTTGTGACAGTCCCGGGCTGGGAGCCGGTCGCCGGTGCGCAGTAATGTGGCGGCCTCGGGGGCCGACGCGGCATGGAGGGGTTAAGAACAGTGAACCTGCGCGACCTGGTGTACGGGCTCTACGCGCGCCGGGTGGAAAGCCGCCTCGACCACGCCCAGGTGCCCAAGCACATCGGAGTCATCCTCGACGGCAACCGCCGCTGGGCCAAGGCCTCGGGCGGAACCCCGGAGCAGGGCCACAAGGCCGGCGCGGACAAGATCCAGGAACTGCTCGGCTGGTGCGCGGAGACCGACGTCGAGGTCGTCACGCTCTGGATGCTCTCCACCGACAACCTCAGCCGCCCCGAGGAGCAGCTCGTCCCGCTGCTCTCGATCATCGAGGACGCGGTGCGTTCGCTGGCCGCCGACGGCCGCTGGCGGGTCCACCACGTCGGCACCCTCGACCTGCTGCCCGCGCGGACCCAGACCGTACTGAAGGAAGCCGAGCAGGCCACCTTCGACAATCCCGGGATACTCGTGAACGTCGCCGTCGGCTACGGCGGCCGGCAGGAGATCGCGGACGCGGTCCGCTCGCTGCTCCTCGACCACGCGGAGCGCGGCACCTCCATCGAGGAGATCGCCGAGACCGTCGACATCGACGTGATCTCCGAGCACCTCTACACGCGCGGACAGCCCGACCCGGACCTCGTGATCCGTACCAGCGGCGAGCAGCGGCTGTCCGGATTCATGCTGTGGCAGAGCGCCCATTCCGAGTACTACTTCTGTGAAGTCCACTGGCCGGCCTTCCGCAAGGTCGACTTCCTGCGCGCGCTGCGCGACTACGCGGCCCGGCACCGCCGCTTCGGAGGCTGAGCCCTCCGGCCCGGCACCGCCCCGGCACCGCCGCTTCGGAGGCCCAACCTCCCTCCCCCTGCCCTCCCCGTTCCCCCTCAGGCGACCTCTCCGCCCCCGCGCCGCCCCCTCTTTACCGGCGCTTGCCGACGGCTTTGCCGAGGCCCGCTCGACCGGCCCCCATATCCGGATATCCGCCACCTTCTGTTCACCTACCGGCCGTCATATGCCATGGCATGACGGCGTGTGTTCGAGGGCATATCCCTGGTTGAAGTGAGCGGCACGGAGACCGTTCACCCGGGAGGCCCTTTGCACCAGGACGACCGTGCGGAACACGCACGGACGAAGCGGGGGGCCGGAGTTCGGCCCGCGCATCGTGGCCCGAGCCCGGTCCCATCCCGCCGCGACGACGCCCCCGTATCCGCAACGGCGCCGTCGCACCCCGACCTCACAGGGGTCCACTAAGGGGGTCTGTCCACGTGGTGACCAGCACGAAGCGGCGCTTGTCCGACCGGCGCACCTATGTCCTCGACACCAGCGTCCTGCTGGCCGACCCCAGCGCGATGTCCCGCTTCGAGGAGCACGAAGTAGTCCTGCCGATCGTCGTGGTGACCGAGCTGGAGGCCAAACGGCACCACCCCGAACTCGGCTACTTCGCCCGCCAGGCCCTGCGCCTCCTCGACGACTTCAGGGTCCGGTACGGACGCCTCGACGCTCCGCTGCCCATCGGCGACCTCGGCGGCACCTTGCGCGTCGAGCTCAACCACTCCGACCCCGGCGTCCTGCCGGCCGGCTACCGGCTTGGCGACAACGACTCCCGCATCCTCGCCGTCGCCCGCAACCTCCAGGCCGAGGGGTACGACGTCACGGTCGTCTCCAAGGACCTGCCGCTGCGCATCAAGGCGTCCTCGGTCGGTCTGCTCGCCGAGGAGTACCGGGCGGAACTCGCCATCACCGAGTCCGGCTGGACCGGCATGGCCGAGCTGGCGCTGCCCGCCGAACAGATCGACCTCCTCTACGAGCAGGAGACCCTGCACGTCCCGGACGCCGTCGGACTGCCGGTGCACACCGGTCTCGTCCTGAAGTCCGGGCGCGGCAAGGCCCTCGCCCGGGTCACGGCCGACGGGGACGTCCGGCTCGTCCGCGGCGATCGCGAGGTCTTCGGCATCCGGGGCCGCAGCGCCGAACAGCGCGTCGCGCTCGATCTGCTCCTCGACCCCGACGTCGGCATCGTCTCCATGGGCGGCCGGGCCGGCACCGGCAAGTCCGCGCTCGCGCTCTGCGCGGGCCTGGAGGCGGTCCTGGAGCGCCGTCAGCACCAGAAGGTGATGGTGTTCCGTCCGCTGTACGCGGTCGGCGGCCAGGACCTCGGCTATCTGCCGGGCACCGAGGCCGAGAAGATGAGCCCGTGGGCGCAGGCGGTGTTCGACACCCTGTCCGCCGTGGCGGGCCGCGAGGTGATCGAGGAGGTGCTCGGGCGCGGGATGCTCGAAGTGCTGCCGCTCACCCACATCCGGGGCCGCTCGCTCCATGACGCCTTCGTCATCGTGGACGAGGCCCAGTCGCTGGAGCGGAACGTCCTGCTGACCGTGCTGTCCCGGATCGGCGCCAACTCCCGGGTGGTGCTCACCCATGACGTCGCCCAGCGGGACAACCTGAGGGTCGGCCGGTACGACGGAGTCGTCGCCGTCGTCGAGAAGCTGAAGGGCCATCCGCTCTTCGCGCACGTCACCCTCACCCGGTCCGAGCGCTCCCCGATCGCCGCCCTCGTGACCGAAATGCTGGAGGACATCCAGATCTGACCCTGAACGCACCCCTGTTGGCGCCGCCCGGCAAAGCGCGAGAGCTTAGCCGGGCGGCGCCGCGTTGTCCGTACTTGTGTCCAAAACCCGTACCCCTGCCCAGGTGTGACGTTAAACACGCAACACAGAATTGCCTTGCGGCGCCGACGTCCGGCAAAGTCTTGCTTCCGTCAGGCCCCGCATTCGGCACACGCGCACCTCCAGAGGTGCGGCACCACACAACTCAACAGCCGTTCGCCGTATGCCGCCCACAGAACCACGGGCCCGTGTCTCTTGTGACCTATCAGGACGGAGACCAGCGCCAGGGGCACGATTTCGCCCGCATGGTCACCTGCGCGGGTGATTGTGGAAGGAAACCGTGTGAGCCGGATCTCGGTCCGGGGATTCGCGGTGGCTTCGGCCACTGCGGTCACCACCGTCGGAGCCGTCGTCGGCGTTGCCTCGGGCAACGCGGCGCAGCCCGTGGACGACAACTTCGAGGCCACTGCGG
This sequence comes from Streptomyces sp. NPDC048718, assembly GCF_043198875.1. NCBI lineage: Bacteria > Bacillati > Actinomycetota > Actinomycetes > Kitasatosporales > Streptomycetaceae > Streptomyces > Streptomyces sp. NPDC048718. The sequence continues at coordinate 383,083 of NZ_JBICVG010000007.1, forward strand.
CCGACACCACGCTGCTCGCGGACATTCCCGCGGGCGAGCAGGCCCAGGTACAGGTCTCCACCCTCGCGGAGCAGGCCGACGTCCAGGCCGCCACCGCGGACTCCGTCGCCCGCAAGTCCGCCGAGGAAGCCGCCCGCATCCAGGCCGCCAAGTCCGCCGAGGCCAAGAAGGTCGCCGCCGACAAGGCGGAAGAGGCCAAGAAGAAGGCGGAGAAGGCGGAGAAGGCCGAGAAGGAGCGCAAGGAGGCCGCCGAGCGCGCCAGCCGTTCCGCGCTGCGCGACGCGACCAGCTTCGCCGCCCAGGGCTCGTACTCGGTGTCCGATGTCCAGGCGATGGCCCGCCAGATGATCCCTGGCGACCAGTTCCAGTGCTTCAGCAACATCGTGAACCACGAGTCCACCTGGAACTATCGCGCCACGAACGCCTCTTCGGGCGCGTACGGTCTGGTCCAGGCCCTGCCCGGCAGCAAGATGGCCTCGGCCGGTGCCGACTGGCAGACCAACCCGGCCACCCAGATCAAGTGGGGCCTCAGCTACATGAACGGCCGTTACGGCAGCCCCTGCGGCGCCTGGTCGTTCTGGCAGGCCAACCACTGGTACTAGGCCCCGGCCGGTCCGCTCAACCTCACGCAGCCCCTCACCGTCCTTTCGGTGAGGGGCCACGCGTGCGTCCCAGGGTGTAGGTTCGGGGACCCGGAGGGGGAGAGGGAAGAGCATGTCGAGACTGCCCATATGGCTGCACCGGACGGGGGAGACCCTGAGCCGGATGGGCCGGCGACTGGACGAGCGCAGGGTCCAGGCCGAACGCGACGACCCGCTCGGGCCGCCGTACGCACTCGCCACCCCGGCCTCCGCCTCCACACCCATTCCGGCTCCCGGCCCGGCTTCGGTCTCGGCCCCGGACCCCGCTCCCGCACCGGCCCCCGTCACCGCAGCCGCCGTGCCCGGTCCCGGCCCGGCTCCCGTCCCCGCCCCGGCAACCCCCGCCACGGGAACCGCCGGAACCACGGGCACAGCGGCAACCACAGGACCAACGGGACCCGCGGAGGCCGCGGACAACACGACGCCTCCGGCACCCGTGCCGCCCCCGGCGGCCCCGGCGGCCCCGGCGGCCCCGGCGGCCCCGGCGGCCACGGCGAGCGCGCCCCCGGTCGAGCGGCCGGTGGCACCCGTCACCGGATCCGTCCCCGCGCCCCCCGCCTACGCCCCCGCCGTCGCCGCCCGCCCCAACCCCGTGGACGCCGTCCCCTGGGGCATGCGCGTGGCCGGCGAGGTCGCCTGGCGGCTGCTCGTCCTCGCCGGCACGGTCTGGGTCCTGATGAAGGTCATCAGCTCCGTCCAGCTGGTCGTCCTCGCCTTTGTCGCCGGCCTCCTCATCACCGCCCTGCTCCAGCCCATCGTGGCCCTCCTGCGCCGCAAGGGCATGCCCCGCGGACTCGCCACCGCCGTCACCGCCGTCACCGGCTTCGTCGTCATGGGGCTGGTCGGCTGGTTCGTGGTCTGGCAGGTGATGGACAACATCGACAGCCTGTCCGACCGCGTCAGGGACGGCATCGAGGAACTCAAGCGCTGGCTGCTCAACAGCCCGTTCCACGTCACCGAGCAGCAGATCAACGAGATCGCCAAGAACCTCAGCGACTCCATCGGCGCCAACGCCGAACAGATCACCTCCGCCGGCCTCCAGGGCGTGACCGTCATGGTCGAGGCCATGACCGGCATACTGCTCGCGATGTTCTCCACGCTCTTCCTGCTCCACGACGGCAAGAAGGTCTGGGAGTGGACGCTGAAGCTGGTGCCCGCGCAGGCCCGGCCCGGTGTCGCGGGAGCGGGCCCGCGCGCGTGGCGCACCCTCACCGCGTACGTCCGGGGTACGGTCCTCGTCGCCCTCATCGACGCCGTCTTCATCGGCCTCGGGCTCTACTTCCTCGACGTGCCCATGGCCGTGCCGCTCGGCGTCTTCATCTTCCTCTTCGCGTTCATCCCGCTCGTCGGCGCCGTCATCTCCGGCGCCCTCGCGTGCGTGGTCGCGCTCGTCACCACCAATGTGTTCACCGGGCTGATGGTGCTCGTGGTCGTCCTCGCCGTGCAGCAGATCGAGGGCCACGTCCTCCAGCCGTTCATCCTCGGCCGCGCGGTCCGGGTCCACCCGCTCGCCGTCGTCCTCTCCGTCGCCGCGGGCGGGCTGACCGCCGGCATCGGCGGCGCCGTCGTCGCCGTGCCGCTGGTCGCCGTCACCAACACCGCCGTCGGCTACCTCCGCGCGTACAGCGCCGAACAGGCCCTGCGCGCGGCCCCGGACTCCGGCGCGGCGCCCGACTCCGCCACCGGCCCTGTCACCGCTGCGGCCCCTGCCCCCGGGAGCAAAGCGTGATATCCGAGCCCGAACTCGTCGACGATCCCGGCCCGGATCCGGCCGCCACGGCAGCCACGGATACCAGGGACACCCTGGACGCCCCTCGGCGCGCGCGGTCCCGCCGCCCCTGGCTGGGGGCGGTCGGCGGTGCGGTGGTCGCCTCGGTGGTCTGGGCCGGCGGGCTCTTCGTGTACGACTGGGCGGGGCCCGGCCTCGGCGGTTACCGCACGGACCGCGACCCGTGCCGGGTGGCCCACCTGGACGGGCTCGCCTCGGTGCTCGGCTCCGAGAGGGGGGAGGGGAGCAGGCCCTCGCAGAAGCGGGAGCATTCCGCCCTCTTCCGGTGGAACTGCAGTGTCCGGCTGGCCGCCGGGCCCAGCGCGTACGACGTGGTCATCGACTACGAGCTTCACCGGAAGACCGACCCCGGCCCGGAACTCGACGCGGACATGGACACTCTCGGGTACGAGCGGACCGGGGACCTCGGGGACGTGTCGTATGTCGACGCGGGGGACGACGACAGCATCAGGCTCGTGGTCCTGGACGGGCAGGCCGTCCTCAAGATGCTCGTCATGCCCAATGTGTCGCCCACGGATGGCGGGATCGCACCCGAAACCGACCCGAAGGCGCCGACGGCGGGCCCGACCGCCCTGCGGACCCATGCCGTCGAGGACATGCGCCAACTCATGTCCGCGCTGAAGAGCTGAAGAGCCGACCAGACCCGAAGCGAGCCGCTGAGCCGACGAAGGGCGTGAGCGAGCGAGCGGGCGGCCCCGGACACGGCGAAAGGCCCCGGGGGCGAAATCCCGGGGCCTTCCACTGACAACGGTAGACCGGCTGGTGCTACTCGGCGAGAACCGCCTCGGCGTCCAGCGTCGCGCCGACCGCCTGGATGACCGCGGCGATCTTCACGGCCTCCTGGATGGTGTCGCGCTCGACACCGGCCTTGCGCAGGACCTGCTCGTGCGAGTCCAGGCACTGACCGCAGCCGTTGATCGCGGACACGGCCAGCGACCACAGCTCGAAGTCGACCTTCTCGACGCCCGGGTTGCCGATGACGTTCATCCGCAGACCGGCGCGCATCGTCCCGTACTCCGGGTCCGACAGCAGGTGCCGGGTCCGGTAGAAGACGTTGTTCATCGCCATGATCGCGGCGGCCGACTTGGCGGCCTGGTACGCCTCGGGCTTCAGGTTGGCCTGGGCCTCGGGCTCCAGCTCCTTCAGCACCTTCGGCGAACGGGAGGCGATCGCGCAGGCGAGCACCGTGCCCCACAGCTGCTGCTGCGGCAGCGGGCTGTTGCCGATGACCGAGCCGAGGTTCAGCTTCAGGTCCTTGGCGAAGTCCGGGACGGCGGCCTTCAGCTCATCGAGCGCCATGTTCACTCACCGGCCAGCAGGGCACCGGCGTCGAGGGTGTCCTCGCCCTTGTTCCAGTTGCACGGGCACAGCTCGTCGGTCTGCAGGGCGTCCAGGACCCGCAGGACCTCCTTGGGGTTACGGCCGACGGAACCGGCGGTCACCATGGTGAACTGGATCTCGTTGTTCGGGTCCACGATGAAGACGGCACGCTGCGCGAAGCCGTCCTCGCCCTCGACACCACAGTCGCGCATGAGCTCGTGCTTGGAGTCGGCCAGCATCGGGAAGGGCAGGTCACGCAGGTCGGCGTGGTCCTTGCGCCAGGCGTGGTGGACGAACTCCGAGTCACCGGAAACGCCGAGGATCTGGGCGTCACGGTCGGCGAACTCTTCGTTCAGCTTGCCGAACGCGGCGATCTCGGTCGGGCAGACGAAGGTGAAGTCCTTCGGCCAGAAGAAGACGACGCGCCACTTGCCCTCGTAGGACTTGGCGTCGATCTGCGCGAACTCCTTGCCGGCTTCCAGCGACACGCAGGCGGTCAGGTCGTACGAGGGGAACTTGTCACCGACAGTAAGCACGCGCACTCCTTGGGGCAGGAAGCGTCCCGGTTCGGGGGCTTCCGTGGGGGTTGGACGTTGTCCAGCATGGCACGCGGTGCATTGATCGGGGAAATAGCTAGACTGGCTCATGTTGATCGAAGGCGGTTATCAGTGATCCCGGTACGGCGTGTGAAGCAGCCCACACTTTCCCAGCTCAAGGCATTCGCGGCGGTCGCGGAGCATCTCCACTTCCGGGATGCCGCGGCGGCCATCGGTATGAGCCAGCCCGCACTCTCCGGCGCGGTGTCGTCGCTGGAGGAGGCACTGGGTGTCCAGCTCCTTGAGCGTACGACGCGGAAAGTGCTGCTCTCGCCCGCCGGGGAGCGGCTCGCGGCGCGGGCGCACGCGGTCCTCGACGCGGTCGGGGGGCTGATGGAGGAGGCGGAGGCGGTGCGGGCGCCGTTCACCGGGGTGCTGAGGCTCGGGGTGATCCCCACGGTCGCGCCGTATCTGCTGCCGGCCGTGCTGTGGCTGGTCCATGACCGCTACCCGGAGCTGGATCTCCAGGTGTACGAGGAGCAGACCTCCTCGCTGCTCGACGGGCTCGCGGCGGGACGGCTCGACCTGCTGCTGCTCGCCGTGCCGCTCGGGGTGCCCGGTGTGACCGAACTCCCCCTGTTCGACGAGGACTTCGTCCTGGTGGCGCCAGGTGGGCATCCGCTGGCCGGGCTGACGGACATCCCGCGCGAGGCGCTGCGGGAACTGAAGCTGCTGCTGCTCGACGAGGGGCACTGTCTGCGCGATCAGGCGCTGGACGTCTGCCGGGAGGCGGGCCGGGCCGAGGGCGCTCCGGTGACCACGACCGCGGCCGGCCTGTCGACGCTGGTGCAACTGGTCGCGGGCGGGCTCGGGGTGACCCTGCTGCCGCGGACCGCCGTGACGGTGGAGACTGCCCGTAACGCCGCACTGTGCACAGGGGACTTCGCGGCCCCCGCGCCCTCGCGCCGGATCGCGCTCGCGATGCGGACGGGCGCGGCCCGCCAGGCCGAGTTCGAGGTCCTGGCGGACTCGCTCCGGGAGGCGATGACCTGCCTCCCGGTCCGGATCGTGCGGCCGTCCGATTCCGAGGCCGATGAGGCCGATTAGCCCGTGTGCACGGCCAGCGCCGTACGGACCGCGGACTCCAACGCGCCCTCGATCCACGCCGGTTTGATCGAGGTGTGGTCGCCGGCGAAGTGCAGCGGGCCCTCGGAGGTGGGGACGTCCGGGAACAGCTCGGTGTGCTGCCCGGGCAGCAGGACGGACGCCTCGCCGTACGCGTAGTGATCGCGCATCCACGACTGGGTGCGGCCCTTGCCGGTGAAGAACACCTCGCAGCGGCGGCCGAACACCGCCTGCACCCCGGCGAGCGCGCGCAGATAGCGCTCGTCGTCGGCGTACGCGTCCCACTTCAGGGCGTCGTCGGCCCAGCTGTACGAGGCGAGCAGGACGCCGCCGTCGCTGCCCTCCATCGGGTGGGCGTGCTCGAAGTACATGAACCGGTTGGCGTTGTCGCTGACCGAGCCGCCGCCGCGGACGTGCGCGGCCTCGGGGTCGCGGCCGGTGGCGGGCCGGAAGGCGCCGAAGCAGTGCCGGTAGGCGTCGGTGAGCCGGACGCCGAGCTTCGCGACGGACGCGTGCGCGCCGAGGTGGTGCCCGTCGGTGACACGGCCGTTCTGGTAGCGGGCGTACAGACCGGGCTCGATGGAGTCCAGCGCCTTCTTCCACTGCTCCTCGGTGAACTCCCACCAGCGCTGGGAGAATTCGAGCAGCACCTTGGTGGCGGCGTCGTAGTGCAGCTCGGTGACGGCGCGGCGCTTGCCGTACGACAGCGGCGGGTCGAAGGTCACATGGCGCAGCCCGGAGAAGGGCACGGTGACGATCGCCTCGTCGCCCTCGAAGACCTCGGTGACACCGCCCTCGCCGGTCTGGCACTTCTCGGAGACCGTGTGGACGCGGACCGTGGAGCCCTGGCGCTCGATCCGTACGGCGCGCCGGTCGAGGTGGACCTTGCTCTTCACCGGCGCGTAGAGCGCGTCGACGAGTTTCGCGGTGCCGCCCTTGATCTCCCAGAACGTCGTCTTGGGGTCGATGAGCGCGGCGGACAGGAAGCTGTGCACGAAGGACAGATGCAGCCGGGAGGTCAGGTTCTGGATCGTGCCGACCAGGTCGATGGTGCGGGTGTCGAGCCCGGCGACCTCGGTGAGGTAGCGGTACATCGAGAAGTGGCCGTAGCGGCGCAGGACTTCGGCCCAGCCCTCGACGAGGGTGGAGCCCTCCTTGCCCCGGACGAGGAGGTGCGCGGGTTCGAGGGCCTCGGCGAGGATCGCGGCGGCGGTACGGGTGCGGTGGCGGGCGGGCACGCCGAAGGTGGCGTTGATCCGCTCGGGGTGCTTCTCGTAGTCGGCGCGGCGCGTGTGGACGCCGTTGACGTGGATCCAGGTGCGGTTGGCGCGCTTGGACGGGTCCTTCACGTCCACGTCCACCAGCAGGAACTCCTGGCGCGGCAGCTTGTGGGTGTCGAGGAGGGCCATGAGGAGCGGGTGGCTCCCGGGCAGCCGCATGGCTCCGGCCTCGGCGTACTGGCGGGGGTCGGCGAAGGGCTGCCGGCCTTTCTCGTGACCGCCCTTGCGGAAGGTCTTGATCCGGCCGCCGACGCGGTTGCCGTTGGCCTCGATGACGACGACGTCGTGGCCCGCGCGGTGCAGCAGATCGGCGGCGAGCAGCCCGGCCGGGCCGGCGCCGATGACCAGGACGCGCCGGGTGGGCCGGCCGCGACCGGCCGGCAGGCCGTCGCGCAGGACCTTGAGATAGCGGGGGACGAGCGGTTGGTCGTGCTCGTCGTGGACGGTGATCGCGCGGGCGACCGTGGTGTACGCGTGCGGGTCGGTGCCGGGCGGCCCGGCGGCGGCCCCGGCCGGGGCCGCCGGGGCCTGTGAGGGCGCGGCGGCGGGAGAGGGGGCGGGGGTGGCGGCCGGGGCGAGGGCGCCGGCCGGGGCGGCGGTGACCGCGAGGGTCGCGGCGGCGAGGGCGGAGGCGCCGGTCGCGGTGACCACGGCGCGCCGCGAAGGGGGCGGGCCGTCGGTGTGCGGCGAGGCCTGGCCCGGGTCCGGGGAGTTCATGTGATCGGTGCTCATCGCACGTCACTCTTGGCAGATGACCACCCCGGCACCAGTGGCTTCACACGGACGAGAAGGTAAACCACCCGTCCGGTGAACGCGGGCGTCGTGCCGCTGACGTACGGGTCGGGCACGCGTTCACCCCTTCCGGGTGGCCCGGTGGACGAACGCGGGCGGAAGATTCGCCCAGACCATCGGCGAGCGTTCCAAGCGGTCGAAACGGAGGGCGAGTTCGGCGGCGAGTCGGCGGGCCGGCGGGGTCCGGGCGGCGTGCAGATACGCGAAGGTGGTGAACCGGCCGCCGGGCACGAGGGCATCGGCCACGGAGTCCAGGACGCGCCCGCGCAGCGCGCGCGGCATGACCGTCCACGGCAGCCCCGAGACCACGGCGTCGGCCGGCCCGCCCGCCATCGCGACCAGATCGGTCGCGGCCGAACCGCGCACCACGGTCAGCCGGGGATCGCGCCGGGTCGCCGAGAGCCGCGCGGCGAGCACCGGGTTGATCTCGACCGCGACCAGCCGCGCGTCCGGAGCGAGCCGGGCGAGAATGGCATCGGTGAACACCCCGGTACCCGGCCCGAGTTCGAGAACCGTCCGGGCCCGTTCGAGACCGATCCCCTCGGTCATCGCGTACCCGAGCCGACGTGAACTGGCCGCTATGGCACCGGTGGTGAGCGGACGTCTGAGGAACTCCACGGCGATCGACATGCCCGCCATGCTCGAAGCGCCCCGGGTGGCCGCACGTCGTCTCCCCGGCCGGTGCGGGTACGACCGGCGGAGGACCCCGCGCCGACCCCCGGGACGATGTACGGCGGGCGGGCCCCGGCCGTAGCGTGAAGGGGTGCGCCGTCTGATGGAGACCCTGCCCCGGCTGCGGCGCGACCATCCGTGGCTGACGGACGTCCTGTTGGTCGCACTGGTGGCCGTGCCCCCGGTGATCCGCCCCGAGCCGGGCTGGCGGCCCGTCTGGGCGCAGACCTGTGTGTACGCGGCCCTGGTGCTGCCCCTGCTGTGGCGCCGCCGGCGGCCGGTGCTGGTCGCGGCCGTGGTGACGGCTGCCTTCTGGGCCCAGTACCTCGGACAGGTGTGGGGACAGGAGCCGGGCCGGGGCGCCGTCGCCCTGGCCGCCGTCCTGGCCACCCTCACGGTGCGCGGTCTGCGCCTCGCCGCCGCGGCGACGCTGGGCGCGGCCGCCGTCTGCGTCCTGCTGTGGATCCCCGCGTGGCAGCGGACGTACGAGGGGGACCCGGGGGCGCGCGGGGGCGTGCTCACCCCGCTGGCGGTGGGGCTGCTGCTGGCCGGGGCCTGGATGTACGGCGAGTACGTCCGGGCCCGGCGCGCCTATATCGCCGAGTTCGAACGGCGGGTCGCGGCGGCCGAGTCGGAGCGGCTCGCCCTGGCCCGGGCCGCCGTCGCCGAGGAACGGGCGCGGATCGCCCGGGAGATCCACGACGTCCTCGCGCACAGCGTGAGCGTGATGGTGCTGAGCGCCGAGGGCGGCCGGCTGATGCGGCCGGCCGACCCGGCCGCCGCCGACCGGGCCTTCGGCGTCATCGGCGCGACCGGCCGCGAGGCGCTGGGGGAGCTGCGGCGGCTGCTCGGCGTGCTGCGTACGCCCGGTCCCGACGGTCCCGACGGCATCGCGACCGGGACTGGGACCGGGGCCGGGGCCGGGGCCGACGGCCCGGGCCGGGATCCCGCGTCCCTCCCGGCGGATCTGCGCCGTCTCGTCGGCCGGCTCGACCCGCGGGGCACGCGCGCCCGGCTGGACCTGCGGGGAGACGGGGGCGGGCTGACGGCGGACCTCACCGCGCAGACGTACCGCATCGTGCAGGAGGCCCTCACGAACATCGTCAAGCACGCGCCGCCGGACGCCGCGATCAGGGTGCGCGTCGACACGGGGGTCCCGGGGCCCGGGCGGCTGGTCCGTATCCGCGTGGAGAACACCGCCGGGGACGGCGGGACACCCGCCGGGCAGCCCGCCTCGCCGCTCCCCTCCGGGCGCGGACTCGCCGGCATGCGCGAGCGGGCCGCTCCGTACGGCGGGAGAGTCGACGCCGGACCCACCGCCGACGGCGGCTTTCGCGTCACCGCCACCCTCCGCCCCGACCAGCCGAAGTCCGATCCCGATGCCGAGTCCGAGCCCTGGGCGGTGACCTCATGACCGAACCGACCCCACCGGCGCCTCCGGTCTCGCCGCCGGCCGCACCCCCGGCCCGGGTGCTGATCTGCGACGACCAGGAGCTGATCCGGATGGGCCTGCGCATGGTCGTCGACAGCCAGCCCGACCTCACGGTGGTGGGCGAGGCCGCCGAAGGCGACGCGGCGATCGCGGGCGTGGCGGCGCTGCGGCCGGACCTCGTCCTGATGGACGTACGGATGCCCGGCCGGGACGGGATCGCCGCGACCGCGCACCTGTGCGCGCGGCCCGACGCACCCCGGATCCTGGTCGTCACCACCTTCGACCTCGACGAATACGCCTACGCGGCGCTGCGTGCGGGGGCGAACGGATTCCTCGTCAAGGACGCCCCCGCCGAGGAGATCCTGGTGACGGTCCGCGCGGTCCTGCGGGGCGAGGTCATGGTGGGGCCCTCGCTGACCCGGCGGCTCGTCGAACGGTTCGTCCTGCGCCCCGCCGAGCCCGCGCCCGCCCGGCACGGCCTGCTGACCGCGCTCACCGGGCGGGAACGGGAGGTACTCGCCCTTGCCGCCCGGGGTCTGTCCAACCACGAGATCGCCGGCCGCCTCTTCATCGGGGAGACGACCGTCAAGACCCACCTCGGCCGGGTTCTGGTGAAGCTCGGTCTCCGGGACCGCGTCCACGCGGTGATCTTCGCGTACGAGAGCGGCCTGGTGAGGGCGGGGGACTGAGCCGCACTCCTCGCGGCCCCCGCCCCCACTGGCCGGGGCTACTCGGTCCGCAGACCGTCGGCCCGCATCAGCCGCCACAGCAACGGCAGGCTCAGCAGCGTCACCAGAAGGATCAGCCCCGCGCCCACCCCGACGACGGGCAGGAAGGCGAACCAGTCCACGACGCTCTTGCCCACCATCCGTACCAGGACGACGCCGAGGGACAGCCCGCCGGCCACGGACAGGGTGAGACCGAGGACGATCGGTACGGCCGTCTGCCACAGCACCGACCAGGCGAGGGTGGCGCGCCGGGTGCCGAAGGCGACCAGGGTGGACAGCAGCCGCCGCCGTTCGCGCAGTTGCTCCAGCGTGGTGACCAGGAGCGAGACCGCGACCAGCAGCATGGTGAGGGTGGCCCCGACCAGGATGCCGGTGCGGACAGTGCTGAACTGCGCGTCGCGTTCGACGTCCTGGAGTGTCCGGACGCTGGTCGTCGGGTCGAGCGCGGCGACCGCGTTGCGTACGTACTCCTCCGCGTCCTTGACCGCCGGGTCGATCCGCACCATGGCACCGGCCGTGGGGGAGTCGAGCCGGGCGGCGTCGACGGCCTTCGGGGTGGCGAGGACGCCGAACTGGTAGATGCCCATGGGATCGCGGCGGGAGTCGACGGTGCGCGCGCCGTCCGGGATCCGCCAGGTCGGCATCGGTCCGCCCCGGTGCGTCTGCGGATCGCGCAGCGCGACGACCGCGCCGGGCCGGGCGGTCGAGGTGACCCAGGAGTCCTCCGGTCCCTCCTTGCCGTGGGCGAGGGCGATGAACGTGTCGCCGTCGGCGCAGGACGGCAGCGTGGCCAGTTCCCGCAAGGAAGCGCAGTCGCCGACGAAGACCGAGGTGACCGGCCCGAAGTCCATTCCCTTGTCGGGCGGGCCGGGCCGCCACAGGCTGGACTCGATGGTGCCGACGACCCCGGTGACGCCCCGGGTGCCGCTGAGGGCGGTGATGGCGCGGCGCGCCTCGTCGCCGTCGTGGGCGCTGACCGAGGTCTGGAGCCGGGCGCGGGCGGTGTCCATGTTCGTGGGGTGCATGAAGTCGCTCTGGATGGCCTGGAACAGCATCTGGAGGGCGATCGCCCCGGCCGCAGCGGCGACGATGCCGCTGACGGACCGGGCCGCGGTGCCACTGCTGAGCTGGAGCCGCCGGGTGGCCAGCTGCCAGGGCACCGGGCCGCCGGAGAGTCGCTTGACCAGGGCTTCGACCAGCCAGGGCAGCAGCGTGGTGAGCCCGGCGAGGACAAGGGAGGCGCCGAGGGAGATGCCGGTGGTGTGCAGGGTGTCCCCGGCAGGTGCGACCCCTTGGAGGCTCGGTACGAGCACGAGGACACCGGCGAGGACGAGGAGCAGCCGCCACAGCACCCGGCGCGGCCGGGGGGTGGCCGTACGGACGACGCCGAGGGGCTCGACGGAGACCCCGCGCAGCGCGAAGAGGCCGACGACGAGGGCGGCGACCGGCACGGCGGCGATGACGACGACGGTGAGCCAGGACACCGGGACGACGTCCGACGGGAAGGCGTTGACGTCCCAGATCGAGAAGGTTCCGGCGAACTGCCGGCCCACCGCGAAGAACACGCCGCCCGCGACGAGCCCGAGCAGCGCGCTCGCCAGCGACTCGCCGGCGGCGATCCGGCGGGTCATGGCGATGTCCGCGCCGACCAGACGGAGCGCGGCGAGCCGCCGGTCGCGCTGCTCGCCGCCGAAGCGGACGGCGGTCGCGACGAAGACGAGGACGGGCAGGAGCAGGACGACGCAGGCCATGACGACGAGCAGCATCAGGAGCGCGTTCATCGGCTCGCCGGGCACCGACCAGCCGTAGGTCCGGCCCCGGCCGTCGGCGTTGCCGGCTTTGCCGGTGGCGAGGATGTCCGTGCCCGCGACGTAGCGCAGTTCGGCCGGCCCGATCAGCCCCTCCTCGCCGAGCGTGCCGGTGACCTCGTACGGCAGCCGCTTCTTCAGCAGCGCGCCCTCGGGGGAGGCGAGCAGATCGCGCAGCGCCGGGGAGGCCAGCATCGTGCCGGGCGCGGGGATCTTGTCCGCGCCCGGCGGCACGGCGGCCTTCGGGCCCTCGGGACGCAGCAGCAGTCCGGTGACGGAGTCGCCGCGGAAGACGGTGTCGGTACGGAGGTAGAGAAAGGTGTCGGGGCCGGGCTTCGCGACCTCGTAGCTGGCGTCGGGCTGCCGCGCGGACTCCCGTACCTCGCGCTGGAACAGCATGTTCGGCAGGGACGCGGCGATCAGCAGCAGGGCCACGCCGAGGCCGACGCCGACGGCGGTCAGGGTGGTGCGGAGCCCGCCGCGGCGCCCGCCGGTGAAGGCGAAACGCAGGCCGAGCGCCAGATCGCGGGCCCAGGCCCGGGGACCGGAGCCGCCCGGGTCCCGGCGCGAGGCCGCGTCGGCACCCGATACGTCGGAGGGAGCCGTGCCACCGCCGTGCCCGTCGGCGCGGTCCCCGGCCTCGCTCAGCAGGCTCATGCCGCCCACTCCGTGTCCCGTACGGAGCCGTCGCGGACCACGATCTCGCGGTCGGAGTACGCGGCGACCCGGGCCTCGTGGGTGACCAGGACGACGGCGGCGCCGGTGTCCCGGGAGGCGTCGGTGAGCAGCGACATGACCCGCTCGCCGTTGAGCGAGTCGAGCGCGCCGGTCGGTTCGTCGGCGAAGATCACCCGCGGGGCGGTGACGAGCGCGCGGGCCACGGCGACCCGCTGGCCCTGGCCGCCGGATATCTCGCCGGGGCGCTTGCCGGCGGTGTCGTCGACCTCCAGCCGGGCCAGCCACTCCCGGGCCCGCCGTTCGGCGTCCTTGCGGCGTTCGCCGTTCAGCCGCAGCGGCAGGGCGACGTTCTCGACGCAGGTCAGTTCGGGCACCAGCTGCCCGAACTGGAAGACGAAGCCGAAGTCGGAGCGGCGCAGGGCGCTGCGCTGTCCATCGGTCATCGCGGTCAGGTCGCGCCCGTCGTAGCGGATGGTGCCGGTGTCGGGGCGGACGATCCCGGCGAGGCAGTGCAGCAGGGTGGACTTGCCGGAGCCGGAGGGGCCCATCACGGCGACGACCTCCCCGGCGCGCAGGGTGAAGTCGACGCCGGCGAGGGCCGGGGTCGGCCCGTACGCCTTGTCGACGCCCTGGGCGCAGAGCAGAGCGGAGTGCGCCGGGGCGTCGGTCACCGGAGGGTCGGTCGTCGGGACGTCGGTCGTCGGGACGTCGCTCATCGACGGATCTCCTCGGCGAGCCGGTCCAGCCGGGCGGCGGTCAGTTCCAGCCAGCGCAGATCGGCTTCCAGATGGAACAGGGCGTGGTCGCAGATCAGCTGGTCGGTGAGATCGCCGTCCTTCTTGCGCCGGGTCAGCTCACGCATCAGGCGCAGATGCTCGGCCCGCTGCGTATCGAGGATCTCCGCCGCGCCCCGGCCGGTCAGGAGGGCGAGGACGACCTTGGTGTAGAGCGTGGACTGGAGGTACGGCTCGGGCTTCTCCGGAGTCGCGAGCCACCGCGCGACATCCGTGACGCCCGCCTCGGTGATGGCGTACCGCTTGCGTTCGGGGCCGCCGCCGGACTCGATGCCGTCGACCTCGACGAGACCGTTCCGCAGCAGCCGGGACATGGTCGAGTAGACCTGCCCGTAGTGCAGGGGACGGTCCTGGCCGAAGCGCTCGTCGAAGGCCCGCTTGAGGTCGTAGCCGTGGCGGGGGCCGGACTCCAGGAGCCCGAGAAGGGTGTGACCGATGGACATGGACGTCACTGTACAGGCGGTGTATACACGCAATGCATAGGTGGCCGGTTTCCTCCGCCGAACGGGGGAGACTTCCCCTCTGGACGCCGTCCATGCCTGGCCGTAACAGCTTTGTGTCCGGCGGCACACAACCATCCGGGCCTCTGGAACGTCGGTTCCGTCAGGGGTGGGTGCTGATTCTCACGCCCGGAAAAGCCGGATCGATCGCCCTTTGTCGTATTGGGCGGTGTTAGCTTTCTGAGCTGATTCGACGACGAGCGGAGCGAACGAGGACATGGGCCGTACGAGCACGAGCACAGGCGGCAAGAGCCGCATACGCCGCCTGTTCACCTGGAAGAAGCTCCTGGGCACCTTCCTCGTGACCTGCCTGCTTGTCATGGGCGCGTTCTACGCGCTCTACCTGATGGTCCCGGTTCCGAGCGCGAACGCGGACGCGACCCTCCAGAGCAACGTCTACAAGTACTCCAACGGCAAGGTCCTGGCCCGTACGGGCAAGATCAACCGGGAGATCGTGGGCCTCGACAAGGTTCCCCTCCCGGTCCAGCGGACCTTCGTCGCCGCCGAGAACAAGACCTTCTACGAGGACAACGGCGTCGACATCATGGGCACCGCCCGCGCCGCCTGGAACACAGTCAGCGGCAAGGGCAAGCAGGGTGGCTCGACGATCACCCAGCAGTACGTGAAGAACTACTACTTGAGCCAGGACCAGACGGCCACGCGCAAGCTCAAGGAAATGGTCATCGCGATCAAGGTCGACCGGCAGAAGGAAAAGAACGACATCCTGGCCGGCTACATCAACACCAGCTACTACGGCCGCAGCGCCTACGGCATCCAGGCCGCCGCGCAGGCGTACTACGGCGTCGACGCCGAGAAGCTGAACGTCGCCCAGGGCGCCTACCTCGCCGCCGTCCTCCAGGCCCCCAGCCAGTACGACTGGCACGCCGCCTCCGAGAAGGGCCGCAAGGCCGTCGAGTACCGCTGGAACTACGTCCTCGACAACATGGTCGGCGAGGGCTGGCTGGACGCCCGGGCCCGGGCCGGCCTGAAGTTCCCCGTCCCGCAGAAGCCCAAGGCCCCCAAGGGCCTGAGCGGCCAGAGCGGCTACATCGTCGAGGCCGCCAACCAGGAGCTCATGCGCCAGGGCGTCAGCGAGGAGGACCTGAAGGCCGGCGGCTGGACGATCACCCTCAACGTCGACGAGAAGAAGCAGAAGGCCCTGGTCGACGCCGTCGACAAGGAGCTGGAGTCCCAGCTCGACCGCAAGAACAGCAAGCGGGCCGCCAGTGTCCAGGCCGGTGCCACCTCCGTGGACCCGAAGACCGGCGCGGTCGTCGCGATGTACGGCGGCATCGGCGCCACCGAGCACTGGACGAACAACGCCACCCGGCGCGACTACCAGCCCGCGTCGACGTACAAGCCGATCGTGCTCGCCTCCGCCATCGACAACAAGGCCGAGACCCAGGACGGCCGCAGGATCGGTCTGAACACGATCTACGACGGCACCAACAAGCGTCCCGTCGTCGGCAGCGCCATCCCGTTCGCTCCCCAGAACGAGGACCAGGTCAGCTACGGCCCGGTCACCGTCCAGAAGGCCACCAACAGCTCGATCAACTCGGTCTACGCCCAGATGATCGTCGACGTCGGCGCGGACAAGTCCAAGAAGACCGGCCTCGCCCTCGGTGTGAAGGACGGCGTCGACTTCGTCCCCACCCCGTCGCAGTCGCTCGGTGTCATGAACGCCTCGACTCTCGACATGGCCGGCGTCTACGCGACCCTCGCCCACCACGGCGTCAAGGTCACCCCGAGCCTGGTGAAGTCCGCCGAGCACAAGGACCGTACGGTCGACCGCCCCGACCCCATCGGTGAGTCGGTCATCAGCCGCGAGGCCGCCGACACCACCACCCAGGCCATGATGGGCGTCGTCCAGAGCGGCTCCGGCGTCCGTGCCGCGGGCCCGTACCAGGCCGCCGGCAAGACCGGTACCTCCGAGAACAACCGCTCGGCCTGGTTCGTCGGCTACACCCCCGAACTCGTCACCGCGGTCGGCCTGTTCGGCGAGTCCCCGGACGGCGGCAGCCAGCTCACCCTCACCGACGCGATCAACCCGGGCCGCGCCAACGGCGGCAAGCTGCCCGCCCAGATCTGGGGCGCGTACACCACCAAGGCGCTCGGCGGCGGCTCCAGCGCCCGCTTCGACCTGGAGACCGTGGCCGGCTCCGGCGGCGGCGAGCCGTCGCCGACCGCGACCGGCGAGGCCCCGGACCCGACGACCTCGCCCAGCGGCGAGCCCACCGAGCCGACCTCGCCGCCCCCCATGACGCCCGCCACCCCGCAGGTGCCGACGGGGCCGACCATCACCGCCCCGCCGGAGCAGACGGCGCCGCCCGAGACGACGGCGCCGACCACCCAGCCGCCCGGGGACGGCACCGGCGGCGGCAATCCCCCCAACCCCGGCAACCCCGATCCGGGCAACCCCGGGAATCCCGGGACGGCCGGGCAGTAGCGCCGGGCGCCGCGTACGGGCAGGTCCCGGCGGTGCACACGGGCTGAACGACGACAAGGCGGGGGGGGGGGGGGGGGGGGGGGGGGGGGGGGGCGGCGGGGGGCGCGGGCGCGGGGGGGGGGGGCCGCGCGGCCCCCCCCCCCCGCCCGGGGGGGGCGCCGCCCCCCCGCCCCGCGCCCCGGCGCCCCCCCCCCCCCCCCCCCCCCCCCCCCCCCCCCCCCCCCCCCCCCCCCCCCCCCCCCCCCCCCCCCCCCCCCCCCCCCCCCCCCCCGCCTTTCTCATCCGTGCGTCCGTGCGTGCGTTTCACTCGTACGGGAGGTACGGGAGGTACGGGAGGTACGGGAGGTACGCGCGGTGCGGCGGCGGGAGGCGTACGTCCCGCACGTCTCCCGCACCGACCGTCATCCAGCAGGCAGAGCAGCCCGCGTCAGTGCGTGGCCAGCTCGAACCACACCACCTTGCCGCCCGACAGCCGCGTCGCACCCCACCGCCGGGCCAGCCGGTTCACCAGGAACAGCCCACGGCCGCCCTCGTCGGTATCCCGCGCCCGCCGCTGCCGGGGCAGCTGCGGCGAGTCGTCGCCGACCTCGCAGCGCAGCACGTCCGTCCGCAGCAGCCGCAGGGTCACCGGCCGTTCGGCGTATCGGACCGCGTTGGTGACGACCTCGCTGACCAGCAGCTCCACCGAGTCGGTCAGATCCTCCAGGCCCCAGCGGGTCAGCGCCCGGCGGGCGTGCCGCCGGGCCCGGCCCGGGGCCGAGTCCTCCGGCTCCAGGTACCAGTACGCCACATCGTTCGGCGCGATCCCGTCGAAGCGGGCCGCGAGCAGCGCGATGTCGTCGTCCCGGTCGCCCGGACCCAGCATGTCGAGCACGTCGTCGCACAGCGCCTCCAGCGGAGGCGCGTGGTCCGGCCCGGTGAGCTGCGCCGTCGCCGCGAGGCGCTCCCGCAGCAGCTCGATGCCGCTCGACACGTCCCGCAGGCGCGACTCCACCAGACCGTCCGTGTACAGCAGCAGCGTGGCCCCGGCCGGCGCGTCCAGCTCCACCGCCTCGAAGTCCACCCCGCCCACGCCGATCGGTGCGCCCGAGGGCACCTGAAGCACCTCCGCCTGGCCGCCCAGGTGCAGCAGTATGGGCGGCGGATGCCCCGCGTTGGCGATGGTGATCCGGTGCGCGACCGGGTCGTACACCGCGTACATGCAGGTCGCCATGCGGTTCTCGCCGAGCCTTTGGGCCTGCTCGTCCAGGTGGTGCAGCACCTCCTGCGGCGGCAGGTCGAGCCCGGCGAGCGTCTGCGCCGTGGTCCGCAGCTGGCCCATGATCGCCGCCGATGTCATGGAGTGGCCCATGACATCGCCCACGACCAGCGCCACCCGGCTGCCCGGCAGCGGGATCGCGTCGTACCAGTCGCCGCCCACCCGCGCCGTCTCGGCCGCCGGAAGGTAGCGTGAGGCCAGCCGTACACCGGTCGGCTGCGGCAGCGAGTCCGGCAGCATGGTGCGCTGCAGCTCGTCCGCGATGTACGCCTCCCGCCCGTACAGCACCGCCTTGTCGATGCCGAGCGCGGTGTGCGTCGCCAGCTGGGCCGCGACCAGCAGGTCGTTCGGCTCGAAACCGGCCCGCTCCGGGCGCCGCAGGAACACGGCCGCGCCGATCACCCGGCGCCGTCCGCGCAGCGGCGCGAGGATGGCCCGCTGGCCGTTCGGCAGCGGATGGTCCGGGCCGAGCAGCTCCGGCAGCGCGGTCCGCGCCGCCGCCGAGTCGCCGGGCACCGGCCGTACCCCGCGCAGTACTTCGGCGAGCGCGCCGCCGGAGCGGACCTCGCACAGCTCCGCCGCGGGCGTCGGATCCGGGTCCGGGACCAGGACCAGCTCCTCGCCTTCCAGATCAGTTAAGCGCAGCCGGTCCGTGCGCCGCAGCCGCAGCACGAACGGCTCGGCCGGGCGCTCGTCGCCCACCGGCAGCGGATCGCGCAGGTAGACGAGGATCGCGTCGGAGAAGGTCGGGACCGTCGCCCGGCACAGGCCGAGCACGATCTCGTCGAGATCGAGTCCGCGGGCGATCCGCCGCGTCGCGGCGCCCACGAACCGCAGCCGCTCGCCCTCACGGCGCGGCGCGCCACCGGCTCCGCCGGCTCCGTCGGGATGGGAGCGGGACCCGCCACCGGCGCCACCGGGCGCGGGGACGGGCACGGCGACGGCGGCCGCCGCGGTCGCCGCCGCACCGGCCGCCGGGTCCGTCGCCGTCGCGTTCGCCGTCGCGCCGGCCGTCTGGCTCGTCACGGCGGGGCTGGTCACGGCGGGGCTGGTCACGGCCGGGCCCGGCACGGTCGGGTTCGTCATGGTCTGGCTCGTCACAGTCGCGCTCGCCGTCGTACTCGTGGTCGTACTGGTCGCCGTCACCTGGGGCGACGCGCTCGCCGGCGCCGCGTTCGGGGCCGCGTTCTGCGCGGCGCTCTGCGCCTCGCCCGGCGCCGTTTCCTGGCGGGGGCGGGCGCGTTCCTGCGGCCGTTCGGCCATCGCCTTACGGCCTTCGTGGGAGGTGGGATGCTCCGTCACGCCTGGGATTCCGTCCGTCCGGGCCGGTGGTGCGTTGCACGCGCTCTTCTCGCCGATGCCGCTCCATCGGCAGGGCTAAACCCCCGGCACGAGGTCGATGTGGGGAAGGCGGTGGGGGCATCCGCGCACGGCTCCGGCACTGCTCTCCCCCTCGGGTGGCCTTCATGGATGAACCGATGGCCGGCCGACGGCCGGTCAGCGGTCCGGTGCTGCTCGGATGCTGCTCGGTTGCTGGTGTGCCGCTACCCGCTCACGGGGCGCGGCCGGGTCTGTGACGTGCGGCTCCGACGCCGACTGCTTGCGGAGGACGATCCTACGGTTGCCCCCCGGGGGCGTATCAAGGGGCTCGGGGTGCCGTATGGACGGCGGTACGGTCCCAGTCCTCGGGCAGGACGGGGACCGGCCAGCCCGGGTCGGGCCGCCAGCTTTCCCAGCCCGCCGAGAACGGTGCGCCCCACGCCCGGATCACCTCGACGGCCGCCTGCCCCGCCGTCCGGACCCGCTCCGCCTGCGCGGCGTCGAGCAGTCCGGTCCGCTGGGCCTCGGCGAACTCGTCCTCGTCGCGCCACAGCCAGCTGCGGTCGGGGAAGACGGAGATGTCGAGGAAGTGGTCCTCGGAGTCGATGCCGCCGGCCCAACGGGTGCGGGGCGACTCCAGGTTCACGTACCAGCTGCGGAAGAGCCAGTCGCCCTCCCAGAACAGCCACACCGACCACGGCTCGTCCGGCCGGGCCAGTTTGAGCACCCCGGCGCCGTGCCACGGCGCCCGGATCGTGGTACGGGGGGCGGTGTACCGGGTGGACAGCGGTTCCTCGTGTATGGGGGAGCCGTCGGCCAGGACCGGTTTGACGCATTCGGTGCCGGGCGCCATCCAGACCGCGAGCAGCTCCGGGGTGTCCTGGACCACGGTGACCGGGCGGCAGATGTGCACGTCGCCGGTGCCGTTGTCGCGGTAGCGCCAGAGGATGTGGTCCCCCGGTGCCCAGTGCGGTGGGCGGCCGGATGCTGTCATGGGCAGAGTTTAGGGGGTGACGGGCCGTTCGGAACCCCTGGCCGACCGGCGCGCCACCCACCGCGCCACCCCGGCCGGGGGTCGGGGACGGGGCCCGGGGAGGGGGCCGGGGCGGGGGCCGGGGCGGGGGTTCGGACAGGGGCCTGGGGGCGGTGCGGGCGAGGGCCGGGCGGGGCGGCGGACCCGCTGGTGAAGCCACCGCGCCGCCCGTGACCGAGCCCTTCCCGTGCCCCGCTCCGAGCCCTTGCCGTGCCCCGTTCCGGGCCCGCTCCGTGCCCCGTTCCGACCGGTGTCAGGGCCGGGTCATCCGCAGGACGTCGAGGGCCTCGTCGAGCTGTTCCAGGGTCAGATCGCCCCGCTCCACGTACCCGCCCGCGAGGACCACCTCGCGGATCGTCCGGCGCTCGGCGAGGGCCTTCTTGGCGACCTTGGCCGCCTCCTCATACCCGATGTAACGGTTCAGCGGAGTCACCACGGACGGCGAGGACTCGGCGTACTCGCGTGCCCGTTCGACGTTCGCAGTGATCCCGTCCACCGTCCGGTCGGCGAGCAGCCGGGACGCGTTCGCCAGCAGTCGTACGGACTCCAGCAGGTTCTTCGCCATCACCGGAAGCATCACGTTGAGCTCGAAATTGCCCGCCGCGCCCGCCACCGCAACGGTGGTGTCGTTGCCCGTGACCTGGGCCGCGACCATCAGGACCGCCTCCGGGACGACCGGATTGACCTTGCCCGGCATGATCGAGGAACCGGGCTGGAGGTCCGGCAGGTTGATCTCGGCGAGGCCGGTGCGCGGGCCGCTGGCCATCCAGCGCAGGTCGTTGGAGATCTTCGTGAGCGAGACGGCGATGGTCCGCAGCTGGCCCGAGGTCTCCACCAGGCCGTCCCGGGCGCCCTGCGCCTCGAAGTGGTCGCGGGCCTCGGTCAACGGCAGCCCGGTGGCCCGCGCCACCTCGGCGATGACGGCGGCGGAGAAGCCGTGCGGGGTGTTGATGCCGGTGCCGACGGCGGTGCCGCCGAGGGGGAGTTCGGCGAGCCGCGGCAGGGTGGCGCGCAGCCGCTCCACCCCGTACCGGATCTGGGCCGCGTACCCCCCGAATTCCTGCCCCAGGGTCACCGGGGTGGCGTCCATCAAATGGGTGCGACCCGATTTGACGACCCTCACGAATTCGGCTGATTTCCGTTCCAGCGCTGAGGCCAGGTGTTCCAGCGCCGGCACCAGGTCCCGGGTGACCGCGGCGGTGGCGGCGATGTGGATCGAGGACGGGAAGACGTCGTTGGACGACTGCGAGGCGTTGACGTGGTCGTTGGGGTGGACGTCGCGGCCCAGCCGCTCGGTGGCGAGGGTGGCGAGCACCTCGTTGGTGTTCATGTTGGAGGAGGTGCCGGAACCCGTCTGGAAGACGTCCACCGGGAAGTGCGCGTCCCAGCGCCCCTCGGCGACCTCGGCCGCCGCCTCCTGGATGGCCTCGGCGATGTCCTTGTCGAGGACGCCCAGTTCCGCGTTGACCTTCGCGGCGGCGCCCTTGATCCGGGCGAGGGCCTCGATGTGGGCGCGCTCCAGGCGCTGGCCGCTGACGGGGAAGTTCTCCACCGCGCGCTGGGTCTGGGCCCGCCACTTGGCGTGGGCGGGGACGCGTACCTCGCCCATGGAGTCGTGCTCGATCCGGTACTCGGCCGGGTGCTCGGCCGGGCCCTCGGTGTGCTCGGTGTGGGCCGTCGGCCGCCCGGCCCGGTGATCGTCGCGCCGGTCCTGGTGGCTGCTGTCGTTCGTCATCTCAACCTCCTGCAAAAGTTGAGCACTTGTCGTGTTCGACCTATTCCCAAGTCGCTTACCGGCCAGTAAAAACCGTGGGTAACCCCACTTCCAGGAGGCGCAATGAAGCGCACCAGGTACAGACTCCGCTGGCCCATCGCCGTGGCCGCGGCGGCCGCCGCCGCGCTCGGCTCGTTCACCGCCGCCGCCCCCGCCCAAGCGGCCGGTACGAGCACCGCGGCCGGGACCGGCCCGGCGGCCGTCTCCGCCGCACCCCTGGCGTCCGTCCCCCTGCCGCCCGAACTGGAGGCGATCCGGGCGGCCGAGGCGACGAAGATCTACGGCAGCCCCGAGGAGCGTCCGCTCGCCCAGCGCAGGACCGGGCTCATCTCGCTCGGCGACAGCGAGATCTCCGGCGAGGGCGTCGGTACGTACGAGTCGCCGACCAACGGCCCCGACAACTGGTGCCACCGCTCGCCCGACGCCGCCATCCACCGCACCGGAATCCCCGCGGACCTCACGTTCAACGTGGCCTGCTCCGGCGCGTACACCGGCAACATCCGCGTCGGCGGCTCGAAGCAGTACGCCGACGAACTCGTCCAGAGCGACAACCTGGCCGTCAAGGCTCGCAACACCCGCATCAAGATGGTGCTCCTGGTGGCCGGCGCCAACGACGACCTCCAGTTCGGGCCCGTCATGACCGACTGCGTCGAGCGCTATCTGCTCTCCCAGGGCGCCTGCAAGGACAAGTACTCGCCCGGCTGGCAGACCCGCGTCGACGGGCTCGTGCCCAAGGTCGAGCAGACGGTGCGCGATCTGCGCGGCGTGATGCACGACGCCGGGTACGCCGACGCCGACTACAAGCTCGTCGTCATGGGCTACCCGAGCCCGATCGGCCCCGACTTCCGTGACAACCCGGACTTCCCCGGCAAGCTGATCTGCGGCGGCATGGGCTACGACGCCGACACCCAGTGGGCCCGTGACGTCGCCGTCCCCTCCTTCGAGCGCGGCATGCGCAAGGCGGCCGCCGACACCAATGCCGTCTTCCTCGACAACTCGCGCCTCTTCCACGGCCACGAGGTCTGCACCGACAACACCTGGGCCCGCGGCCTCTACATCGACCTCTCCAAGCCGGGCCTGCCGGACGAGAACTCCGTCCGCCAGTCTTTCCACCCCAACGCCCGGGGCCACGCCGCCTTCGCGTCCTGCCTCACCCAGATCTACAACGCGAACGTGCGCGAGGCCGGCTGCGCGGACGTGAACTCCTCCGGCAGCCCGGTGCTCTTCCCGCTCGCCTGGGACGACGTCTACCAGCCGCTGAAGAACGCCGCCACGGGCAACTGTCTCGACGTCGACGGCGCGGTGTCCGCCAACGACACCGCCGTCCTCGGCTGGGACTGCCACGGCGGCCGCAACCAGAACTGGTGGTACGACACCGCCCGCGCCACCCTGCACACCGGGCTCAGCCAGGACCGCTGCCTGGACGTGCGCGGCGGGACGTACACGGCCGGCACACCGCTCGTCATCTGGAACTGCCACGGCGGCGCCAACCAGAAGTTCGTCCGCGACGGCGCCACGATCCGCCCGGCCTCCGCGACCGGCCTCTGCCTCACCCAGGGCGCGGCCAAGGAGCAGGTCAGGCTGCAGAGCTGCAACGGCTCGGCGAACCAGCGCTTCGTCTGATCCGTATCGCTTCCGTATCGCCGGGCCGCCGTTCGCCTTTCGCGGGCCGCGCCCCCACCCGTACCGATGTGGTAAGGGCGGGGGCGCGGTGGTCGTCGGCGGAGTCCCGGGCCGGTCGGCTGGGGCCCGGACCGGTCAGCGGAGCTTCAGGCTGGTGCGCGCGAGCTCGTAGGCCGGGAGCAGCTCCCGGTGCTCCTGGGCGTCGAAGCCGCCCAGGTGGACGATGACCGGGCCCTGCGGGGTGGCGACCGCGAACGCCCGCTTCGGAACCGTCTCGCCGTCGAAGTCGCGCACCGTGTACGTGAGCTCCACGGCGGCCAGCGCACCGGCCTTGACGTCGCGGTAGGTGATGTCCGAGGTCTTGTGCTCCGCCTTCACGAACCCTTCGAGCGCCGGGCGGACCCTTATGTCCTTCGGGGCGGTCCACACCCGCAGGAAGCCGATGTTCCCGGCGGGCTTGGCGTCCACCTCGCAGACCGCGGTGGCCGGGCCCTGGTGGCGGAGTTCGTCGAGATCCGGATCGTCGGCCTTCTTGATGGCCTTCGGCTCCCAGTCGGCGGCGAGGGTGAACGAGACGGGCAGGTCGCAGACCGTGCCCGGGCCGCCGAGCGAACCGCCGGCCTCGACCGCGGCGGGTGCGGATGAAGCGGCGGGCGTGGGCGTGCCGGCCGTGGTGGTGGCGGTGGCCTTCGGCTGGGCGGCGGGCTCGGACGGCTTCGCCTCCGTCCCGCAGGCGGTGAGCAGTCCCGCGGTGAGCAGGGCGAGGGCGGCGGGGGTCACGGCCACCCGTATAGATCTTTCCGGCATATGCCCATCATCCCGGACCCGCGCCCTGTCGATCACCGGGATTACGACAGCTTGCCGCCGTAGTCCGGCAGCTTGAAGACGCGCTCGGCGTGCCCGCCCTCCAGGTCCGTGGTGTTGTTGCCGATGTTCGCGACGATCGTGTAGCCCTTGGCCTCGATCTCCGCGCGCTTGGCCGTCTTGTACGCGCCGACGCCGGTGAACAGGTCGGGCAGCGAGCGCACGTACAGCCCGTCGACCGGGTAGCCGACCTCCTTCAGGTTCCACTCCGTCAGGGACTGGATGATCCCGGGCCGCGCGGTGACGAAGAAGACCGCGGTCCCGCGCGCGTGCGCGTCCCGCACCAGCGCGCGGATCTCCGGGATGGCGGGCGTCGGCAGCTCCCAGAACGGGTGGAAGTCCGTCTCCAGGGAGGAGTTGTCGATGTCGAGGACGACGGCCTGCTTCTCGCCGGCCTTGGCGTGGTCGGCGCGCTCCTTGAGATACGGGCCCGCCTGCGCGGTCACGGCGGCCACGTCCTGGCGCCAGGTGCCGTAGTCGACATCGGCGAGGGCGGCGGCCGAGGTCGTGTGGGTGGCGGGCGCGGAGGCGGTGGCGGCGGAGGCGGCCGGGGCGGGGACGGCGAGCAGGAGGGCGCCGGCACCGAGGGCGGCGGCTGCCTTGGCCTTGACGGCGGTGGAGGGCAAGGGGGACTCCTGGAGGTCGACAGGCTCTGGGGACAGGTGCTTGTCATGCTCGCGTCCCATCCTGGCCACCAGGCGACGGGAAGGCTACCGCTCGGTAGCGACTTTTTGACGGTCCCGTCGAAGTCGACTCCGCGACCTCACCTGCCCTGCTGGCCTCGCTCCGCGATCACGCCATGCCGGGGAGGCGGTGGTCGGTGCGGCGGTGATGTTTTGTTGTCCGTGATCCAAGGCTTGTTGGCGACTTCTCGGACCTGGCCTGTGCCGACCCTCCTCGGGGGCTCAGGCATGAAGGGCACGCTGCCCGCGTGGACCGCCGATTAGTCGATTTTCAGTCAATCTCCCATTTAATTTCGGCTGCTTGATGGCGTTCGCCCTGGTCATCGAAGTAGTGTGCGATTTACATCACCAGGAGTAACGAGGGGGGTCTCGTGAGTGAGAACTCCTGGTCGGTCGGCTTGAGCGAGGGCGACCCCGAGGGCGCCAGGGGGGAAGGGTGGCGCATGCGCCGTGAAGAGTTCGGCGCTTCGGTCGGGCTCTCGGGAAGCGGAAACTGATCGACGCTCCCGGGGATCGCAAGGTCTGGCACTTCTCCGGGTTTCGGCCGCAGGGGGAGGAGCAGCAGCTCTCCAACGCCGGTGCCCCGACGGAGCAGGGCGACATCATTTCCTTCTCCTGCCTGGTGGACGCCGGCCAGAAGAAGGCCGGAGCGTTCCTGGAGGACTGTGCCAGGACCGCGATCCCGGGCTGGGACGCCCAAGGCGCCACCACTTGGCCAAGGTCCGCGACGCGGGAAGTCGACGCTCTCTACGGCAAGGCACATCGACCTGTGGTCTGTTCCCCGTAGGTCTCCGCGGGGGCGCACGCGCTCTGCGGCGGTCCGGTCCGACCTCCAAAACGGCGGGAACGTACGTGATCAGTGGCCGGCGGCGGGATCGCCGAGAACTCCTGACAGTACAAGGGCGACTCGCCACGCCAAGCTGCCGTTCGGTCACACGACCCGACGGTGAATTCGGAAACACCCATCTCGCGAGGAGTACACATGCGCAAGACCGCGCTCGCCACGCTGGCGGGCTCCGCCGCCCTGGCGGCCACCCTGTTCGGGACCACGTCCGCTGTCGCGGTGGGAGCCACCCCCACCTGCGTCCAGACCTGCCTTCTCGGCGTGCGGGCGGCCACGCACGACACCTACGACCGGATCGTCATCGACCTCGGCGACGGTGCCATCCCCGGCTGGCAGACGAGTGAGCAGAGCACGCCGCTCGTCTGGGAGGGCGAGGAGTACCCGAGACGAGAGGTGCCGATCAAGGGTGACTCCTACCTGAAGATTCAGATGACGCCGGTGATGACGCACGACGTGAACATGAAGCCCGTCTACACGAGCGCGTCCTACGAGTCCTACGGGTTCTCGAGCCTCAAGGGACAGGCTCTTGTGTACGGCTTCGAGGACGCTGCGACCATCGGCCTCGCGCTGGGGCCGCACTCCTCTTACAACGTCTTCAAGCTGACCGCCCCCAACCGCATCGTGGTGGACATCAACCACTGATCCGAGCGTGTTTGTCCGAACGAGTGGGCTCGGAGAGTGACGACCCTGTTCGCCGTACTTGAGGTCGCCTCCAGCGAGGTCATCAGAACACTCTGTCGCCACCGCGCCGAGAAGTTCAAGAAGTTCCTTATCTAGTTCACCACATGGTCCTGGCTGAATCTCGTGGAGTGTTGGTTCGACGAGCTGCCACAGAGATAGGTGCGGCGAAGTGTCCGCAAGACCGTCCAGGCTTTGGGCAGGTCATGCAGGCCCGGGGTGCTGTCGGGAAAAGTACCCCGGGCTCTATTTCTGGATGACCGCAGGCGAGATCCTTGAATGCCTCACCTCGGGTCCGAACGAAATTCCCGGAAGCCTAGTGTCCTGGTGGGGAGTTGGTTCATCGCTATGAGTCGATTTCCGCATTGAATTCGCGGGTCTGGCTGACGGGCCCCTTGGATTTGGTCTGCTGTGGGTTGTGGGTGACAGCAGGCTGGAGCCGCGTGTGGTGGTGGAGCGGGTCGGGGTGTCCCGCGACACCGTCTCGGAGTGGCGGAAGCGGTTCCTGGCGGACCGTCTCGCCGGGCTGTCGGACGAGCCGCGTCCGGGTCGGCCTCGCACGGTGATGGACGAGCAGGTCGCTGAGCTGATCGCCCGGACCCTGGAGCCGAAGCCTGTGAACGCGACCCACTGGTCGACCCGGCCGATGGCGAAGAAGACCGGGCTGTCGCAGTCGACCGTTTCGCGGGTGTGGCGGGCGTTCGGCCTGCAGCCGCACCGGTCACACCCACCAGCTCGTCCTGGCTGAACCTGGCCTCGAATCGCTCGCCTCGTACTGCCGACGAATCACCGACTCAGGACGCTAGCGCCGCAACGCTTCGACAGGCTGCACGCGACTCGCTCGCCATGCCGGATAGAGCCCGGCGAGCAGACCAGTCGCAAGGCCGATGCCTGGGGCCGCTATCACGGTGAGGGGGTGAACGACCGGCGTCCAGTCCCGGTAGAGGGCCACGCCCACGACGCTCAGCACCCCCAGCGCGGAGCCGAGGAGCCCGCCGAGCACACCGAGTATGGAGGACTCGCAGAGGAACTGGCCGGTGATGTGCCGCGGCTTGGCGCCGAGTGCTCTGCGGAGACCGATCTCGCCGACACGTTCCATGACGGACACCAGCGTGGTATTGGCGATCCCCACCGCGCCGATGACGAGGCAGATGCCGGCAAGGAGTAGGAAGAGCTCGTCGAGGTCGTTGGTCACACCACTCCGCAGCGACCTGGGGTCCGGTGGGGGCACCGCCTCGAAGTAGTCGGGATGAGCCGGATCCAGAGCGAAGGGAACCTCCGCTGCCACTTGTCTGGCTGCTCCGAGGTCCGTGGCCACGAGCATCCGCGCGTTGCCTCTCGGTGATCCCCAGATCTTGAGCGCTGTTCCCTGGGGAATGACCACGGAGAGCAGCATGTCGGGCTGACGCTTCACGTCATCGATGATTCCGATGACAGTGAATGCCTGGTCCCCGATGAAGAGTGCAGGTCGTGTTTCGAGAGTGGCGATACCGAGTCGGTCCGCCACTGAGGAGCCGACGACGGCCACCTTCCGGTTGGAGGAGTCATGCCATTCGTCGAAGACACGGCCCTCGGCAACGGAGGGCGCAATAGCTCTCAACATCCCGGGAGATGCGGCGACCACAGGAATCCTGCCCGTGTCTCCGCCGTGGACGGGGGCCGACCGGACTGATTCCTGGTCGGGGACTTTGACCGACCAGTAGACGCCCGCGTGCTGCACGCCGTGCAGAGCCTCGGCGCGCTGAGGGGAATTCGAGGGAAAAGCCGGGGTCGGGAGTCCGGTCTTCACACGAGATACATCCTCGACCGTCACTTCCGTGGCCAGCAGTGAGTTGAAGCGACTGTCAATCTGGGAGGACGCGGTCGCGGTGATCCCGAGTACCGCGACGAACGCTCCCACACCGAGAACAGTGCCGATGGTGGTCAGAGCGGAACGCGCGGGGCGCTGCGTCACTCCGCCGAGACTCTCGGCCACGAGGTCGCGGAGCGACACACTCGTGGGCTCGACAATCCGGCTTCGCATGAAGAGTCGCACCGCACGTCTTTCTCTTGTCATACACGCTCCCTCTCGGAGAGTCGCCCGTCCTGGATCTCCAGAGTTCGGCTCCCTCGATTGGCCACCATCGCATCATGTGTGATCACCAGGACGGTAAGGCCGGCGCTGTTCAGTTCCTCGAGAAGGGAAAGTATCGACGAGGCCGTCTTCGAATCGAGGTTGCCCGTGGGCTCGTCGCAAAGCAGTAGTGAGGGGCTGCCAACCAGTGCGCGCGCGATCGCGACCCGCTGCCTCTCCCCCCCGGACAGAGTGGTGGGAAGTGCGTTGATCCGATGGGAGAGGCCCACACGAACGAGAGCATCGTGCGCAAGCGCGTTCCGCTCCGCCTTTCCTTTCTTCTGGTAGACAAGGCTCAGAGCTACGTTCTCCAACGCGCTCCGGTATGGCAGTAGATGAAAGGACTGGAAGACGAACCCGATATAGCGGCCGCGCAGCGCTGTCCGATCGCCTTCGCGGAGCTTTCCGGTGTCGATCCCGTTGAGCAGGTACGAGCCGCTGGTCGCAGCGTCCAGCAGCCCGATCAGGTTGAGGAGACTGGACTTCCCTGCCCCCGAAGGGCCGGTCACGGTGGCGAAGTCGCCATGCCGTACCACTAGGTCGCAGGGGCGAAGGGCTTCGAGTGGCGGAGGCCCGGGATAAACAAGGCCGACTCCGCGCAGTTCGACGACAGGAGGCGCCACTTCAGCCATCTGCGCCGCCACTTCGGGTAGAGCCGCGGATCCCCACTATCACCGACTGGCCTTCCGCGACCTGCCGCCCGCCGACCGGGAGTACTTCCACGAAGCCGTCGCCGGACGAACCCGTGGTCACGGGTATGCGCTGCTGCGCGCCTCCGGGCAGCAGAACCGTTACCGCAGTTTTGCCGTCCGCCCCTGCCGATACGGCGGAGAGAGGTACGACCAGCGCCTTCTTCTTGGTGGAGGCAGCCTCGACAGTGAGCCGAACGTCCTGCCCGGCGAAGGAGGCGGGAAGCGGAGTGGTCGGCCGCACCATGAGGGGATAGCCCAGCTCACCCGCGGCAGGGGCGGAGCCGGCCCCGTCCGTATCGGCACTTTCTGCCTGCAGAATGGCGGACACCGTCGCGACAGTACCGGCCGCCGTGGCTCCCGTGGCCTCCGAATGTATTTGCACCGGCTGCCCTGGTTGGACCAGTCCCTTTTGATGAGGCAGGAGCGTCGCATTGACGACGAGCCGGCCGGAGGACAGCGTCATGGCTGTCTCGGCAGGCTTCGCACCGACGCGGGCGTTGACGCTCTCCACGCGTCCCGGGAAACCCCCTAGGTAGACAATTTCGGCAGCCAGAACCATCGGGCCCGTCTTGCTTTCGATGTCGTCGAGCTGTGCCTGGGCCTTCTGAAGGTCTTCTGCGGCTCGAGTCCGTTGCACGGAAGGGGCTTCCTTCGGAAGGTCCTCAAGCGTCCGGCGAGCTGCGGTCACTTCCTCTTTGGCCTTCGCCAGAGTGATGCCGCCATCCTGTTGGGCGGGCAGGGCTTCGTACCCGAGGGCTTCGTAAAGCTTGGAGACTGCGACCTTGGTCTGTGGCCCGAAGAGCCCCTTCGCGTCCCCATTCGCCGAGTATCCCAAGCGAAGCAGGGACTCCTGGAGTTGAGCGACGTCGTTCCCCTGGGCTCCGGGCTTGAGGTCGCGATACATGGGAAGTGAACCCTGAAGCGCGATGACAGGCCGGCCCGATACTTCCATGAGCAGTTGCCCGGCCTTGACCGCCTGCCCGGGTCTCACTGGAAGCCGCGTGACGATCGGAGCTCCGTCGGGCCCGCCCCCCGCGGCCACCGGGACTGTTTGTTCGGCGTGAACCGAACCACGCAGGATCACCGAGTCCTTGAGGACCCTGTTCTCCACTCGGGCTGTCAGAAGGCTGGCAGGCGGCGGGGCCGCGTCGGCCGCGGCCTGTGCGGGGGACCGGATGAACCCGGCGGCAACGGCTCCCGCGGTGGACAGAAGGACTGCGGTGGCAGCAATGAGGATGACCCCTCTGGCTCTGCCTCTAAGGGGTGCGCCTCCACGTGCGGGTACTTCGCATTTTTTAGTCATTTTCCGCCTGCGCGTTCGAGGTCTTGGCCGTCACTACTTGCCTGCGAGAGCCAGGCGAAGTCCGTCTCGCAGGTCGGCCGACGCCTGGGCTACGGACGATCCGTACTCCACGCACTTGGCGCGGGTCGCGGTCTGGACAGGGGCATTGGAGCATTTGAGATCGACATAGCCTCGCGCGGCCGCGACAGTGCTCGTTGATACGCGCCGCAAGGTGATGAAGCCCGGTTCGCCCTCGATCCGTGCGAGTGCTTCCTCGGCGATGGAGTCGATCGAAGTGACCGCCGCGAAGCACTCCTGGCCGAACAAGGTGTCCGCGGACGGTCGGCACGGTGATGTTGTGCCCTCTCCGTAGGACGTGACGTGGCGAGTGAGCTTGGCGTCGATGACGTCCTT
Source organism: Streptomyces sp. NPDC048718 (assembly GCF_043198875.1). Classification (NCBI taxonomy): domain Bacteria; kingdom Bacillati; phylum Actinomycetota; class Actinomycetes; order Kitasatosporales; family Streptomycetaceae; genus Streptomyces; species Streptomyces sp. NPDC048718. The sequence goes on from NZ_JBICVG010000007.1 coordinate 414,202, forward strand.
CGTTTCCTCTGCCTTCAGTTGCGCGGCGTTCGGCACAGCGGTGTCCGCGGGTTGGACGGCACTGGCGGATGTCGTTGCCTGACCAGGGGCCTTCGAAATGTGCGGGGTGCTGCCCGTCGTTTCCTCACTCGCGCAGGCCGAGGTGGCCATCGTGCAGAGAGCTGCGAGGGCGAGCACCGCTGATACGGCTCTCCCACGCGAGACCGTCATGTGACTCATGGTCGTTACCCCCGAATGTTAGGACGTGGCCAGTTCGTTGGAGGCTCTGCGCACCAAGGCGTCAAATTCCTTGCTGTCACTGTTCAATGTCTCTTCATTGCGGGCGATCAATTCATCTTGAATCTTTGATTCGACGGCGAACCAAATGCCGGTAAGATTCACCGAATCCTTGCACTTCACGTCTGCCTTTGCTGCAGAAATCTCGGCGGGCGTGGGTGAACTGCCGACGATCTTCTCGAGAGGGTCGAGGGGAGTCTTGTAGGAGTAACCGGAATTCGCCATGCAAGACGACCAGTCCTGGAATACCTTCTTTACTTGAGGGTTTTCCTGGGATCGCACGAAGCTGACATTGTTGATCTTCTCGGCCATGCGCTGCCGCGGCTTGATGTTCAGCCGGCGCTGCGCTTCGCCCGAGCAGCCTCCCTGCGGGATTACCTTTCCATTCACCTTGTCGCCGGCCTTGACGCCGACAAGGGGATCCTGATCGCCGATGAACACCTTCTGCTCTGCCTCGGACATGTGCGGAGCCAGTTGGGCCTTCGTTTTATCGCCCAAAAATTCCTTGGGGAGGTGGTATCCATTCGCTTCTGCGAGGGAGATGCTGGATATCCCGTACCGGCGCGGCCTGTTCGCCCCATTTTCGTCCGAGTCCAATGTCTCCGGGCTCGCCGAGGGCGCTTGGTATTGCAGCTGGAACCCTGCCATGCATTTCTTGATCAGCTCGGTGGAGGCGGCTGCGATGCGCGCGTCTTCACCTACCTTGGGAAGGTATCGCTCGATAGGGAACGGGGGGGTTTCGGAGCTCTTGACTATCGAGGGGTCACTGACAGCCAGTCCCTCTGGAATTGCCATCGCATCTTGCTCTGAACGAGCTCCCTCCCGATCTTCCTGTCCTGAAGGCCCGCAACCGGTTACAGCGAGAGTGCTGACAAGGAGCGCGGAAGTGTAGATGACTCTAAGGCGATTCATGGCAGTTCTTCTTTTCGTGGGAATCAGTAAACAGGCCGGCCCCACACCCGGGGTTCCCCTCGGAGTGGAGCCGGCCGAGTGCCAGAAAAGAGGGTCAGATCAGGTCTGGTAGACCATGAACTGGGAGGCGTTGTTGTTGTAGGTGGTGTTCAGATTTCCGTACCACACGGAAGAGCCCTGGTATCCGTAGTTGGGGAAGGAGTCCCAGGATCCGCCCCAGCCGCTGTTGACGTAGACGCGCACAACGAACGGCGAATAGTTGTAAACGGAAGCCGTATTGTTCTTGACGAGCTTGCCCTCGCCGTTCTTGCCGTCGAGTTCATACGCGTAGGGCGGGCAGGCCTGCGAGGTGCACGCCGTTCCGTTGTAGGCGTAGTTGCTCACGTTTCCGAAGATGCATCGCTTCGAGCCGGCGACGCCAGAGTTGTAGTAGAGCCCCAGGCCCATACCTGCAGTTCCACAGGTGACCTGCTTGCCATCCGGCGGCAGTGCGGCGGCGCTGGGCGCCGCAGTCGCGAAGATCAGGCCGATCGCAGCCGTAACCGACATCAGCAGAGCCTTCAGGAATTTCATTTTCCCCTCCTCGTTGGGCCGCTCGCGAGGGGTATGAAATAGGACAGCAACCCTGATTGTCGCCGAACCCGCCCCCCGTGGATACGGCCCCATCCGTCACCGACGGTAGCATTGGGTGACGAGTTCCGCTACGGTTTTCAAGATCCAAATGGCGCGCCTGCGCAGCAGTTGAGAGCCCCTGCGGCTTGGGTTCCAGTGGTCGTCGCAACACCCCAACTCAAGGGGTGCGATGGACTTCGAGATCCGCAGGGGCCGGAAGTCGCAGGGAAGCGAAGAGGCTGACCCGTCCCGCTACCCGGGCCGCCCATGGCTCCTTCACCCTCGCCACCGACACCCCAGTCCACTTCTGCGACCCGGCCAGCCCCTGGCAGCGCGGCTCGAACGAGAACACGAACGGCCTCCTACGCAGTACTTCCCCAGGGCACCGACCTGTCTGCCTACACCCGCGACCACCGCGACGCCGTCGCCGCCGAACTCAACAGCCGCCCACGCAAAACGCTCGGCTGGGAATCCCCAGCCGAGCGCCTGCATAAACTACTCGCGGCCTGACCAACGCAACCATGTGTTGCGACGACCCCTAGAAACCGCCCACCCCGGGGGCTCTCGTCCCCTACGCGCCGCCGGATCAGCCGAGGCCGGGGCCCCGCACCGGGATGTGGGTGAACGTCGGCTCCGGGGCCGGGTTCTGGAAGAAGTCGTTGCCCTTGTCGTCGACGACGATGAACGCCGGGAAGTCCTCGACCTCGATCTTCCAGACCGCCTCCATGCCGAGTTCCTCGTACTCGACGACCTCGACCTTCTTGATGCAGTCCTGCGCGAGCCGGGCCGCCGGGCCGCCGATCGAGCCGAGGTAGAAGCCGCCGTGCGCGTCGCACGCGTCCGTGACCTGCTTGCTGCGGTTGCCCTTGGCCAGCATGACCTTCGAGCCGCCCGCCGCCTGGAACTGCTCCACGTACGAGTCCATCCGGCCGGCCGTCGTCGGGCCGAAGGAACCGGAGGCGTAGCCCTCGGGGGTCTTCGCCGGACCCGCGTAGTAGACCGGGTGGTCCTTCAGGTACTGCGGCATCTCCTCGCCCGCGTCCAGCCGCTCCTTGATCTTGGCGTGCGCGATGTCGCGCGCCACGACCAGCGGACCGGTCAGCGACAGCCGGGTCTTCACCGGGTACTTGGTCAGCTCGGCGAGGATGTCGTCCATCGGCTGGTTGAGGTCGATCTTCACGACCTCGCCCGCGTCCAGGTGGGTGTCCTCGGTGTCCGGCAGGAAGCGCGCCGGGTCGGTCTCCAGCTGCTCCAGGAAGACGCCCTCGGCGGTGATCTTCGCGACGGCCTGACGGTCCGCCGAGCAGGACACGGCGATCGCGACGGGCAGCGAGGCACCGTGCCGGGGCAGGCGCACCACGCGCACGTCGTGGCAGAAGTACTTGCCGCCGAACTGTGCGCCGATGCCGATCTTCTGCGTCAGCTCGAAGACCTTCTCCTCCAGCTCCTGGTCGCGAAAACCGTGGCCGGTCTCGGCGGAGCCCTCGGTGGGCAGCTCGTCCAGGTAGTGCGCGGAGGCGTACTTGGCGGTCTTCAGCGCGAACTCTGCGCTGGTGCCGCCGACCACGATCGCCAGGTGGTACGGCGGGCAGGCCGCCGTACCGAGCGAACGGATCTTCTCCTCCAGGAACTTCATCATGGAGGCCTCGTTGAGGACCGCCTTCGTCTCCTGGTAGAGGAAGGACTTGTTGGCCGAGCCGCCGCCCTTGGCCATGAAGAGGAACTTGTACGCGCCGCCGTCGGTCGCGTACAGCTCGATCTGCGCCGGCAGGTTCGAGCCGGTGTTCTTCTCCTCCCACATGGTCACCGGGGCCATCTGGGAGTAGCGCAGGTTGAGCTTGGTGTACGCGTCGTAGATGCCGTGCGAGAGGGCCTTCGCGTCATCGCCCTGGGTGAGCACGTTCTGACCGCGCTTGCCCATGACGATCGCGGTGCCGGTGTCCTGGCACATGGGCAGCACGCCGGCGGCGGCGATGTTGGCGTTCTTCAGCAGGTCGAGCGCCACGAACTTGTCGTTCGCCGACGCCTCCGGGTCGTCGATGATCCGCCGCAGCTGGGCCAGGTGGGCCGGGCGCAGGTAGTGCTGGATGTCGTGGATGGCCTCGGCGGCGAGCGTGCGCAGGGCCTCCGGCTCGACCTTGAGGAACGTCCGGCCGTCGGCCTCGAAGGTGGAGACACCTTCGGAGGTCACCAGACGGTAGGGCGTGGTGTCCTCGCCGACCGGAAGCAGATCGGAGTACGCAAACTCGGGCATGGGGTGGCCATTCCTCACTCGGCGACAGCAGTACCGCCTCCGTTGGCGGCGCGCCCTCCAGCGTATGCCGCGCGGACGGCGGACGAGGGCGCGGGCCCCATGGGGTGTGCGCCACCTCACGCGGGTCGGGTACGCCGGCCGCGCCGGCCATGTGCCGCCACGCGCGCGTGGCGGCAGTCGGGCCACGCGCGCGTACGCGAGCCGGGCCGCCCTCCGGGCCGCCTTCGGAGACCACGCGCGGACCACTCCCGGATCACGCGCGGATCCCCCGGACCGCTCGCGGGCCGCGCCCCGCCACCCGGCCCTCCGTACGTCCACAGTCAGTACGTTTTGCCTCTGGTCGCGATCTATCGCGTTTCGCTAGGCTGGGGCCGTGGACCTCGAAAAGCAGCCCCAGCAGCCGGCCGCCCCCGCCGAATCGGCCCCCGCGGCCCGGCCCGAATACGCGGACCCGAAGGGGTCGTTGCGGGCCTCGGACGCCGACCGCGACCGGATCGCGGACATCCTCCGGGACGCTCTGGCGGAGGGGCGGCTCGACGCGGAGGAGCACTCCGAGCGGGTCGAGGCCGTCTACCGCGCAAAGACCGTCGGCGAGTTGGAGCCGATCGTGCGCGATCTGCCCGCCGCCCACCCCCGAGGCCCGGAGCCCGCTGCCGCGATGGGGTACGCCCGGACCCCGGGGTACGACGCCGAGCAGGCCGGTGGCCCGGCGGAGAACCTGGTCGCGGTCTTCTCCGCGTCCACTCGCAAGGGCCGCTGGCGGGTGAGCGGCCGCACCAACGCCTTCGCCCTCTTCGGCAACATCGAGATCGACCTGACCGAGGCGATCTTCGAGCAGCGCCTCACCACCATCAACGCCACCTCGATCTTCGGCAACGTCGAGGTCCGCGTCCCGGAGAACGTGAGCCTGCGCGGCAACGGCACCGGCGTCTTCGGCAACTTCGAGGTGACCACGCTGGAGGGCGCCGACCCGCAGGCCCCGGTCGTCGTCGTCAACGGATGGTCGGTCTTCGGCAATGTGGAGGCGCGGCCCAAGCGCGGCAAGTGGGTCACCGACCTTCAGGCGATGATTCAGGACAAGAAGAGGAAATATCTCGGCCACTGACGCCCGCGATCCGCTTCTTTGGGTGACCGGTTTTCGCCATCGGACGTCCGTGCTCCGGAACAGGGGCGCACGCAGTGCATAGGCGCGCGCACAGCGGGTAGGCCTCGTTGCATCGTCGCTCGCCCGCCCGCGGAATGCCGTCGTCAGGAGTAGACCGTGCTGCAGATGCCGCATCAGCCCCTCCGGGTCGCCGCCGTGCCGCCCCAGCGCGCCCCCGCCCGGGAGGACGAGGCGGGCCCCTGGCACGCGGAGGCGGCCTGCCGCAGGGACGAGGCCGGTCTCTTCTTCGCTCCCTCCAAGGAGCCCACCGCCGCCCGGCTGTCCCGCGAGGAGGCGGCCAAGCGGGTCTGCGCCCGCTGCCCCGTGATGGTCGACTGCCGTGAACACGCCCTGCTCCAGCCCGAGCCGTACGGGGTGTGGGGCGGGCTCACCGCCGCCGAGCGCCGGGTCGTCCTCGCCCGGCGCCGGCGCCGGGAGGTCGAGCTGCGCAAGGCCGCGGCGGCCGAGCGGGTCGCGCAGGCCGGCTGACGGACGGATCTGCCGACTGGTCGGCCGGGACGTACCGGACCACGGGACGCGGAGACGGGAACCGGGACCACAGCCCACGGGATACGCGAAGGGGCGCCCACAGGGGGCGCCCCTTTCCGTACCGCGTACCGAGTGCCGCGCGCCGTCCGTGCCGCGCGCCGTCCGTGAAATGGCCGGCAGGCGGCGGGACCGGTGCTACTTCGCCCGGTCGAAGTCGAGGTTGCTGTACGCGCGCAGCTTCGACAGCCGGTGCGTGGAGTCGATCTTCCGGATCGTGCCGGACTTCGAGCGCATGACCAGCGACTGGGTGGTCGCCGTCTCGCCGCGGTAGCGCACCCCGCGCAGCAGCTCGCCGTCGGTGATGCCGGTGGCGACGAAGAACACGTTCTCGCCCGAGACCAGGTCGTTGGTGGTGAGGACGCGGTCCAGGTCGTGGCCGGCGTCGAGGGCACGCCGGCGCTCGGCGTCGTCCTTGGGCCACAGCTTGCCCTGGATCACACCGCCCATGCACTTTATGGCGCAGGCGGAGATGATGCCCTCGGGCGTGCCGCCGATGCCCATCAGCAGGTCGACGCCGGTGCCCTCGCGGGCGGCCATGATGGAGCCGGCCACGTCGCCGTCGGAGATGAACTTGATCCGGGCGCCGGTCTCGCGGATCTCCTTGACGATGCCCTCGTGGCGGGGCCGGTCCAGGACCACCACGGTGACGTCCTCGGCCGTCATGCCCTTGGCCTTGGCGACCCGGCGGATGTTGACCGAGACGGGGGCGTTGATGTCGACGAAGTCCGCGGCCTCGGGGCCGGTGACCAGCTTGTCCATGTAGAAGACCGCGGACGGGTCGAACATCGTGCCGCGGTCGGCGGCTGCCAGGACGGCGATCGCGTTCGGCATGCCCTTGGCGTTGAGCGTGGTGCCGTCGATCGGGTCCACCGCGATGTCGACCTCGGCGCTGGTGCCGTCGCCGACCTGCTCCCCGTTGAAGAGCATCGGGGCTTCGTCCTTCTCGCCCTCCCCGATGACGACGACGCCGTTCATCGAGACGGTGGAGATCAGGGTCCGCATGGCGTTCACCGCCGCGCCGTCCGCGCCGTTCTTGTCGCCGCGGCCGACCCAGCGGCCGGCGGCCATGGCCGCCGCCTCGGTGACGCGGACCAGTTCGAGGGCGAGGTTGCGGTCCGGGGCCTCGGGGGAGACCTCCAGCTCGGGCGGCAGGTGGTGGTGATCGGACATCGAAGCGTCCCTTTCTGTGCGGCGACGGCGACGGCCGGAAAACAAGAGGGTGCCTGTGACTCTATCGCCAGGCTGACAAAATGAGCAGAGGGGCCCACGTATGAGCGCGACCCCCGGATGCGACCATGGGTCCGTGGCAGGTAAGCGAGGCAGGCAGACGGTACGCGGGATGTTCCAGTCCCTCGGGGTGATCGCGATCGCCGCGGGTGTGATGTATCTCTTCATTCCGCACGACGACACGGCGACCCCGGTGAAGGCGAAGGACTACCGGGTGGAGCTGCTGACGGCCCAGCGGGCGGCGCCGTATCCGGTGCTGGCGCCCGAGGGGCTCGGCGACGACTGGAAGGCGACGGTCGTCTCGTACAAGCGCGAGGACGGCAACTCCTGGCGGCTCGGCTTCCTGGACCCCGACACTCAGTACGTGGCGGTCAACCAGTCGACCAAGGACCCGAAGAAGTTCGTCCCCGAGGTCACCCTGAAGGCCGAGAGCACGGGGAAGACGCAGACCGTGGGCGGCCAGGAGTGGCAGCGCTGGGAGGGGCCGAAGTACGACGCCCTCGTGCGCACCGAGGACGGCGCGACGACGGTCGTGACCGGCACGGCGTCGTTCGAGCGGCTGGCCGAGATGGCGGGCCGGCTCCAGGCGAAGAAGGCCTGAGGCTCCGTCCGCGCCGCTGTACCCCTGACATGGCATGACTGGGCACGACATGAGGAAGGCCCCCGGTGCGTCGACGCACCGGGGGCCTTCCTCATGCCCGGGTCACCCGGCTCAGACCGTGGTGACGACCTGCTCGAAGTCCAGGCGCGGGGAGCGCGGGAACCAGGCGTCGTCGCCCGGCTTGCCGATGTTGACGACCATCAGCGGGGTGTGGTCGTCGTCCAGGAACTCCTTCTGGAGGCCGGCGAAGTCGAGACCGGTCATCGGGCCGGCGGCCAGGCCGGCGGCGCGCACGCCGACGATGAAGTACGCGGCCTGGAGGGCGGCGTTCAGCAGCGCGGACTGCTCGCGGACCGGGCGCGCGGCGAAGAACATGTCCTTGGCCTGCGGGAAGTGCGGCAGCAGGGCCGGCAGCTCCTCGTGGAACTCGTTGTCCGCGGAGAGGATCGCGACCAGCGGGGCGGCCTGGGTCTTGGCCTGGTTGCCCTCGGCCATGTGCCCGACCAGGCGCTCGCGTGCCTCGGGGGAGCGGACCAGGGTGATGCGCAGCGGGGTCTGGTTGAAGGCGGTCGGGCCGTACTTGACCAGGTCGTAGATCGCCTGGATCTGCTCGTCGGTCACCGGCTCGTCGGTGAAGGTGTTGGCGGTCCGGGCCTCGCGGAAGAGGAGGTCCTGAGCGGCGGCGTCGAGGACGAGAGACATGCGGCGTACTCCAAAAACGATCGGGTCGCCCGGCGGGGGATCCGGGTGATGGAATGACCGTACGCCCAAGGTAGGTGAAGTTTCAACTACCCTGGGCGGAGTCCAAGCGGATAGTGGTCCTTCACATTCCCGCAGGTCGGCCCGGTGCCCCCCTACTCGCCCGCGCTCTCGCGGCCTCCGTCCTCCGCCCCGCGCTCGGCCGCCAGCGACGCGTCCAGCCGCGCCCTGGCGCCTTCGAGGCGGCGCCGGCACACCTTCGCCAGCTCCTCGCCGCGCTCCCACAGCGCCAGCGACTCCTCCAGGGTCGTGCCGCCGGCCTCCAGGCGCCGTACGACCTCGACGAGCTCGTCGCGGGCCTGCTCGTAGCCGAGGGGGTTCTCGTCGGTGTTCGTCGCGTCTGCCGCGTTCGCTGCCATCGATCCGGTCCTTACTTCTGTTCGTGCTCGGCTTGGTGGGACAGGGGATGAGTGGGATGGGGATGAGGATGAAGGTCGGGTCGGGCCTGATCCAGCCGGCCGGGTCCCGGATACGAGATCCGGGATACGCGCGAGGTCCGCGCGCCGCCCAGAGCCGAAGGGCCCGCGGTCCGGGCCGAGCGGGCCAGGGCCCGGAGGGTCCGGCGGGTCCGGAGGAGCGGAAGGCCCCGGGGCCGCGGTCCGGGGGTCAGGAGTCCGGGCCGTCCGCCGTCCGGCGTACCGCGAACTCGCCCGCCGCCACCCGCGCCCGCAGCTCCTCGCCTTCCGCGACCTCCGCCGGGTCCCGCACCACCGCGCCGTCCGCCCGCTGGAGCACCGCGTACCCCCGCTCCAGCGTCGCCGCCGGTGACAGGGCCCGCACCCGCGCCCGGGTGTGCGCCAGCTCCGAGTCGGCCCGGTCGAGCAGATGCCCGAGGGTCCGCCGGCTGCGGGCGAGCAGCGCGTCGATCTCGTCCGCGCGGACCTCCACCATCCGCTGCGGATGCTCCATCACCGGCCGGGCCAGCGCCTGCGCGAGACCCCGTTCCTCGCGCTCCACCAGCCCCCGTACGGTCCGCAGCGCCCGGTCCCGCAGCAGCCGCACCCGCTCCAGCTCCTCGCCCACGTCCGGCACCACCTTCTTGGCGGCGTCCGTGGGCGTCGACGCCCGCAGGTCCGCGACCAGGTCGAGCAGCGGGGTGTCCGGCTCGTGGCCGATGGCGGACACCACCGGCGTACGGCAGTCGGCAACCGCCCGCACCAGCTGCTCGTCGGAGAACGGCAGCAAGTCCTCGACGCTGCCGCCGCCCCGCGCCACGATGATCACGTCCACGTCCCCGTGGGCGTCCAGCTCCTTGACCGCCCGCACGACCTGCGGCACGGCGCGTACGCCCTGCACCGCCACATTGCGCACCTCGAAGCGGACGGCGGGCCAGCGGCGCCGCGCGTTCTCCAGGACATCGCGCTCGGCCGCCGACGCCCGCCCGCAGACCAGCCCGACCAGCCGGGGCAGGAACGGCACCGGCTTCTTGCGGTCCAGCGCGAACAGCCCCTCGGCGGCGAGCGCCCGCTTGAGCTGTTCGAGCCGGGCCAGCAGCTCGCCGATCCCCACCGGGCGGATCTCCGCCGCGCGCAGCGACAGCTGCCCCCGCGGGGCGTACCACTCCGGCTTCGCGTGCACGACGACCCGGGCGCCCTCCGAGACGACGTCGGCGACGGCGTCGAAGACCTGGCGGTAGCAGGTGACGTTGATCGAGATGTCGTGCGACGGGTCGTGCAGCGTCAGGAACACCACCCCGGCGCCGGGGCGCCGGGACAGCTGCGTGATCTGCCCCTCGACCCAGATCGCGCCGAGCCGGTCGATCCAGCCCCCGATGAGCCGGGAGACCTCCCCGACGGGCAGCGGGGTGTCGGCGGACGTGTTCAGAGCCATGCGCCGAGCGTAACGGCCACCCCGGACAGTGGGCAGGGCTCGTACGGGAGAGGACGGGACGGATCACCGGGATCCTGGTGATCCGTACGGCGACCGTACGGCGACCGTACGGGCAGGCCACCCCGGCGGACCGGGACCCGGGCGATCCAGCGGATCCCGCGGCCCCCGCCCCGCCCCGGAACCGCCCCCGCCCCGCCTCACACCTCCCGCCGCGCCCCCTGCACCGCCAGGATCACCAGCCCCACACCCAGCCACACCACGCCCACCACCTGCGCCGACGGCGACGCCTCCACGATCACCGCGATCAGGATCGCCGCGCCCACCACCGGCGCCACCACATGCGGCAGCAAGCGCGGCGGCCCCGCCATCCGGCGTACCGCGAACCACCCGACCACGCTCGCGTGCAGCAGGACGAAGGCCGTCAGCGCCCCGACGTTGACCACCGACACCAACTCGTCGAGCCCGTTGTCCCGGCGCGCCGCCCACACCGCCGCGACCAGCGTGATCACCGCCGCCACCAGCAGCGCCACGCGTGGCACGCCCCCGTCCGTCCGGGCCAGCGCCCTCGGCAGCCGTCGGCCCCGGCCCATCGCGAACAGCAGCCGCGCGCCCGCCGCCTGCCCGGCGAGCGCCGCGAAGGCCGCGCCGATCGCCTTGGACACCGCGACGAGATCGTGCAGCCAGCCGCCCACCGACACGTCGACCGCGTCGTAGAAGGCCGGACCCTGGAGCGACGGGTTCGCCGCCAGGTTCGTCGACGTCTCCGGCTCCAGGAGCGCCACCAGCCAGGTCTGCGCCACGAACAGCACACCCGCGAGGGCCAGACAGAACAGCACCGCCCGCGCCACCTTCGCCGAGCCGCCGGTCACCTCCTCGGCGAAGCTCGCGATGGCGTCGAAGCCGAGGTACGACAGCACCGCCACCGACACCGCGCCGAGCACCGCGACCGCCGAGAACCCGTGGTCGCCGACGAGCGGCGACCACCACTCGCGCCGTACCCCGTCCCGCGTGAGCACGACGATCGCGGAGACGACGAAGACCAGCAGCACCCCGATCTCCATCGCGAGGACCGCGAAGCCGACGCGGGCCGCCGCCCGCACCCCCCACAGATTGAGCAGCGTGGTGACGACGACCGCGATCCCCGTCCAGATCCACCGGTCCACTTGCGGCACCAGCGCCTCCATGGCGATGCCCGCGAAGAGATAGGCGACGGCCGGGATGAGCAGGTAGTCGAGCATCGCCATCCAGCCCGCGATGAAACCGGTGCCCTCGCCCAGCGCCCTGCGCGCGTACGCGAAGACCGATCCGGCCTGCGGGACGACTCGCACCATCTGCGCGTAACTGAACGCCGTGAACGCCATCGCGACCGTCGCCACCAGGTAGACCAGCGCCACCGCGCCGCCGGACTTCGCGTCCAGCGTGCCGAAGACGCCGACCGGGGCCATCGGGGCGATGAAGAGGAGCCCGTACACGACCAGATCGCGGAAACCGAGCGCGCGCCGCAGCCGCCCGTCCTCCGCCGCCGGGGTGCTCGGGGTGTTCGGGGCCAGGGGGTCCGCCATGGGGCCAGTCTCGGCCACGCCGCCGGGCATTTGGCTGACCAAAACGCCGACCGGCGCGGCCTTACGATGGGACGCATGACTGCAACGCCCGCGTCGACGCCCGCGTCCGCCCGCCCGAAGCGTGTCCTGCTCGCCGCCCCCCGCGGCTACTGCGCGGGTGTGGACCGTGCCGTGATCGCCGTGGAGAAGGCCCTGGAGCAGTACGGCGCCCCGATCTACGTCCGGCACGAGATCGTCCACAACAAGTACGTGGTACGCACCCTGGAGCGGAAGGGCGCGATCTTCGTCGACCAGGCGACCGAGGTCCCGCCGGGCAACATCGTGATGTTCTCCGCGCACGGCGTCGCCCCGACCGTGCACGAGGAGGCCCGCCGCGGCCGGCTCGCCACCATCGACGCCACCTGCCCGCTGGTCACCAAGGTCCACAAGGAGGCCGTGCGGTTCGCCAACGAGGACTTTGACATCCTCCTCATCGGCCATGAGGGCCACGAGGAGGTCATCGGCACCTCCGGCGAGGCCCCCGACCACATCCAGCTCGTCGACGGCCCCGACGACGTCGCGAAGATCGAGGTCCGCGACCCGTCCCGGGTCGTCTGGCTCTCCCAGACCACCCTCTCGGTCGACGAGACCATGGAGACGGTCGGCGCGCTGAAGGAGCGCTTCCCCGAGCTGATCTCCCCGCCGTCCGACGACATCTGCTACGCGACGCAGAACCGTCAGATCGCCGTCAAGGAGCTGGCCGGCCAGGCCGAGCTGGTGATCGTCGTCGGTTCGAAGAACTCCTCGAACTCGCAGCGCATGGTCGACGTCGCCCTCCAGGCCGGCGCCCCCGCCGCGTACCTCGTCGACTTCGCGAGCGAGATCGACGAGAGCTGGCTGGAGGGTGTCACCAGCGTCGGCCTGTCCTCGGGCGCGTCGGTGCCGGACGTGCTGGTCCAGGAGGTCCTGGAGTGGCTGTCGCAGCGCGGCTACCTGGATGTCGAGCTGGTCAAGACGGCCGACGAGACGCTGACCTTCTCGCTGCCGAAGGAGCTGCGCGACAAGAACCTGCGGGCCGTGGCGGAGTCCCTCGGCAAGGAGTGACCCGCCCGGAGCACGGTCCGGCGCCCCGCCCCGCCCGTCGCCCGGCGGTGCGGGGCGCACACCGCGGAAGCGGCTCGCCCGTCGAGCAGTGACGGAGCGCTCCTGCCCGTAACGTGGAGTCCATGAACGTCTTCGGCAACGTCTTCGGCGTGGACATCGGCGGCTCGGGCATCAAGGGCGCCCCCGTGGACCTGACCCGTGGCGACCTCGCCCAGCCCCGCCACAAGGTACTCACCCCGCAGCCCGCGACGCCCGACGACGTCGCGGGCCGCGTCGTCGAGGTCGTCAGCCACTTCGGCTGGTCGGGGCCGGTCGGCGTCACCTTCCCCGGCGTCGTGACCGGTTCCACGATCCGCACGGCCGCCAACGTCGACAAGAACTGGATCGGCGTCGACGCCGGCAAGCTCCTCGGCGACCGCCTCGGCGGGCTGCCCGTCACCGTCCTCAACGACGCCGACGCCGCCGGCATCGCCGAGATGTCCTTCGGCGCGGGCCGGGGCCGCCAGGGCACCGTCATCCTCCTCACCCTCGGTACGGGCATCGGCTCGGCCGTCTTCCGCGACGGCGTCCTCGTCCCCAACACCGAACTGGGCCACCTGGAACTCAAGGGCCACGACGCCGAGAAGCGCGCCTCGTCGAAGGCGCGCGAGGACGAGGAGCTGACCTGGGAACACTGGGCGACCCGGCGGCTCCAGAAGTACCTGGCGCACGTGGAGATGCTCTTCTCGCCGGAACTGTTCATCATCGGCGGCGGCGTCAGCCGGAAGGCCGACAAGTTCCTGCCGCTGATCGAGGGCATCGAGGCGGAGATCATCCCGGCGCAGCTTCAGAACAACGCGGGGATCGTCGGTGCGGCGATGGCGGCGCGGACGGCGTCGGGGGCGCTTTAGAGGTCGAACGCGGCGCGGCACAGCCGGGAGACGACCCGGGGACGGCCGAGGGGCGAACGCGGCCCGGACGGCGGGGCCCGGGGTGCCTCTCCCGGGGAACGCGGGCGCTAACTCCGTTCGGGGGCGGGACGCCGTACCGGCCGTACGGGAGGCTGCCCGCCGGGCCCGCCGCCTGTTCCCCCCGGTCCGCCGGTGGCGCCGCGCTGGCGCCGGTTCATGTCCCGCACCTTGCGTACGCTCGCGATGACACCGGCGACGAGCGTGCCCCCGTACAGCCACCCGGCGTGCACGGCCAGCGCCGTCACCAGGGCCATGGCCTGGCCGCCGACCCCGCCCGTACCGCCCGAGACGGGTACTACACCGACGGCGAACGCGATCGGGACCGCGATCGGGGCCGTGACCAGGTCGGCGGGCCGCACCCAGGCCGCGGTCAGCGCGCTGACCGGTAGGAAGAGCAGGCCGAAGAAGGCGGCGGAGCCGTCGAACAGCAGCCAGTCGAGGAACCCGATCACCAGCATGACCGCCGAGGCGAACAGCCCCGCGCCGAGCCCGGTGAGCCGGGGGTGGGGCAGCCCGCGCAGCGCCGCGGCCACCGGGGGCTCGGGCCGCTCGACCCTGGGCCGGCCCGGGCGCGGCTTCGCGGCGACCCGGTAGACCGCCGCGCCCTCCACGAGGGCGCCGGGCGGGGCCGGGGGGCTCTGCGGCCGGCCCGCGGCAGGGCGGCGGGCCGGCGATTTACGTGTCCTGTGCTGCTGCTCCACACCACCAACGTAGGTCGGAATGGGCCGGATACCGGGTTCGGGACACGCCCTTTGGGTGACGTTGGCGCGAAGAGCGCCGTCGGGGCCGGGTTCCGTGCGCCCGTAAACTGGGGGCATTCGCATCCACTGCTTCTAGGGAAGTCGCCACCGTGTCGCTCACGATTGGAATCGTCGGCCTGCCGAACGTCGGCAAGTCGACCCTGTTCAACGCCCTGACCAAGAACGACGTGCTGGCGGCCAACTACCCGTTCGCCACGATCGAGCCCAACGTCGGCGTCGTCGGCGTGCCCGACCCCCGGCTCACCAAGCTCGCCGAGATCTTCGGCTCGCAGCGCATCCTCCCGGCGACCGTCGACTTCGTCGACATCGCGGGCATCGTGCGCGGCGCGAGCGAGGGCGAGGGCCTGGGCAACAAGTTCCTGGCGAACATCCGCGAGTCGGACGCCATCTGCCAGGTCATCCGCGCCTTCAAGGACGAGAACGTCGTCCACGTCGACGGCAAGGTCTCGCCGAAGGACGACATCGAGACGATCAACACCGAGCTGATCCTCGCCGACCTCCAGACCATCGAGAAGGTCCTGCCGCGCCTCCAGAAGGAGTCCCGGATCAAGAAGGACGTGGGCCCGAAGGTCGCGGCGGTCGAGGCGGTCAAGGAGATCCTGGAGCGCGGCGACACCCTCTTCTCGCAGGGGATCGTCCAGGGCTCGGAGAAGGCCGAGCTGCTGCACGACCTGCACCTGCTCACCACCAAGCCGTTCCTCTACGTCTTCAACGTCGACGAGGACGAGCTGACCGACGAGGCCTTCAAGGACGAGCAGCGCGCCCTTGTCGCCCCGGCCGAGGCGATCTTCCTCAACGCCAAGCTGGAGGCCGACCTGGCCGAGCTGGACGAGGAGGACGCCATGGAGCTGCTCCAGTCCGTCGGCGCCGAGGAGCCGGGCCTGGCCATCCTCGCCCGCGTCGGCTTCGACACCCTCGGCATGCAGACCTACCTGACGGCCGGCCCGAAGGAATCCCGCGCCTGGACGATCAAGAAGGGCGCCACCGCCCCCGAGGCCGCCGGTGTCATCCACACCGACTTCCAGAAGGGCTTCATCAAGGCCGAGGTCATCTCCTTCGCCGACCTGGTCGCCACCGGCTCGGTCGCCGAGGCCCGCGCCCAGGGCAAGGCCCGCATGGAGGGCAAGGAGTACGTCATGCAGGACGGCGACGTGGTGGAGTTCCGCTTCAACGTGTGATCGATCTGCTACTGACGCTGGGTGATCCGCCAAGCGTGCAGGCCGGAAGGGGCCGGCTCCTGATGGAGCCGGCCCCTTCGTCGTCACCGCGCTGGAGAGGTGCTGGATATTCCGACGCCGGTTCAGTCGATATCAGGTGGCGTAAACGGTGGAGCGGTGTCCGACGTGAACCACCCAGACCACCAGCTCCCCGTTGTCGATCGTGTAGACGACTCGGTAGTCGCCGACTCGCAGGCGACGGCGTTCAGGCTGCGAGACGAGTGCGGTCGTATGGAAGCCGAAGGGATCCCTCTCCAGCTCGGTCAGCTTGGCCAGGATGCGCAGCGCCATGTCACGGGGGATCTTCCCAAGCTCGGCCTGCGCCTCGGGGCGGAAGACGGTTCGGTACTCACTCACCGCGCGCCAGCGTCTCCCTCATGACGTCCTCGATCGGGATGCCGGGGGCCGGGTTGGCCATGCGCTCGTCGATGATCCGGTTGATCTCGCGCTCTTCCCATTCCTGGTACTTGCGCAGCACCTCGATGGAGACGACGGCGGCGACCTGCTTGCCTCGGCGCGTGATGACCGTGGGCACGTCGTCGCGGTCCGCACGCTCTACGACTTCCGCCAGGTGGGCGCGCACGTCGCGGATGGACTCTATGGGCAGCGGCTGCGTCATGCGCTCAAGCGTACCGAGTGTGCCATGTGTACACCACCTCTCGGTGCTGGATGTGCCGGATGCGCCGGATGAACCCGCGCCGTGCCGGATGGGTGCTGGATGAAGCCGGGCCGTGCCGCCGATGCGGTCCCGGGGAAGGCGACGGTCGGGTATCACTGGGCGGGTGAACCAGCCCGCCCGGCCGGATGCCGGCGGATCCTGGGGCAGCCGACGACAGCAGGGAGACCCGGGTGCAGGGGCCGTCCGTATCACGGCGTTCGATCAAGAAGTGCGAACAAGCGTGGCTCCAGGGAGTCGCGCAGCTGAGGCAGGGCAATCGGGCGGCCGCGGCCGCGGCCTTTCACGAGGCCGCCACGCAGAACCCGCTGGCCGCCGACGCCTGGCTGGGACTCCATGCCACAGGACAGCTCCAGGGCCAGGCGATCGAGACCATGCACGCTCAGGCGCACTCCTTCGGGGCCCTGCGCACGAAGCTGCAGACCCCGTTGTCCTCCCGGTTCATGATCGGGGGCTACGTGGACTTCCGTCTGGAGCGGCCCCGCGACCTGTGGCTGGCGAGGGCGGCGAAGCTCCTGGACGACGGTTTGCCCGATCAGGCGTGGAGCATGCTCTCCCACGCCATGCTCGACTGCGACGAGACCCGTTTCGTCTGCGCGCGCTATGCCCTGATGAAGAAGGACTGGCCCCTTCTCCAGACCTTCGCCGAAGGAATCCAGGACTCCTTCCTGCGGGACGAGTCGCAGCTCTGGGTCGCGGCCGGCCTCATCGCCCAATCGGTGTCCCACGAGGCGCTCAACGCGTTGAGCCCACTCCCGCGCGCGCTGACCGACAACGCCGGGTTCCTCGGGGAGACCGCCTATCTGCGAGGCCTCGCGTACGAGCAGCTCGGTCGGGACGAGGACGCCTTGAAGCAGTTCCAGACCGCTTTCCGGTACAGCCCGACCCTGGCGGATGTGGCTCAGCGGGCGAGGGCGGTGGTCCCGCCCACACCCGCTGAGCGCGTGCCCGCCCAGGCGGCCGGTGCCGTACGGGAACAGGGTGCGCAATCCGCCGACGGCACCTTGAGCGACGAGGAGCGCTCGGCCTTGCTGGACGAGGCGATGGCCGAACTGGACGGGATGGTCGGCCTGGCCCCGGTGAAACGCCAGGTGCGGAGCATGTCGGCACAGCTGAGGATGGCGATGATCCGCCGTGACCAGGGTCTGGCCGCAGCACCGTCACCCCAGCATCTGGTGTTCGCCGGGCCGCCCGGAACGGGCAAGACCACGGTCGCCCGTGTGGTGGGCAAGGTCTTCGCGGGGCTCGGCCTGCTGGCCCGGGGCCACGTCGTCGAGGCCCAGCGCGTCGACCTCGTGGGCCAGCACCTCGGAGAGACGGCGATCAAGACGTCCAAGATCATCGACGAGGCCCTGGACGGTGTTCTCTTCATCGACGAGGCGTATGCCCTGTCCAACACCGGGTACTCCGGTGGCGACGCCTTCGGCAAGGAGGCCCTGCAGGTGCTCCTCAAGCGGGCCGAGGACGACCGGCACCGCCTGGTCGTGGTGCTCGCCGGGTATCCGGACGAGATCGCCGGCCTCCTGTCCACCAACCCGGGCCTCGCCTCCCGCTTCAGCACACGGGTGGACTTCCCCTCTTACTCGGCCGACGAGCTGGCGCGGATCGCGGAATCGTTCGTGGGCGCCCAGGGCGACGCACTGACGGACGAGGCGGCGGTCGCGCTGCGCGCGTCCTGCGACCTCGTCGTCGCCGACGGCACGATCGACCGGCTCGGAAACGGCCGTTTCGCGCGCGAAATCGCCCGGAGGGCCGCCGCGGTGCGGGACCTTCGTGTCTACGACGTGCACGGAAGCTCGGGAGTCCCGTCGGAGGCCGAGCTCATCCTGCTGCACGTGGGCGATGTCATGGATGCCCACCAGGAGCTCATGGAGAGCGTCACGCCAGACCGCTGACCGAGCGGCGCCGCGTGTGCCGGGGCCGGGACGGGACGGACCGGCCCTGGGAGGGGCTTGACACCGGCTTCTCTGATCCGTACTGTTCTCCGAGTTGTCCGACGTGAGCACCGGCCCCGGCCGGCCCCGGACAGCGATTCCGCAAGAACCACTTACGCCTGAGGGTGTCGATTCGTCGTCCCGTCATGCGTTCCGTTTTTCTTGCGAAATGAGGAATCCGCGTTCGAGCTTCGGACGCAGCCGCCGATTAGCTCGGGGGCCGGGAATCCGCTAAAGTCTCACCAGTCGGAACGGCCGCCCAGCGGCCGGGAAGACGAAATCCCGCCGACCGGGAATCGGAGCCGAAAGGGTCTGATAAAGTCGGAAAGCGCCGAAAGGGCCCGAGGGTGAAAGCCTGAAGGAACGGAAAGCGCGGAGCGGATCGGATCGAAAAGGTCTGATAAGCTCGAAACGCCGGAAGGGAACGGAAGCGAAAGCGACCGGGACCGGAAAGCACCGAGGAAATCGGATCGGAAAGATCTGATAGAGTCGGAAACGAAGGAAGCGCCCGGAGGAAAGCCCGAGAGGGTCAGTACAAAGGAAGCGTCCGCACCTTGAGAACTCAACAGCGTGCCAAAAATCAACGCCAGATTAGTTGATACCCCGTCCATCTTCGGATGGTCGAGGTTCCTTTGAAAAAGTCCTTCCGCGAGGAAGGCGCACAGCGAGGACGCTGTGAACAGTCGGCCACATTCCGGCCTGACTGTTCCGCTCTCGTGTGTGTTGCACCGGCTGTATTAATTTACTGGCCGAGTAAACATTCACGGAGAGTTTGATCCTGGCTCAGGACGAACGCTGGCGGCGTGCTTAACACATGCAAGTCGAACGATGAAGCCCTTCGGGGTGGA
>NZ_JBICVG010000008.1:0-365854 GCF_043198875.1 Streptomyces sp. NPDC048718
CGACGAATCGACACCCTCAGGCGTAAGTGGTTCTTGCGGAATCGCTGTCCGGGGCCGGCCGGGGCCGGTGCTCACGTCGGACAACTCGGAGAACACTACGGTTCGGTCAAACGCGTGTCAACCCTGGCCCTGAGGGGTACGGTGTTGGTCATGACTACGCATGCGCACACCACCCAGTGGTGGGCCGCCTGACCGGCGGCCCGCACTCGCGCATGCAGACAACGGCCGCCGCCTCGGCGGCCGTTCGTGTTTCCCCCTCCGGGAGCCCAGGCCGTCGGGCCGGCGGCGCTCACAGGAGAGAGGGAGAACGGCACGATGAAGCGGATCTTCAGTGGGATCAAGCCGACGGGTCATCTGACGCTGGGGAACTACCTGGGCGCCGTGCGGCAGTGGGTCGAGGTGGACCAGCACCAGGCCGACGCGCTGTTCAGCGTGGTGGATCTGCACGCGCTGACCGTGGAGCACGATCCTGCGCGGGTACGGCGGCTGTCCCGGCAGGCCGCGACGCTGCTGCTCGCGGCCGGGCTCGACCCGGAGCGGTGCACGCTCTTCGTCCAGAGCCATGTGGACGAGCACGCGCGGCTGTCGTATCTGATGGAGTGCGTCGCCACGGACGGCGAGATGCGGCGCATGATCCAGTACAAGGAGAAAAGCCTGCGGGCGCGGGACGCCGGGGAGAGCGTGCGGCTGTCGCTGCTCACGTATCCGGCGCTGATGGCGGCGGACATCCTGGCGTACGGCACCGACGAGGTCCCCGTGGGCGAGGACCAGACCCAGCACGTGGAGCTGGCTCGGGATCTGGCCGTGCGGTTCAACCACCGGTACGGGCATGTCTTCACCGTGCCCAAGGCGACGAACCCCAAGGTGGCGGCGCGGGTCATGGATCTCCAGGATCCCGCCTCCAAGATGGGGAAGTCGCATGAGAACGGCTCCGGGATCGTCTATCTCCTCGACGACGCGGATACCGCACGGCGCAAGGTCATGCGGGCCGTCACGGACAGCGGGCAGGACGTCGTCTACGACCGGGAGACCAGTCCGGGGATCGCGAACCTGCTGGATCTCCTCGCGGCGTCGACCGGGGGCGACCCGGCGGAGCTGGCCGGCGCGTACACCTCGTACGGGGCCCTGAAGAAGGACACGGCGGAGGCGGTCGTCGAGCTGCTGCGGCCACTGCGGGAGCGGCACGCGGAGATCGCGGCGGATCCGGCGTACGTCGACGGGGTGCTGCGGCGGGGCGCAGAGCGGGCGCGGGGGATGGCGCGGCCGGTGGTGGACCGGGCCTACCGGGCGATCGGGCTGCTGCCCGCCGTACCGGAGT
The DNA here is from genome assembly GCF_043198875.1 of Streptomyces sp. NPDC048718. Taxonomy (NCBI): domain Bacteria; kingdom Bacillati; phylum Actinomycetota; class Actinomycetes; order Kitasatosporales; family Streptomycetaceae; genus Streptomyces; species Streptomyces sp. NPDC048718. The sequence goes on from NZ_JBICVG010000008.1 coordinate 1,319, forward strand.
CGGCGGAGCCGGTGGAGCCCGCGGCGGTGCCGGGGCCGTCGGGGGCCGCTTCGGATTCGGTGGAGGTGGTCGCGCCCGCGGTGTGACGGAAGGCGGCGCGGTAGTCGCGCGGGCTGGTGGCGAGGTGTGCGGCGAAATGCTGGCGCATGGTGACCTCGCTGCCGAAGCCCGCGCGGCGGGCCACCTCGGGGAGCGGGTGGTCGGTGCGTTCGAGGAGCTTCTGGGCGGCGGCGACGCGCTGCGCGATGAGCCAGCGCAGCGGGGTGGTGCCGGTGGTGGCCTGGAAGTGGCGGGCGAAGGAGCGCGGGGACATGCCGGCGCGGGCGGCGAGGCTCCCGACGGTGTGGGGCGCGTCGAGATGGGCGAGGGCGTGGGCGCGTACGGCGGCGAGCGTGTCGGCGTCGCGGTCGGCGCGGGGGGTGGGGTGCTCGATGAACTGGGCCTGGGTCCCGCTGCGGAAGGGTGCGGTGACCATCGAGCGGGCGATCGTGGCGGCGGTTTCCGCGCCGTGGGCCGTACGGACCAGGTGGAGGCAGAGGTCGATGCCCGCGGCGGTGCCGGCCGAGGTCCACACGCCCGTGTCCTCGATGAAGAGCGCCTCGGGTTCGACGCGCGTGCCCGGGTGGCGTTCGGCGAGGGCGGGGGCCAGCCGCCAGTGGGTGACGGCGCGGCGGCCGTCGAGCAGACCGGCGCGGGCGAGGACGAAGGCCCCGGCGCAGAGGGCGGCGACGGGGACGCCCGCGGTGTGGGCGCGGCGCAGGGCGTCGAGCACGGGGGCGGGGAGGTCGGCGTCGGGGTCCTCGATGCCGGGGACGACGACCAGGTCGGCGGGGGTGAGCTCGTCGAGCCAGGTGAGCGGGCGGTCCGGGGTGAGGCTGAGGCCGCCGCGGAGCGGGACGGGTACGGACGGGTCGGCGGCGGTACGGCGGAGTTCGAACGGCGGGACGCCACGGTCGCGCCGGTCGGTGTCCCAGACCTCGGTGATGACGGAGACGTCGAAGACACGGATGCCGGGGAACGCGAGCAGGGCGATGCGCTGGGGTCGTCGGTCGCTCATGGCTGGCAGTAAACCATCGATCCATGGCATTCGCGCCACTGGGGTGGCGGCCGGCCCGGCGGCAGGATCGACGGCATGGAGATTCAGGAGAACGCGGCGCTGTTGCTCATCGACGTACAGAAGGGGTTCGAGGACGAGGAATTCTGGGGGCGGCGGGACAATCCGGCGGCCGAGGAGAACATCACCGCGCTGCTCGACCGGTGGCAGGAGACGGGACGGCCGGTCGTCTACATCCGGCACGACTCGGTTGTGGCCGGATCGCCGCTGCGGCCGGGGCAGCCGGGCAACGACTTCAAAGAGCTCATCGAGGAGCGGCGGGGGAAGGGCACCGGGCCCGAGCTGCTGGTGACGAAGACCGTGAACTCGGGCTTCTACGGGGAGCCGGATCTGGACACCTGGCTGCGCGGCGCGGGCATCGGGCAGCTCGTGCTCGCCGGGATCCAGACGAACATGTGCAACGAGACCACGGCCCGGATGGGCGGGAACCTGGGGTACGACGTGGTCTACGCGCTCGACGCGATGCACACCTTCGACCTGACCGGGCCGTTCGGATGGACGGCGACGGCGGAGGAGCTGACCCGGGCGACGGCGGTGTCGCTGCACGGCGGGCAGTTCGCCCGGGTCGTGACCACGGCGGAGGTGCTTGCCGGGGCCGCGGCGTCGTAACGCGGGCCCCGGGGGGGGTGGGCGTGGCGGTGGTGGTGGTTGCGGCTGCTCAGTTGCCGGAGGCGAGTTCGCGGCTGCGGTCGCGGGCCGCTTCGAGGGCGGCGATCAGGGCGGCCCGTACCCCGTGGTTCTCCAGCTCGCGGATGGCGGAGATGGTGGTGCCCGCCGGGGAGGTGACGGCCTCGCGGAGCTTGACGGGGTGTTCGCCGCTGTCGCGGAGCATGGTCGCGGCGCCGATCGCGGCCTGGACGATCAGGTCGTGGGCCTGGGCGCGGGGCAGGCCGAGGAGGATGCCCGCGTCGGTCATGGCTTCGACCAGGTAGTAGAAGTACGCCGGGCCGGAGCCGGACAGCGCGGTGGCGGCGTCCTGCTGGGACTCGGGGACGCGCAGGGTCTTGCCGACGCCGCCGAAGATCTCCTCGGTGTGCGCGAGGTGGGCGGGGGTCGCGTGGCTGCCCGCCGAGATCACGGACATGCCCTCGTCCACGAGGACGGGGGTGTTGGGCATGACGCGGACGACGGGGGTGCCGGCCGTGAGGCGTTCCTCGATGAAGGCGGTCGGGATGCCGGCGGCGGCGCTGACGACCAGGCGGTCGGCGGTGACGTGCGGGGCGAGTTCGTCCAGCAGGCGGCCCATGTCCTGGGGCTTCACCGCGAGGATGAGGATGTCGGCGCGCTTGGCGGCCTCGGCGTTGTCGACGGTCTCGACGCCGTAGCGGTCGTGGAGTTCCCGGGCGCGTTCGGCGCGGCGGGTCGTGACGAGGAGCTGGGCCGGGCGCCAGCCCGCGCGGAGCATGCCGCTGAGAAGGGCTTCACCGATCTTGCCGGTGCCGAGGACTGCGACGGTCTGGGTCATCGTTCTGTTCACCTCGTCGGGCGGGTCTCCACGTGCGGGGACATCCTCGCATCAGGGGGCCTGGCGTGGGGTTTTCGTCCGAGGGGCGGGCAGGACGGGGCGATGAGGGGAGGGCGGGGGTACGGATCGGGCGGTGCGGCGGTCGCGCGGCGGTGCGGGGGTCAGGCGGTGCGGCGGCGGAGGGTCGCGGCGCCCAGGGCGAGGACGAGCACCGCGCTGCCGGCCACGACGAGGACGTCGCGGACGAAATCGGCGGTGACGTGGGGGTGCTGGAGGACCTGGTTCATGCCGTCGACGGCGTACGACATGGGCAGCACGTTCGAGAGGGCTTCCAGCGCCGGGGCCATCTGGTCGCGCGGGGTGAACAGGCCGCACAGCAGCAGCTGGGGAAAGATCACGGCCGGCATGAACTGGACCGCCTGGAACTCGGAGGCGGCGAAGGCCGAGACGAAGAGCCCGAGGGCGGTGCCGAGGAGCGCGTCGAGCAGGGCGACGAGGAGCAGCAGCCAGGGCGAGCCGACCACGTCGAGGCCGAGGAACCACAGGGCGAGCCCGGTGGCGAGGGCGGACTGGACGATGGCGAGCAGGCCGAAGGCGAGGGCGTAGCCGGCGATGAGGTCGCCCTTGCCCAGGGGCATGGCGAGGAGGCGTTCGAGGGTGCCGGAGGTGCGTTCGCGCAGGGTGGCGATCGACGTCACCAGGAACATGGTGATCAGCGGGAAGATGCCGAGCAGGGACGCGCCGATGCCGTCGAAGACCTCGGGGCTGCTGTCGAAGACGTAGCGGAGCAGGACGAGCAGCACGCACGGGACGAGCAGCAGGAGCGCGAGGGTGCGCGGGTCGTGGCGGAGCTGGCGCAGCACGCGGGCGGCGGTGGCGAGGGTGCGGGCGCCGTTCATGGGCGGGGCTCCTGGTCGTGGGGGCCGGTGCCCGGGGCGGGGGGTGTGCCGGGATCCGTACGGGGGTCGGGGCCGGGGTCCGTACGGCGGTCGGACGCCGTGTCGACGAGGTGGAGGAAGGCGGCCTCGACGGTGCCGGCGGGGCTCAGGCGGCGCAGTGCCTCGGGCGTGTCGTCGGCGAGGAGTTCGCCCTCGCGCAGGAGGAGCAGCCGGTGGCAGCGCTCGGCCTCGTCCATGACGTGGGAGGAGACGAGCAGCGTGGTGCCCCGGTCGGCGGCGATGCGATGGAAGAGGTCCCACAGATCGCGGCGCAGGACGGGGTCGAGGCCGACGGTCGGTTCGTCCAGGACGAGGAGTTCGGGGGTGCCGAGGAGGGCGACGGCGAGCGAGACGCGGCTGCGCTGCCCGCCGGAGAGCCGGCCGGCCAGGACGTGCGCGTGGTCGCCGAGGTCGACGTCCTCGATCACCCGGTCGACGGCGGCGCGGCGCCCGGCCCGGTGGGCTCGGCCGGGGAGCAGGATCGCGGCGAAGGCGGCGAGGTTCTGATGGACGGTGAGATCGTCGTAGACGGACGGGGCCTGGGTGACGTACCCGATCCGGGCGCGCAGGGCGGCGGCGCCCGCGGGGTGGCCGAGCACGTCGAGGGTGCCGGTGACCTTGGCCTGGGTGCCGACGATCGCGCGCATGAGGGTGGTCTTGCCGCAGCCGGAGGGGCCGAGGAGACCGGTGACCCGGCCGCGGGGGACGGTGAAGTCGAGGCCGCGCAGGACCGGCCGGCCGCCTCGGAGGACGGTGAGGCCGCGCGCGACGAGGGCGGGGGCGGCGGGCGCGGGGACGGGGGCGGGGTCGTCCGCCGGGCGGGCACTGCGAACCATGCGGGCATCGTGCGGCCGGGGGTGGACGGGGTCAAGGACCGTTCGGCCCGCTGCCCGTCCTTTGTCCCTTGTGCCTGCGGGTTGTGGGCCGTGGGCTGTGGGCTGTCGGCTGTCGGCTATGGGCTGTCGGCGCTTCCGGCTTATCGCTTCTTTTTACGGGAGGACGGGTTGCCGGTGCGCTGCGCGCGGCGCTTGTCGTACTGGACGAGGGCCGTCTCGTACTCGGTGCGGCGCAGCCCCTCGCCGGGGGCCTCGACCAGGGCACGGCAGAAGTACGCGAGGAGCGAGCCGATGAAGCCGATCGTCTTCAGGCCGCGCAGCGCGTCCTCGCGGGCCGGGTCGGTGGGACGGCGGGTGAAGCCGTCCCACGTCTTGCGGAAGGCGATGACGCCGCAGATCGCGAACATGACGAGCACGAGGATGTCGACGAAGCCGCCGACCTCGGCGATCTGGAGTCCCTGGAAGCCGAACCACAGGGCGAAGGCGCCGGCCGCGGCGGCGAGCAGCGCGCCGACGGCGACGGCGGCGCGGCGCAGACCGTAGGCACCGTCGTGCGCGACCCAGGTCGTTCCGAAGAAACGGATCTCCTCGGGCTGGGGGCCGGGGCTCGTGCCGGGGGCTCCGGACTTGACGAGCTTGCCGGGCTTGGCGGGCTTGGCATCGTTGGCGTTGTTGCCGCTCTTGGCGGGCGTGCCCGTGCCGGGGCGGTCGTCGTCGCTCACAGGAACGATTATCCCGCGAGCGACGGCGACGGCGCGGAGGCCCGCGTCAGGAAGCGGGGCAGCCGTGGATCAGGGCGCGGAGCCGTGGATCAGGAGCAGGGCACGGCGACGAAGCCGTCGCTGCCGGTGTGGACGTACGTGTCGGAGACGAACTGGCCGTTGGCGATGTTGTCCCAGATGTTCGAGGTGCCGTACGGGCCGGTGACCGTTTCGCCGCGCTGCTGGCAGTTGATCGGCACGGAGGCGCCGAGCGGCAGGAGCTTCACGATCTCGTAGTTCGTGCCGGGGCCGGAGCGGACGTTGAGCTGGACGCCCGGCGCGACCGGGTAGCGCTTCGCGGTCAGGGTGGTGACGGCACCGTCGGTCGTGTCGGTGACCGTTTCGGCGGACGTCTCCGCGCCCGTCTCCGGCGTACCGGATCCAGCCACTCCGGACATCGTCGTCGCCTCGTCAGAACCCATGTGTTCCTCCCCCGTTGCTGGTGAATGTGTGGTGATGACCACCGACACGCCGCGCAGGCTAGCAAAGGCGCCGCCGGAATCGCACAGGTCATCGACTAGGCTCCGCTCGTCGCGCTTGCGGACGAACACGGGGGTGGGCGGATGCCGCCGCTGCGCAATGCCGGGCCGTTTCCGGAAGCGGAACGGCCGGATTACGCCGGTCAGTACAGACTCGGGCCAGTACTCGGTTCAGGCGGAATGGGTGTGGTCCGGCTGGCCATGTCCGATTCCGGGCTGCGCCTGGCCGTCAAGGTCGTCCACGCCGATCACGCCGCCGATCCGGAGTTCCGGGCGCGCTTCCGGCAGGAGGTGGCGGCCGCGCGGCGGGTGAGCGGGGCGTTCACCGCGCCGGTGGTCGACGCCGATCCGGACGCGGAGCGGCCGTGGATGGCCACCTTGTTCATCGACGGCCCCACCCTCTCCGACCGGGTGAAGCAGGGTGGCCCGCTCGGCCTCGACGAACTGCGCCGGCTCGCGTCCGGTCTCTCCGAGGCGCTGCGCGACATCCACCGCGCGGGAGTGGTGCACCGCGATCTGAAGCCCGGCAATGTGCTGCTCGCGCCGGACGGCCCCAAGGTCATCGACTTCGGTATCTCGCGGCCCGCCGACAGCATGCTGCACACCGAGACGGGGCGGCTGATCGGTACGCCGCCGTTCATGGCGCCGGAGCAGTTCCAGCGTCCGCGCGAGGTCGGCTCGGCGGCGGACGTGTTCGCCCTGGGCGCCGTGCTGGTGCACGCGGCGACCGGGCGGGGGCCGTTCGACTCCGACAGCCCGTACATCGTGGCGTACCAGGTCGTCCACGACGAGCCCGAGCTGTCCGGCGTACCGGACACCCTGGCTCCGCTGCTGCGCGGCTGTCTGGCGAAGGATCCGGCGCAGCGGCCCACCGCCGACGAGATCATGGCGCGGCTGCGGCACCCGGCGATGGGCGCGGGTGCGAGGCCGAAGGCCGGGACTGGGGCCGGGACTGGGCCTGGGCCTGGAGTCGGCGCGGGTGCGGGTGCCGGGGCCATCGGGCTCGTACCCGCCCAGCGGCGGCCGGTGGACGGCGAGACCGCGCCCGCCCTCGGCGCCGTGGCGGACGCCCCCACGCACCGCTCGGACCGGCGGGCCAGGAAGCGCGACGCGGAGCGCGCGGCCGGGCGGACCGCCGGAAGGAAGGATGGGGGTCGGCGGCGCGGGCTGCGGTGGACCGTCGCTCTCCCGCTCCTCGCGACCCTGGCCGTGGGAACACTGGTCGGGGTACGGGTCTGGGGCGGCGGCCCGGACACCATCGGTCCGACCGCGAACGAGCAGAACCGGACGTTCCGCCCCTGGGAGACCGCGCTCGCCGACGGCACCGGTGAGGGCCGGCCTCCGCTGTGCACGGCCGCCGGGTCGGACGTCTACTGCTCCGGCCCCAAGGCGCCGCTCGCCCGGCTCGACGCCGACAGCGGGAGGATCGTGTGGACCGCGCGCGCAGACGGCGGCGGGCAGACGCGGGAGAGCCGTGCTCCCGTGCTGTCGGGCGGTCTGGTGCTCGCGGCGGACGGTGCCGGGAGCCGGCTCGACGCGTACGCGCCGGAGGGCGGCGACGTGGTCTGGAGCACCCCGCTCGCGGGCGGTGACCAGGTCGTGCCCGCCGCCGGCACGGTGCTGCTCGTGAACCCGCGCGCCGGCCAGGTCCGCGCACTCGACGGCGCGACCGGGCGGGAGCTCTGGTCGAAGCGGATCGGGGGCGCCGGGACCCGGTGGGTCACCGCGCCGGATTCCGGAGCCAAGGCCGGGGCAGGAACCGGGGCCGGGGCCGGGACCGCGTACACCGCCACCCCCGCGCCCGACGGGCACTCGACCGTGGTCGGCGCGGTCCGCGCCGCGGACGGCACGGTCCTGTGGACCCGGCAGGTGCCGGGTCTCCTCGAACCCGTGGGGGCGACCGGGAGCGCGCTGCTCCTGCTCTCCGACGATCTCGACGGTTACACCGACGCCGTGGTGCGGGTGGATCTCGCCGACCGGGCGGATGTCCGGCGGGTACCGCTCGCCGCTCCCATGGACCAGGCTCAGGCGGCCGTCGCGGGCGATGTGGTCCACATCGTCGGGGTCGGTGGCACGCTCGTCGCGGTCGACACGGCCCGCTCAGATGGGACGGACAGTACGCATGGGCCGGACGAGGCGGACGAGGCCCAGCTGTGGCGGCTGGAGACCGAGGTGGCGCGGTCGTCACGGCCGGTCGTCGCGGACGGCCGGGTGCTGCTGACGACCGGGGACGGGCGGCTGCTCGCCGTGGACGCGGCGCGCGGCGCACTGCTGGGCCAGACCCGGCCCCGTACCTCGGGCGGCCGCTATCCCTTCACCGCCAGCCTGCCCGCGCCGGTCGTCCTCGGCCCGCGGGCGATCGCCGGGGTCCCGGACGGTTCGGTGTTCGCCGTGGACGCGAAGGACCCCGGGGCCTGGTGACCGATCCGGGCCGGTGACGCGCGCGGCCCGGCGGTGACACACGCGTACGCGCGCGTGGCGCGGCGTACGCCCCTTGACGCGTAGAGACACGTACGCGCGCGGGGCGTGGGCGGCTCGGTGCCGCTCACGCCCCGCGCGCGTGGACGCTGTGTTTTACGGCCGTAAGACCAGGGGCGGCCTTGTCCCGCCGCACGCCCGCCGTCAGGCCAGCTTGCTCACGTCGCGGACCGCGCCCTTGTCGGCGCTGGTCGCCATCGCCGCGTAGGCCCGCAGCGCCGCCGAGACCTTGCGCTCGCGGTTCTTCGGCGCGTAGACGCCACCGAGCGCGGCGCGGCGGGCGTCCAGGGTCGCGTCGTCGACCAGCAGCTCGATCGAGCGGCTCGGGATGTCGATCCGGATCCGGTCGCCGTCCTCGACGAGCGCGATGGTGCCGCCCGAGGCCGCCTCCGGGGAGGCGTGGCCGATGGAGAGGCCCGAGGTGCCGCCGGAGAACCGGCCGTCGGTGACCAGGGCGCAGGTCTTGCCGAGGCCTCGGCCCTTGAGGAAGGAGGTCGGGTAGAGCATCTCCTGCATGCCGGGACCGCCGCGCGGGCCCTCGTAGCGGATGACGACCACGTCGCCGTCCTTGACCCGCTTGTTCAGGATCTTCTCGACGGCCTCGTCCTGCGACTCGCAGACGACCGCCGGGCCCTCGAAGGTCCAGATCGACTCATCGACGCCGGCGGTCTTCACCACGCAGCCGTCGACGGCGAGGTTGCCGCGCAGCACGGCGAGTCCGCCGTCCTTGGAGTAGGCGTGGGCGGCGTCGCGGATGCAGCCGTTCTCGGCGTCGGTGTCGAGGGTGTCCCAGCGCTCGGACTGGGAGAAGGCGGTGGCGGAGCGGACGCAGCCGGGCGCCGCGTGCCACAGCTCGACGGCCTCCTCGGCCGGGGAGCCGCCGCGCACGTCCCAGTTCTTCAGCCACTCCGCGAGGGAGGGGCTGTGCACGGCGTGGACGTCCTCGTTCAGCAGCCCCGCGCGGTGCAGCTCGCCGAGGATGGCGGGGATGCCGCCGGCGCGGTGCACGTCCTCCATGTAGTACGTGCCGCGCGGCGCGACGTTCGGCGCGACCTTGGCCAGGCAGGGCACCCTGCGCGAGACGGCGTCCATGTCGCTCAGGCCGTAGTCGAGACCGGCCTCCTGGGCGGCGGCGAGCAGGTGCAGGATCGTGTTGGTGGAGCCGCCCATGGCGATGTCGAGCGCCATGGCGTTGTCGAAGGCCGCATGGGTGGCGATGGAGCGCGGCAGGACGGACGCGTCGTCCTCGTCGTAGTAGCGGCGGGTGATGTCGACGACCGTGCGGGCGGCGTTCTCGTACAGCGCGCGGCGGGCGGTGTGGGTGGCGAGGACGGAGCCGTTGCCGGGCAGGGCGAGGCCGATGGCCTCGGCCAGGCAGTTCATCGAGTTGGCGGTGAACATGCCGGAGCAGGAGCCGCAGGTCGGGCAGGCGTTCTCCTCGATGCGGCGGATGTCCTCGTCGGAGACCTTGTCGTTGACGGCCTCGGAGATCGCGTCGACCAGGTCGAGGGTGCGGACCGAGCCGTCGACGAGCGTGGCGCGGCCGGACTCCATCGGGCCGCCGGAGACGAAGACGGTGGGGATGTTCAGGCGCAGGGCCGCCATGAGCATGCCCGGGGTGATCTTGTCGCAGTTGGAGATACAGATCAGGGCGTCGGCGCAGTGCGCCTCGACCATGTACTCCACGCTGTCGGCGATCAGGTCGCGGGAGGGCAGCGAGTAGAGCATGCCGCCGTGGCCCATGGCGATGCCGTCGTCGACGGCGATCGTGTTGAACTCGCGGGCGATGCCGCCGGCCGCGGTGATGGCCTCGGAGACGATCCGGCCGACGGGCTGGAGGTGGGTGTGGCCGGGGACGAACTCGGTGAAGGAGTTGGCCACGGCGATCACCGGCTTCCGGCCGATGTCCTCGCCCGGTACACCGGAGGCGCGCATCAGGGCGCGGGCGCCCGCCATGTTGCGGCCGTGGGTGACAGTGCGGGACCTCAGCTCGGGCATCGTCGCTCGCCTCTCGTGACGGGTGTGCTTGTCTTCGAGCCTACGCCCTGGCTCCACGATTTGGACATGCTGTCCGCATCGCGGACAGGGGAGGGGAGAAGGAGGGTGGTGGGGGGCGCGGCAGAGCGGTGGGGCCGCTGCCGGTTCCGCTGCCCCTTCCGATGGGGCCGCGCTCAGATGCTCAGGCACGCGGGCGCTCAGGCACGCGGGCCCGGGGCCGCCGAGGCCAGGTGGCGGCGGGTGAAGGCCAGCGCCTCGGCCAGGTCGGCCTCGCGTTCGGCCGACGACATGGCCCGGCGGGTATTGACCTCGATCACGACGTGCCCGTCGTAGCCGCGCCGGGCCAGCCCTTCGAGCAGTTCGGCGCACGGCTGGGTGCCCCGGCCCGGCACCAGGTGCTCGTCCTTCGCCGAGCCGCGCCCGTCGGCGAGATGGACGTGGCCGAGCCGGTCGCCCATGCGGTCGACCATGGCGAGGGTGTCGGTACGGGCGGTCGCCGTGTGCGAGAGGTCCACGGTGAAGTGCCGGTAGTCGTCCTTGGTGACGTCCCACTCGGGGGCGTAGGCGAGCATCTCTCGGTCCTTGTACCGCCACGGGTACATGTTCTCGACAGCGAACCGGACGTCCGTCTCGTCCGCCATCCGCCAGATGCCGGACACGAAGTCGCGCGCGTACTGCCGCTGCCAGCGGAACGGCGGGTGTACGACCACCGTCGACGCGCCCAGTTTCTCGGCCGCCGCCCGGGCGCGCTGGAGCTTGACCCACGGGTCGGTGGACCAGACGCGCTGGGTGATCAGCAGACAGGGCGCGTGTACGGCGAGGATCGGAACCCGGTGGTAGTCAGAGAGCCGGCGCAGAGCCTCGATGTCCTGGCTGACCGGGTCGGTCCACACCATGACCTCGACCCCGTCGTAGCCGAGGCGCGCGGCGACCTCGAAGGCGGTCGCCGTCGACTCCGGGTAGACGGAGGCCGTCGACAGCGCGACCTTCGCTTCCGGGATCCGCACGACTCGTTCTGCCACGCAGACAGGGTACGGGGCGGGCCCGGGGGCGGGGAGGTGGTTCCGGTCACCCCGCCGGGCCCGGCCTCCTCCCCCGTCTCCCGCCCACTCTCCCGCACCTCGGGTGCGGCGGCGGGGAGGTCGGCAGCGGCCCGGCAGGCCCGGTACGGACCCCCGGCGGGCCCCGGCGGGCGGCCGGCCCCCAGCGGGCAGCGAGCGGCTTTACGGCAAGTGGTCCAGGCGGCGCAGGATCACGCCCTCGCGCAGCGCCCACGGGCAGATCTCCAGGGACTCCACCCCGAACAGATCCATCGCCCCCTCCGCGACCAGCGCGCCCGCGAGCAGCTGGGCCGCGCGCCCCGCCGAGACGCCGGGCAGCGTGGAGCGCTCGGACGCCGACATCGTGGCCAGCTTCGGCACCCACTCGGCGAGCGAGGCGCGGGTCAGGTTCCGCTGGACGTACAGCCCGAAGCCCGAGCCGGGGGCGCCCGCGATCCGTGCCAGCTGCTTGAAGGTCTTGGACGTGGCCACGACGTGGTCGGGCGTCCCGAAGCGGCTGAATTCGCCGACCGTACGGGCGATCTGCGCGCGGACGTGCCGGCGCAGCGCCTTCACGTCACCCGGGTCCGCCGGATCGCCGCGCAGCCAGCCCGCCGTGAGCCGGCCCGCGCCGAGCGGCAGGGACACGGCGGCGTCCGGCTCCTCGTCGATGCCGAAGCCGACCTCCAGCGAACCGCCGCCGATGTCGAGCAGGAACAGCTTGCCCGCGGACCAGCCGAACCAGCGGCGGGCGGCCAGGAAGGTCAGCCGGGCCTCCTCCTCGCCGCTCAGCACCTGGAGCGCGATGCCCGTCTCCGCGTACACCCGGGACAGCACGTCGTCGGCGTTGCTCGCCTCGCGCACCGCCGAGGTCGCGAACGGCAGCACCTCCTCGCAGCCCTTGTCCTCGGCGGCGGTGAGCGCGTCGCGGACGGTGGCTATCAGCCGCTCGACCCCCGCCTCGGCGATGGCACCCCGCTCGTCGAGCAGCTCGGCGAGCCGCAGCTCCGCCTTGTGCGAGTGCGCGGGCAGCGGGCGGGCGCCGGGGTGGGCGTCCACCACCAGCAGATGCACCGTGTTCGAACCGACGTCGAGGACTCCGAGTCTCATGGACGAAACGCTACTGCGCCCGCCCGCATACGCTTGGAGTCGTGCCAAAGACGAAAAAGGCGAAGCCGGGCAAAGCCATCGGCAAGGACGGCGCCGACGTGACCGCCGCCACCCCCGCGGAGACGGACGCCGCGCGGCAGGCGAAGGCTGCCCGCGTCGCCCACGCCGCGAAGTCGGTCAAGTCGGTCAAGGTCGGAAAGAAGACCAAGGACAAGGGGAAGGGGAAGGGAACGGGGAAGGACACCGCCCCGGAACCGGACGAGAAGGGCCTGGACTTCCCGCGCGCCTGGGTCGAATTCGCCGACCCGGACGACGAGGAACAGGTCTTCCGCTGCGACCTGACCTGGCTCACCTCCCGTTGGACCTGCGTCTTCGGCAACGGCTGCCAGGGCATCAAGGAAGGCCGCCCCGACGACGGCTGCTGCACGCTCGGCGCGCATTTCTCCGACGAGGAGGACGAGCAGCGGGTCGCCGGGCACGTGGCGCGTCTCACGCCCGACGTGTGGCAGTTCCACGACGTCGGCGCCGAGAGCGGCTGGACGCAGACCGACGAGGACGGCGACCGGCAGACCCGCCGCTGGAAGGGCTCCTGCATCTTCCAGAACCGCCCCGGCTTCGCGGGCGGCGCCGGCTGCGCGCTGCACATCCTGGCCGTACGGGAGGGTGTCGAGCCGCTGGAGACCAAGCCGGACGTGTGCTGGCAGCTGCCGGTACGACGGACGTACGACTGGGTCGAGCGGCCCGACGACTCCAAGGTCCTCCAGGTGTCGATCGGCGAGTACGACCGGCGCGGCTGGGGCCCGGGCGGCCACGACCTGCACTGGTACTGCACGACGGCGACGTCCGCGCACGTGGGCGAGCGGCCGGTGTACGTCTCGTACCGGCCGGAGCTCGTCGAGATGATGGGGCAGGCGGCCTACGACGTCCTGGTCGGAATGTGCGAGGCGCGGCTGGCCTCGCAGCTGCCGATGGTGGCCCCGCACCCGGCGGACCCGGCTCCCTGACCTGACCTGACCTGAACCGAACCGGCCTGATCCGACCAGGGCACGGCCCCGGTACGCCGGCCTGACCGCCCGACCCGGCTTCGCGGACTTCCGCGAGGCCGGGTCGTCGCGTTTTCACGGTTCTTACGGGGTCTTACGGGGTCTTACGGGCTGCCCGGGGCCCTAACGGCGGCGCCGGGCGGCCGCCGCCTGGCCCGGGTCCGGGTCCGTGTCCGGGGGCTCGGCCGTCGGGGGCGGCCCCGTGGGCGTGGGCGGCGGGCCCGGTTCGGTCGTGGCGGGGTCGGTGGGCGGCTGCGTGGCCGGGGGCCGGGTGGGCTCGTCCGTGGGCGGCGGGCCGGTCGGCGGGGCGCTGGTGGGCGGCGGGGTCGTCGGCCCGCCGGTCGGGCGCGGCGGGGCGGGGCGGGTCGTCTCGGGCGCCGGGCGCGTGCCGTACCCGTCGATCCGTACCACCGCGCCCGCCGGCTGGACGCCGACCCGGGCGCTCCAGGAGCCGCCGGGCTGGCGGTGGCGGTCGACCGAGATGCGGACGGTGACCGACTCGCCGGGGCCGAGGCTGCCGGAGGCCCGGCTCACGTACAGCCAGGGCGCGTCGGACCACAGCGCCCAGGTGCCGGGGCGGCCGCCCCGGTTGGTGAGCGTCAGCAGGGTCGTCGTGCCGCTGCCGCGTGCGGTGGCCGCGATCCGGGCGGGCGTGGTGGCGCCGGGTGCCACCGGCCCGGCGGCGGGCGTGCCGGGGCTGATCACCTCGACCGACACGTCCGGGGAACGGCTGCCCTGGGTGTAGTGGGGGGCGGGGGTGGCGCGGGCGCTGCCGGTGTTCTCGTACCGCGCGGTGGGCAGTCCGTCGTTGCCGATCCCCGGCCCGTCCGCCGCCTCGCGCGCGCTGATCCGGGTGCCGTCGGCGCCCTCCCCCGCGCCCGGCACACCCCGGTACGAGGTCCACAGCGCGAGCACCGGGGCTGCGACGACCGCGGCGACCAGGGTGGTGGTGAGGACGCGGGTACGCGCGCGTGCGCGGCGCGCCGCGAGGTCCTTCGGGTCCATCGGGAAGCCGGTCGCCGCGAAGCGCGGGGCGCCGGACCGGGGGCGCGGGGCCCGTGCCGCGCCGTACGCGGCGGCGCGGGGGGCGGGCACGACGGGCAGCGCGCGGCCGGCGGCGGGCGTGCCGCCGGACAGCGCGGCCCCCTCGGATGCCGCGGCTGTCTCGGCTGCCTCGGCTGCCTCGGGCGAGGTGAGGGCCGCCGAGGTGAGGGCGCCCGGCCAGGGGCCGCGCGCGCCGGCGCGTTCGGCGGCGCGGCGGCAGCGCGGGCAGTCGTCGACGTGCCGGACCAGTTCGGTGCGCAAGGTGGCCGAGAGCAGGACCCGGGGGTCGCCGGTGAGCCGTTCGACGGTCGGACAGCCGCCCGTCTCGACGACGGCCAGCGCGGCCCGGGTCCGCTCCACCTCGCACGCGGCCGAGGACAGCAGCTCGCGGGTCCGCACCACGTCGAGCGACAGAACGGCCGCGATCTCGCGGTGGCCGAGCCCGTGCCGTACCGCCAGCTCCAGGGCCTCGCGCTGCTCGGGCGTGGTCCCAGCCGCCTCGGGCCAGGCGAGCGCGGCGAGTTCGGCCCGGCGACGGGCTGCCTCGGCGGTCCCGGTGGTCTCGGTGACCCCGACGGTCCCGGTGGGGCCGGTGGGGCCGGTGGGGCCGGCGCCAGGGGGCACGGCGGGGGCCGGGGCGGGGGCAGGCCCCGGCCCGGGGCCGGGCACGGGATCCAGCGCCGGGGGCAGGGTGGCGACGCGGCCGGTGTGCGCGCCGCGCCGCCCGCGGCGCTGCTCGCCGAGGGCACGCAGACAGGCCCAGCGCGCCAGCGCGTACAGCCACGCGCGCCGGCCGGACTCGTCGGCGGGGCAGCGGCCCTGGTGGCGCTCGGCGAGGGCGAGGACGTCCCCGAGAACGGTGGCGGCCGCGTCGTGGTCGCACAGCACGGAGAGGCAGTAGGTGAACAGACCGTCGAGGTACGTGTCGTACCGCTCGGGCCGTTCGTCCTTCTCGTGCATCTCGTGCTTCTCGTGCTTCTCGGCCTTCTCGTGCCGCCCGGATCGCTCGGGCTGTCCGGATCGCTCGTTCCGCTCGTTCCGCACGGGCCGCCGCCAGGGCGGACGGGTGCCGCCGTCGCCGCCGGTCCCGCCGGCGTCGCCTCGCGTGGGGTGGTCCAGGCTGCTGCTCGTCACCCGGCGACCGTAGGGGCGAGGGAAGGAGCCATTCGCTCGGCTTGCACGCTTTTAATCCATACGGGTGAACCGATCACCTGATGGGGGACAACCGGCCCGGTCGGGGCGGTGCGGAGGGCGGAGGGCAGGGCGGGGGCAAGGGCCGGGAGAGGCAGGGACGGGCCGGGACGGGCCGGGGAGGGGGCCGGAACGGGGCCGTTGTCAGACCCGGGCTATACGGTGGCGCCCATGGCTGCTCGTACCAAAACCGCCAAGGACCGGCCGTCCTACCGCTGCACCGAGTGCGGCTGGCAGACCGCCAAGTGGCTCGGCCGCTGCCCCGAATGCCAGGCCTGGGGGACGGTCGAGGAATACGGCACGCCCGCCGTACGGACCACGGCCGCGGGCCGGGTGTCGACGGCCGCGCTGCCGATCGGCCAGGTCGACGGGCGGCAGGCGACGGCCCGCGGTACCGGCGTCGACGAACTGGACCGGGTCCTGGGCGGCGGTCTGGTGCCCGGCGCGGTCGTCCTGATCGCGGGCGAGCCGGGCGTCGGCAAGTCGACGCTGCTTCTCGACGTCGCCGCGAAGGCCGCGAGCGAGCAGCACCGCACGCTCTATGTGACGGGCGAGGAGTCCGCGAGCCAGGTGCGACTGCGCGCCGACCGGATCCACGCCCTGAGCGATCACCTGTACCTGGCGGCGGAGACGGATCTGTCGGCGGTCCTCGCCCACCTCGACGACGTGAAGCCCTCGCTGCTGGTCCTCGACTCGGTGCAGACCGTGGCCTCCCCGGAGATCGACGGCGCGCCGGGCGGCATGGCGCAGGTCCGCGAGGTCGCCGGGGCGCTGATCCGGGCGTCGAAGGAGCGGGGCATGTCCACGCTGCTCGTCGGCCATGTCACCAAGGACGGCGCGATCGCCGGTCCCCGGCTCCTGGAACACCTGGTCGACGTGGTGCTGCACTTCGAGGGCGACCGGCACGCCCGGCTCCGGCTGGTGCGCGGGGTGAAGAACCGGTACGGGGCGACGGACGAGGTCGGCTGTTTCGAGCTGCACGACGAGGGCATCACCGGGCTCGCGGACCCGTCCGGGCTGTTCCTGACGCGCCGTGACACGGCGGTGCCCGGCACCTGTCTGACGGTCACGCTGGAGGGCCGCAGGCCGCTGGTGGCCGAGGTGCAGGCGCTCACGGTGGACTCGCAGATCCCGTCGCCGCGCCGGACGACGTCCGGTCTGGAGACCTCCCGCGTGTCGATGATGCTCGCGGTCCTGGAGCAGCGGGGCCGGATCAGCGCGCTCGGCAAGCGCGACATCTACAGCGCGACGGTGGGCGGCGTGAAGCTGTCCGAGCCGGCCGCCGACCTGGCCATCGCGCTCGCCCTGGCCTCGGCCGCGAGCGACACCCCGCTGCCGAAGAACCTGGTGGCCATCGGCGAGGTGGGCCTCGCGGGCGAGGTCCGGCGGGTGACGGGCGTCCAGCGCCGGCTCGCGGAGGCCCACCGGCTCGGGTTCACGCACGCGTTGGTCCCGACGGATCCGGGCAAGGTGCCGCCCGGCATGAAGGTCGTCGAGGTCGCGGACATGGGCGAGGCGCTGCGGGCGCTGCCGCGCGGCGGCGGCCGCCGGGCCCGTGGCACCGACGTGACGGAGACGGCGGAATCCGCGAAGCGGTAGGGGCGGGGAACGAGGGGAAGCCCACGAGGGCCCGGGGAACGCCGGACAGCCCCTGAGGCCCGGCGAGGGGGAGCCCGGCCCCGGGAGGGGTAGCGAAGGCCACGCCGGGGTACCGGAGACCGGGCGGGGCCGAAAACGCGGCCGGAGCCGTACGGGAACGGTCCCGAACGGACCGGAAGCGGGCAGGACCGGTCCCGTGTGGGCAGCGAAGGCGGCGTGACGGGCGCCGCCGGAGGGCGGGGGCTCCCGGCGCGCGGCGGAGGCCGACGGGGTGGTGTCGCTAGACTTTGCCCTGGTCTCGCCCATCCGTACGAGCCGGAGGAGTTCAGTGGCAGCCAAGGACAACGAGGCACTGATGCGTGCGTCGCTCAGCGCCGTCGCCCCCGGCACCGCCCTGCGCGACGGGCTCGAACGCATTCTGCGCGGCAACACGGGCGGTCTGATCGTCCTCGGCATGGACAAGACCGTCGAGTCGATGTGCACCGGCGGATTCGTCATCGACGTCGAGTTCGCGGCGACGCGGCTGCGCGAGCTGTGCAAGCTCGACGGGGCGATCGTCCTCGACAAGGACATCAGCAAGATCCTGCGGGCCGGTGTGCAGCTGGTCCCGGACGCGTCGATCCCGACCGAGGAGACCGGCACCCGGCACCGTACGGCGGACCGGGTCTCCAAGCAGTGCGGATTCCCCGTCGTCTCCGTCTCGCAGTCGATGCGGCTGATCGCCCTGTACGTGAACGGCGAGCGCCGGGTCCTGGAGGAGTCGGGCGCGATCCTGTCCCGCGCGAACCAGGCCCTCGCGACGCTGGAGCGGTACAAGCTGCGCCTCGACGAGGTCGCGGGCACGCTGTCCGCCCTGGAGATCGAGGACCTGGTGACCGTCCGGGATGTGACGGCCGTGTGCCAGCGTCTGGAGATGGTGCGCCGGATCGCCACCGAGATCGCCGAGTACGTGGTGGAGCTGGGCACCGACGGACGGCTTCTGTCGCTCCAGCTCGACGAGTTGATCGCGGGTGTGGAGCCGGAGCGCGAGCTCGTCGTCCGCGACTACGTGCCCGAGCCGTCGGCGAAGCGTTCCCGCACGGTCGCCGAGGCGCTGACCGAGCTGGACGCGCTGACCCACGCCGAACTGCTCGAACTGCCGAACGTGGCCCGGGCCCTGGGCTACAGCGGTTCGCCCGAGACGCTGGACTCGGCGGTCTACCCGCGCGGTTACCGGCTCCTCGCCAAGGTGCCGCGGCTGCCGGGCGCCATCATCGAGCGGCTCGTGGAGCACTTCGGCGGGCTACAGAAGCTGCTCGCGGCGAGCGTGGACGACCTCCAGACCGTGGACGGCGTCGGCGAGGCCCGGGCGCGCAGTGTGCGCGAGGGGCTGTCGCGGCTGGCGGAGTCGTCGATCCTGGAGCGGTACGTCTAGTCGTACATCCGCGCACGCGAGCACACGAGCACACGAGCAACACACGCATATGCCAGAAGGGGCGGTCGGGACGTCGAACGTCCTGACCGCCCCTTCTGGCATATGCGCCGCTCTACCGGCCGGCCGCCGGCAGGCGCAGGTCCGTGCAACCGTGCCGCTCGGCCGACCGCTTCGCGAACTCCCGGAACGCGGGCAGCCCGAAGGTCTCCTCGCCCTTCTCTCCGGGACGCCACACGGTGGCCGCCTTCGGCGGGATGAAGCCGGTGAACAGGGTGCGCCCGGCACCGCCCCCCGGGCAGCGGGCGCTCGCCCACAGCGAGTGGTCCGTGGCGCCCGCGAGACCGCCGCCGTTCGCGACGGAACCCTTCCGCCGGTCCCAGGCCGCGTACGCCCCGAAACGGGCGGAGAAGGTGTACCGATCGTCGAAATAGGCCGAGGCGCCGACCTCGCAGGTGTCGAACAGCGTGTTCGCGTCGGCCAGGGTCTCCCGCACGGTGTCCAGGCGCTTGTCGCGGGCGAAGGGCAGCCCGGCGCAGGCGCCGTCCGCGTACACGATCGTCTTGTCGCCGGCTAGCTCGGGCAGCTTCTTCAGCGGCTTGCCCGCCTCGGTCTCACAGCCCCAGCGCGCCGCCGCCTTGGCGGCGGTCGCCGTGGCGAACCGGGCCCAGTACAGATCCCCGTCGAGCCAGGCGCTCCCCGTCTCCCGCCGGGCTTCCTTCCGGTCGGAGTCGGAGGTGCGGTTGTACGCCTCGACGACCACCGAGACGGAGTCCGCACCGCCCCGGCAGCCGAGCAGGACGCGGACCATGTCGCCGTCGGCGGCACCATGCCAGCCGCCGGGCAGCGGAACCGGAAACTGTTCATAGCCCAAGGGCGGCAGGAGCTCGCGCAGCTGTCCCTCGTCGGCCGGGTCGGCAAAGAGGTGAGCCACCGTCACCGTCAGGCGGCGGTCGGCCAGACGGCAGGAATGCGCGTCGGGCCCGAGAGCGCGGTCCCCGGGCAGCTCCAAGCCGGGCCACAGCCCCTCGAACAGGGGGCTCTCCTCGTAGGCCAGCAGACCCCCGCAGTAGGTCTTCATGGCGTTCTCGAAGCGCCAACGCTCCCCGGTGTCGCTCTCCCGCCACCACACCCAGGCCGCCACCAGCGCGAGGGCCATGGCTCCCGCGATCCAGGCCGTCCACCGGAAGGCTCTCGTACGTATCATCTCGGTCCCTCGGTCCCCTTCGCCGGCTGCCGGCTCGTACGGCACGCAGAGGTGACGGTACGGGGGCGGTACGGGGGCGGTACGGGGGCGGTACGGGGGCGGTACGGGCGAGGCCCCGGGGACCGTCCTGGTCCCCGGGGCCTCGGGCTGTGCCTGTCGTGCCTGCCGTGCCGTGCCGTGTCAGTCCTTCGTGAGCTGGAACGACACCGGCGTCACCTTCGCGTCCGGTACCGCGGCCTCCACCAGGTAGGTGCCCGGGGCGACCTCGCCGCGCTTCTCGGCGGTCGCGCACTTCGGGGTGCTGCGGTGGCGGTCCCACTCCACGGTGTGGGTGATCGTGGAATGGGCCGGGACCTTGAAGTAGAGCGGGGTCGCGACGCTGGGGCAGTCCTTCGAGGACCACAGCACCCCCGTGGTGTCACGGACCGTCAACACCGCGTTCTTCGGGCCGAGATCCGCCTTGCAGTCGGCCCCGCCCGTGTTCTTGACGAGCAGCTTGAAGCGGGGCTTCTCGCCGGGGGCGTAGGCGTTCTTGTCGCGGCCGAGCGTCAACTGGAGGGAACCGGGCCCGCAGTTCGGCAGCGAGGAACCGGCCGGAACCCGCTGACCCGCGCCCGTACCGGCACCGCCGTCGCCACCGGCGCCGTCGGTGTCGCCGTTCTTGCCGCCCGCGTCGCCGGAGCCGCCACCGGAGCCCGCGCCCTTGCCGTCGGCACCGGAGCCCGAACCGGAACCGTCCTTGCCGAAGCCGCCGCCGGTACCGCCGTCGCCACCCGCGTCGTCGTCCGACTCGTCACGGCCACCCGGCCGTTGGCTGATCGCCGGGCCGGTGCCCGAGGGGCCGGGGGTGATCGCCGGTGCGGGGGAAGCGCCGTTGGCCTTGTCGTCGGTCTTCTTCCCCCCGCCACCACCGGAAGTGACGGCCCATAGGCCGAGCAGCGCGAGAAGGGCGACCAGGCACAGCGCCACGGCCCTCCTGCGCCAGTAGATGGAGGAGGGAAGCGGCCCGACCGGATTGCGCAGAGATCCCACGTCACGAACCTTACGAGAGATCGCGCCCAACTCCCGCCCTCCATGCCGCCCCAAGTGCGAAGTTTTGCCGATGATCACATCCGCGCGGGCCGGGAACCTCGCGGAGGGTGCCCGGAGGGTGCCCCGAAGGCGCTCCGGTGGCGCTCCCGAGGGGCGTTCCCCGCGCCGGTCCGCGGCCCGGCCCGGCATGGGTTCACGGCCCGGCCCGGCTTGAAGCCATGGCCCGGCCCGGCGTGGGTTCACGGTCGGTTCAGGGCGCGTTCCGATCCGGTTCAGCCGGGATTCGGGGCGGCTTCAGCACGCGTACGCCGGGCGTTTGGCGGCCCGCCGGGCCGCCACCCCCTACTTTCGTCGGGGAGCCCTGTCGTCCTCCGGCCGGAGCGAGCACCTCCACAAGCCGGTTAACGTCGACCACCATGGACAACCTCCTCGATCTCTCCGAGCGCCTTTATCTCGACATACTGGACTTCGCGCATACCACCCCCCACTGGTTCCAGAAGCTGGCGGAGGTGTGGACCGAGCTGGGTCTGCTGCTCTTCGGCGTGCTGTTCGTGGCCGGCTGGTGGCGGATGCGCCGGGGTTCGAGCGACGCGATGGCGCTCGCGCTGCTCGCCCCGCTCGCGACGGCCTTCGGTTACATCGTGAGCGAGGGCCTGAAGTCGCTGGTCGACGAGGACCGTCCGTGCCGCGCGGTGGCCGGGGCACCGAGTCCCCTCGTCGACTGCCCGACCCTGGGCGACTGGTCCTTCCCCAGCAACCACTCCGCCATCGCGGGTGCCGCCGCCCTCGCGCTCGCGCTGTCCTGGCGCGGCATCGTCTGGCTGACCGCGCCCATGGCGCTGCTGATGGCGTTCTCCCGGGTCTTCGTCGGTGTCCACTACCCGCACGACGTCACGGTCGGCCTGCTGGCCGGCGCCCTCGTCGCGCTCGTCGTGATGAAGGCGGCCCGCCGTCCGGTGGTCTCGCTGGTCGACTCCGCGCGGTCCAGTCGGAGCAGCGCGGTGGTGTGGTGCGTGGGCCGTGGTCCGCGCGGCCGCGCCTCCGCGCGCCCCGGGCGCGCGCGCCACGGCGCGTACTGATCCGCGCGGGAACATGTCAGGATCGGGAGTGCCATGACTTCCTACGACGCCCCCATCCCCGGCTCCTTCCCCGACTCCTCCACCCGCGCCCGGGACGCCGGCGCGGCCTCGGCCGTCGCCGGCGCCCGTGACGCCGAAGCCCGCCGCGCCGCCGGCGCGGCCGTTCCCGACGGCGCCGCGCCGCAGGTCCCGGCCGCGCTGCACGGACCCGTCCTCGCCTGGTTCGACCGGAACGCCCGCGACCTGCCGTGGCGCCGCCCCGAGGCGGGGGCGTGGGGCGTGATGGTCAGCGAGTTCATGCTCCAGCAGACCCCGGTCGTCCGGGTCCTGCCGGTGTACGAGCAGTGGCTGGCGCGCTGGCCGCGCCCCGCCGACCTGGCCGCCGAGGCGCCCGGCGAGGCCGTCCGCGCCTGGGGCCGGCTCGGCTATCCGCGCCGGGCGCTGCGGCTGCACGCGGCGGCCGTGGCGATAACGGAACGGCACGGCGGCGACGTACCGCGCGACCACGGCCGGCTGATCGCGCTCCCCGGGATCGGGGAGTACACGGCCGCGGCGGTGGCCTCCTTCGCGTACGGGCAGCGCCACCCGGTGCTCGACACGAACGTGCGCCGGGTGTTCGCGCGGGCGGCGACCGGTGTGCAGTACCCGCCGAACGCCACCACGGCCGCCGAGCGGCGCCTCGCCCGGGCGCTGCTGCCCGAGGACGAGGCGACGGCGGCCCGCTGGGCGGCCGCCTCCATGGAGCTCGGCGCGCTGGTGTGCACGGCGAAGAACGAGGACTGCGGGCGCTGCCCGCTCGCCGACCAGTGCGTCTGGCGGCTCTCGGGCAAGCCGGCCCACGACGGGCCGCCGCGCCGGGGCCAGACGTACGCGGGCACCGACCGCCAGGTCCGGGGCAAGCTGCTCGCCGTCCTGCGGGAGTCCACGGACCCGGTACCGCAGGCGGCGCTGGACGCGGTCTGGGACGAGCCGATGCAGCGGACCCGGGCTCTCGACGGGCTGGTCGCCGACGGGCTGGTCGAGCCGCTGGAGGGCGGCCGGTACCGGCTGCCGCTGTCCTGAGAGCGGCCGCTTCCTGAGACCGGCCGTCCTGAGGCTGCTGGTTTCCTGGGGCCTGGGACGTGGGGCTCGTGTCCTGAGGGCAGGGCCCGGCCTCGGGCCCGGGCCCTGCGTCGTCCGGCCCCGCACGCACCCCGCACCCAGCGCCCCCCGCCTCGCACCCCGGGCCGGGGGCGCGCGCGTCCCGTTCCCGCCGCCCCGCCGCTGCCCCGCCGCTGCCCCGCCGACGGCCCGACCCACCGTCCCGTCCGTCGCACCGCTCCCCCACCGCCCCCACCGCCCCCGCCGTCCCCGCGGCCCCGCGCCACCACCGCTCGACCACCGTTCGCCGCCCTCATCCGGAACCGCGCGATCCGCTGTTACACAACCGATGGGCAGCCGTGCGCCCGCCGACGGCTGGCCCGCACACCCCCGTGACAACCGTTCCGTAGCGTTTTGCATGTACCCGGAAACCGGGGCGAACAGGGCAGGTCACGGGGATCGGAGGCGGTTCGGATGGCGCACGGCGAGGGGCTCGGCGGCGGCAAGGTGCTCGATTTCGAGGAGTACGTGCGCACACGGCAGGACGCGCTCCTGCGCAGCGCCCGCCGGCTCGTGCCCGACCCCGTCGACGCCCAGGACCTGCTCCAGACCGCGCTGGCCCGTACCTTCGGCCGCTGGGACGGCATCGCCGACAAGTCGCTGGCCGACGCGTATCTCCGCCGCGTCATGATCAACACCCGGACCGAGTGGTGGCGGGCCCGCAAGCTGGAGGAAGTCCCCACCGAGGAGCTGCCCGACGCGCGCGTCGAGGACGCCACCGAGCAGCACGCCGACCGGGCCCTCCTGATGGACATCCTGCGGGTGCTCGCCCCCAAGCAGCGCAGTGTCGTCGTCCTGCGCCACTGGGAGCAGATGAGCACCGAGGAGACGGCTGCCGCCCTCGGCATGTCGACCGGTACCGTGAAGAGCACGCTCCACCGCGCGCTGGCCCGGCTGCGCCAGGAACTGGAGAACCGGGCCGCCGACGGCGACACCCGGGCCCTGACCGCGGGCGTGCTGGGGCGGACCACGGCCGCCGTGCGCGGCGGACCGGCCGTACACGGCGGGCACAACGGACAGGCCGTACACGGCGGAGACGACAAGCGGGAGCGGGAGCGGGAGCGGTGCGCGGCCTGAGAGCCACGGCGAACGAGGCCGGATATCGGGCGGTGAGCATCACGGCGATGGCCGGGCTCGCCGCCATCGGTGTGTTCGTCGCCGGCTGCTCGACCGGCGGCACCGGCTCGCGCGACGAGGGCGCGGCCCGCACCGGCGGGGGCTCCTCGCACGCCCCGGCCCCCGCGTCGCCGTCCGCCCCGGCCGGCCAGAACCCCGACGGCGGCCGGAACACCAAGCGGGTCGACCCGATCGCCCTGCTCAAGGCCGACCCGAAGATCGGCAAGCAGGTGAAGGAAGACCTCAAGCCGTGCGCGGGGGACGCCTACCCGGTGGACACCTCGTACGGGCATCTCACGAACTCCGGCGCCCCGGACATAGTCGTCAACGTGATGACCTGCGGGGACGCGGTCGGCATAGGGACGTACGTGTACCGGCGGGAGAACGACGACTCGTACACGAACGTCTTCATCGAGGAGACGGGGGCGGTGTACGGCACCATCGACCGGGGCGATCTGATCGTCACCCGGCAGGTGTACGCCAAGGGGGACCCGGTCGCGTATCCCTCGGGCGAGGACGTGATCACGTACCGCTGGTCGGGCAGCAGGTTCAACCAGCACGACTGGGTGCACAACGACTACAGCAAGGCGGTCGGCGAAGGCGGGATGGACGCGGTCGAGCCGGCGCCGAGCCCGCCCCCGGACTGATCCACGCCCGCCCGCACGCCCCTCTGTTCCCAACCCCCCCGAATTCCGATTCCGATTCCGAGAAAGGACGGAAGGCATCCCCATGGCCGAGACCCATGTCCTGTTCGTCGAGGACGACGACGTCATCCGCGAGGCGACCCAGCTCGCCCTGGAGCGGGACGGCTTCATGGTGACGGCCATGCCCGACGGCCTGTCCGGGCTCGACGCCTTCCGGGCGCGCCGCCCCGACATCGCGCTGCTCGACGTGATGCTGCCCGGGATGGACGGAGTCAGCCTGTGCCGGCGGATCCGGGACGAGTCGACCGTGCCGGTGATCATGCTGTCGGCGCGGGCCGACTCCATCGACGTCGTCCTGGGGCTGGAGGCAGGCGCGGACGACTACGTCACCAAGCCGTTCGACGGCTCGGTGCTGATGGCCCGGATCCGCGCGGTCCTGCGCCGTTTCGGGCACGCGAGCGGCCCGGGTGGTGGCCCAAGCGGCGGCACGGACGGCGGCGGACGCGCGGGCGCGACGGCGGGCGGGGTGCTCGTCTTCGGCGGCGGCGACCTGGAGGTCGACACCGAGGGCATGGAGGTACGCCGGTCCGGTACGCCGGTCGCGCTGACCCCGACGGAGATGCGGCTGCTGCTGGAGTTCGGGGCCGCGCCGGGCACGGTGCTGTCACGGGACAAGCTCCTGGAACGGGTCTGGGACTACGGGTGGGGCGGCGACACCCGGGTCGTGGACGTGCATGTGCAGCGGCTGCGCACCAAGATCGGCCAGGACCGGATCGAGACGGTCCGCGGCTTCGGCTACAAGCTCAGGGCGTGAACCGGGGCATGGAACGCGGCACGGAGCGGGGCACGAAGCAGGGCACGAAGCAGGACACGGAGCGGCGCGTGAACTGGGGCTCGCGCCGGGGTGTGGAGCGGTTGCGGGGCCTCGCGGCGCGCCGGAACGACGGTGGCGGTGGCAGCGGCACGGGTGGGTCGGGTGGCCCGGGTGGATCGGATGGCCCGGGTGGGTCGGGCGCGTCCGGTACGGGAGGTGCGTCCGGTACGACAAGCGGGTCCGGTACGTCCGGCAAGCCCGCCAAGCCCGGCGCCCCCGGCCGCCCCGGCGGCGACCAGGAGAGGGGGCGCGCGCTGCGCACGGGTGTCCGCTGGAAGATCGCCGTCGCCATCGCGGCCGTCGGCGCGCTCGTCGCGGTCACGCTGAGCCTCGTCGTCCACAACGCGGCCCGGGTCTCCATGCTCGACAACGCCCGTGACGTGCAGATGTGGCGGCTGCTCTTCGCCCAGCGCGTGTACGAGACGTCGAAGCCGAAGGAACCGCGCTTCGGCACCAAGATCAACGACCCGGCGCTGCCCACTCAGCTCGACCAGCTGATGCGCGACCGGCGCCGCGGCACTTACGTACAGGAGCATCGCGGCGGCGGGCCGCCGGACGTGTGGGCGGCCGTACCGCTCGCCAACGGCGACGTCCTGTCGCTGCATGTGCCCTTCGCCGACCGGGGCGCCACGATCATGAAGGACCTGGACCGGGCGCTGATCATCGGCTCGGTGTCGGTGGTCTTCGGCGGCTGCGCGCTCGGTGTGCTCATCGGCGGCCAGCTGTCGCGCCGGCTGCGCAAGGCGGCCGCGGCGGCCGGCCGGGTCGCCCAGGGCAATACGGACCTGCGGGTCCGCGATGCCATCGGCGGTGTCGTACGGGACGAGACGGACGAGCTGGCGCGGGCCATCGACGCGCTCACCGACGCCCTGAACGAGCGCATCGAGGCCGAGCGCCGGGTCACCGCCGACATCGCGCACGAGCTGCGCACCCCGGTGACCGGACTGCTCACGGCGGCCGAGCTGCTGCCGCCGGGGCGGCCGACCGAACTCGTACGGGACCGGGCGCAGGCCATGCGGACCCTGGTCGAGGACGTCCTGGAGGTGGCCCGGCTCGACGGCGCGTCGGAGCGGGCGGAACTCCAGGAGATCGCGCTCGGCGAGTTCGTGGAGCGGCGTGTGCGGGTGTTCGCCCCGGACGCGGTGATCCGGGTCGTGCACGAGTCGTGGGTCAGCACCGATCCGCGGCGCCTGGAGCGGATCCTCGGCAACCTGCTCGCGAACGCGGCCCGGCACGGCAAGGGCGCGGCGGCGGGAGCGGCGGCGGGGGCTGGGACCGGGACCGGTCCCATTGCAGGTGTCGGCGCCGGTGCCGGTGCCGGGCCTGATTCGGGCTCGGGCCCGGGCTCGGAGGCGCGGCCGGTGGAGGTCACCGTCGAGGGCCGGGTGGTGCGGGTCCGCGACCACGGCCCCGGTTTCCCGGAGGCGCTGCTGCGGGAGGGCCCGAGCCGCTTCCGTACGGGCAGCGCCGACCGCGCCGGCAAGGGCCACGGCCTGGGTCTGACGATCGCGACCGGCCAGGCCCGAGTGCTCGGCGCCCGGCTCACCTTCCGTAACGCGGCGCCCGAGGGGTCCCCCGAGGGGACGGGCGGCGCGATCGCGGTGCTGTGGCTGCCGGAGCACGCGCCGACGACCACGGGGAGCTTCCCCGTCCTGCGGCTGCGGGACTGAGCGAGCGGCATCCGACCTGTCCTGCTCGTAAGGACGGGTACGGGACGGCCCCCGGTGTCGCGCGTGTGCGACACCGGGGGCCGTCCCGTACCCCCGTATCCGTACCGGTGAGGGTGCTCAGACCGCTTCGGTGAGCTTCGGCGCGGCGTCCGCCACCACGGTCTCCGCCTCTGCGTCCTTCTTCTCGCCCTTCTCCTCGTCCTTCTTGGCGAGGCCGGTCCCGCGCAGCGCGACCTCCTTGACGAAGAAAGCGAGGACGAAGCCGAGGACGGCGACGGCCGAGGAGACGAGGAACGCGGAGTGCGTACCGGCGGAGACCGCGTACTGGTACGCCTCGCGCAGCGCGGCCGGCAGCTTCGCCAGGCTCGCCGCGTCGAGCTGCGCCGACCGGGCGGTCAGGTCGGCGCCGCCGCGGGCCGCCATCTCGTGGTTGACCTGGTGGTTGAACAGGGCGCCCATGATCGCGACACCGA
The DNA here is from genome assembly GCF_043198875.1 of Streptomyces sp. NPDC048718. Lineage (NCBI taxonomy): Bacteria > Bacillati > Actinomycetota > Actinomycetes > Kitasatosporales > Streptomycetaceae > Streptomyces > Streptomyces sp. NPDC048718. The sequence continues at coordinate 29,061 of NZ_JBICVG010000008.1, forward strand.
AGGACGAGCCGAGGGTGCGGAACAGGGTGGTCGACGAGGAGGCGACGCCCATGTCCTTCATCTCGACGCTGTTCTGCGCGACGAGCATCGTGATCTGCATCAGGAAGCCCATGCCGGCGCCGAGCACGGCCATGTACACGCCGGAGGTGAAGCGCGTCGTGTGGATGTCCATGGTGGACAGCAGGAACAGGCCGACGACCATGAACGCGCCGCCGATGATCGGGAAGATCTTGTACTTGCCGCTGTTGGTGGTGACGCGCCCGGCGATCATCGAGACGACCATCATCGACAGCAGCATCGGCAGGAGCAGCAGGCCGGAGTTGGTCGCGGAGGCGCCCTGGACGGACTGCTGGTACAGCGGCAGGAAGAGCACCGCGCCGAACATCACGAAGCCGGTGAGGAAGCCGATCGCCGACATGAGGCTGAAGTTGCGGCTGCGGAAGATGTGCAGCGGCATGAGCGGGTCGGCCGCGTGCCGCTCCGCGAAGACGAACGCCACGAGCGACAGCGTGCCGCCGACCGCGAGGCCGATGATGGTGGCCGAGCCCCACGCGTACTCGGTGCCGCCCCAGGTGGTGACCAGCACGATCGCGGTGATGCCGACGGTCAGCAGCGCCGCGCCGAGGAAGTCGATCCGGGTGCCGGGCGCGCGGTCCTTCTTCGGCAGGTGGAGCACGACGGTCAGCATCACGAGGGCGACGGCGCCGAGCGGCAGGTTGATGTAGAAGGACCAGCGCCAGCCCCAGTGGTCGGTGATGGTGCCGCCGACCAGCGGTCCGCCGATCATGGCGAGCGCCATGATGCCGGCCATCATGCCCTGGTACTTGCCGCGCTCACGGGGCGGGATCAGGTCGCCGATGATCGCCATCACCCCGACCATGAGGCCGCCGGCGCCCAGGCCCTGGACGGCGCGGAAGCCGATGAGCTGGCCCATGTCCTGGGCCATGCCGCTGAGCGCGGAGCCGATCAGGAAGATGACGATCGAGGTCAGGAAGACGCTCTTGCGTCCGAACATGTCGCCGAGCTTGCCCCAGATGGGGGTGGAGGCGGCGGTGGCCAGGGTGTAGGCGGTGACGACCCAGGAGAGGTGCTCCAGGCCGCCGAGCTCACCGACGATCGTCGGCATGGCCGTGCCGATGATCATGTTGTCCAGCATCGCGAGCAGCATCGCGATCATGAGGGCGAGCAGGACGACGCGGACGCTGCGCGGCTTCGGCTCCGCCTTCCCCTCCGGCGGCGTTCCGGCCTGCGCGTCCACCGGTATCTCCACCGCTGCCGCCGCTGCCTTCGCCCCTGTCGGACCCCGCTGTTCCCGCTGTTTTTTCGTCGTGTCGGCCATGTCCCCCACGTCGCTTCCTTACTTGCCGCCCGGCTAGTTACTACACTGGCGAAAATAGTGACCTGTAACTAGCCGGTCGTCAAGTAAGTTTCGTGGGAGCGAGAGAGCATGGCCCAGGCACGAGGCAACACCCGCCAGCGCATCCAGAACGTGGCCCTCGAACTCTTCGCCGAGCAGGGGTACGAGAAGACCTCGCTGCGCGAGATCGCCGAGCGCCTGGACGTCACCAAGGCGGCCCTCTACTACCACTTCAAGACCAAGGAAGACATCCTCGTCGGGATCTTCCAGGACCTCACGCGCCCCATGGACGAGCTGATCGCCTGGGCCCGCGAGCAGCCGCACACCCTGGAGACCAAGCGGGAGGTGCTGCGCCGCTATCAAGTCGCGCTCCTCGCCGCCGCCCCGCTGTTCCGCTTCATGCAGGACAACCAGGCGGCCGTCCGGGACCTCAGCGTCGGGCTGACCTTCAAGGAGCGCATGCTCGAACTGAACGATCTGCTCCAGGACCCGGACTCGCCGATGACGTCCAAGGTCCGCTGCGTCAGCGCGCTCTTCACGCTGCACGCCGGCACGTTCTTCATGATGCACAACCACTTCGAGGGCGACCCCGAGGACAAGGAGAAAGCCGTCCTCGAGGTCGCCCTCGATCTGATCGAACAGGCCCAGAAGGGCCACTGAGCCACACCCCCTCGGGGGTTACCCCGAGGGGGTGTGGCTCAGGCTCGGGCGCTCGGTCAGAGGTGTGTCAGAGGTGCCCAGGGCACATCAAATGGTGACGCCGTGGGTGCGCAGGAAGGCAGCCGGGTTGACGGCGGAACCGTAGTTCGGGGTGGTGCGGATCTCGAAGTGCAGGTGCGGGCCGGAGGAGTTGCCGGTGTTGCCCGAGAGGGCGATCTGCTGACCGGCGGAGACCTTCTGGCCGACGGTGACCTGGATCTTCGAGAGGTGGGCGTACTGCGAGTACGTACCGCCCGCGTGCTTCACGACGATGGCGTTGCCGTACGCGGGGCCATCGCCACCACCGTTCGGACCGGCCTTGACGACCGTGCCCTCGCCGACGGACTTGACCGGGGTGCCGACCGGGACGGCGAAGTCCTGGCCGGAGTGCTTGCTGGCCCACATGGCGCCGCCCTGGTTGTACGAGGCGGACAGCGTGTAGGAGCTGACCGGCTTGACCCAGGCAGCGGACTTCGCGGCGGAGACGGCCTTGACCTGCGCCTTGGAGACGGCGGCCTTGACCTGTGCGGCGGCCTGAGCCTGGACGTCGGCCTGCTTGGCGACGGCGGCGGACGCGGTGACGTTCACGGGGCTGCCGACGGCGGCCGTGTGCTCGGCGGCGAACGCGGAGCCGGCACCGGCCACCAGCGACGCTCCCAGGCCGGCGGCGGCAAGGGCGACGGCGGTGGTGCGGATGCTGGGCTTCGTGACGCGCTTCGACATACGGGGAAAACCTCCGGTGGAACGGGATCCCGACGCGAATGCGGTGAGCGCTCGGCGCCGGGCTTGCTCATCCTTGGTAACCCGGCTCCCCAACCAACCCAAAACGCCCTATCTACGACATAGGGTCGTAACGATCTCCTCTGAAGTCCAGCCCTTGACGACCCTCCGAATTACCCCGGAAAACCGGCGATCAAGGCGCCTCGCGACCGTGCTTATCCGCACGTCAGGGCGCTGCCACCCAGCCCGGGCCCCGACTCCGCCCGCCCCGCGCTCCGCTTGCGATTCCCCGCCCTCCCCTTCGCCCGCCAATGTCCTGAATCGGCCGTAAAAGGCACCACTATTACCCTTAGTACCCTCCGAAAACGCTGTGCCGCTTGTCACGATGGCCCTGCCGTGAATGCGACCTGGGTCACCCGGCTTATGCGAGCTGGGTCACTCGAAATGCCTCCGGATAACCCGCTCGGGACTCCCCCGAGGCTCCCCGGGACTACGCTGGCGGCTCTCGGGGAGGTCCGTGGGGAGCACGGGGACCGGTAGGGGGAAGACAGATGGATCCAGCAGTCGTCGGCAGTCGCCTCGCCTCGGCCGCGATCGGCCCGCTCCTGAAGAAACTGCTGGTCGGCAACGTCCCCGGGGCCGGCCTCCCGGGCTCCGCGCGCGGCATCCGGCTCTCGGGGCTCGTCACCTTCCGCGGCGAGAAGCGCACGCTGACCGAGAAGGATGTACGGAAGCTCGCCGCCACCCTGGTCGAAAGGGCGGCGGCCGGTCCCGGCGAGCGGCCGTTCCCCGCCGACGAGACCGAGGCCGTCACCGAGGCCCTCGCGGCCACCCTGCTCTCCCTCGGCGACCTCGACATGGACGACGTCCAGGCCGTCCACCTCGGCCACGAGGCCCTCGCGGCCCGGCTGCGCGCCGCCGCCCCGGCCCCGGACGGACTCGCCGACTCCTCCGTCCTCTTCCTGGACGCGGTCACCGGGGCCGCCTGCCGCCACATCCTGGAGTTCTTCACCCAGCGTCCCGGCTTCGTCGCCCGCACCCTGGTCGAGCAGACCCGCGCCCAGGCCGCCCTCGCCGCCAAAACCGACGCCGTCCTGGACCGCCTCCCGCACCCGGACGTCCGGGACGCCGCCTTCGAACGCCGCTATCTGAAGCACCTGGCCGCGAAGCACGGCCGGCTCACCATCTACGGCATCGACCTGTACCGGTCGGAGGCCGAGTGGCCGCTGGACATGGCGTATCTGTCGCTGGAGGCGACGGGAAGCGGCGAGGCCGAGCCCGAGCAGCCCCGGGCGGGCGAGGGCTTCGATCTCCGGAACGCCGTCCACCCCGCCGTACGCTCCCTGCGCGCCGACCACGCCCTCGCCCGGCACGACCGGATCCTGCTGCGCGGCCAGGCGGGCTCGGGCAAGACCACGCTCAGCCAGTGGCTCACCCTCGCGGCGGCGGCCGAGGAGCCGGTGGAGGGCATGACGTATCTCCGGGGCCGTATCCCCTTCGTCCTGCCGCTGCGTACCCTCACCCGCCACGGAGAGCGACTGCCCGCCGCCGCGGACTTCCTCTCCGCCGCCGGCTCCCCCTTGTCCGCGCCCGACGGCTGGGTCGACCGGGTCCTCGCCGCCGGGCGCGGGCTTGTCCTCGTCGACGGCATCGACGAGATCCCCGAGGCCGAACGCGGCCGGGCCCGCACCTGGCTGCGCGATCTGCTCGCCGCCTACGGCGACGGCAACCGCTGGCTGGTCACCTCGCGCCCCACCGCCGTCCGGGACGACTGGCTGACCCCGGACGGCTTCACCGAGCTCACCCTCTCCCCCATGACCCGCGCCGAGGTCGCCACCTTCGTCCGGCGCTGGCACCGCGCGGCGGGCCCGGACGCCGCCGCGTACGAGCAGCCCCTCCTCGATGCCCTGCGCGCCAACGAGGACGTCGGCCTGCTCGCCACCAACCCCCTCATGTGCGGTCTCATCTGCGCTCTTCACCGCGACCGCCGGGGTTTCCTCCCCCGTGGCCGCAAGGCTCTGTACGAGGCCGCCCTCTCGATGCTGCTTGAGCGGCGCGACCGCGAGCGGGACATGGGGTCACCCACCGGCGTCGAGCTGTCCGAGGACTCGCAGATCCGGCTGATCCAGCGCCTCGCCCACTGGCTCACGGTGAACGGCCGCACCCAGATCGACCGCGAGCGGGCGATGACGATCGTCGCCGACGCTGTCCCCTCCATCCCGGAGGCCTATGCCTGCGGCGACCCGGACACGGTCTTCACCCACCTCCTCCACCGCAGCGGCCTGCTCCGCGAGCCCACGGCGGACACGGTGGAGTTCGTCCACCGCACCTTCCAGGACTTCCTCGCGGCGAAGCACCTGGTGGAGCGGTGGGACATCGGGCTGCTTGTCGGCCACGCGGGCGATGATCAGTGGGAGGACGTCATCCGCATGGCGGTGGGGCACGCCCGCCCGCGCGAGTGCGACGAGCTGCTGCGCGAACTGCTGGAGGTCGCGGACTCCGCAGACGACCGCGCCACCCAGCTACGGATCCTGGTCGTCGCGGCGACCGCGCTGGACCACGCGACCGAGGTCTCCCCGGACGTACGGGAGGACATCCTGGCCCGCACCGCCGAGGTCATCCCGCCCCGCTCGCCCGACGAGGCCCGCGCGCTGGCGGCGGGCGGACGAGCGGTGCTGCACCTGTTGGGCGGCCCCGACGACCTGGACCCGAAGGACGCTCTGCACTCGGTGATCACCGCCTCGCACATCGTGGCTGACGCGGTTCTCCCCTATCTGGCCCGCTTCGCGGACCATCCCGATCTCTCCGTCCGCTCCCAGCTGGTCTGGGCCTGGTCACGCTTCGACGCCCGGGAGTACGCCGAGGAAGTTGTCGCCCGGCTCGACCCGGCCTATCTCCGGTACTCCGTACCAGGCGACGAGCACGCCGATGAGCTGCTGCGGCTCGGGCTGCGCCCCGACTGGCTGGAGATCGGAGAGGAGGTTTCAGAGGAAGCGCTCGCCAGGCTGCTCACTGCCTGCGACCCGGTCTCCCTCCGGCTGCGACGACGCGACAAGCAGCCCTCGTTTGCGGCACTGGCCGGGCTGACCCGGCTGTCCTCCCTGACTATCGCGCTGACCGCGACCACGGCCTGGTCCGCCGCCGATCTGCCCACCGGAGCACCGCTCGTCGGTCTGACACTCCCGGCCGCCTGGCCCCAAGAAGGGTTGGGGTATCTGACGCGCCTTGAGCGCCTGGACACGTTGAACCTGGGTCAGGCCCCCGTCCTGAACGCTGCGGCCTGGATCCAGCTTGCCGACCTCACCCAGGTCAGCAGCCTGGTGATCGACAGCAGCGACCTCGCTCTCTGCCCGGACGACATCACGCTCGACCACGTCAGGGCCGTCCATCTGGCCCATGCCGGGCATCCAGGACTGGACCGACTCGTACTGATCTTCCCGGAGCTGGTAACGCTCTCTCTCACGGCCCGCTCAGGAGAGACGGCCGATGTGGCCACTCTGACCGAATTGCCGGAGCTGAGGCTCTTGGAAGCGAACGCTGAGCTCACCGGCACCGAGCGCCTCCCCCCGACCGTCGAGGTCGTCACCTTCTGATCCGATCCCACGCCAAAAGGGGTGGCCCCGGAACCGGTGACGGTTCCGGGACCACCCCTCACTGCTTATTGACGCCGACCGCTCAGGTCAGGCTTCCTTCGACAGGTTCGGGCCCGCGCCGCCCGCCGCCTCGACCGGAGGAACGTCGGGCAGAGCCGACTTCTCCTCGCCGCGGAAGGTGAAGGTCTTCTCCTGACCCTCGCCCTCGGTGTCCACGACCACGATGTGGCCGGGGCGCAGCTCGCCGAAGAGGATCTTCTCGGAGAGGGTGTCCTCGATCTCGCGCTGGATCGTCCGGCGGAGCGGACGGGCGCCGAGCACCGGGTCGTAACCCTTCTTCGCGAGCAGATCCTTGGCGGACTGGGAGAGCTCGATGCCCATGTCCCGGTCCTTCAGGCGGTCGTCCACGCGGTCGATCATCAGGTCGACGATCTTGAGGATGTCGTCCTGCGTCAGCTGCGGGAAGACGATGACGTCGTCCACACGGTTGAGGAACTCCGGGCGGAAGTGCTGCTTCAGCTCGTCGCTGACCTTCGCCTTCATCCGCTCGTAGTTGGACTTCGTGTCGCCCTGGGCCGCGAAGCCGAGGTTGAAGCCCTTCGAGATGTCCCGCGTACCGAGGTTGGTCGTCATGATGATGACCGTGTTCTTGAAGTCCACGACCCGGCCCTGGGAGTCGGTCAGACGACCGTCCTCCAGGATCTGGAGAAGGGAATTGAAGATATCGGGGTGGGCCTTCTCGACCTCGTCGAAGAGGACCACGGAGAACGGCTTGCGGCGCACCTTCTCGGTGAGCTGGCCGCCCTCTTCGTAGCCCACGTATCCGGGCGGGGAACCGAAGAGACGCGAAACCGTGTGCTTCTCGCTGAACTCCGACATGTCGAGGGAGATCATCGCGTCCTCGTCGCCGAAGAGGAATTCGGCGAGCGCCTTGGACAGCTCGGTCTTACCGACACCCGACGGGCCGGCGAAGATGAACGAACCGCCGGGGCGCTTCGGGTCCTTCAGACCGGCGCGGGTACGCCGGATGGCGCGCGAGAGACCGATGACGGCGTCGTTCTGCCCGATGACGCGCTTGTGGAGCTCCTCCTCCATGCGCAGCAGGCGGCTCGACTCCTCCTCGGTCAGCTTGAAGACCGGAATGCCGGTGGCGGTCGCGAGGACCTCGGCGATCAGGTCGCCGTCCACCTCGGCGACGACGTCCATGTCGCCGGCCTTCCACTCCTTCTCGCGCTTCGTCTTGGCGGCGAGGAGCTGCTTCTCCTTGTCGCGCAGCGAGGCGGCCTTCTCGAAGTCCTGCGAGTCGATCGCGGACTCCTTGTCCCGGCGGACGGCGGCGATCTTCTCGTCGAACTCGCGGAGGTCCGGCGGCGCGGTCATCCGGCGGATGCGCATGCGGGAGCCGGCCTCGTCGATGAGGTCGATGGCCTTGTCCGGCAGGAAGCGGTCGGAGATGTAGCGGTCGGCCAGGGTCGCGGCCTGGACCAGCGCCTCGTCCGTGATGGAGACGCGGTGGTGGGCCTCGTACCGGTCGCGCAGACCCTTGAGGATCTCGATCGTGTGCGGCAGCGACGGCTCGGCGACCTGGATGGGCTGGAAGCGGCGCTCGAGAGCGGCGTCCTTCTCCAGGTACTTGCGGTACTCGTCGAGAGTGGTGGCACCGATGGTCTGGAGTTCACCGCGGGCCAGCATCGGCTTGAGGATGCTGGCGGCGTCGATCGCGCCCTCGGCGGCGCCCGCACCCACCAGGGTGTGGAGCTCGTCGATGAACAGGATGATGTCGCCGCGGGTGCGGATCTCCTTGAGGACCTTCTTCAGGCGCTCCTCGAAGTCACCGCGGTACCGGGAGCCGGCGACCAGGGCACCGAGGTCGAGGGTGTAGAGGTGCTTGTCCTTGAGGGTCTCGGGCACCTCGCCCTTGACGATGGCCTGTGCCAGGCCCTCGACGACCGCCGTCTTGCCGACGCCGGGCTCGCCGATGAGGACCGGGTTGTTCTTCGTACGGCGGGACAGCACCTGCATGACCCGCTCGATCTCCTTCTCGCGCCCGATGACCGGGTCGAGCTTGGATTCGCGGGCGGCCTGGGTGAGGTTGCGGCCGAACTGGTCGAGGACGAGCGAGGTCGAGGGCGTGCCCTCGGCGGGACCGCCGGCGGTGGCCGCCTCCTTGCCCTGCTGGTAGCCGGAGAGCAGCTGGATGACCTGCTGCCGCACCCGGTTCAGGTCGGCGCCCAGCTTCACGAGGACCTGGGCGGCGACGCCCTCGCCCTCGCGGATCAGGCCGAGCAGGATGTGCTCGGTGCCGATGTAGTTGTGGCCGAGCTGGAGGGCCTCGCGGAGCGACAGCTCCAGGACCTTCTTGGCACGAGGAGTGAAGGGGATGTGCCCGGACGGGGCCTGCTGGCCCTGGCCGATGATCTCCTCCACCTGCTGGCGGACCGCCTCGAGCGAAATCCCGAGGCTCTCCAGGGCCTTAGCGGCGACACCCTCACCCTCGTGGATAAGGCCCAGAAGGATGTGCTCGGTGCCGATGTAGTTGTGGTTGAGCATCCGGGCTTCTTCCTGAGCCAGGACGACAACCCGCCGCGCGCGGTCGGTGAACCTCTCGAACATCGTTAATCGCTCCTCAGAGCGGTCAGTCAGTTAGGGGTCGATCCCCTCCCTGTCCTTCCGCAGCTTAGTCCCGCAAGCGGGGACCGCTCATTCCAACTGCCGACATCCGTCCGGATCACCCCCTGCTTACAGGGGAGACCGCTTGCCGAACACTCGACAAATGCTCCAACTCGATGGTGCGAGACGATGTTCCCGCAGGCCAAGCCGTCAGCCTCGGCTTAAGTACGCCGATGGCGAACGTGTGGCGCTTCTGTCTGCGAGACGCCCCTCCTCACATGGAATGTCTTACCCGTAGGCACGGACACTCCATGCGGCGCACCCCGGTTCCCTCCGCTACGGGCGAACAACCTTGCGCGCCCGAATGCACCCGTACGCCCCCATCATGGACACTGCTCGCTCCGGATCAAGGACCGAGCGTGACCAAACTCCCGGCGGGGACGTTCCCCGAATATGCCTCCCGCCACCCTTCTTCCCCTCCCCCGCGTACCCCTCGCCGCACCCCTCCCCGTACCTCTCGACGCGCCTCTCGACGTGTCCTTCGGCGGTGGTGCGGTGCGTGCGGACCCGGGGGACCGGACGGGCCCGGAGGCACGGTGGGTCCGGTGGGCCCGGTGGTACGAGCGCGAGCTGGGCTGGCCCGCCGAGGCGGGGCCGCCCGTACGCCTGCGGACGGGGGTGCGCTTCGACGTCCTGGAGCTGCCCGACGGAGCCGGCCGCGAGACGCTGCGCCGGATGGGTGCCGGGCCGGGGCCCGGAACGGGTCCGGTGGCCCTCACGGGGCGGCGGATGTGCTTCCTGCTCGCCCCCGGAAGCGCCGATGAGCTGCCCGGACTCCTGGAGTGGCTGGAGTGGGGCGGGATCCGGCTGGACCTGCGGGCCCTTGGAGCGGGCGGTCTGATGACCGCCCCCGCGCCCGCCCGGCGGGGTGGGCCCGGCGGCGCCGCGGTGTGGCTGCGTCCTCCGCGGCCGGGTCCCGGCGCGGAGTCCTCGCTGCCCGCCCTGCGCCCCTCCCCCTGGAGCGGTGCGGGCGGCGCGAGCGGCGGCCCCTGTCTGGCGCGGCTGGTCGCCACCGCCGCCGCCGCGTGCCATCGGACGCGGCTGCTGGGTGCGGACCGCGACCGCCTGCCGGGGCCGGGTGCCGTGGCACCGGCCGGCCGGCAGCGGGCGGGTCAGCGGTTGGCGTCCTCGTAGGCCGCCTTGATGTCGGCGGGCACGCGGCCGCGGTCGTTCACGTTGTAACCGTTCTCCTTCGCCCACGCGCGGATCTTCGCGGTGTCCGGGCTGCCGGCGGAAGCGGCGGCACGGCCCTTGCCACGGGTACCGGCACCTCGCCCGCCGGTACGGCGGCCATTCTTGGTGTACGGCTCGAGCAGGCCACGGAGCTTTTCCGCGTTGGCGGTGGTGAGGTCGATCTCGTAGGACTTCCCATCGAGCGCGAACGTCACGGTCTCGTCCGCCTCGACACCGTCGAGGTCATCGACAAGAAGGACCTGAACCTTCTGTGCCACCGGATTTCCTTTCATCGAAAATGCAGTACGCGGAAAGGAAACCGCTTTTCCCGGGAAAACACAAACCCCTGGGAGAGGTTCAGAACCCCGGCAGCGCGGGAAACATGCGCGATTCGGACATAGATGGTCCGTTCCGTACCCCGATCACAGGTGCAGAAGCATCCGGCTGTTGCCCAAGGTGTTCGGCTTCACTCGTTCGAGTCCCAGGAACTCCGCGACACCCTCGTCATAGGAACGCAGGAGCTCGCTGTAGACATCTCCGTCGACCGGAGTCTCCCCGATCTCGGTGAAGCCGTGCTTCGCGAAGAAGTCCACTTCGAAGGTGAGGCAGAATACCCGGCGCACGCCGAGCCAACGGGCGGTGTGCAGCAACTTGTCGAGCACCTGATGTCCCACTCCGGCGCCCTTGAAGGAAGGGTCCACCGCGAGAGTACGTACTTCCGCGAGGTCCTCCCACATCACGTGCAGCGCGCCGCAGCCGACGACCGTGGCGTCGTCGTCGCGTTCCGCGACCCAGAACTCCTGAATGTCCTCGTAAAGGGTCACGGTCGCCTTGTCGAGGAGGATGCCGCGCCGTACGTACGGGTCGACGAGGCGGCGCAGCGCGGCCACGTCGGAGGTGCGGGCCCGGCGGACGGTGATGGCGCCGGCGGCCCGGCGGGCGGCGGCCGGATCGGGGACGGAGGCGGGCGGCAGCGGCTGGGCGGAGGACGCCGGAGCCTGGGCCGGGGACGACGCCGGGGCCGGGGCCGGGGCGGAGGCGAAGTCGGACGACGGGGACGACGAAGACGCCGAGGATGACCGGGATGACGGGGATGACATGGGGGGACGTTACCGCCCGGACTCCGCGTCCTCTTCGTCCCCCTCGGCGGGTTCGCCGGATTCCCCGGGGGCGGCGGGAGCGGGTTCCGTGGCGGCGGCGGTCTCGGCGGAAGCGGCGGCCTCGGCGGGTTTCCCGGCTCCGGCGGGGCCCGTCGCTCCGGCGGGCTTCGCGGATTCGGCGGGTTCCGCGGGCGGCTCCGCGACTTCGCCAAGTTCGGTGGCCCCGGCGGCTTCCGCGGGCTTCGTGGTTTCCGCCGATTCCGTGGATTCCGCCGATTCGGCCGGGGCGGGAACGGCGGCGGGAACGGCCGCGGCCGCTTCGGGGTTGCCGCCCTGGACGATGCGGACGGCGGCGTCGAGTGCCTCGCGCTGGCCGGGCGACATCATGCCGAAGAAGGCGACGAGGGCGGCGGCGGGGTTGTCGCTCTGCGCCCACGCTTCGTTCATCAGTGCGGCCGAGTAGGCGGCACGGGTGGAGACCGCCGTATATCGATAGGCGCGGCCTTCGACTTCCCGGCGCACCCAGCCCTTCTGATGGAGATTGTCCAATACCGTCATGACGGTGGTGTAGGCGATGGACCGTTCCCGCTGGAGATCTTCCAGGACTTCCCGGACGGTGACCGGACGGTTCCATTGCCAGACACGGGTCATGACCGCGTCTTCCAGTTCTCCCAGTTGACGGGGCACAGCGCCACCTTAGTGCGAGACGACCGAATATACGTCCATTTATTAATAAATCGCCCCACTGGGGAACAAAAAGGACGTACGGCCTGACGGCGGTCGTACGTCCTCGGGGCGTGCGAATGTGTGGGGCCGCCACCCGGAAGGGCGGGCGGCCCGAGCATCGCGGGGGCTACGCGACGGTGTCGGCTCCCGGCTGCCGGGCCGACTCGGCGCGGGCGAGGGCCGCGTCCACGGCGGCGTCCTCCTTGGCCTTGTTCGGGCCGCCCTGGGTCTTGACGATCGTCACGACGAGGGCGATGAAGAACACGGCCATCACGACGGGGGGCAGGAGCGCGGATACGTAGTCCATGACGTCCAGAGTAGCTATCCGGCGACGCGTTCCCCGGCCGGGGGCGGCACTGCCGGCCGCCGGCGCGGCGGGAACACTTCGGACGGTTTGGGGACGGGCCGTTCACCCGGCTCGGGCGACTTCACGCCGGGCCGGGACGGGGTGGCGGGCGGGGGCCGCTTCGCCCCTTTGCCCCGCTCGTCGGCGGCCCGGCCGCCCGGCAGGGCGAGCAGCCGGGTGCGCTGCGGCAGGACGGGAGCGAAGGGGGTACGGGGGCCGGCGGTCCGCGCGGGGGCCATGGGGGCGGCCGCCCGGACGGGGGTACGGGCCTGGGCCTGGGCGACGCGGCCGAGGCGAACCCGGACGGAACGCTCCGCGAGCACCAGACAGCGGGCGAGCAGGGTGGCGGCCATGGCGTTGCCGCGCAGGGCGCGCAGGGCGGCGAGGTCGTCGGCGTGCGGGTCGTGACCGGCGGCGAGGGCGTCCTGGAGGAGTTCCAGATAGCCGGTGAGGGAGCCGGGGAGGGCCTGGCGGTAGCGGGTCAGGTCGGCGAGGAGGAACGCGCGGTGACGGCCGGCCTCCCGCACGGCCTCGTCCACGGAATCGGCCAGGCGCAGACACTCCTGGACGTCCTCGTCCTGAAGGGGGGCAGGGTTGAGTGCGGTGGCGAGGGCGCGGCGGAGCACACGCAGCTCGTCCGCGCTGAACGCCATGCCGCCGCGGGGTCCGTAGGGCGTGGGCATGAGCCGACGATACGCGCTAATCGGACAAAAACCCTGCTTTTCGATCTTCCGGGCGAGTCCCGGCGGGAAAACCGCGCGCACGGGTGGATTGACGGCCGCAGGGGCGACGAATGCCGCCGAAAGGGAGGGGGCGGGGCCGGCCGGAGCGGGGCGGGTGCGGAGCCGAGCAGCCGGCGGGCGGCAGACGGCGGGGGCGGGGGCGGGGGCGGTCCGGCGATCGTCGTGCCCGCCACCCTGCCCCGCCCCGGCCCGCCCGCCGGGTCACGTCACGCGGTCAGAGCCGCGCCACGTTCCGCTCGTACACCAGACGCAGCCCGATGAGGGTCAGCCACGGCTCGTGCTCGTCGATCTCGTTCGAGTCGGAGAGCACCATCGGCGCGAGGCCGCCCGTCGCGATCACGGTGACGTCCGACGGGTCCCCGTTCGGGCCCACCAGCTCGCGCTTCATCCGCGCGACGACACCGTCGACCTGACCGGCGTACCCGAAGACGATGCCGGACTGCATGGCCTCGACGGTGTTCTTGCCGATGACGCTGCGCGGCCGGGCCAGCTCGATCTTGCGGAGCATGGCGCCCTTGACGCCCAGCGCCTCGACCGAGATCTCGATGCCCGGCGCGATCGCGCCGCCCGCGTACTCGCCGCGCGGGGTGACGGCGTCGTACGTGGTCGCCGTACCGAAGTCGACGACGATCGCCGGGCCGCCGTACAGCTCGATGGCCGCGACCGCGTTGATGATGCGGTCGGCGCCGACCTCCTTGGGGTTGTCCGTGAGGACGGGGACGCCCGTCTTGACGCCCGGCTCCACCAGGACGGCGGGGACGTCGCCGTAGTAGCGGCGGGTCACCTCGCGCAGCTCGTGCAGCACCGACGGGACCGTCGCGCAGATCGCGATGCCCGCGACGCCGTCGCTCAGCTCGGCGCCGAGCAGCGGGTGCATCCGCATCAGGCCCTGGAGCAGCACCGCCCACTCGTCGGCGGTGCGGCGCGGGTCCGTCGAGATGCGCCAGTGCTCCACGATCTCCTCGCCGTCGAAGAGGCCGAGGACCGTCTGCGTGTTGCCGACGTCCATGGTGAGCAGCATCAGGCGCGCACCTCGCGCAGGTCGAGACCGATGTCGAGGATCGGGGAGGAGTGGGTGAGACCGCCCACCGCGAGGTAGTCGACGCCGGTGGCGGCGTAGGCCGCCGCGCTGTCCAGGGTGAGCCGGCCGGAGGACTCCAGGGTCGCGCGGCCCGCGACCAGGGCGACCGCCTCCTCCGTCTCGCCGACGGTGAAGTTGTCCAGCAGGATCAGGTCGGCGCCCGCGTCCAGGACCTCGCGGACCTGGTGCATCGTGTCGACCTCGACCTCGATCGGGATCTCGGGGAACGCCTCGCGCACGGCGGCGAAGGCCTCGGCCACGCCGCCGGCCGCCACCACGTGGTTGTCCTTCACCAGCGCGGCATCGGACAGCGACATGCGGTGGTTGACGCCGCCGCCGCAGCGCACCGCGTACTTCTCCAGGGCGCGCAGGCCCGGGGTGGTCTTGCGGGTGTCGCGGACCTTGGCCTTCGTCCCTTCGAGGAGGTCCGCCCAGCGGCGGGTGGCGGTGGCGATGCCGGACAGCCGGCACAGGATGTTGAGGGCGCTGCGCTCGCCGGTGAGCAGGTCGCGGGTGCGGGCGGTGACGCTGAGCAGCTTCTCGCCGGCCTCGACGCGGGCGCCGTCCTCGACGTGCCGCTCGACCTCGAACGCGTCGGTGCAGACGATGGACAAGACCGCCTCGGCGACCCGCAGTCCGGCCACCACGCCGGCCTCGCGGGCGGTGAAGTCGGCGGTCGCGACCGCGTCCTCGGGGACGGTGGCCACGGTCGTCACGTCGACACCGCCGTCGAGGTCCTCGGCGATGGCCAGGTGGGCGATGTCCTCGACCTGGACCGGGTCGAGCCCGGCGTCGGCGAGCAGCTCGGCGAGCGCCGGGTCGAGCCCGCACTCGAATTCGTCGCCCTCGCCGCAGGCGCAGCCGTCGCCGCAGCCGCCGGCCTCGGCGTCCTGCCCGGACGGGGCGCTGATCTGGATCAGGGGGACGTCCACGGGCTCGGGACGGCTCTCCTCGGGGGTGCTCGGCGTGGTCACTTACTGCTCCCTGGGTGCATCGGGGGTTACGGCGGGAAAGTCCGGGGTGGCGGTACGGGTGACCGTCAGGCGCCGGTCCGGCGTCAGGCGTACGACGAGGTGGCGGCGCCAGGCGCTGTCGTCGCGGTCGGGGTGGTCCTCGCGCCAGTGGCAGCCGCGGGTCTCCGCGCGGGTGCGGGCGGCGGCGACCAGGACGCGGGCGACGCACAGCAGGTTGGTGGTCTCCCAGGAGTCCACGCCCGGTACGGCGGGCTTGTGCTCGCCGGCGCCGCCGGCCGGGCCGCGGCGCAGGTCGTCGAGGGCGGCGGCGGCTTCGGCGAGGCTCTCGGCGGAGCGGAGCACGCCCGCGCCCCGGGTCATGATCCGCTGCATCTCGCGGCGGACCTCGGGGGCGAGGAGCGGGAGGACGGCGGTGCCGGTGGTGGGACCGGTCTCGGCCCAGGTCTCGGTCCCGGCCCAGATCTCGGCCTCGGGCTCGGGCTCGGCCTCGGGCTCGGTCCGGTTGCCGGCCTCGGGCGCGCCCGTTCCATGGATAGCGGCGCTCTCCGTGTGCGGGCCGTGCGCGATGAGGTCGGCGGCGATGCGCTCGGCGAAGACCAGGCCTTCGAGGAGCGAGTTCGACGCGAGCCGGTTGGCGCCGTGCACCCCCGTACAAGCGACCTCCCCGCACGCGTAGAGGCCGGGAACGGTCGTACGGCCGCGCAGGTCGGTGCGGACGCCGCCGGACGCGTGGTGCGCGGCGGGGGCGACCGGGATCGGCTCGGTGACGGGGTCGATGCCGTGCGCCCGGCAGGCGGCCAGGATCGTCGGGAAACGGTTCTCCCACATCTCGGCGCCGAAGTGACGGGCGTCGAGGTACATGTGATCGGCGCCCTTTCCCGCCATCCGGCGGGTGATCGCCTTGGCGACGATGTCGCGGGGCGCCAGTTCGGCCAGTTCGTGCTGACCGAGCATGAAGCGGACCCCGTCGGCGTCGACGAGGTGGGCGCCCTCGCCCCGTACCGCCTCGGAGACGAGCGGCTGCTGGCCCTCCGCGCCGACGCCGAGGAACAGCACCGTCGGGTGGAACTGGACGAACTCCAGGTCCGAGATCTCGGCGCCGGCCCGCAGCGCGAGCGCGACGCCGTCGCCGGTGGAGACGGACGGGTTGGTCGTCGCGGAGAAGACCTGTCCCATGCCGCCGGTGGCGAGGACCACGGCGGGGGCGTGGACGGCGCCGACGCCGTCGTGCTGGCCCTCGCCCATCACATGGAGGGTGACGCCCGCCGTACGGCCGTCGGTGTCCTTGAGGAGATCGAGGACCAGGGCGTGTTCGATGGTGCGCACGCCACGCGCGCGTATGGCCTCGACGAGGGCGCGGGAGATCTCGGCGCCGGTCGCGTCGCCGCCCGCGTGCACGATCCGGCGGCGGTGGTGGCCGCCCTCCCGGGTCAGCGCGATCGCGCCGTCCGCGGTGACGTCGAAGGAGGCGCCGGTCCCGATGAGCCGGCGGACGGCGTCGGGGCCCTCGGTGACCATCGCGCGGACGGCCTCGGTGTCGCAGAGCCCGGCACCGGCCACGAGGGTGTCGTCAAGGTGCTGCTCGGGGCTGTCGCCCTCGCCGAGGGCGGCGGCGACGCCACCCTGGGCCCAGCGGGTGGAGCCGGCGTCGAGCAGGGCCTTGGTGACGACGACCGTACGCAGCCCGGCCGCGGTGCAGCGCAGGGCCGTGGTCAGGCCGGCGACACCGGAGCCGACCACGACGACGTCGGCGTCGACGGTCCAGCCGGGGGCGGGGGCGTCCAGCCGTATTCCGGTCACTTCACCGCTCCAAGGGTGAGGGGGAGGTTGTCGATGAGCCGGGTGGCGCCCACCCGCGCGGCGATGGCGAGCACCGCCTCCCCGGTGTGGTCGTCGGCGACCTCGGTGAAGTCGGCCGGGTCGACGAACGCCAGGTAGTCGAGGGTGAGCGGCGGCTCGGCCTTCGCCGCCTCGTCGAGTACGGCGCGGGCGGCGGCCCGTACGGCCCCCGCCGCGTGGTGCTCGGCGGCCTGGGCGACCGCGTGGGCGTCGGCGGCGGCGCGGGCCTCGCCGAGCCGCGACAGCGCCTCGGCCCGGTCCCCGGACCGGCCCTGGGTGCCGGGCAGGGCCGTCGCGCGGGCGCGCAGCGCCTCCTGGGCGGCGAGCCGGTCGGCGCCGGCGAACAGGGCACGGGACAGGGCGAGGGCGGTGCGGCGCTCGGAGGCGGACAGGTAGCGGTTGCGGCTGGACAGGGCGAGTCCGTCGGCCTCGCGGACGGTCGGCACGCCGACGATCTCCACGGGGAAGTTCAGGTCGCGGACCATGCGGCGGATCAGGGCCAGCTGCTGGGCGTCCTTCTGGCCGAAGAAGGCCAGGTCGGGACGGGTGAGGTGGAGGAGCTTGGCGACGACGGTGAGGACACCGTCGAAGTGGCCGGGCCGCGAGGCGCCTTCGAGGCGTTCGCCCATGGGGCCGGCGGTGATCCGTACCTGCGGCTCGCCGCCCGGGTAGACCTCGTCGACGGCGGGCGCGAAGACGGCGTCGGCACCGGCGGTCCTCGCGAGGGTGAGGTCGGCGTCGAGGGTGCGCGGGTAGCGGTCGAGGTCCTCGCCCGCGCCGAACTGGAGCGGGTTGACGAAGACGGTGACGACGACGGTGCCGTCCGGGCCGACGTGCTCGCGCGCGGCGCGGATCAGGGTGGCATGGCCGTTGTGGAGGGCGCCCATGGTCATGACGACGGCGCGGCGGCCGCCGCCGTGCGGCAGGGCGAGCAGGTCGGCGGCCGTACGGACCAGGGCCGGGGTGGTGGCGGCCGGAGCCGGGGCCGCGGTCGGGGTGGCCGTCGGGGCCGGGGTGGCGGCCGGGGCCTGGTTCCGGTTCGAGGCCGGGTTCGGGGCCGGGTTCGGGGCCGGGTTCGGGGCCGGGTTCGGGGTGGTGGTCATCGGTGGTCGTCCCCCTCGGCGAGCACGCCCAGCAGATCCTCGGCCAGCTCGGGCTTGAGCAGGCCGTGCGCGAGCGCCCGGTCGGCAGTGGCGCGGGCCATCGCGAGATAGCCGGCGACGGTGCCGGGCGCGTGCTTGGTCAGTTCGGCGACATGGGCCGCGACGGTGCCCGCGTCGCCTCGGGCGACCGGCCCGGTGAGGGCGGCGTCGCCGGAGCGCAGGGCGTTGTCGAGGGCCGCGCCGAGCAGCGGGCCGAGCATCCGGTCCGGGGCCGAGACGCCGGCGGCGCGCAGCAGCTCCATGGCCTGGGCGACCAGGGTGACCAGGTGGTTGGCGCCGAGCGCGAGGGCCGCGTGGTAGAGCGGCCGGTTCTCCTCGGCGATCCACTCGGGCTCGCCGCCCATCTCGATGACCAGGGCCTCGGCGGCCAGCCGCAGTTCTTCGGGGGCGGTCACGCCGAAGGAGCAGCCGGCCAGCCGCTGGACGTCGACGGAGGTGCCGGTGAAGGTCATGGCGGGGTGCAGCGCGAGCGGCAGGGCACCGGCCCGGCGGGCCGGGTCGAGGACCTGGACCCCGTAACGCCCCGAGGTGTGCGCGAGAAGCTGGCCGGGGCGCACGGAACCGGTCTCGGCCAGACCCTCGACGAGGCCGGGCAGGGCGTCATCGGGGACGGTGAGCAGGACCAGGTCGGCGAGGGCGAGCACGCGGGCCGGCTCGACGACGGGGACCTCGGGCAGCAGGGTCGCGGCGCGGCGTCGGGAGGCGTCGGAGACCGCCGAGACGGCGACCGGGCGGTGCCCGGCGAGCTGGAGCGCGGCGGCGAGCGCGGGGCCCACGCGGCCGGCGCCGACGACTCCCACGGTGAGCCGGGCGGGGCGGTCCTCGGCGCGGTCCGCCTGGGGCTGCCGGGGCTGCGGGGGCTGGGGTTCTGGGGGTGCGTTCACGGTGTGGGGTCGGCCTTCTTCCGTTCCAGTCCGCGGGGGGTACCGGACGATTTCTCGTCATGCTACGCCAGCGTTCGGGGCCTCTCACGGGCTGTCCCCGGGCGGTCCGGGGGCGGTCCACGGACGGTCCGGGGGCTGTCCCCGGCCGGTCCGCGGGGATGCGGGACGGCAGGGCGGCGGCGGGAAAACGGCCCGGGAGACGGCCCGCAAGATGGCCGGGGAACGACGGTCGTGCGCCGGGTGTTCGCCGGTCGGCGGGCGGGTCGGCCGGGGGCAGCCGCCGGGTCGCTCGTCCACGGATTCATCCGTACGACAATCATCCCGAGGCTGTGGAAAACTCCGGGCACGAAAGTCCCCACATGACCCATCATCGGGCCATGGAATCCGATCGGCTCGCGGAAGAGCGACGAGAAGAGACAGTGGCGGACGCGTCGGCGGGGGCGGGCGCCGGGGGCGCGGCGGCGCCGGAGCAGGAGGCGCGGCCGGGCATGTACCGGGCGCGGGTGTGGGGCGGGGCATCGCGCAAGCTGTGGCAGGCCCCGCTGGACCACACGGTCGCGGACGGACTGCGGGACCTGGCCGAGTGGGCCGGGACCACGCCGTACGGAGGACAGCTGCCCGACCTGTACGGGGACGGCGTGGTGGAGGAGCTGGAGCGGCGGGTCGCCGAAGAGCTGGGATTCCCGGCCGCGGTCTTCTTCCCCACGGGCACCATGGCCCAGCAGGTGGCCCTGCGCTGCTGGGCCGGCCGGACCGGCAATCCGGTCGTCGCTCTCCACCCGCTCGGCCATCCGGAAGTGCATGAGAACGGCGCGTTCGGGTCCGTGAGCGGGCTGCGCACGGTCCATCCGACCGACGCGCCGCGACTGCCGACCGCGCAGGAGATACGGGAGGTCCCGGAGCCGTTCGGGACGCTGATGCTGGAGCTGCCGCTGCGCGACGCCGGGTTCGTGCTGCCGTCCTGGGACGAGCTGGTCGACGCGGTGGAGGCGGCCCGGGAGCGGGACGCGGTGGTCCACTTCGACGGCGCCCGGCTGTGGGACTGCGCGACGCACTTCGGCCGAGGACTGCCGGAGATCGCGGGCCTGGCGGACAGTGTGTACGTCTCGTTCTACAAGTCGCTCGGCGGTCTCTCGGGCGCGGCGCTCGCCGGCCCCGAGGACCTGGTGGAGGAGGCCAGGCTGTGGCGCCACCGCTACGGCGGGATGCTCTTCCAGCAGTACCCGGTGGCCCTGTCCGCCCTGCGCGGCCTCGACACCGAGCTGCCCCGGCTGCCCTCGTACGTGGCGCGGGCCCGGATCGTGGCCGAGGCGCTGCGGGAGGCCTTCGAGCAGGAGGGCGTGGGCTGGTTCCGGGTGCACCCGGAGATACCCGCGACCCACCAGTTCCAGGTGTGGCTGCCGTACGAGGCCGACACTCTGACGGCGGCGGGACTGGCCCTCACGGAGGACACCGGCACCTGCCTGTTCCGCCGCTGGTTCCCCGCGCCCGCGGGCGGCCCGCCGGGGGTGGCGATGGCGGAGGTGACGGTGAGCGCGCCGGGCCTGGAGTGGACGGCCGAGGACGTGAAGGAGGCGGTACGGGAGTTCCTGGCGCGCGTACGGGCATAGGCCCGCACGCGCGGGAGCGCGGCAGGGCATGACCGCGCACGTGAGCGGACGGCGCACACGACGGGACGGCGGGACCTCCAGGAGGACGCGGCCGGACGAAAGGCGGGGCGAAGAACAGGGCCGGGCGACGACCGGGCCACGGGTTCCCGGCGGGCCGCCGGTCGACCCTCGTGCACGAGGTGTCCGACGAGCCGCTCGGTCCCCGGCCATCCTGGCGCGCACCCCCTGGACAACGCGACAGGTGGCTTGGCTCGGCGACGGAACCCGTGTTCACGCCGGCGGGCGCGGTGGTCAGGGCCGCCCCTCGGGCCTGTCGGACGGCCGCCGCGCCCGGGATCACGTCGCCGTGCGCGCTGCCGCAGCGACGGACGCGGTCGACGACGTCCCAGGCCATGGCCGAACCGGGCACCGGCGCCGGAACGGGGGCGGGAGGGGCGAGGGCGGGGTGGGGGGCGGGGGGGGGTGGGCCCCCTGAAGGACGTCGGGAAGACTGCCGGGGCGAGTACGTCAGCAGGCTCCCGCCCCGCCCCGCAGATCCCTTCGCCTCGGCGATCCGGCTCCCGACGGCCCGCCCCGCAGCGAACCACCCCACGAGGAACCACCCTCCGGCGAGCCACCCCGCTGCGACGCGCGCCGCGTTCGCCGCAGCCACCATCGAAGGCGTCCGCTCGCCGGGCGGCCGGCGAGGACGGCTTCGAAGCGGGTGTGGTCGCGGGCCGCGCGCAGGGCGGCGAGATCGTGAGTACCGGGGGCCGGGGGCGGGGCCTCGCCGAGCCGTGCGGACCGGTAGCTGTCGAAGAGGTACTGGTGGAGTGCGTTCATGGCCACACCGTGCGCCCGCCGGCCCGGCCCCCGCCCGTCGTTTGACGGCCCTGGTCAAACGGGACGACATCCCCCGCACCGGCCCCGGCACCATAGGGGCGTGAGCGTGACCATCGACATCACCGGGCTGCCGCACGAGCGGATCGTCTTCTGCCCCTCGCCCCTGGCCGAGCTGGCCAATTCCCTGCATGCGCTGTCCGAGCCGGCCCATCACCCGGGCCAGCACGCCTGGGCGACGACGACCGCCGCCGCGCTGGAGCCCGGGCTCGCCGACCGGCTGCACGAAGCCGACTTCATGTGGCGGTCCACCCGCTCCGACTTCCTCATCCCCGCCCAGCCCCGCGAGACGCTCGGCGAGGAGCTGGACGACATCGACCGGCTCGACGACGAGAAGTTCGTCGGCTCCGCCCTCGAGATCTCCTGTAGCAGCGCCCATTACGGCCGCGGTCTGCCGTCCCCGCTGGTCGACGACCACTCCCGGCGCCGCGCGCTCGACCTGGCGGCGGCGCGCGGCCCGCGCCAAGCGGCGTTCGCCGCCCGGGTCCTCGCCGACCCGGCCGGCATGCGGGCCTGGATACGCAGACTCCTGGAGGACTGCGACGAGGCGTTCTTCGGCGACACCTGGCGCCGGGTCCGGTTCCAGCTTTCCGCCGACGCCCGCCACAAGTCGGAGCTGCTGCGCCGCAAGGGCCTGGCCGAGGCCCTCGCCGCCGCCTCCCCCGCGCTCGCGCTGGAGGAGGACGACCGCGGCAGCCGGATCGTCGTCGACAAGCTGGTGCAGGGCCGTACCTCGGCCCGGGACACCGCCGTGACGCTGATCCCGACCGTGTTCGGCTGGCCGCATCTGACCGCGGTCTACGGGCCCGGCTGGCAGCCGGTCATCCACTACCCGGCCGCCGCCCACGAGGTCGGCGGCACCCCGCCCGTCGATCTGGTGCGAGCCCGGGTGGAGGCGCTGGCCCACCCCATGCGGATGAATCTGTGCCGGAGCCTGGCGCGCGGCCCGTACTCGACGAGCGAGCTGGCCGACGCGCACGCGATCACCGCCCCCGAGGTGTCCCGTCACCTCGCCGTCCTGAAGAAGGCGGGGCTGCTCACCACCCAGCGCCGGGGCCGGTACGTGCTGCACCAGCTGGACTTCCCCGTCGTCGCCCGCCTCGGCAGCGACTTCCTGGAGTCCGTGCTCCGCTGACGCGGGCCGGGACCAGCCGGGGCCGGCCGGACCGGCCCCGGACCAACCGGTCCGGGGCTCAGCGGCTCAGCGGCCACCGGCCCGGACCAGGCCCGTCTCGTACGCGAGGACGACGACCTGCACCCGGTCGCGCAGGCCCAGCTTGGTCAGGATCCGGCCCACGTGCGTCTTCACGGTCGCCTCGGACAGGACGAGACGCGCGGCGATCTCGCCGTTCGACAGGCCCTGGGCGACCAGCAGCATGACCTCGCGCTCGCGTTCCGTCAGCCGGTGCAGCGCGCTGTCGGCGGCCCTGGCCTCCTGCCCGGTGGACGGCAGCATCGCCGAGAAGCGGTTCAGCAGGCGGCGGGTGGTGGACGGGGCGACCACGGCGTCGCCGCTGTGCACGGAACGGATCGCGGCGAGCAGCTCGCCCGGCGGCACGTCCTTCAGCATGAAGCCGCTCGCCCCCGCCTTGAGCCCGGAGAACGCGTACTCGTCCAGGTCGAACGTGGTCAGGATCAGCACCTTCGGCGCGTCGGGCTCGGCGCAGATCCGCCGGGTCGTCTCGACGCCGTCCAGCTTCGGCATACGGACGTCCATCAGCACCACGTCGACCTCGGCCGTCCGCAGCACCTCCAGCGCCTCCACCCCGTTGCCCGCCTCGGCCACGACCTCCATGTCCGGCTGGGCGGCGAGCACCATGCGGAAACCGGTGCGCAGCAGCACCTGGTCGTCGACGAGCATCACGCGGATGGACATCAGGGCAGATCCTTAAGGGTCGGAGGTCCGGGAGTCGGGGTCGAGGTCAGGGCCGGGGTCAGGGGCCGGGTCCTGGCAATCGGGGGCCAGGGGAGCCGGTGGGTCAGTGGGCGGGCTTCAAGGGAAGCAGGGCGCTGATACGGAAGCCTCCACCGGACCGCGGGCCGGCGTCGAGAGTCCCGCCGACCATACCGACGCGTTCGCGCATGCCGATGAGGCCGTGACCGCGCCCGTCCGCGCCACCGTCCTCGTACATCTCCTGCGGCGCCCCGCGCCCGTCGTCCTCGACCAGCAGCCCGAGCCCGTCGTCGAAGTAGAGGAGCCGGACGCTGGCACCGACGTCGGGGCCGCCGTGCTTGCGGGTGTTGGTGAGGGCTTCCTGGACGATCCGGTACGCGGTGAGCTCGACGCCGCTGGGCAGCGGGCGCGGGGTGCCCTCGACCTTGAAGTCGACGACGAGGCCGGTGCCCCGCACCTGCTCGACGAGGTCCTCGATCTGCCGGACGTCGGGCTGGGGCACGTACTCCCCCGCCTCCTGGTGTTCGCCGGTGCGCAGGATGCCCAGCAGCCGGCGCATCTCGGCGAGGGCCTGACGGCCGGTCCCGGCGATGGTCTCCAGGGCCTGCTTGGCGGTCTCGGGCGAGGTGTCCATGACGTAGGCGGCGCCGTCGGCCTGGACGACCATCACGGAGACGTTGTGGGCGACGACGTCGTGCAGCTCGCGGGCGATCCGGGCGCGTTCGGCGGCGACGGCGACCTTGGCCTGGGCTTCGCGTTCCCTCTCCAGGCGCGCGGCGCGTTCCTCCAGCTGGGCGAAGTAGGCGCGGCGGGTGCGCAGGGAGTCGCCGAGGACCCAGGCGAGCGCGAAGGGCACCGTCATGATGACCGCGAAGAAGATCTGCGGGCCGCGGGAGTGCGGCACGTCCGGTGGCCAGGCCAGCTGGGAGAGGGGCGAGGCGGTGAGTCCGCCGACGAGCGCGAGCCGGGAGGCCCAGCGGGGGCCCTCGTGCGCGGCGACCGTGTAGATGATCACGAGCATCGCGAAGTCGGCGACGAACGGAGTGACCCCGAAGACCAGCTGGAGCACCCCGACGCCGATCACGAGGAGCAGCATCCTCGCGGGCGCGCGGCGGCGCAGCGCGACCGCGAGGCTGAGCAGCCCGGAGGCGACGGCGTACGCGGGGAGCGATCCGGTCAGCGGGGGCGCGCCCACCCACGAGAGCCCGAAAAGGACGACGGCCCAGAAGACGTCGACGCCCGTCGGGTGTCCGCGGAGGAAATCGTAGATGCGCTGCACGTGACAAAGCGTAGGGAAGACGGGCAGGTGCGGGAGTCAACCGTGGGTTCGATCCTTACCCGACCGTGCCTACTCCCCAAGGTGGAGGCAGAGGGGAAACTGGTTGCCGTGAGGGACGAGACGAGCCGGTGGCAGGGGTGGCGGGGCTGGCGCGCGGCGATGGAGGAGGCGCTGTACGGGCCGGGCGGCTTCTTCCTGCGCCCTGAGGGTCCGGCCGGGCACTTCCGTACGTCGGTGCACGCGTCGCCGCTGTTCGCGGGCGCGGTGGCGCGGCTGCTCGTCCGTACGGCACGGGAGCTGGGCGGAGACGGGGACGAGGACGGGGACGAGGTCGCGTTCGTGGACGTGGGCGCCGGGCGGGGCGAGCTGCTCGCCGGGGTGCTGGCGGCGGTGCCGGAGGGGCTGCGGGTGCGGGCGTACGGGGTGGAGCGCGCGGCCCGGCCGGCGGGGCTGGATCCGCGGATCGTCTGGACGGACCGGGTGCCCGAGGGACTGCGGGGGCTGCTGTTCGCCAACGAGTGGCTGGACAACGTGCCGGTGGAGATCGCCGAGGTCGACGAGGCGGGGGCGGTGCGGTACGTGGAGGTCGCCGCGGACGGCCGAGAGCGCCTGGGCGCGGTCGTGGCCGGGGCGGACGCGGCGTGGCTGGAGCGTTGGTGGCCGCTCGGCGAGCCGGGTGAGCGGGCGGAGATCGGGCGGCCGAGGGACGAGGCGTGGGCGGCGGCGGTCGGGTCGCTGTCGGCGGGTACCGCGGTCGCGGTGGACTATGCCCATCTGCGGGCGGCGCGTCCGCCGTTCGGCACGCTGGCCGCGTTCCGCGAGGGCCGGGAGGTCGCCCCGGTGCCGGACGGCAGCCGCGATCTGACCGCGCATGTGGCGCTGGACGCGTGCGCGGCGGCGGTCGGTGGCGAGGGGACCGCGGGAGCCGGAGCGGGCACGGACACGGGCGCAGGCACAGGCACAGGCACGGACACGGGCGCAGGGTCACGGACGCGGATCGTCACGCAGCGGGAGGCGCTGCGCGATCTCGGGGTGTCCGGGGGGCGTCCGCCGCTCGCCCTGGCCTCGGCCGATCCCGCCGGTTACGTGCGCGCGCTCGCGGTGGCCGGCGAGGCGGCGGAGCTGACCGCTCCGGGCGGTCTGGGCGATTTCCTCTGGCTGGTCCAGCACGTCGGCGCCCCCGCGAGATACTGAGCGGCATGACGCACAGGGCGCAGCGGGAGACGACGGTCGGCATCGGCGGCGCGGCGGAGAGCACCGACATGGTGCTGAACATCGGGCCGCAGCATCCCTCCACGCACGGCGTGCTGCGGCTGCGCCTGGTGCTCGACGGCGAGCTGGTGCGGGAGGCCGAACCGGTCGTCGGCTATATGCACCGCGGGGCGGAGAAGCTGTTCGAGGCACGGGACTACCGTCAGATCATCATGCTGGCGAACCGGCACGACTGGCTGTCGGCGTTCTCCAACGAGCTCGGGGTCGTGATGGCCGTCGAGCGGATGCTCGGCATGGAGGTGCCGGAGCGGGCCGTGTGGACGCGGACGCTGCTCGCGGAACTGAACCGGGTGCTGAACCATCTGATGTTCCTCGGCTCCTATCCGCTGGAGCTGGGTGGCATCACGCCGGTCTTCCACGCGTTCCGGGAGCGCGAGGAGCTCCAGGCGGTGATGGAGGAGGTCTCCGGCGGCCGGATGCACTACATGTTCAACCGGGTCGGCGGCCTCAAGGAGGATCTGCCGGCCGGCTGGCTCGGCCGGGCGCGGCAGGCGGTCACGGACGTGCGGTCGCGGATGGACGTGTACGACCGGCTGGTGCTCGGCAACGAGATCTTCCGGGGGCGGACCCGCGGGGTCGGGGTGCTGCGGCCGGAGACGGTGCACGCGTACGGGGTGTCGGGGCCGATCGCGCGCGCGTCGGGGGTCGACTTCGATCTGCGCCGGGACGAGCCGTATCTGGCGTACGGGGAACTCGGCGACGTGCTGCGGGTGGTGACCCGGACGGAGGGCGACTGCCTGGCCCGGTTCGAGTGCCTGCTCGACCAGACGCACAACGCCCTGGAGCTGGCCGACGCGTGTCTGGACCGGCTCGCGGAGCTGCCGCCTGGGCCGGTGAACCAGCGGCTGCCGAAGGTCTTGAAGGCGCCGGAGGGCCACACGTACGCCTGGACGGAGAATCCGCTCGGCATCAACGGCTACTACCTGGTGTCCAAGGGCGAGAAGACGCCGTACCGGCTCAAGCTGCGCTCGGCGTCGTACAACAACATCCAGGCGCTGACGGAGCTGCTGCCGGGCACGCTGGTCTCGGACATGGTGGCGATCCTGGGGTCGCTGTTCTTCGTGGTCGGCGACATTGATAAGTAGAGCCAAGTAGGGCTAAGTAGAGCCAAGTAGGGCTCAGCAGGGCCAAGTAGGCAAAGTAGGGCCTCATAGAGCCAGGCGAAGCCGGACAAGCCGCCCGCGCCGAGCGGCATATGACGAAACGGCGGGAGCCGGTGGACCGTGGTCCACCGGCTCCCGCCGCGCGTGTACGTCGTGGAGTCCCTCTTACGAGTTGACCGCCCCGCGCAGCTCGGTGAGGTCCAGCTGCTCGGTCTCGTCGTGCGCCGTCAGGTCGATGACCTGGCCCATGGCCTGGCCGATGACACGCGGCTCGGCCGCGGGTGACGGGGTGTCGGCGCCGGCCAGGACCTCTTCGCCGACGACGTCGGCGAGGTCGGTGTCCTGGACGGCCTCGATCGCGGCGGCCTGCTTCTTGGCGCCGGGCGCGGCGTGGGTGCCGAAGTAGTCGAACCCGCCGGCCGGACGGGGCACGGGGCGGCGGGCGGCGTACGGGACGATCGCGGCCGCGGCGGGCACGGTACGCAGGACGGCGGGCCTGGTGTGCGGCTCCACCGGGGCCTCGGTGCCGGCAGCCTCGGGGGCCTTGGGCTCGGGCTCCGTCTTGGTCTCGGCCTCGGGCTTGCCCTCGATGCCGACCTCGGTCTCGGACGCGTGCTCGACCTCGGACTCGGCCGCGTGCTCGACCTCGGACTCGGCCGCGTGCTCGACCTCGGACTCGGCCTCGGCCTCGGGCGCGACCTCAGACTTGGCCTCAGACTTGGCCTCGGGCTCGACTTCGGACCCGGCCTCGGACTCGGCCTGGACCTCGGACCGCGGCGCGTGGCCGCCCTCGGCGCGGGCTTCCAGGGCGAGCAGGGCCTCGGCCGCCCGGCGGAACGCCTCCGGGGTGAGCGGGGAGACGGCCCCGGACTCGTCCACGGCCTCGGCCACGACCTGGGCCTCAGGCGCGGCCTCGGGCGCGGAGTCGGAATCGGCCGGGGGCAGCGCGGCCGGGGTCGCCTTGGCGGCGGCGCCGCTCTCCAGGGCGAGCACACGGCGGCCTTCCAGGGCGCTGGCGCGCTCGGTCTCCGCCGTGGCGTAACGGCGCAACAGATCGGCGTGCTCGCTGCGCAGACCGGCCAGTTCGACGCGCTTGGCGCGCAGCTTGGCGTCGAGGCGGGCACGCAGCTCGCGCGACTCCTCCAGGTCGGACTCCAGCTCGGCGATCCGTTCCTCGGTCTTCCACTGGTCGGCGGCGCGGGCGCGGGTGAGTTCGGCGACCTGACGGCCGGCGCTGTGGTCGCGGCGGCGCATGAGGACGACGCCGGTGACGGCGGCGGCCGCCGCCGCGGCGACGAGGAGTCTGAGCACCACGGGTTCACCGAACAGCCAGGCGCCTGCGGCACAGACGACAGCAGCCCCGGCGACCGAGGCTGGTGGCAGGAGCTTGTGCAGGGGTGGGGAATGGCGGTGACGTCCACGTGGCATGGCCTGAAATTTACCGTGCGTAGGCGGCGTATGGGGGACGACCCCGGCAAACTCTTGGCGCGTTCTCGCCGTGGCGGGTCCGGCCCATCCTCATTCCCGGACCGGACCTGCCGATTCCCCCTGTCCTGCGGCTACTTCTTGAGCAGCCCCTTCGTCTCCAGATAGGCCTTGGCGACGTCCGCGGGCTTCGCCCGCTCGGCGTCCACCTTGCGGTTGAGTTCGGCGAGATCCGCCGTTGTCAGGGCGGCGCTGACCTTGTCGAGGGCGGCGGCTATCCCCGGTGTGCCGGCGTCCTTGGCGTGGACGACGGGCACGACGTTGTCCGCGTTCTGGAGCTTCTTGTCGTCCTTGAGGAAGACCAGTCCGAAGGATTCGACGGTGGCGTCGGTGGTCGTGGTCAGAACCAGCTGGTCCACGCCGTCCTTGACGGCCTGTTTGGCCTGCGGGGTGCCGACTCCCTTGGGATCGACGCCGGTCACGTCGATGCCGTAGGTCTTCTTCAGACCGGGCACGCAGAAGGGCCGGACCGCGCATTCGTCACCGGCAGCGAGCTTCACCTTCAGCCCCGACCTGCCGAGATCGGAAAGTGTCTCCAGCTTGTGTTCGCGGGCGAATTCCGCGCTCACGGCGAAGGCGTTCTGGTCGACGGCCTCGCCGACCGCGAGCACCTTCAGTCCGCGGGGTTCGGCGAGCTTCTTCAGCGCCTCGGTGGTGGCGACCGGGTCGCCGGAGGCGACGGGCTTCTCCTCGGGCGCCTTCGGCCCGTTCGTCTTCGCGTTGAGGAATTCCGCGAGCGTCGCGGCATATTCCGGCACGATGTCGATCTCGCCCTTCTCCAGGGACGGTTCGTACAGTTCGCGATTGCGCACCGTGGTGATGCTCGTGCCGTATCCGGCGGCGCGCAGTGACTGCGCGTACAGCTCGGCGATCACCTTCGACTCGGTGAAGGAGGCCGCGCCGATGACAAGCGTGCCCTTGGCGCCGCCTCCCTTGCCGCCCGTGCCGCCGTCCCCGGACCCGCCGTTCTTCGACTTCTCCAGGCTGTCGCCGCCGCACGCGGCCAGCGAGAGCGTCAGTGCCGCCACGCCCAGTGCCGCGCCCACGATGCGCGAGGTCCTGCCCACCAGATCACCCATTCCCGTTGTCCTTCTTGCGAACGTCCGTGTCCCGGACAGCGGTCCGCCGCCCCGCGGTCCGCTGTCCTGCGGTCCGCTGTCCTGCGGTCCGCCGCCCCTCGGTCCCGTCCGGGCCCTGCGCACCCGCCCCGCTTCCCCTCCCGCTCACGCCCCGGGCCCCGGCACCCGCCCCGCTTACGGGCCGGCCGCCGAGCGCCCGCCCGCCGAGCCGGTCGGCGGCCACCAGCACCCCCTCGACCAGCAGCGCGAGCGCGGCCACCAGGACGGCTCCGGCGACGACCTGCGCGGTGTCGTACCTGCTGAACCCGGCCGTGATGATCCGGCCGAGGCCGCCGAGGCCGACCATCGCCGCGAGGGTCGCGGTGGCCACCACCTGGACCGCAGCCGAGCGCAGACCGGTCATCAGCATCGGACGCGCGAGGGGCAGTTCCACCGCGCGGAAGAGCTGCCCGCCGGACATGCCCATGCCCCGGGCGGCCTCGACGACCGCGCGGTCCACCTCCCGTACGCCCACGTACGCGTGGGTGAGCAGCGGGGGTATCGCGAACAGGACGAGCGCGACGATCGTCGGCAGATAGCCGGTGTTGCGCAGGGGCGAGACCATGAACAGGGCGAGGACCGCGAAGACGGGGACGGCGCGCCCGGCGTTGGAGATGTTGACGGCGAGGGCGCCGCCCCGGCCGAGGTGGCCGAGCCACAGGCCCAGCGGAAGAGCGACGGCCGAGGCGAGGAGCAGCGCGGCGCCGCTCACGTACAGATGCTCGGCGAGCCGGTGGCCGATCCCCTCCTCGCCGGTCCAGTGCGCTCCGGTGGCCAGCCAGGTCCACGCGTCCGTGAGTACGCCCATGTCAGCCGCCCTCCCCGGGCCTGACCCGGCCGCCGCCGCCCGCCCGCTGCCGGGTCCAGGGGGTGAGCAGCCGCTGGAGACCGAGCAGCAGCAGATCGGCGGCGATCGCGAGGAGGACGCACGCGGCGGCGGCGGTGAGCACCTGGGCCTTGAAGAAGGTGGGCATCGCGTCCTCGATCAGATTGCCGAGCCCGCCTCGGCCGACGAGGGAGCCGACCGTGGTGAGCGCGATCGTGGAGACCGTGGCCATCCGGATTCCGGCCATCAGGGCGGGCAGCGCGAGCGGCAGTTCGACCTCCCACAGCAGTCGGCCGGGCCCGTATCCCATGCCGCGCGCCGCCTCTCGGGTCTCGGCGGGCACGGCGTCGAGACCGGCCAGGATGCCGCGGACCAGGATCGTCAGCGCGTACAGCGACAGGCCGGTGACGACCAGCGCCGACGACAGTCCGAACAGCGGAAGGAGCAGCGAGAACATCGCGAGCGACGGGATCGTGTAGAGGAGGGTGGTGAGGGCGAGGACCGGGCCGGCGAAGCGCGGCCGGGCCCGCACGAGCAGGGCGAGGGGGAACGCGACGACGATCCCGAGCAGCACGGACACGACCGTGATGCCGATGTGTTGAAGAGTGGCGTCGGTCAACTCCTGGGCGCGGGTGCGCAGATACTCCCCGCAGATCCAGTCGTTCGTCACCAGGCAGTTCGCCTCGGTCATGCGCCGCTTCACCCCCGTTCACGCGCGCTCGCGGACAACCGTCGCACCGATCGCCGCTTCTGGCGACCCTATTCCTCACCACTGACAAGGCCCCTACACCCTGGAAATACTTTCTTCACACTGCGAGGAGCCGCGACCAGAATGGGGACCCATGATCCGGTTCGAGCATGTGACCAAGCGATACGCAGACCGCGCGGGCGGCGGCACGGGCGGCGCGGACGGCCCCCCGGCCGTCGACGACCTCACCTTCGACGTCGCCGAGGGAGAACTGGTCACCCTGGTCGGCCCGTCCGGCTGCGGCAAGACGACCACGATGAAGATGGTCAACCGGCTGGTCGAGCCCACTTCCGGCCGGATCCTGCTCGGCGGCGAGGACGTCGCCGCCGTCGACCCGGTCCGGCTGCGCCGCACCATCGGCTACGTCATCCAGCAGGTCGGCCTCTTCCCGCACCGCACCGTCCTCGACAACACCGCCACCGTGCCCGCCCTGCTCGGCTGGAAGAAGGCGCGAGCCCGCGAGCGCGCCGCCGAACTCCTCGACCTGGTCGGTCTCGACCCCGGGCGTTACGGCCGCCGCTACCCCGAGCAGCTCTCCGGCGGCCAGCGGCAACGGGTCGGCGTGGCCCGCGCCCTCGCCGCCGACCCGCCCGTCCTCCTCATGGACGAGCCGTTCGGCGCCGTCGACCCGGTGGTGCGCGAGCGCCTCCAGACCGAGTTCCTGAACCTCCAGGCCACCGTCCGCAAGACGGTCCTGCTCGTCACCCACGATCTGGCGGAGGCGGTACGGCTCGGCGACCGGATCGCCGTCTACGGGCAGGGCCGCATCGAACAGTTCGACACGCCGGCCACGGTGCTCGCGGCGCCCGCGAACCCGTACGTCGCCGACTTCGTCGGCGCGGACCGCGCGCTGCGGCGGCTCGCCGTCACCCCGCTGACCGAGGCCGATCTCGACCCGGTGGCCGGACCGGCACCCGTAGGGGACCCGGCTCCGGCCCCCGGGCCCGTACCCGCACCCGTACTTCTCCCCCCGCGGAAGGGCTCCGGTCCCCTACGGGAGAACCCCGCCCCCGGCGCCCCGCGCCTCCCGCTCGGGGTCTCCCTCAAGGACGCCCTCGCCGCCCTCCTCCAGGACGACGCCGGACTGATCGCCGTCCACGCGCCGGGCGACCCCGCCCGGATCCTCGGCACCCTCACCACCGCGGGCGTCCACCGGGCCCTGCGCCGGCGGACGGCCGGGGAGAGCGGCACCGGACCCGTCGGCCCACGCTGAGCCGAACGGGTCCGGGGCCGGTCCGAACGGGTCCGGGGCCGGTCCGAACGTGTCCGCTCCGAGCCCGCGCCACCACCCGGTCCACCCGATCCACCCGGTCCACTCAGTCCGCGCTGAGCTGCCGGCTCATCCACACCAGACCCGGCGGGATCTCCCGGTTCCAGGTGTTGAAGTTGTGGCCGCCGCTGGGCAGCACGATCGAGGCGACCCGGGCCGGCGGCTTCACCTTCCGGATGAAGGCCATCGTGGGCTTGAGGTTGTCCTCCCCGTGCCGCGAGGTCGTGACCAGGAACGACACCTTCCGCCGCGGCTCGTGGTCCAGGCTCCACAGCAGGTCCGCCCGCTTGCGCGCGGCTTCGTCGCCGTGGAACAGATCACCGGTCGTCACATCGTCCGCCGCCTTGTAGTACGCGGAGAAACCGGCCGCGGCCGAGAACCGGTCCGGGTGGTGCAGCGCGATCTTCAGCGCGCAGTAGCCACCGGTCGAGTTCCCCATGAAGCCCCAGTTCCGCGCCTGCGTCCCGACCCGGTACGCCGCCGAGACCGCCGCCGGCAGATCCTCGGCGAAGAAGGTCTCGGTCCGCGGGCCGCCCGGCACGTCCACGCACTCGGTGTCCCTGGGCGGAGCCACCGTCGGACGCAGCATCACCAGCACCATCGGCCGCATCCGGCCGCCCTTGACCTGCTCGTACGCCGTCTTCGGATAGCGCAGCCCCTTGATCAGGTTCTCCGCCGTGCCCGGATAACCGGTCAGCACCACGGCCGCGGGGAACGTCGTCCTCGCGTAGCGCGGCTGGAAGTACTCGGGCGGCAGATACACGTACGCCGGAGAGGTGATCCCCGACTCCCGACCCGTCATCACCACCTTCTGTATCTGCCCGCCGATCGCCGGGCTCCCGGCCCCCGGCACGTCCAGCGGCTGCCGGCCGACGACCTTCACCTCCCTGGTGCCGTCCGCGTGGGTGACGACCTCCCCCATGCCCTGCTCCTGGCCGAACAGGTCCGCCCAGGAGCCGTAGAAGAGAAAGGAGTTGTTGGCCGCGAAACCCAGCGAGGCGAAGAGAGCCAGCTGGGTGGCGAGCAGCAGCCCGACCCGGCCCAGGACCGTGCGCCAGCCGCCGCGCGCGAGGCGCGGCCACAGCCACACGGTGACAACGAACAGCGCGATCGCCGCGGTGACCGCCAGCGCGAGAACGTATTTGCTGGTGAGACCCATGTGTCGCCCGAGCTTTCTACCCTGATCTTCCCCGGAAATTTCCCTGACGGCGGAGTGAACCCGCCCCACCGCTGGACCGTCCTAGAAGGCGCAAACCTCCGGTACGGCCCGAAAGCCACCACACGGCCTCCGGAGGATCAACGATCACTCGCGGATCCACGGGAAGCACGGGAAGCGATGTCTGTCACGGTAGATGGGGACAATTCAGGATCGGTTCCGGAACGGGGGCGCACACGCTGGATTCCCCGGGGGCCACAGCCCGAAAAGGTACCCGCACTCGTCGGAACGGCCTGCACCCTGATCGGTCTCATCGACATCGTCGCGGGGGTCTTCCCCCGCTTCCGGGCCAGCCGGATGCACGCTGTCGCCGAGGTCCTCCCCGGCACCCTCGGACCGCTCTCCGCGGCCCTCTCCCTCAGTGCCGGAGTCCTGCTCCTCCTCCTCGCCCACGGCCTCAAGCGCAACAAACGCCGCGCCTGGCGCGCCGCCGTGGTCCTGCTGCCGCTCGGCGCCGCCGCCCAGTTCGCCTGGCGCCACTCCGTCACCGGCGTCGTCCTGTCGCTCGCGCTCCTGGCCCTGCTGGTACGCCACCGCGACCAGTTCGCCGCCCTGCCCGACCCCCGCAGCCGCTGGCGCGCACTCGCCAACTTCGTCCTCATGGGCGCCGGCTCCCTCGTCCTCGGGCTCGTCATCGTCAGCGCCCACCCGCGCCGGGTCGTCGGCAGCCCCAGCCTCACCGACCGCCTCGAACACGTCCTCTACGGCCTGTTCGGCTTCGAAGGCCCGGTCTCCTACACCGGCAACACCGACTGGACCGTCGGCTACTCGCTGGGCGCCCTCGGCATGCTGACCGCCCTCACCACCGCCTACCTCGCCTTCCGCCCCGAGCACCCCGCCGCCCGGCTCACCGAGGACGACGAGGCCCGGCTGCGCGCCCTCCTCGAACGGCACGGCGCCCGCGACTCCCTCGGCCACTTCGCGCTCCGCCGCGACAAGGGCGTCGTCTTCTCCCCCAGCGGCAAGGCCGCCGTCTGCTACCGCGTCGTCTCCGGCGTCATGCTCGCCAGCGGCGACCCCATCGGCGACGTCGAGGCCTGGCCCGGCGCCATCGAACGCTTCATGGACGAGGCCAAGGCCCACTCCTGGACCCCCGCCGTCATGGGCTGCTCCGAGACCGGCGGCCAGGTCTGGACCCGCGAGACCGGACTCGACGCCCTCGAACTCGGCGACGAGGCCATCGTCGACGTCGCCGACTTCTCCCTCTCCGGCCGCGCGATGCGCAACGTACGGCAGATGGTCAAGCGCATCGAACGGGGCGGCTACACCACCAAGGTCCGCCGCGTCCGCGACCTCAGCGACGGCGAACTCGCCCGGATCCGGCGCGCCGCCGAGGACTGGCGCGGCACCGACACCGAGCGCGGCTTCTCCATGGCACTCGGCCGCATCGGCGGCCCCGGCGACGGCGACGCGGTGATAGCGACCGCCCACAAGGCCGACTCCCCCGGCGACCCCGACCGGCCCGGCGGCCCGGACGGCACCGGCACCGGCACCGGCACCGACTCCCCGTACGGCGACCTGAAGGCGATCATCCACTTCGTCCCGTGGGGCTCCGACGGCATGTCCCTCGAACTCATGCGCCGCGACCGGTCCGCCGACCCCGGCATGAACGAGCTCCTGATCGTCGCCGCCCTCCAGCAGGCCCCCCGGCTCGGCATCACCCGGATCTCCCTCAACTTCGCCATGTTCCGCGCCGCCCTCGCCCGCGGCGAGAAGATCGGCGCCGGACCCGTCCTGCGCATGTGGCGCGGACTGCTCGTCTTCCTCTCCCGCTGGTTCCAGATCGAGTCCCTGTACAAGTTCAACGCCAAGTTCCAGCCACGCTGGGAGCCCCGCTTCGTCGTCTACCGCAAGAGCAGCGATCTGCCCCGCATCGGCTTCGCCGCCATGCAGGCCGAAGGCTTCGTGAACCTCTCCCTGCCCATCCCCCGGTTCCTCGCCCGCCGCTTCCGCCGCGACGACTCCGGGCCCCGCGCCCACCGCGCCCCGGGCCCCGCCGAGCAGGAGATCCGCGCGGCCTGAAACGCGGCCGGAAACCACCCCCTACGCTGGAAGCATGAGTACGAAGATCGACCGGGGCACGGTGCCCGGCCTGCCGGAGTGGGACCGCTGCGCGGTCATGGGCGTCGTCAACGTGACCCCCGATTCCTTCTCCGACGGCGGACGCTGGTTCGACACCACCGCAGCCGTCAAGCACGGCCTCGACCTCGTCGCCCAGGGCGCCGACCTCGTCGACGTGGGCGGCGAGTCCACCCGTCCCGGCGCGCCCCGCGTCGACGAGGACGAGGAACTGCGCCGCGTCCTGCCCGTCGTCCGCGGCCTCGCCGCCGAGGGCGTCACCGTCTCCGTCGACACCATGCGCGCCACCGTCGCCGCCCAGGCCGTGGCCGCGGGCGCCGCCCTCGTCAACGACGTCAGCGGCGGCCTCGCGGACCCCGGCATGGTGCCCGCCGTCGCCGCCGCCGAGGTCCCCTTCGTCGTCATGCACTGGCGCGGCTTCAGCGACACCATGAACAGCCGGGCCGTGTACGAGGACGTCGTCGGCGAGGTCGTCGCCGAGATCCGCACCCGCATGGAGGCCGTCGTCGACGGCGGCATCGCCCCCGAGCGGCTCATCGTCGACCCCGGGCTCGGCTTCGCCAAGCTCGCCCCGCACGACCTCGCGCTCGTCGCGCACCTCCCCGAGCTGCGCGCCCTCGGCCGGCCCCTGCTCGTCGCCGCCTCGCGCAAGCGGTTCCTCGGCCATGTCCTCACCGCCCACGAGGGCGCCGCCCCGCCGCCCGCGCGCGAGCGCGACGCCGCGACCGCCGCGGTCTCCGCCCTGGCCGCCCACGAGGGCGCCTGGGCCGTCCGGGTCCACGAGGTACGGGCCACCGCCGACGCCGTACGGGTCGCCAGAGCCGTCGAAGGAGCCCGGTGACCGGCGGTCGCGACGAGGAACGGGACGGCGCCCGGGGCGACGGCCGGGCCACCGGCCGAGCCGCGAGCCGCGCCGCGGACCGGGCCGCCGTCGAGGCCGCCAACACCGCCTTCTACGAGGCCGTCGAACGCGGCGACTTCGACACCCTCAGCGACCTCTGGCTCGACGACGGCGCCACCCCCGTCTCCTGCGTCCACCCCGGCTGGCCCGTCCTCAGCGGCCGCGGCGAGGTGCTCCGCTCGTACGCCCTGATCATGGCGAACACGGACTACATCCAGTTCTTCCTCACCGACGTCGAGATCTCCCTCACCGCCGACATCGCCCTGGTCACCTGCACCGAGAACATCCTCAGCGGCGGCCCCGCCGAGGACGGCGCCACACTCGGCCCGCTCGTCGGACAGCTCGTGGTCGCCACCAACGTCTTCCGCCGGACGCCCGACGGGTGGAAGGTGTGGTCCCACCACGGTTCACCGGTCATGCCGGAGGCCGAACCCGGTGAAACCGGCGAACACAGAGAACACAGAGAACACAGAGAAAACGGTGAATCCGGCGACGGCCGGGGCCACGGCGGCACCCCCGCCTGAGGCCTCCACCCCGTCCACCGGCCCGGCCGAAACTCCCGACAAGCCGTCCCCACGCCCTCGCCCCGCCCCCGACAAGCCCCCACCCCTTCGCAAAAGCGCAGGTCAGAGCCGACGAGCCCGCCCCGGGGGCAGCCAGGACGAGAGCCCCCGGACCGGCCGTCCGACCCCGCGGGTAGATTCGACCGAGGACACCGGCCGTCCGGACAGGCCACGTGACCACCGCGAAACCAGACACATACGACAGGTACGACAAGGTACGACAGGCAGGAGTGATTCGCGTGGATCGTGTCGCGCTGCGCGGCCTCAAGGCCCGAGGCCATCACGGCGTCTTCCCCAAGGAGCGCGAGGAGGGCCAGACCTTCATCGTCGATGTCACCCTCTGCCTCGACACGCGCCCTGCGGCCGCCGACGACGACCTGACGAAGACCGTCCACTACGGCATCGTCGCCGAGGAAGTCGTGGACATCGTCCAGGGCGACCCCGTCGACCTCGTCGAGACCCTCGCCGAGCGCATCGCCGAGCAGTGCCTCAAGCACGCCGTGGTCCAGGAGGTCGAGGTCGTGGTCCACAAGCCGGACGCGCCGATCACCGTCCCCTTCGACGACGTGACCGTCACCATCACCCGGAGTCGCGCATGAAGAATCCGCAGAGCGATCCCACCGTGCAGCCCGTCCCGGCCGCCGTCACCGCGGCCGTCGACGCCGCCGACGTCACCCTCTCCAACCCCAAGTGGGCCGTCCTCGCCCTCGGCTCCAACCTCGGCAACCGCCTGGAGACCCTCCAGGGCGCCGTGGACGCGCTGGAGGACACCCCCGGCCTCAGGGTCAAGGCCGTCTCCCCCGTCTACGAGACCGAGCCCTGGGGCGTCGAGCCCGGCACCCAGCCCTCGTACCTCAACGCCGTCGTCCTCGTGAAGACCACCCTGCCCCCGTCCTCCCTGCTGGAGCGGGCCCAGGCCGTCGAAGAGGCCTTCGACCGGGTCCGCGACGAGCGCTGGGGCGCGCGCACCATCGACGTCGACATCATCGCGTACGCCGACGTCGTCTCCGACGACCCCGCGCTCACCCTCCCGCACCCGCGGGCCCACCAGCGCGCCTTCGTCCTCGCGCCCTGGCACGACGTCGACCCCGAGGCCCAGGTGCCCGGTCACGGCGCCGTCGCCGACCTGCTCGCCGCCGTCGGCCGCGACGGAGTCGTGGCGCGCGGCGACCTGGAACTGCGGCTGCCCGAGTAGTCGTTAGTCTCGTCGAAGACCCCCGTCCACCCGCCCCGACGAAGGACCCCCGGTGAAACAACTGCGGCTCAAGGTGCTCGCCGGACTGTTCGTCGCCGCCGGCGTCCTGTCCTGGGGCGCCACCCGCCTCTGGGACGCGCTCGGCACACTCCCCAGCGTGCCGCTCGCCGCGCCCATCGTGCTCGCGGTCATCGCCGTCGTCCTCACCGCCACGGCCCTCTCGCTGCGCACCCGCCTCAAGGCCCAGCGCGAGCGCCGTCCCGGTGCCAAGGGCGTCGAGCCCCTGATGGCCGCCCGCGCGCTCGTCTTCGGCCAGGCGAGCGCGCTGGTCGCCGCCCTCGTCGCCGGCCTCTACGGCGGCGTCGGCGTCTTCCTGCTCGGCTCCCTGGACATCCCCGCCCGCCGCGACCAGGCCCTCTACGCGGGCCTCTCCGTCGTCGCGGGCATCGGCGTCATCGCCGCCGCCCTGTTCCTGGAGCGTGTCTGCAAGCTCCCGGAGGACGACGGAAACGACAGCGCCCACGACACACCGGGCCGCGCCCCGGCCTCCTGACCGGCCGGGCCGCGCGCTCACGACGAAGCCCCTGGGGGCGACCCGGTCGGGTCGGCCCCAGGGGCTTCGGTACGCGTACGGCTCGGCCCGCTTGGTGAGCGAGGCCCTCGGCCGCCTAGCGCGCGAGTATCAGCGACATGGCCTCGGCGCGCGTGGTCGCGTCGCGGAGCTGCCCGCGCACGGCCGAGGTGGTCGTCTTCGCGCCGGGCTTGCGGACCCCGCGCAGGGTCATGCACATGTGCTCGGCCTCGATGACGACGATCACGCCCCGGGCCTCCAGGATCTCCATGAGCGAGTCGGCGACCTGGGTGGTCAGCCGCTCCTGCACCTGGGGGCGGCGCGCGAACACGTCCACCAGCCTGGCCAGCTTCGACAGCCCGGTGATCTTGCCCGACTCCGCCGGAACGTAACCGATGTGCGCCACGCCGTGGAAGGGGAGCAGATGGTGCTCGCACTGCGACATCAGCTCGATGTCCTTCACGAGGACCATCTCGTCGTGTCCGAGGTCGAAGGTCGTCGTGAGCACCTCCTCCGGCTTCTGCCAGAGGCCCGCGAACAGCTCCTTGTACGCCCGTGCCACGCGCGCCGGCGTCTCGCGCAGGCCCTCGCGGTCCGGGTCCTCGCCGACCGCGATGAGAAGCTCCCGTACGGCGTTCTCGGCGCGCTTCTCGTCGTACTCGCCGATCGTGCCTTCGCCGGTCGGCGTCACCGGGTCGGTCATGTGTGCCTCGTTCCGTCTGTCTACTGACATGGCGCGAAATAGGCCGCGCCCCCACAGGCTAAAACCTGCGGGGGCGCGGCTTCCATTCCGGGGCCTGGCCGCCGGTCTCCCGGCGGCCGGTTCCGGTCCGGTCAGGCGTCGGGAGTGTCCTCCGGCGACACCTCGATCGTCTTGGTGGTGTCCACCGGCGGCGTCGTGGAGGAGCCGTTGGCGCTGTTGGTCAGGGCCAGCTCCTTCGGCGAGAGCACCGGCGGGCGGGTGGAGGGGGTACGGCGGGCCGAGCCGGTCCACGCCGGGCGAGCCGGGCGCTTGATGATCGACTGGAAGATCTCGGCGATCTCCTCCTTGCCCAGGGTCTCCTTCTCCAGGAGGGCCAGGACCAGGTTGTCGAGAACGTCGCGGTTCTCGACCAGGATCTCCCACGCCTCGTTGTGCGCGGTCTCGATGAGCTTCTTGACCTCTTCGTCGACCAGCGCGGCGACCTCTTCCGAGTAGTCGCGCTGGTGCGCCATCTCGCGGCCGAGGAAGGGCTCGGTGTTGTCGCCGCCGAACTTGATGGCGCCGAGCCGCTCGGTCATGCCGTACTGGGTGACCATCGCGCGGGCCGTGGCGGTGGCCTTCTCGATGTCGTTGGCGGCGCCGGTGGTCGGGTCGTGGAAGACAAGTTCCTCGGCGGCGCGCCCGCCCAGCATGTAGGCGAGCTGGTCGAGCATCTCGTTGCGCGTGGTCGAGTACTTGTCCTCGTCGGGCAGGACCATGGTGTAACCCAGGGCCCGGCCGCGGGACAGAATGGTGATCTTGTGGACCGGGTCGGAGTTCGGGGAGGCCGCCGCGACCAGGGCGTGTCCGCCCTCGTGGTACGCGGTGATCTTCTTTTCCTTGTCCGACATGATCCGCGTCCGCTTCTGCGGACCGGCGACCACGCGGTCGATGGCCTCGTCGAGCGACGCGTTGTCGATCAGCTTCTTGTCCGAGCGGGCGGTGAGCAGCGCCGCCTCGTTGAGGACGTTGGACAGATCGGCA
Source organism: Streptomyces sp. NPDC048718 (assembly GCF_043198875.1). Classification (NCBI taxonomy): domain Bacteria; kingdom Bacillati; phylum Actinomycetota; class Actinomycetes; order Kitasatosporales; family Streptomycetaceae; genus Streptomyces; species Streptomyces sp. NPDC048718. Next base: position 69,864 of record NZ_JBICVG010000008.1, read on the forward strand.
CCGGTGAAGCCGGGGGTGCGACGGGCGACGGCGCCGAGGTCGACGTCCGGGGCGACCGGCTTGCCCTTCTGGTGGACCTTGAGGATCTCCAGACGGCCCTGCATGTCCGGGCGGTCGACGGCGATCTGGCGGTCGAAGCGGCCGGGGCGCAGGAGGGCGGGGTCGAGGATGTCGGGCCGGTTGGTGGCCGCGATGAGGATGACGCCGCCCTTGACGTCGAAACCGTCCATCTCGACGAGGAGCTGGTTCAGGGTCTGCTCGCGCTCGTCGTGTCCACCGCCGAGGCCGGCGCCGCGGTGGCGGCCGACCGCGTCGATCTCGTCGACGAAGACGATGGCCGGGGCGTTGGCCTTGGCCTGCTCGAAGAGGTCGCGGACGCGGGAGGCGCCGACACCGACGAACATCTCGACGAAGTCGGAACCGGAGATCGAGTAGAACGGCACTCCGGCCTCGCCGGCGACGGCGCGGGCCAGGAGGGTCTTGCCGGTTCCGGGCGGGCCGTAGAGCAGCACACCCTTGGGGATCTTGGCGCCGACGGCCTGGAACTTGGCCGGCTCCTGGAGGAATTCCTTGATCTCGTGGAGTTCCTCGACCGCCTCATCGGAACCCGCGACGTCCGCGAAGGTCGTCTTGGGGGTGTCCTTGGTGATGAGCTTGGCCTTGGACTTCCCGAAGTTCATGACGCGGGAGCCGCCGCCCTGCATCTGGTTCATCAGGAAGAGGAAGACGACCACGATGAGGACGAAGGGCAGCAGGGAGAGCAGCACGGAGACGAAGGGGGACTGCTTCGTCGGAGAGATGGTGTATCCCTCCTTGAGCTGCCCTGCCTCGAACTTCTCCTGGAGCTTGTCGGCCAGGGTGACACCCTGCGTGCCGATGTAGTTGGCCTGGACCTTGCTGCTCTTGTTGATCTGGACACCGTCGACGAGGTCGATCTTGACGACCTGTTCGTCACCGGTGGTGATCTTTGCGGTTTTGACCTGGTTCTTGTCGATCGCCTGGACGACCTTGCCGGTGTCCACCGTCTTGTAGCCCTCGGACGAGCCGACGACCTGCATCAGCACGACCACGGCGAGGACGGCCAGCACGATCCACATGACCGGCCCACGGAAGTATCGCTTCACGTCCATCCATACGGGGCGTAAGCGGCGCCCCGTCCCTCCTGCCCGTAGGTGAATGCTGTTAGGGAAATGCTGCTGAGAAGAGCTGCGGTGTGAAAAAGCTGTTCTTCGGACGGTACCCCAGCATTGTCACCCGCGACCGCCTTCCGATGCTTCAACGGAGGGAAGGCGGTGCGGGTTCCCCGGGGGTCCGGGGGAGTTACGGGGGACTCAGCCGCCGTAGACGTGCGGGGCGAGCGTGCCGACGAACGGGAGATTCCGGTACTTCTCGGCGTAGTCCAGGCCGTATCCCACGACGAATTCGTTGGGGATGTCGAAGCCGATCCACTTCACGTCGATGTCGACCTTCGCGGCCTCCGGCTTGCGCAGGAGGGTGCAGACCTCGAGGGAGGCCGGCTCGCGCGAGCCGAGGTTGGACAGGAGCCACGACAGGGTCAGACCCGAGTCGATGATGTCCTCGACGATCAGGACGTGCCGGCCCTTGATGTCGGTGTCGAGGTCCTTGAGGATCCGGACGACACCGGAGGACTGGGTGCCGGCTCCGTAGGAGGAGACGGCCATCCAGTCCATGGTGACGGGGGAGGACAGCGTGCGCGCCAGGTCCGCCATCACCATCACGGCGCCCTTGAGGACGCCGACGATGAGCAGGTCCTTGCCCGCGTACTCCGCATCGATCTCCGCGGCCAGCTCGGCCAGCTTCGCGTCGATCTCTTCCTTGGTGATGAGGACCGACTGGAGGTCGGTACCCATGTCCTTCTCGTTCACCCGGGTCACTTTCGTTGCAGCTTGCGACTTTGCTGTCAGCCTTGCCGAATGACCAGTCTGCCACCCTGGCGCAGTGCCTCGACGCGGCCGGGCAGATTGATGGCCCCCTGACCCCGCCATCCGGTGATCAGCCGGTCGACTTCCTCGATGTGCCGGGCGAAGAGGGAACCGGCGGGGGCGCCCTCGGCGATCACGGCGCGGCGCAGGACGCGGCGGCGTACGGCGGGGGGCAGTCCGGAGAGTTTGGCGCATTCGAGACGGCCCGCTTCGTCGCGTACGTCCGCTTCGGCGTGGGCGGCCCAGGAATCGAGGGCGTCGGCGTCGTCGCGGGAGAGCTGGGCGGTACGGGCGAGCGCTTCGACGACGCCTTTCCCGAGCGCCTTCTCCAGGGCGGGCAGGCCCTCGTGGCGGAGCCGGGAGCGGGTGTAGGCGGGGTCGGTGTTGTGGGGGTCGTCCCAGATGGCGAGTTCCTGGGCGATGCAGGCCTTGCGGACGGTCTGGCGATCGAGTTCCAGGAACGGGCGGCGGTAGCGGCCGGCGACGCCGGAGACGGCGGCCATGCCGGACAGGGAGCGGATCCCGGAGCCGCGGGCGAGGCCGAGGAGGACGGTCTCCGCCTGGTCGTCACGGGTGTGGCCGAGCAGGATGCCGGCGGCACCGTGGCGTTCGGCGGCGGCGTCGAGAGCGGCGTAACGGGCGTCGCGGGCGGCGGCCTCGGGGCCGACCCGGCGGGCGGCGCCACCGGTGTAGGCGGCTCCGTGGGCGGCGGCGGTGGATGCGGGGCCGACGTTGACGGCGATGGCCAGGGCCGGGTCGAGGCCGAGTGCGGTCATCCGGTCGGCGACTTCGCGGGCGCGCTGGGCGGAGCCGGGCTGGAGGCCGTGGTCGACGGTGATGCCGCCGGCGCGGACGTCGAGTTTGCGGGCCTCGAAGGCGAGCGCGGAGGCGAGTGCCATGGAGTCGGCGCCGCCGGAGCAGGCGACGAGCACGAGCGGGTGCTCGCCGGGGGGTGCGCCGGGGGGAGGGGTGGTCTGGTGCTCGGTGAGAACGTCGTGGAGTACGCGGCGGACCGCCAGGCGTATCGCCGCGACCGCAGGATGGGGACCCATGTCCGGTGCCCTTCGTGATGAGTGTGGGGTGCCTCGGTCGGAGTCTTAACGGCCGGAGGTGGGGGTTCGGTCACTCGCTTCGGTCACTCAGAGTGCGTCGATGGTGACAGAATCCGGTCGTTGCCCGAGCATTGCACGCCTCACCCGCCGTCTACGGTCCCTCGGATGGGTGATTGGCGGGGTGTGCGGGATACCCCGGTGGTCCAGAGGGCCGTGGGGCGGGTCCCTTCCGCGCGTCCGTCGTCCGCCGCGCGGGTGCCGCACGTCGGCCTCCGTGCTCCGTACTCCGTGGCTCCGTACTCCGGTCTACGAGTCTGCCTTACGGTGCACGCGCGTCACCCAGTCGGCGGGCCGGGCGATCTCGGACTTGGTGGGGAGGGTGTTGGGAGAGGTCCAGACGCGGTTGAAGCCGTCCATGCCGACCTGGTCGACGACGGCGCGGACGAAGCGCTCGCCGTCGCGGTACTGGCGGAGTTTGGCGTCGAGGCCGAGGAGCTTGCGCAGGGCGAGGTCGAGGCGGGAGGCGCCGCGGGCGCGGCGCTGCTGGAACTTCTCGCGGATCTCGGCGACGGAGGGCACCACGTCGGGGCCGACGCCGTCCATGACGAAGTCGGCGTGGCCCTCGAGGAGGGACATGACGGCGGTGAGACGGCCGAGGATCTCGCGCTGTTCGGGGGTCTGGACGAGTTCGACGAGGGTGGGGCCGGGTTCGCCCTGTTCGCCCTCGGGGCGGTTGCCGCCGGCGAGGACCTGGGCGGCCTCGCGGAGACGTTCGACGACGGTGGCGGGGTCGACGTCGGTGGCGGCGAGGAATGCCTGGATCTCGCCCTGGAGGTGGTCGCGCAGCCAGGGGACGGCGGTGAACTGGGTGCGGTGGGTCTCCTCGTGGAGGCAGACCCAGAGGCGGAAGTCGCGGGGGTCGACCTCCAGCTCGCGTTCGACGTGGACGATGTTGGGCGCGACGAGCAGCAGCCGGCCGCCGCCGCCCGCGGCGGCGGGCAGGTCGCGGGTGGCGGGGGCGAAGGTCTCGTACTGGCCGAGGATGCGGGAGGCCAGGAAGGACAGCAGCATGCCGAGTTCGACACCGGTCACCTTGCCGCCGACGGCGCTGAGGACGGCGCCGCCGGGGGTGGTGGAGCGCCGTTCGCGCATCTTGTCGAGGAGCGGGGTGAGCAGTTCGCGGAAACCGGCGACGTTGGCCTTGACCCAGCTGGCCCGGTCGACGACGAGGACGGGGGTGTCGGCGTAGTCGCCCGGGTCCCGGCCCTCGGGGAACATCCGGGTGTAGGCGCGGACGTGTTCCTCGGCGGCCTTCGCGTGCTCGCGGAGCTCGGCGACGACACGGCGGGCCTCGTCACGGCCGACTTCCGGGCCGGGCCGGACCAGGCGGGTCGCCGTCGCGACGGCGAGGTTCCAGTCGACCATCCCCGATGTGCCTGCGTCACCGATGCTCGTCATGCGTCAACGGTACGTTCTCGGCGCGTATTCGGTGAGGGTTCGGGCGCTGGTTCGGGGAGGGTTCCGGGACGGGCGGGCCACGGGCTCGGGGATGTCCCGGGGTGGGGATCAGGGTTCGTTCGGGGGTGGGTCGGGGGTCACCGGGCGCCGGAGCAAAAAAGGGTCCTTCCGGGTGCCCCGGGGACCCCGGGCAACCGGCCCGCAGCCGGCCGGGCGGGGCCGGTTCGGGTTCGGCGCGGGGCCGGGTCAGTGCCGGTGCGGGGTCGGTACGGGGCCGGGTCAGGGTCGGTACGGGGCCGGGTCAGGGTCGGTACGGGGCCGGGTCAGTGCCGCTTCTTGGCGGGCCCCGCGGCGGCTCCGACGGGCCGGGTCAGGACGGCGGCGAGCCGGTCGAGGGCGGACTGGGCGGCGTCGGGCGCGCTGGTCCGGCCGGTGAGGAAGGCGAAGGCGAGGAGGCGGCCGTCGGCGGTGACGACGGTGCCGGCGAGGGTGTTCACGCCGGTGAGGGTGCCGGTCTTGGCGCGGACGAGGCCCGCGCCCTCGGCGGCGGAGCCGACGGTGGTGCCGAAACGTCCGGCGAGGGTGCCGCTGAAGCCGCCGACGGGCAGTCCGGTGAGGACGGTCCGCAGAGTGGGGCGGGCCGGGTCGGCCGCCCGGGTGAGGACGCCGGTGAGCAGGGCGCCGGTGACGCGGTCGGCGCGGTCGAGTCCGCTGCCGTCCGCGAAGCGGGTGCCGGCCAGCGGGAGGCCGAGGCGGCCGAGTTCGTCGTGGACGGCCCGCTCCGCTCCGGCGAAGCTCGCGGGCCGGTGGTGGGCGAGGGCGGTCTGCCGGGCCAGGGCTTCGGCAAGGTCGTTGTCGCTGTGGGTGAGGGTGCGTTCGACGAGGTCGTCGAGGCTCGCGGAGTCGGTACGGGCGAGCGGGCGGGCGCCCTTGGGGGCCTTCGCGGGCCGGGGGTCGCCCTGGACGGTGAGGCCGGCTTCCTCCAGCAGGCCGGCGAAGGCGGTGGCGGTGTCGCCCGCCGGGTCGGCGCTGCGCGGCGCGGGGCCGTGGTGGCTGTGGTCGAGCCGGCCCTCGTCGGTCATGAGGGCCGTGACCGGGGAGATGTTCTCGTTCGGCCCGATGGGGTGCAGAACGGGGCCCTGGTAGAGGCTGGTGTCGTAGGCGAGGCGTACGGACTCGGGGGCCTCGGCACCCGCTGTACCGGAGGCCGCCGTTCCGCTACCCGCGGCGCCGGGGGCCCGGGCGCCGGGTGCCTTCACGGCGCGGGCCGTGGCCTTGGCGAGGGCCTTGAGACGGGCGCGGTCGAGCGTGGGGTCGCCGCCGCCGACGAGGGTGACGGTGCGTCCGTCGGGGCCGGCGACCGTGGTGGTGGCGATGCGGTGCCGGGGGCCGAGGGCGGACAGCGCGGCGGCCGTGGTGGCGATCTTGATGGTGGACGCGGGCGTCATGGGAGTGCTCGCGCCCTCGCCGTACAGCCGTTTGCCGGTGGTGGCGTCGACGACGGTCGCGGTGCGCAGCGGGCCGAGGCCGGGATCGGCGAGCAGAGGGGTGAGCGCGGCGGCGAGGGCGGCGGGGTCGTCGCCCGGCCGGGTGATCGTCGAGGAGGGGGCGTTGCCGTGGCTGCCGGGCCCGCCGGCGGCGGTGAGAGCGCCGAGCACGGCGGGTGCGCTGGGAGCGGGCGCGGGCCGGTGCGGGTCGGCGGCGACCCGGTCGCCGGAGTGATGTGCGCCACCTCGGACACCGCCGGTGACCGCGCGGTCCCGCTCGGCCTTACGCTGACCGGAGTCCCACGGGCCGGAAGCGGTGACGGCGCCCACCGCCAAGGCCAGGCCGAGTGCGGCGGAACCCGCCACGACCTGCCAGGTTCTCGAATCCGGCATGTGGCGACCAGCCCCTTTCGCGATCAGGTGCGTGTGTGAGAGACACTTAATCACCGCGCGTCGTCGCGAGCATTGACATGTGTTGATTCAGGAGGAGATCCACCCGTGGAGTTCGACGTCACCATCGAGATCCCGAAGGGGTCGCGGAACAAGTACGAGGTCGACCACGAGACCGGTCGGATCCGCCTGGACCGCCGCCTCTTCACGTCGACCGCCTACCCGGCGGACTACGGCTTCGTCGAGAACACCCTCGGTGAGGACGGCGACCCGCTGGACGCGCTGGTCATCCTGGACGAGCCGACCTTCCCGGGCTGCCTCGTGAAGTGCCGCGCCATCGGCATGTTCCGCATGACGGACGAGGCCGGCGGCGACGACAAGCTGCTGGTCGTCCCGGCGACGGACCCGCGCATGGAGCACCTGCGCGACATCCACCACGTGCCGGAGTTCGACCGCCTGGAGATCCAGCACTTCTTCGAGGTCTACAAGGACCTGGAGCCGGGCAAGTCCGTCGAGGGCGCCGACTGGGTCGGCCGCGTCGAGGCCGAGGCCGAGATCGTGAAGTCCTACGAGCGCTTCAAGGAGCAGGGCGGCCACTGACGGTCTCCCGGCTCACGAAGGGCGGCGCACCTGCTGAGGTGCGCCGCCCTTCGCGCGTACATACTGGGCATCAGCCGAACCGGAATGGGATCCGGCGGTACGGGTACCAGGCCAAAATGAGGGCGGACAGAGTGGTGGCGGAACCGGAGGGGCCCGACGAGGCGCCGGAGGACCGGAAGCCGCAATCGGACGAGGCTCGCAGCGCGTTCGTACCGCCGGCCGGGGTGGAGACGCCGGAGCCGGTGGAGGACGAGCAGCATTCGACGTCCGAATTCGCGCTGCCGAGCGGTTTCGCGCCGGAGTCCGCGCCGTCCACGCCGGAGCAGGAAGGTTCCGCCTTCGCGAAACCGGCGACGTATTCGACGAAGACCTCACCGCCCGCCTTCACTCCCGCGTACGGCATACCGCTGGTGCGGATGTCGGAGGACGCGCCCTGGCAGGACCGGATGCGGACCATGCTGCGGCTGCCGCTGGCCGACCGGCCGGTGCCGGAGACGGTGCACGCGGAGGACGAGGCGGGGCCGTCGGTCGCCCGTGTCTTCGACCTGACGCTGCGTATCGGCGAGCTGCTGCTCGCGGGCGGCGAGGGCGCGGAGGACGTCGAGGCGGCGATGTTCGCGATCTGCCGCTCGTACGGGCTTGACCGTTGCGAGCCGACGGTGACGTTCACGCTCCTGTCGATCACCCATCAGCCCTCGCTGGTGGACGACCCGGTGACCGCGAACCGCACGGTCCGGCGCCGGGGCACCGACTACACCCGGCTCGCGGCGGTGTACCTGCTGCTCGCCGACATCGCCGACCCGGACCACGACGTACCGCCGGAGGAGGCGTACCGGCGGCTCGCGGAGATCCGGCGCAACCGGCACCCCTACCCCGGCTGGGTGCTCACGGCCGCGGCCGGAGTACTGGCGGGCGCGGCGTCGGTGCTGCTCGGCGGTGGTCCGACGGTGTTCTTCGTGGCGGCGCTCGGCGCGATGCTCGGCGACCGGCTGGCGTGGCTGTGCGCGGGTCAGGGGCTGCCGGAGTTCTACCAGTTCCTCGTCGCGGCGATGCCGCCGGCGGCGATGGGGGTGGCCCTGACGGTGCTGCACGCCGATCTGCGGCCGTCGGCGGTGATCACCGGTGGACTGTTCGCGCTGATCCCGGGGCGGGCGCTGGTCGCGGCCGTTCAAGACGGGCTGACCGGCTTCTACATCACGGCCTCGGCCCGGCTCCTCGAAGTCGGGTACTTCTTCGTCGCGATCGTGGTGGGCGTGCTGTCGGTGCTGTACCTGGCGGTGCAGATCGGGGCGCCGCTGAACCCGGAGGGCGTCCTGCGGCCGGTGGAGCGGCCGGTGGTGCAGATCCTGGCGTCGATGGTGCTGTGCCTGACCTTCGCCATCCTGTTGCAGCAGTCGCGGGCGACGGTGCTGTTCGCGACGCTGAACGGCGGGGTCGCCTGGGTGATCTACGCGTCGATAGCGGTGACGGCGGGCGGGTCCGCGGTCGTCGCGACGGCGGTGGCGGCCGGTCTGGTCGGTCTGTTCGGCCAGCTGATCGCCCGCTACCACCACACCTCGTCGCTGCCGTACGTGACGGCGGCGATCGGTCCGCTGCTGCCCGGTTCGGCGACGTACTTCGGTGTCCTCGCGATAGCCCAGAACAACCTGGACGCGGGCTTCACCTCGCTGGCGAAGGCGGCGGCGCTGGCGCTGGCGATCGCCATCGGGGTGAACCTCGGAAGCGAACTGGCCCGCATGTTCATGCAGGCTCCGGGCGCGGCGGCGGCCCGCCGGGCGGCGAAGCGGACCCGAGGCTTCTGACCCCGGACGCGGGTACGACGGTGGCCCGGCACCCCTCGGGGGGTGCCGGGCCACCGTCGTGTCGTGTCAGCGCTTGGCGTGGCGGCCGCGCTCCGGCGGCGGGTTCTGGGGGCCGCCGGTGCCGTGGGTGCCCTGGTCGCCGTAGCCGCCCTGGTCGCCGTGGGTACCGTAGGTGCCCTGGCTGCCGTACGAGCCCTGGTCTCCGTAGGTGCCCTGGCTGCCGTAGGTGCCCTGGTCACCGTACGAGTCCTGGCTGCCGTAGGTGCCCTGGTCACCGTACGAGTCCTGGCTGCCGTAGGTGCCCTGGCTGCCGTAGGTGCCCTGGCTGCCGTACGAGCCCTGGTCCCCGTACGAACCCTGGCTGCCGTATGTGCCCTGGTCGCCGTGGTCGCCGTACGCGCCCTGGCTGCCGTACGAACCCTGGTCCCCGTACGAGCCCTGGTCCCCGTACGTGCCCTGGTCACCGTGGGCGTCGTGGGCGTCGTACGTCTGCGGCGCGGGGTTCTTCTTGGCCTGGGCGCGGGCGCGCAGGACCTCGATGGCGACCGGGACGACGGAGATCAGCACGATCCCGACGAGGATCAGCTCGATGTGCTTGTTGACGAACTCGATCTTGCCGAGCGCCGAGCCGAGCAGCGTCACGCCGGCGCCCCACAGCAGACCGCCGATGAGGTTGAAGACGATGAAGGAGCGGTAGTTCATCCGGCTGACGCCGGCGATGATCGGCGTGAAGGTGCGGACGATCGGCACGAAGCGGGCCAGGATCAGCGACTTCGGGCCGTGCTTCTCGAAGAACTCGTGCGCCTTCTCGACGTTCTCCTGCTTGAACAGCTTGGAGTCGGGGCGCGTGAAGAGGGCCGGGCCGACCTTGCGGCCGAAGAGATAGCCGACCTGGTCGCCGAGTACGGCCGCCGCGACCACCATCGCGCACACCGCCCACAGCGGGGTGTCCAGCTTGTTCGTGGTGACGAGCAGGCCGGTGGTGAAGAGCAGCGAGTCACCGGGCAGGAAGAAGCCGATGAGCAGTCCCGACTCGGCGAAGATGATGACGAGGACGCCGATCAGGCCGAAGGTCTGGATCAGATAGTCCGGGTCCAGCCAGCTCGGTCCGAGGGCAAGCGTGTTCACGGGTTCCGGACTCCTGCGGTCGGTGGGGGCGGGGCTGAGGCGGGGGGCCTGCGAAGGATTGTCGTACGGACGACCCCATCCACGCTATCAACGCGAAGTGAACACCCACGGTTCCAGCGATCCACGCCCGGGGGCCCGAAGACCGGCGCGGGGCGGGGGCGGGGCGGGCACGGAGTCGGGGTGCGGGGCGGGCGTGGGGACCGGGTGCGGGGCAAGGGCCGGAAAGGGTGGATCCGGCGGGCGATCCGGGGTGCCTCAGGGGGGACTCAGGGACGTATGGGGGCTTTCCCGGATGCGTACGATCTTGGCGGAAGCCAAGCTTGAAGCAGGAAAAGCAGGGGCCAGGAGGTACATGCGCATGGGCATCGAGGAGTACGGCGGCGGTCAGACGTCCCAGTCGGACGTGCTGGTGGTGACCACCAACGACGTGCCGGGATACGAGGTCAAGCAGGTCATCGGCGAGGTCTTCGGACTGACCGTCCGCTCGCGGCACATCGGCAGCCAGATCGGCGCCGGGCTGAAGTCGCTGGTCGGCGGTGAGCTGAAGGGTCTGACGAAGACTCTGGTGGAGACCCGCAACCAGGCGATGGAAAGACTGGTGGAGCAGGCGCGGGCGCGCGGCGCGAACGCGGTGCTGATGTTCCGCTTCGATGTCACGGAGGCCGCCGACGTGGGTACGGAGGTGTGCGCCTACGGCACGGCCGTGGTGATCGCGCCGCGCGCCTGATCCGTCCGGACGGAGTCGGGGAGCCATTGCGGAGCCGGGCCGGGCCGGCGGCCCGGCGGGCCGAGGCCGGCCCCGCTCCCGGCACCCGGTCGCGCGGGTGGGTCAGGCGGCCAGGCGGCGCGCGTTGGCATGGATCGCGGCGCGCAGGTGCTCCGCGAGGCCCTCGTGGATCGAGTCGTAGAAGGCCCGGTAGTTCTCGTCGGCGACGTAGCTCTCGGCGAGGTGCTGGTGGACCTTCGGGTGGCAGTCGAAGAACCAGGTGGTGATGTGGGCGCGGTGGGCCTCGGCCAGGTCCATGGCGAGCGCGGAGCCGGGCTGCTCGCCGGCGTCCATGAGGGCCGCGTAGGCGGTGCCCCAGGCGTCGATCTCGTTCTTCATGCGCTGCCAGTCGTCCTTGGTGTACGCGGCGACGCGCTCCTGGGTGCGTTCGTAGGTGTCGGTGCCGCCCCACCTGCGGGCCGACTCCTCGGCGTACCGCTCGGGGTCCTTGTGGCCGAAGACCTCGAATTTCTCCTCGGGCGTGAGGTTGATGCCCATACGTTTCGCCTCCATGGCGTGTGCGACGGCCGCCGCCATCCGCTGGAGTTCCCCGATGCGGACGGTGAGCAGCCGGTGCTGCCGTCGCAGGTGTGCGCGCGGGTCCGCGCCGGGGTCGTCCAGGAGGACGGCGACCTCTTCGAGGGGGAAGCCGAGCTCCCGATAGAACAGGATCTGCTGGAGCCGGTCGAGGTCGGCGTCGCCGTAACGGCGGTGGCCCGCCGTGCTGCGGCCGCTCGGGGAGAGCAGTCCGATGGCGTCGTAGTGGTGCAGGGTGCGCACCGTGATCCCGGCGAACCCGGCGACCTGTCCGACCGCGTACTCCATCGGTTTTCCTCCGCTTCCCGTACTGGTCGCGTCCCACTCTGAGTCCTGACGCGACGTGAGGTGCAAGCCCCGGACCGACCCGATTCTCAGGATGTCGCGCCCCTTTTGCCCGCTTATGGTGGGCCCGTGGCCGTCGAAGCACCCGCCCCCACTCCCGTCCCCGGGACGCCCCTGAGGACGCTGCTGCCCCAGATCCTGCCCGCGCTGGTGGTCGGGGTGGGCGCGGGGCTGCTGTTCCTGGGCATCAGCGCGCTGGCCGAACAGCTCCAGCACGTGCTGTGGTCCACCCTGCCGGACGCGCTGGGCATCGGCCGCTACTCCGCGCTGTGGATGATCTCCGTACTCACGGCGACCGGGATCGCGGTGGGACTGGTCGTCTGGAAGGTGTACGGGCACGCGGGGCCCGATCCGGCGGCCTCGGGGCTCGGCGGGCCGCCGCTCGCCGCCGGGGTGGTGCCCGGGCTGCTGCTGGCCAGCACCCTGTCGCTGGCCGGCGGGGTCAGTCTCGGTCCGGAGAACCCGACGATCGCGGCGGCCGTCGCCCTCGCGTACTGGCTCGGCCGGCTGGCCGCCCGCCCGGGCCGGCCGGCGCCGCCGGGCGCGCTGTGGGTGGGGCTCGCCACCGCGGGAACCTTCGGCGCCCTGTTCGGCACGCCCGTGGCCGCCGCGCTCGTCCTGTCCGAGACCCTCGCCGCCAAGCCGGGGGCGCCTCGGCCCGGCGGGGCGGGCGGGGCGGGCGGTTCGCTGTGGGACCGGCTGTTCGCGCCGCTGGTGGCGGCCGGTGCCGGGGCGCTGACCACCCAGCTGGCCTCGCACCCCAGCTTCGCCATGGGGCTGCCGCCGCTGGACTCCCCCGGCTTCGGGGATCTGCTCGCCGCCCTCGTCGTCGCGACGCTCGCGGCGTTCTTCGGGCTGCTCGCCTGCGCGGTGTTCCCCGCCCTCCACCGGGCTCTCGGCCGGCTCCGGCATCCGATGCTGGTGCTGCCGCTCGGCGGGCTCGTCCTCGGCCTGCTCGGGGTCCTCGGCGGGCATCTGACCCTCTTCAAGGGCCTGACCGAGACCCGTGAACTGGTCACTTCCTCCGCCTCCTACGGCTGGGGCGAGCTGCTCGGCCTGGCCGTGGTCAAGTCGGCCGCGCTGCTGGTCGCCGCCTCGGCCGGCTTCCGCGGCGGCCGGGTCTTCCCCATGGTCTTCATCGGCGCCGCGTTCGGGCTGGCCGCCCAGGCGGTGGTGCCCGCGATCCATCCGGCGGTGGCGGTCTCCTCCGCGGTCCTCGGTGTGCTGCTCGCCACCACCCGGCAGGGCTGGGTGAGCCTCTTCGTCGCCGCCGTCGTCGCCGCCTCCCCGGCGGTCCTCGCGCTGCTCTGTCTCGCGTCCCTGCCCGCCTGGCTGGCCGTCACCGGACGCCCCCTGCTGGAACTCGACGAGGGCGGTCACGCCCTGCGCTGAGGCCCGCCCGCCCCAGGGCCGTACCCCCGCCGTCCCCGACACCCCCGTATCCGTCACATCCCCCGCATCTCCCGCACTCACCGGAAGGAGTCCACCGTGGCGCTGCACAAGGGCCCCGAGGAGCCGGAGGCCGAGAAGCCGTTCCGGAAACTGGCCTTCAACCCGTTCTACGGCGAGGCCAACCCCGTCGGCGGCATGACCGAGGCCCCACCGCGTCACCGGCTGCCCGACGGGCCGCTGCCGCCGATGAGCGCGTACCAGCTGGTACGCGACGAGCTGATGCTCGACGGCAACTCGCGGCTCAACCTGGCCACCTTCGTCACCACCTGGATGGAGCCGCAGGCCGGGGTGCTGATGAACGAGTGCCGCGACAAGAACATGATCGACAAGGACGAGTACCCGCGCACCGCCGAACTGGAGCGCCGCTGCGTCGCCATGCTCGCCCAGCTGTGGCACGCCCCCGACCCGTCGGCGGCCGTCGGCTGTTCCACCACCGGCTCCTCCGAGGCGTGCATGCTCGCCGGAATGGCGCTCAAGCGGCGCTGGACCAGGCGCAACGCCGACCGCTACCCCGGCGCCCGCCCCAATCTGGTCATGGGGATCAACGTGCAGGTCTGCTGGGAGAAGTTCTGCAACTTCTGGGAGGTCGAGCCCCGGCTCGTCCCCATGGAAGGCGAGCGTTTCCATCTCGATCCGGAGGCCGCGGCGGCGCTCTGCGACGAGAACACCATCGGTGTCGTCGCCGTCCTCGGCTCCACCTTCGACGGCTCCTACGAGCCCGTCGCCGATCTGTGCGCCGCGCTCGACGCGCTCCAGGAACGGACCGGCCTCGACATCCCCGTCCATGTCGACGGGGCGTCCGGCGGCATGATCGCGCCGTTCCTCGACGAGGACCTGGAGTGGGACTTCCGGCAGCCCCGGGTGTCCTCGATCAACACCTCGGGGCACAAGTACGGGCTCGTCTATCCGGGGGTCGGCTGGGCGCTGTGGCGCACCCCCGAGGAGCTGCCCGAGGAGCTGGTGTTCCGGGTCAACTACCTCGGCGGCGACATGCCGACCTTCGCGCTCAACTTCTCCCGGCCCGGCGCGCAGGTGGTCGCGCAGTACTACACGTTCCTGCGGCTGGGCCGGGCCGGCTACCGCGCGGTCCAGCAGACCGCCCGGGACGTCGCCCGCGGCCTGTCCGAACGGGTCGAGGCCATGGGCGACTTCCGGCTCCTCACCCGGGGGAACGAGCTGCCCGTCTTCGCCTTCACCACGGGCCCGGACGTCACCGCCTACGACGTCTTCGACGTGTCGCGGCGGCTGCGCGAGAGCGGCTGGCTGGTGCCCGCGTACACCTTCCCCAAGAACCGGGAGGACCTGTCCGTGCTGCGGGTCGTCTGCCGCAACGGCTTCTCGGCCGATCTGGCCGAGCTGTTCGTGGAGGACCTGAAACGGCTGCTGCCCGAGCTGCGCCGCCAGCCCCGCCCGCTCACCCACGACAAGACGGCCGCGACCTCGTTCCACCACTGAGGGGGGCGGGAAGCCGGACGGGGCCAGGGGCGCCTCAGTGGGCGTACGGGTTCTCCTGCCCGTCGGCGAGGACGCCCACGAAGGGTTCGCCCTCCCCCGCGAAGGTGTACGCCCCCGCCTCGATCCGCTCGATCAGTCCGGCGGTCCAGGCCCGGCCGGCATCGGCGGTGTGCGTCCACAGGTGCATGATCTCGCCGATGTGGCCGAGCTGTCCGGGCCCGCCCTCCGGCGTGTAGGACGTGGTGACCTCCGCGCGCCACGCGTCCAGGCCGCGCAGCCGCTCGCGCAGCAGCCCGGTCACCTCGGCGCGCGGCAGGTCCACCATGAACCCGATGCCGGCCGACAGAACGTCCGTCGCCTGGTCGTACGTGGCGAGGGAGGTGCGCAGCAGGCGCAGGTACTCCTCGTGGCCCGCGTCCGTGATCTCGTACTCGACCCGCGGCGGACCACCGGCCGTGCTCGGCGCGCTCTCGTGGGCGCGCAGCAGTCCTTGCTTCTCCATCTGCTTGAGCGCGTGGTAGATCGAGCCGGGCTTGGCGTGGGACCACTCGTGCGCGCCCCAGTACTCCAGGTCGTTGCGGACCTGGTAGCCGTGGGCGCGGCCGTGCTGTTCGACCGCGCCCAGGACGAGAAGTCGGATCGCTGACATGCCCCGAGTCTAATGAGGAACTGATCAACGTTGACTAGAGACGGTGATCCGTCTCCGCCGCCTCTTCCGCTTCCTACCGCGCTTCCTTCTCCGTGCCCTTGTGCGCTTCGGCCGCTTCCAGCTCGACCAGTTCGGAGGAGGTCTTGCCGTCCAGGGACTCCCGGATGATGTCGGCATGGCCGGTGTGCTGGGCCATCTCACGGATCAGATGGAGCAGCATCCAGCGGATCGAGACCTCCCCCCGAGGGAACCAGGGCACGTCGGGCAGCGGGAAGGTTTCGTCCAGGCTGGGCACGCTCCGGACGAACTCGGTCAGCTCCTTGTTGACGGAGTCCAGGAAGGCGAGCGCCTGCGGGATCGTCTCCTCGCCGACCAGCCGGAAGCTCTCGTGCCAGGTCTCCGGGCTCCGCCGTACCTCGCTCGGCCTCCGCTGGGCCATCCGCAGCCAGTTCGTCTGTCCCTCGGCCACGTGCTTGATCAGACCGGAGAGGCTCAGTTCACTGGCGGTCGGACGGCTCGCCGCCTGCTCCTCGGTGAGCCCGTAGGAGGCCCGGACGAGGGCGGCGCGCTGCGCCTCCAGACAGTTGAGCAGCGTGCCGAGCTCGTCGCCGGGCATATCCGTGGGGAGTGTCGTGGTCATGTCCGCCATCCCTGCTTCCGCAATGGAATTCGTCGTTTTCTTCACCGACAGGGGCCACGTTAGGGACCGACTAGGACAGGGGGTGTCCGCCTTGGGAAAGTCGGCGCGAAGGGGACGGGAAAAGGCCCGGAGAAGGCTTCGGACGCCGGGCGCCGGCCCCGCCGGAAGCCGAAGGCCGGGCCAGGGGTCGGAGCCGGGGGCCGGGGCCGGCTCAGAACGGGAACGTGCTCCGGTCGTACTGGATCGAGATCCACTTCTGGGTGGTGAACGCCGCGATCATCGCGTCGCCGTTGAGCCGCCCCACCCCCGAGTGCTTCTCGCCGCCGAACGGGACGATCGGCTCGTCGTGCACGGTGCCGTCGTTGATGTGGATCATGCCGGTGTGGATGCGCTTGGCGACCCGTACCCCGCGCTCGATATCGCCGGTGTGGACGGCGCCGCTGAGCCCGTACGGGGTGTCGTTGGCGATCCGTACGGCATCGTCCTCGCCGTCGAACGGCACGATCAGGGCCACCGGTCCGAAGACCTCCTGGCCGAGCACGGGCGCGTCGGCGGGGATGCCGGTGAGGACGGTCGGGGAGACGAGGCTGCCCTGCGCGGTGCCGCGCAGCAGTACGGTCGCACCGCCCGCCACGGCCTGGTCGACGACCCCCTGGACGGCCCGCGCCTGCTGGGGGCTGATGAGCGGGCCGATGTGGGTGTCCGGGTCGGACGGGTCGCCGACGCGCAGGCTCTCGACCTTGGCAAGGAACTTCGCGGTGAACTCCGCCTCCACGGACCGGTCCACCAGGACGCGGGCCGCGGCCATACAGACCTGACCCTGGTCGATGAAGCGGCTGAAGACGGCCGCGTCCACCGCGTAGTCGAGGTCGGCGTCGTCGAGGACGATCAGGGCGCTGTTGCCGCCGAGTTCGAGCACGGTCTGCTTGAGGTGTCCGGCGCAGACGGCGGCGACGTGCTTGCCGGTGCGGTCGGAGCCGGTGAAGGTGATCACCTTCGGCACGGGGTGGGTGAGGAGGGCGTCGCCGATCTCGGCGATGTCGGTGACGACGACGTTCAGCAGTCCGGCCGGCAGCCCCGCGTCTTCCAGGATCTTCGCGACGAGGGTGCCGCCGCAGACCGGGGTGTTCTGGTGCGGCTTGAGCACGACGGCGTTGCCGAGGGCGAGGGCCGGTGCCACCGCCTTGAGGGAGAGGAAGAAGGGGAAGTTGAACGGGGAGATGACGCCGACGACCCCGACCGGCTCGCGGTAGACCCGGTTTTCCTTGCCGTCCACCGGGGAGGGCAGGATCCGGCCTTCGGAGCGCAGCGCCAGCGAGGCCGCCTCGCGCAGGAACTCCTTGGCGAGGTGCAGTTCGAAGGCAGCCTTCACCCGGGTGCCGCCGAGTTCGGCGCGGATGAGGGCGGTGATCTCCTCCTCGCGTTCCTCGACGAGGCGCAGCGCGCGTTCGAGGACGAGGCGGCGGGTGTACGGGTTGGTCGCGGCCCACGCGGTCTGGGCGCGCTCGGCGGCCCGGTAGGCGAGGTCGACCTCGCCCGCCGTGGCCACGGTGATCGCCGCGAGCTTCTCCCCGGTGTACGGGTCGAAGTCGATGATGTCCCAGGAGCCGCTGCCGGGCTTCCACTCACCGTCGATGTACTGGTGCGCGAGTTCGGCGAAGTGGGAGGACATCGACGTCGTCATGGGAACGAGACTCCTTACCCGCCCGCGATGACGGACGACGGCGATCGGCGGCGGACGGCCGTTGCGCCCTGGCCGGCGTCACGGCGGTCACTCCACATTGCACACTGCATTGCGCTCCGCATACTGAAACGCCGTCATCGTACTGATGTATCAGGTGAGTTGCAGGAGACCACGGAGAAGGTCGCGGCTTTCCGCAGGGTCCGGACTGTCCTGCTGGAGCCTTTCCATCACCCGCGTGTACTGCGCCACCTCCTCGCGTTTGTCCAGGTAGAGGGCGCTGGTGAGCTGCTCCAGATAGACCACGTCGGAGAGGTCCGACTCGGGGAACCTGAGCATCGTGAACGAACCGCTCTCCCCCGCGTGTCCGCCGAAACTGAACGGCATGACCTGGAGGGTGACGTTCGGGTGCTCGGAGATCTCGATGAGATGCCTCAACTGCCCCCGCATCACGGCTCGGTCGCCGTACGGGCGGCGCAGCGCGGCCTCGTCGAGGACGGCGTGCAGCCGCGGGGCGTTCTCGGAGAAGAGGATCTTCTGCCGCTCCAGGCGGAGGGCGACCCGGCGGTCGACCTCGGCCCGCGGGGCGTCCGGGATGCCGCGCGCGACGACGGCGTGGGCGTAGTCCTCGGCCTGCAACAGGCCGTGCACGAACTGGACTTCGTAGATACGGATGAGGGAGGCGGCCCCTTCGAGGCCGACGTACGTCTGGAACCAGCCGGGCAGGACGTCGCCGAAGCTGTGCCACCAGCCCGCCAGGTTGGCCTCGCGCGCGAGACCGAGGAGCGCCCCGCGCTCCGACTCGTCGTGGACTCCGTAGAGCGTGAGCAGGTCCTCGACGTCCCTGGCCTTGAAGCTCACCCTTCCCAACTCCATACGGCTGATCTTGGATTCGGATGCCCGGATCGAATATCCGGCGGCCTCCCGGGTGATGCCACGCGATTCGCGCAGTCGCCTCAGCTGGGAGCCCAGCAGGATGCGGCGCACCACACTCCCGCTCGCCCCGCTCGATTCGCCCGCCGTCACGGCTCACGCCTCCCCATTCACGGTGCTGCCCCCGAACGCCCCCCACTGAGCCCCGGATTCTGCCACTAAACACTTCAGCCCGTACACACGCGGTCACGCATCGGGGCCGCGTTCCGGGCAGGTTCGGCGCGTACGGCGGAGGGCGGCGGACGACTTATGCACAGAATCGGCGCGCGGGCGGACAGGTCAGGCGCGTGCACGTGCATCTGCCCTTGCATCCCTTGGGTGCATTGGGAACGATGGTGTCCGCGCAGCCGCGTATTCGTTCGTGTCGCCGCGTGTCGCACCAGTTGTCGCACCACACGTCGCGATTCCCGGGAGTGCCTCGCATGGGGACGAACGCATCGGCCATTCTGGAGCCGTTACGACAAGGGCTTCCTCCGATCGATCCCACCACCGTCTCCCATTCGGCCTCCTGCGCCCTGCCCACCTGCTTCGAAGCGGTGCGCGGCGCACGGCGGTTCACCCGGTCGACGCTCGGCGAGTGGAACCTGGCCGACCGCTTCGACGATGTCTCGCTCGTCGTGTCGGAACTGGTCACCAACGCGCTGCGGCACGCCGTACCGGGGGAGCCCGAACCGCCGCGCCAGGATGGCCTGAATCCGCCCGTCCGGCTGCACCTCATGCACTGGGCGTCGCGCCTGGTGTGCGCGGTGCGCGACCCCAGCCAGGACAGCCCGGCGGCACGACAGGGGGACGAGGACTGCTCGGCCGAATCCGGCCGTGGGCTGTTCCTCGTCGAGTCGTTCAGCGACGGCTGGGGCTGGCACCCGCTCGCGGGCGCCCTCCAGGGCAAGGTGGTCTGGGCGCTGTTCCGGCTGACGTCCGACCGGCCGATGGACTGACGAGCCGATGGACTGACGAGCCGATGGACTGACGAGCCGGCCGGCGGACGGGACGACCGGCCGGCCGGCCCGGCGTCGGATTCCGACGCCGGCAAAAGCTCCCCGGGTGTCACGGGGGATCCGGGGAAAACGGGGGAAACACAGGGGGATACGGGGGACGGGGGAGAGCAAGGGTCCCGGTGGCAGTCGCCGCCGGGACCCTTGCTCGTGCCACCGCTCTCGTGTCACCGCTCTCGTGCCCGCCGCTCTCGGCTCCCCCGGCCCGGGAATCGGCCCTCCGGGTTCGTTCCCGATGACACCGCCGCCTCCGCGTACCGCACCGCGCAGCGCCGCACCGCGTGTGCTACAGCTGTGACACCAGGTGGTCGAACTCCCCGTCCTTCACGCCCAGCAGCAGCGCCTCGATCTCGGCGGGCGTGTAGACGAGCGCGGGGCCGCCGGGGAACCGCGAATTGCGCACGGCGACCTCGCCGCCGGGCAGTTTGGCGAACTCCACGCAGGACCCCTGGGAGTTGCTGTGCCGGCTCTTCTGCCACACGACACCACGAAGCTCCGTGGCCGCCATGCCGTTGTACGCGTGGTGCGCGTGGTGCACTGGGAGCTCCCCCGAGATATCGGTGCAGGTGTCAACTTGCTCGGATCATAGCCCTGTTCACGTGCCTCTGCATGAGCAGATGCACGCGCGGATGCACGTGCACGAGGGGTCGCGTATCGACTACACGACTCACCGTGTCGACCAGGTCAAAGCCCCTTCGGCAAGGGGCTGTTCGATCCCTTCCGGGCGGGTCCGGAAGGGGCCCGAACGGGGCGCCGACGGGGCGCGGACAGCCCCCGGAACACTCCCGGCCATCCCCCGACCGGCCCAGCGGCCCAGCCCTCCGCGCCCGCTCAGCTCTCCAGCGCCTCGGACACCTCGTCCAGCTTCTCCAGGAGCAGCACCGCCCCTTTCCGCAGCAGGAAGTGGTCGGGCGCCCCCTCCCCCCGTTCCCAGGCCTCGACCAGCGTGCGCAGCTCGTTCCAGCGCGGCGTCTTGCGGTCCCGTACCTCTTTCGCACCTCGTTCCGTCACCTTGCGCAGCGCCGTCGCGAGCTCCGCCGCGCCCTCCACGGGCGGGGAGCCGCGCTCGGGGAGGTGGGCCTCCAGGAGCATCGCGGCCCGGCCGAACTGCGACACCGCCTCCTCCGCGTCCTGCGCCGCCGCGTGCGAGAGCCCCCGGTGCCGGACCGGCTCGTGGGTGGCCCGCTCCAGGGTCTCCTGCCAGTCGATCCGGGCCGCCCGTGTCGAGAGCAGCGTCTCGCGGACGTCCGCGAGCGCCGTGTCGGCGGGCTGCGCGTAGTGGCCGACGACCGCGGCCGCGTACCGCCCGTCCGCTTTCAGCCAGTCCCCGAGCCGGCTGCGCAGCCGTGGGGTCTCCCAGGCCGGGTAGACGGCGTAGGCCAGCATCGCGAGGAGCCCGCCGAGCAGGGTCAGCAGGACGCGTTCGCGGACCGTCTGCCCGAGGCCCGCGCCCGCCATGCCGAGCAGGAAGACGACGTACGCGGAGATGAAGACCTGGCCCGTGGCGTAGCCCGTACGCATCAGCAGGTACATCCCGAACGCGCACACCACCGCGAGCAGCGCCGAGAGGTACGGGCCCGGATGGGTGTAGCGGACGATCCCGGTCGCCAGGGCCACGCCGACGAGGGTGCCGATGAAACGGGCGACGGACCGCTCGTACGTCTGCGAGAAGTCCGGGCGCATCACCATCACCGAGGCCAGCGGCGCCCAGTAGCCGTGGCCGAGCGGGAGGACGGTGCCGAGCGCGTAACCCGCCGTCGCCACCGTCGTCACCCGCATGGCGTGCCGCAGGACGGGCGACTCGTGCCGCAGCTCGGCCTGCGCCTTGCGGATCGCGACCGGCACGAGCGCGAGGAGCGTGGGGCGGCGCAGCGCGGTCGGGGCCGTCTCCCCGCTCGGCTCCGCCCCCTCGACGACGTCGTCGAGGAGCGCGGCGAGCCGGTGCGCGGCCCGGCGCGGGGCGCCGGTGAGGATCGCGCCGGTGTCCGGGGTACGGAGCACGGCGAGGGCGGCGGGCCGCAGCGCGACCGGGGTGCCGTGCCGGATCGCGTGCGCGGCGGCGTCCAGGATCTCGCCGGCGGCGGCCAGCAGCTCGCGCGCCCGGTCCCGCTGCGGGCCTTCGGCCGGCACGCCGAGCGCCGGGTCCGCGAGCGAGGCGAGCACCGGCCGGATCCGCTCGGCGAGCCCGCGCGCCCCGGACAGTTCGGACGGGCGGCTGCGGGCCTGACGGCGGGTGACGGCGGCGGCGCTGCGGGCCGTCATCAGCGGCAGCGGGTCGAAGTCGGCGGTCGGGTCATGGCGCAGCCGCCGGGCGTAGTCGGCCTCGGCCGCGAGCGCGTCGGCGAGCGCGTCGCGCTGCGCGCCCCAGCGGCGGATCGGCAGCAGGACGACGAGCGTGGCCTGCACCAGACCACCGACCATGATCATCGCGGCGTGCCCGGCGGCCGCGGCGATGGAGCCGGGGAGGGTGACCGTGATCAGCATCATCGCGACGTTGGACGCGGCGATGACGCCGACGTTCGGGCCGACGGCCCAGGACATCCCGGCGAGGAAGGTCCACAGGGCCAGCAGGATCATGAAGAGGAAGAGATTCCAGCCGACCAGATAGCCGATGAAGGTGGAGACGGCGAGGCTCGCGCCGGACGCGAGCGCGAGGGTGGGGCGGGGGCGGTACGAGCGCTGGAAGGTCGCGATCGCCGCCTGGAACGCGCCGAACGCCGACGACACCGCCACCTCGGCCCCGAACAGGGTCAGGGAGACCCCGATGACCAGCGCCAGACCGAACGCGCCGCGCAGGGCGATCAGCGGTTCGAGCCGCCGCCGCTCGACGGTCAGCCCCGAGCGCGCGGTCTCCTTCAGCGCCCGGAGCCAGCTCATGAGGCGAGCCTATCCGCGATGCGGATGAACCGGGCATTCGGGGCGGTTGGGGTGGCGCCGATCCGGTTAGGCGGGGTGGGGCCGGGCGGTGATGCGGTGGGGCCGGCGAGTCGGCGCGCCCGGCGACGCGGGACAGGCGGCCCGGGCCCGGGTTCCGGCGTACGGGGGTTCCGGCGTACGGGGGTTCCGACGTACGGGGGTTCCGACGTACGGGGCAGGGCCGGGCCCGAGTGCCGGGGTGATGGCGCGGCAGGCGCCAGGGCACGAGCGGGTCGAGCGCCGGGGTTGGTGGCATCCGGCAGGCGGGCGGGCACCCCCGGACCGTACGACCGCGCGGGCCCCCCGGACCGTACGACGGTCGGCGAGGCACGGGCCGTACGACGGTCGGCGAGGCACAGGCAACGAGCGGCCCGGGGCCGGACGGCCCCAAGGCCAGGAGACCCGGCCGGCAGGCCGCCGGCCCGGATCCCGCAGCCCGTGGGCCTAGTGGCGGATCTCGCCCCGGGCCCCGGGGGCCCGCAGGCCCGCCTGGTCGGCCGCCGAGGTGCCGTGGTTCCAGCCCGCCTCGTCCCAGGCGGCGCGGACCCGGGTCGCGCGGGTCTCGGGGAAGAGTTCGTCGGTACGGGCGCCGACCGCGACCTCGCGGGAGGCGAGCACCGGGAGCAAGGTCGGGGTCTCGGCGGCGACCCGGCGGCTGGTGGAGGCGAGACGGGCGCCGAGCCGGTTCGCGTAGGCGAGGAGGAAGGACTGCCGGAAGGACTTGGTCCGCTTGCGTCCGCCGGCCCGCTGCTCGGCCTCGGCCCGGGTCATCGCCGCCGTCCCCTGCACCAGCAGCGAGGTGTAGAGCAGCTCCACCGGGTCGAGGTCGGCCTCGAACCCGACGACCGTGGAGAAGCCGAGGGCCTCGTTCCACACGGCCCGGCAGTGGTTCGCCGTCGCCACCGCGTCGAGAAGGATCGCCTTGGCCTGCTCGTACGGCGCGTCCACCCCGATCCGCAGCGCGCCCGGCGTCTTTGACGCGGGCCCCGCCGCCGCGAGTCCCGCCTCGTCGAGACTGTGCCGGGCCATCAGCTCCTGGGCCTTGGCGGTCAGCGCCTCGGCCTCCTCCGGGTACGGGGTCGCCTCCGCCTTCGCGAGCAGCGCCCTGATCCGGGTCAGCGTCTTCGGCTCGCCGATGGTGGCGGGCGGCAGGGCCTCGCCGGGCGCGGGACCGACGGCGTCGAGGCGGGGCAGCCGGACGAGGAGCCGGTAGAGCCGCAGGACGGCGGTCGCGTACGAGAAGCGGTCGGGCGCCGTCCAGACGGGCAGGTCGTCGAGCGCGTCGAGCTGGGCCTGCCAGCGGCGCGGCAGCCGTTCGTACCGGGCGGTCTCGGTGCGGACGAGCGCCGCGAGGAGGCGGACGTGTTCGTCGTCGAGTTCGCGGCGGGCCATCCGGACGAGATCGGCGGGCTGCCAGCCCCGTGCCCACAGGCTGTGGACGAACTCCTCGCCGCGCCGGTTCAGTTCGGCGTCGGCGGCGGGGTCGGCGGCGAGCAGTGAGGCCGCCGTGTCCAGCGCCCGGTCGTCACCGCTCCCGGCGCCCGCGCCACGCCGGCCACCACGCCCCCGGCTTCCCCGGCCTCCCTTGCCGCCGCTCGGCCCTGCCTCGTACAGCGCCTTGAGCGCCTCCGTCACCGTGCTGTCGCTCATGCGCGCCGCCTCGCCTGCCTCTCGTCCCCGCTCCTTCGATGGTCGCATTCGAGGGGGTGGGGAGAGGACCGCGGGGCGGCGAGGGAACCTGGGGGGCGGGGGCGTCATCGGCGCGGGCTGCCGATCACCCTCAGGAGTGGTCATATGCCATAGGCATTACGCGCTCCCCTTGTGCGCCCCTACCGTGCCGCCATGCTCACGCTCCCCCGCTTCATCCCGACACCGGTGTTCCGGCTGCTCGGCCTGGCCTGCCCGCCGGACGCCGTGGTGCAGGTGCTGCCGGGCGCGGCCGGCCTCGACAGCGTGCTGCGGGTCGTCCCGCCCTCGCCCGGCCGGACCTTCGTCCTCGCCCTGGACGTCCGAGGGCGCCGCGACCCCGAACGCGCCCGCGGGTGGACCGTCCATCTGCCGGAACTGCGCGAACGGTACGCCCTTCCCACCGTCCTGCTCGCCGTCTGCGCCGACCGCTCCGCGGCGACCTGGGCGGCCGGCCCGTTCACCACGGGGCTCGGCTGCTGGCCCACCCTGAGCCTGCGGCCGCTGGTCCTGTCGCCCGCGAACACCCCGCCCGTCACCGCCGTCGGCGCGGCGCACGCCGATCTCGCCGGTGCCGCCTTCGCCGCCCTGGCCCACGCCCGCGGCTCCCGCGCCCGGACCGGCCTGACCGCCCTGGCCGAGGCGCTGCGCACCGCGGCCCCGGAAACCCGCGCCTACTGTGTCTCCCTCCTCGAAACGGGCCTCGGCGACACCCTCGCGGGCGCGACCTGGCACCGCCTCACGGCCGCGCGGCGCCCCCTCGGGGAACTCCCCGAGGGGATGCCCGATGGCCCCGCACGAGGAACTTGTCCGAGGGACTCTCCGGACGAGCTTGACCTCAAGCGCGCTTGAGGAGTGACTCTTCCGTCATGGACATCGAAGAGACGCAGCGCCGTTTACAGTCCCTGACCGACCGCGCCGAGATCACCGACCTGATGAACCGCTATGTACGTTCGCTCGACGACGGAGTCTTCGACGAGGAATGGGCCCGCGCGTTCCACACCGAGGACGTCACCGCGGAGATGCCGATCGGCACCATTCACGGCCGCGACGCCCTGACGGCCCGGGTCCGGCGCGGAATGGCGCTGTTCGACCGCACCGTGCACCTGGGCACCAACTACGTCATCGAGGTCGACGGCGACCGGGCCACGGTCCGCGGCGCCCAGCTGAGCACCCACGTCCTGGCGGACGGCTCGGGGCCGGGATCAGGGTCGGGATCAGGGTCGGGATCAGGGAACGTCTTCATTTCCGCGGGCCACGCCGAGAGCACCCTGGTCAGGACGGCCGACGGCTGGCGGATCTCCGCCTCGGCGCTGCGGATCGCGTGGACCCAGGGCACTCCCCCGCGCCTGCCGGACGACTTCGCCGCCGCTTCTCCGGCCCGGGCCACCGCCTGACAGACCTGCGGACGGACGGCCAGGAACGTGCCATGGCCTCCGCTTCGGCGGGGGTCATGCCGCGTTCCAGGCGTCCGTGGCGCATCCGGTCTCCCAGTGCCACCAGCCCTCGCGCGTACCTCGTGCGAGCAGCTCCTTGATCCCGGCCATCGGCGCTCCGGCCGGCACGGTCAGCGCCACCAGTGGGAACTCCGCACTGAACGACTCCCCGCCGAGGCCGTAGGGCGCGAACCGCTCCCCCACCGCCCGCGCGCTCGGGCCGAGCGGGCCGCCGGGCACGGGGAGGACCCGGATCGCGACGTTGCCCGATGCCGTCTCCCGGCCCGTGGCCCAGTGCAGGCCCTCGCCGTCCGTCACGTACCGGACCACGTCTCCCTCGGCCACCCCGTCCTGCAGGAACGGCACATTGACCACCCGGGCCGTGCCCGGGCCCACCGGGAGGGCCCACAACCCCTCCGTGTCCTGCGGGAGCCACCCTTCGCGCGGAACGAAGCGGAACCAGACCTTGACGCGGTCGGCGGGAACGGCGGCCGGGTCGGCCGGAGCGGCGGGGGTCGTGTCCACCGGGCGAGCGTAATTCGTCCTCCCGCCATGCCCCCGCCCCGGGCTCCGCAGCTGCCTGCCGGGGCCTCAGTCCCACGCGTTGAAGAGCACGCCACCCAGCGTGGTGATGCCGTAGATACGGACCCCACGCCACTCACTGGCGCTCAAAACCGAGGTGTCGACCTCGGGAAGCGGCCGCGCGAGCAGCGCGCGGTCGAGCACGGTGAATCCCCGATCGGCGAAGGCCCCGGCCCAGGGCGGCGGTGCGAGGAACTCCTCTGTGTACCAGTTCCGTTGTTCCCGGGCGAAGGCGATCCACGGGTGGTGGGCGTGACAGAGGACGACGACGGGCCCGTCGGCCCTCTCGATGACCGCCGTATGGAACGTGCGCGGGCGCGCCTGCTCCTCCACCCCGCCCACCCGGCCGCCGGCCGCCCGGGCCGCCGTGTGCAGCGCCGCCCGGAAGGCCCGCGGGTCGGTCTCCGGAAGCGGCCCGTCCCCGGGGCGGAAGAAGCCCGTGGCGCCGCGCGGCAGCACGAACATCTCGTTCTCTTCCCTGGCCATACGGTTCCCTTCTCACTGCACCTGGGGCCGGGGCCGGGTCCAACTCCGGGGGCCAGGATCCGAGCCGGGGCCGGGTCGGCCTCAGCCCTGCCCTGCCCTGCCGCCCGCCCCTGCCCTGACGCCCGCCCGGACCCTGCCCCTGACCCCACCCCCGGACCTCTTACGCGCCGGACGCGTGACGCTACGGCACCAGCACGATCTTGCCCCGGGTGTGTCCCGACTCGCTCATCTCCTGGGCGCGGGCCCCGTCCTTCAGCGGCAGGACCTCCGCGACGTCGAGCCGGAGCCGGCCCTCGACGGCCAGGCGGGCGTGCTCGGTCAGCCAGCGGCGGGCGAGGTCGTCGGCCACGCGGACACCGGAGAAGACGACACCGTGCGCGTCCGCGTCCGTGGCGGCGATGGTGACGATACGAGAGGTCTCCCCGCCGAGCAGCTCGATCGAGACCGGGAGCGTGTCGTGCCCGGCGGCGTCGAAGACCGCGTCGACGCCCTGCGGGGCCGCCGCGCGGACCCGGTCGGCGAGCCCGTCCCCGTACGTCACCGGGATCGCGCCCAGTTCGCGCAGGAACGCGTGGTTGCGCTCCGACGCCGTACCGATCACCGTCACACCGGCCGCGACCGCCAACTGGACGGCCACCGAGCCGACAGCGCCCGCCGCACCGTGCAGCAGCAGGGTCTCTCCCTCGCGTACGCCGAGCGCGTCGAGCACGCGCTGGGCGGTCTCACCCGCGACCGGGATGCCCACCGCGTGCTCCCAGGACAGGCCGGCGGGCTTGGGGGCGACGATGTCGGCGATCGCGTACCCGGCGTACGCGCCGGTCGCGCTCCAGCCGAACACCTCGTCGCCGACGGCGTATTCGGTCACGCCGTCGCCGACCGCGTCGACCGTTCCCGCGAACTCCAGGCCCGGAACGGCCGGGAAGTTGGTCGGATAGAACAGCTCCAGCCAGCCGTAACGCCGCTTCCAGTCCACCGGGTTGACGCCCACCGCAGCCGTCTTCACCCGCACCTCGCCGGGTCCGGGCACCGGCAGGGCCACCTCGGACTCGTGCCGCAGTACGTCGGCGCCGCCGAACTCCTCGTACACGATCGCTTCCATGTTCCGCTCCCCCGTGGGTCGTCGGCGGCGGTTCACCCGCCGCTCCTCCTTCGCCGTCCGTGACGGACGACTCGCTTGATCCGCCGGGCTGTTGTTCCGCGCGGCGCCGTCGCGCGCCGCCGCTCCCGGTGATCTCTTTCGCCGATCTCCTCGGCTGCCTCAAGCTTCCGTCGCGCACCACCCCGGCTCCGCCACCCGAACGGACAGTCACACCTGGCCGAAAGGAGAGCCGAACGGCCCGCCGTTGCCTACGCTGACGCTCATGGAAACGGCTCTGGAACTCACCGCGACCGATGCCCTGCTGGCCGCCCGCGACGTGATCGGCCGCCCGCTGGGCACGGTCCTGCCGCGCCTGTCCGAGGTCCTGGAGCCGCTGATCCCGCACCACGCCGCGGCCGAACTCTCCACGCACTGCGCCCACTCGCCGTTCAAGTACGCGGGTGGCCCTGAACTCCCGGTCACCGCAGCCGAATTGGAACCGCTCTACACCCACGGCCCCGCCGCCGGCCACCCCTGGCAGGGACGCGCGACCATCGGCGGGGCGGAGCGGGAGGTGGTGGCGGTACGGAGCGACGCCACTCCCCGCGGCTCGGTCCTCGTCCTCGTACGAGAGGACGGCGCCGTCCCGGTGGACGCGCCCGCGCTCGCCCTGACGCAACTGTTGTGGGACCTGGTCACCAGCCACTTCGACCGGTTCGCCACGGAGGCGATGCCGGGGGCGCTGGCCCGTTCCCGGGCCGCCGCCGACACCCGCGCGCGGGTCACGGCGGAGCTGAGCACCGCGCACGCCGCCGCGCTGTCCGGGGTGCTCGGGGTGCTGCGCAGCCGCGCCCTGGACGACAACGTCGCCCGGGCCACCGCCACCGAACTGGCCGTATCGGCACTGGCCGAGCTGCGGGCCGAGTCGCTGCGTGACCGGTCGATCGCCGGGGAACGGGCCACCGAGTCCTTCGCCCGGCTCGCGGACGGCCTGCGCCCGATGCTGCGGCACTCCCCCGTACGGCTCGAACTCGCCCCGCCCGAGGGCCCGTCCGCCGCCCGGACCCTGCCCGGCGACGTGGCGCACGGTGTGCGGGCCGTCGTCCGCGCGCTGCTGCTCATCGTCCTCGACCAGGAGCCCGTCTCCCGGGTCAGGGTCGGCTGGACGGTGACCGCGCACGAACTCCTCGCCTCGATCCGGGACGACGGGCCCGGCCTCCTGGACGCCTGCCCGCTCGGCGCGGGCAGCGTCTCCGACCGGCTCGAGGTCCTCGGCGGGGGCCTCACCGTCGACGCCGTCCCCGGCTGGGGCACCACGATCACGGCCACCGTCCCCCTCGCGCTCCCGGAATCCCCGGCCGGCGCGCTGGACCCGCTGACCGGGCTCGGCGAACGCGAGGTGGAGGTGCTCGGCCACCTGGCCCGCGGCCACCGCAACCGCCGTATCGCCGAGGACCTGCACATCAGCGAGTCCACGGTGAAGTTCCACGTCGCCAACATCCTCACCAAACTGGGCGTCGCCTCCCGCGGCGAAGCCGCCGCCCTCTTCCACCAGGCCGCGTAGCGGGGGCGGCGGGTCGCAACGAGCGGGGCAGGAGCGAACGGGGCAGGGGCGAACAGAGCGGGCGGCGAGTCGGGCGGGGCGAGCAGGCGAGTCCGGTGAAGCGGCGGGGCAGCCCGGGCGCACCTCCCGGGCCCCCTCCGGAACGACGCGACTCCACGCACCACCGGATTGTCAGTGGCGGGTGCCAGACTCGCTCGTGTGAACGAAAGGTGGGCCGTCGCGCCCGAGCCGGAGGGCGGCGGGGCGCTGCTCGTACCGCTCGGGGGCGACGGGCTGCCCGCCGGGGAGGTGCTGCGCGAGCCCGATCTGGCGGCGGCCGTGCGGGCACGGCCGGATGTGACCCGCTGGGTGTGGCGCAACTCCGCCGAGGTGTACCCCCGGCTGCTCGCCGCCGGAGTGCGGGTCGAACGGTGCTACGACATCGAAGCCGCCGAACAGCTCCTCCTCGGCCACGAGGGCCGCCTGGGCGAGCCTCGCTCGGCCGCCGCGTCCTGGGCACGGCTGCACCACGCGCCGGTGCCGCCCGACCCGCCCGTCCGGCAGGCTGAGAGCGCGGCGGCGCAGGACTCGCTGTTCGAACCACGGGCCACCGCCCCACTCCCCTTCGACTCCCTGCTCGAGGTGTACGCGGAGCAGCAGCGCCGGCACGACCGGGTTGAGCACCCGGGACGGATGCGGCTGCTGACGGCGGCCGAGTCGGCGGGCATGCTGGTGGCCGCCGAGATGCACCGGGCAGGACTGCCCTGGCGGGCCGATGCGCACCGGGAGGTGCTCCATGGGCTGCTCGGCGAGCGGTACGCGGGCGGCGGCGAGCCGCGCCGGCTCGCGGAACTGGCCGACGAGGTGTCCGCCGCGTTCGGCCGCCGGGTACGGCCCGACCTGCCCGCCGACGTCGTCCGGGCGTTCGCCGGAGCCGGGATCCGGGTGCGTTCCACCCGGCGCTGGGAACTGCGGGACGTCGACCATCCGGCGGTCGCCCCGCTCCTCGCGTACAAGACGCTGTACCGAATCTGGACGGCACACGGCTGGTCGTGGCTCGCGGACTGGGTCCGCGACGGCCGCTTCCGCCCGGAGTACCTGCCCGGCGGCACCGTCAGCGGCCGCTGGACCACCAACGGCGGCGGGGCGCTCCAGATCCCCAAGGTCATCCGGCAGGCGGTGGTCGCCGACGAGGGCTGGCGGCTCGTCGTCGCCGACGCCGACCAGATGGAACCCCGGGTCCTCGCCGCGATCTCCCGCGACCCTGGTCTGATGGAGGTCGCCGGGCACCCGGACGACCTGTACACCCGGCTGTCCGACCGCGCCTTCTCCGGCGACCGCGACCACGCCAAACTGGCTCTGCTCGGCGCGATCTACGGGCAGACCAGCGGCGACGGCCTCAAGAACCTCGCGGCTCTCCGCCGCCGCTTCCCCCGCGCCGTGGCCTACGTGGACGACGCCGCCCGGGCCGGCGAGGAGGGCCGGCTCGTCCGTACCTGGCTCGGCCGGACCAGCCCGCGCGCGGTGAGCGCGGACGACGACGGCCCGGGCGAGGCCGGCCTGCCGCAGGATCTCCCGTCCGCCGCCACGTCCCGGGAGGACGGACCGGAGCAGTACACCCCCGGATACGCCTCCTCCGATGCCCGCGCCCGGGGCCGCTTCACCCGCAACTTCGTCGTCCAGGGCAGCGCCGCCGACTGGGCCCTGCTCATGCTGGCCGCCCTGCGCCGCGCCACCACCGGTCTGCGGGCCGAACTGGTCTTCTTCCAGCACGACGAGGTGATCGTGCACTGCCCGGCCGAGGAAACCGAGGCCGTCACGGCCGCGATCCGCGCGGCCGGCGACGAGGCGGGACGCATCGCCTTCGGCGAGACGCCGGTCCGCTTCCCGTTCACGACGGCCACTGTTCAGCGCTACTCGGACGCGAAGTAGGGCCTTTCCCCCGCCCCCGCCCTCCCCCTCCGCCCCCCCACCTTCGCGCTGCGGTGGCTTCCAGTCCCCGTTCGCCCGGGGCCAGGCGGACGGAAGCCAGGGGCACAACTGGTCCAGGCCGACCCGTGCTCGTCCGAACCGCCCCTGTCCCAGGCCGAACCAGGACTGGCGGCCCCGCATCGGGCAGCAAGCCGTGTGACGCCGCTCAGCGCCGGACCGCCCCTGACCCGTCTGTCCCGGCCCCGCCAGGCCCCCACTCCCAACCGGCCAACAGATCAAGCGAGTCGAGAACGACCTGCCGGAAAGCACCTGGGCCGCCTGCGATCGCGTCGAGCCCGACCAATCGAACTCGTCCCCCAACCGGACCAGGCCGCTCGGCCCCGACCAGGTCAGGCCGACCAAGCCGACCGGGTCGAGATCGAGCAGATCGGGCGGGTCAGAGCAGCTCCGGACATGCCGGCCCAGTCGCTCCAGGACCGGGTAAGCCGGGGCAGGGTCCAGCCTTCTCCTGCCCCGACCAGGTCCGGAGCCGACCCGGGGCTGGGGCCGGGGCCAGTCCATCCCGGTTCGGTCCGATCTAGTCCGATCCAGTCCGATCCAGTCCGGTCCAGTCGACCGGTCCAGTCGGGCCAACCTGGCTGGCCGGAATCTCCGCCGACGCGTTATCCCCGGGCCAGGGTGCGCCACTTGAGGTTGGTGGCTATCCCTTTCAGCTGCGCGGTGGTCAGAGCGGGCTCAGGGCGGGTCGGCGGCTCGAGCTGGCTGCCGGCGTTGAAGGCGGAGACGACGACCCGGAAGCCGTCCTTGGTCATGGTGTCCGCCATCCACCAGACGGAGCCCTCGACACCCTTCTCCCCGGCCCGCTTGGTGACCTTCACGAGGGTGCCATCGGGTTCGGTGGTGACACCATCGCCCGAGAAGAGATCGTCCCGGTCCGACCCCATGTCCTCCTGGACATTGACCTGGACGATACTCCGGCCGGCGCCGTCGTCGACGATCAGATAGCCGGCGCCCTGGCCGACGACCTTCAGCCCATGTCCATGGGGCAGCAGCGACCGAAGCGTCGCCGTCACCCGGGTGGTGTCCAGTTCCTCGTGGACCGGGGCGGACGGGTCGGCGGTCGGCTTGCCGTCGTTCTTGCCCGGCTGCTTCAGCTGTTCCAGCAGCGGGTACCAGCCGTCCGCCGTGACCAGTGCCCTGAGCTGGGCGGGGTCGAACGGCGGGTTCTGGCGGCTGATCGCGGAGTCCTTCTCCGTCGGCGCGTTGTACTCGCTCGCGTCGATGACGGAGCCGTCCTTGGTGAGCAGGACCGCGCGCCAGTTCTTGGTGAGGACCCGCTTGTCCGGGTATTCGTACCCCTGGAAGATCATCAGCCGGCTACCGCCGGGCAGCGCCTGCTCGGTGCAGTCGTCGTACGGCGTGATCACCCGGTCCGGACAGGTCACCAGGTCCCGGCCCGCCTCGCCCCGCCCGGTCGTCGCCGCCCGGTAGAGGTCGACGGAGACGCCGGCCTTGCCCTTGCCGTCGTCGTAGACACCGGTGGCGACCGCCTGACCATTCGCGTGCAGGTCGTCGAACGTCCACTTGCCGGCAGGCGTGTTGGCCTGAAGGACGGTGGCGACATCAGCGCCGGTGACCGGCGTTCCGGCGGGCTCACCAGCCACGCTCGTCACGCCGTCGACGCTTCCGCCACCGCGAGCCGAGCCGCCGGTCCCGGCGGCGGAGACGCGCTCGTGGCCGACGCCGAGCAGGGACCCGCCGTACACCCCGCCCACACTGACCGCGGCGAGCGCGAGCACACCTCCCATCGTCGCCGCGCGACGGCGGAGCAGCTGCCGGCGCCCGCGGACGAGACCGCCCGCGGCGAGTCCGCGGCGGTCGTCGGCCTCGAAGCCCTCGCCGGCACGGCGCAGGGCCTCGCTCAGTTCCTCTTCGAATCGGGTCTTCGTCACATCGTGGTCTTTGTGGTCAGGCATGGTGGGATCACCGTTCCGGGTCCAGGAGTGGAAGTCAGGGCGAGGTGCGAAAGCGTGATGTCGCACGGTGGTGCGGATCCTGCGAGTGGTGCGACTGGTGAAGTACGTCCGTGCGCGGGTGATGCGACGTACCGCCGGGACCGGACAGAAGCCGTGACGGCAGCTGGGCCACCGGGACGAGGACGCCCCGGCCGCTTCGCGCCATCCGACCCCGAGCACCGGTGGCGACACCCCGCCGAAGCCCGCGGCCAGGGGCCGGGCCAGGCCCGGGGTCAAGGCCGTGTTCACCGAAGGGGAGCAGCGAGCGGGAACGAGCGGGAAAGCGGGTCAGCGGGCGACCAGCTCGGCGACGTTGCCACCCAGCCGCTCCCGCAGTTTCGCCAGGGCCCGCGTGGAGCGGGTGCGGACGGCCGCCGTGCTGACATGCATGGCGTCCGCGGTCTCCTCGATGCTGCGGTCCTCCCAGTACCGCAGCACCACCACCGCCCGGTCCTTGGGCGCGAGCCCGGCGAGGGCGTCGAGCAGGGCGACCCGCAAGGCGGGATCCTCGCCGCCGTCCGGAGCCCGGTCGGGCAGCTCCCCAAGCGGACGCTCGGTGGCCGAGCGTCGCCTGCGGTGGCTGAGGAAGGTCCGTATCAGCACGGTCTGCGCGTACCCCGCGGGATTGCCGACCCGGCCGATCCGGCCCCACAGGGCGTACATCCGGCCCAGGGTCTCCTGCACCAGATCCTCGGCGAGATGAGTGTCGCCGCTGGTCAGAAGGCATGCCGACCGGTACAGATGCCCCGAGCGGGCAGAAGCGAATTCCAGAAACCCGTCCGCGCGAGACTGCTTCATCCCCCTCCCCTTCATGCCCCTCCCCTCCGTCGCTGTGGCACGTTCGCTTGTTTCGCGCCCTCACCTCATTGACGCGGTGGCCCACGGGAAATGTTTCAGCTTGGTTTTGCACTCCTCCGCTTTCCGCCCCTCCGCCTCCCCTGTCGTTCCCTGCCGTTCCCTGCCCCGTCCGTGGGCCGCCCCTGGACCTCGGGAGCCCCGACGGCCACGGAGGCCCCGCCCCCCCACCAAGGCAAAGAGGGCGAAAAGGAGTAATCATGTCGATATGAACACTTTCCTTACGGGCTCCGCCCCGGTCACCCTGGCCCACGGTGTCTGGGAATCCGGACTCGCCCAGGTCCTCGCCGGTCTGATCCTGGTCCTCGTCCTGATCGGCGCGTTCGCCTTCGGTATCTGGATCAAGAACCGGGAGCTCCCGCCCCCCGACCCCGAGACCCAGCCGCACCGGCCGGAGACCGAACGGCCGCCCGGGGAGATGTCCGAGTACCGCCGCCCGGCCGAGATGCCGCACACCGACGGCGAGCACCGGTTGATGCCGTACCAGCTGAAGGACGGCGGCACGTCCGGCACCGAAACCTCGCCCGACCCGCCGAGCGAGGAAAAGCGCAAGTGGGGGGGTATCTCCAGCGGCGGCTTCGGCAGCGGCGGACCGGGCCACGGCGACTGATCCGACTCCCGGGTCAGGCCCGGGTCCGACCTGATCCGAAGCCTGGCCCGGGCCGGCCCAACAGATCCAGCCTGATCCAAAGGACAGGCCCCACCCCCACCCGGCGACCCCCTCCGGCGAAGGCGGCGAACCCGATGAGCACGGCGAACACGACGGACACGGCCGGCACCACGAGCACGGCAGGCGTCTCGGGCGCGGCAGGCGTCTCGGGCGCGTCCGACGCGGCCGACAAGGCCGGCGGCGCGGTCGGCATGGAAGGAAGCGCGGGCTCCGGCACCTCCGCCCGCGGCCCCCGTCTCCTCGCGCTCGCCCACCGTCTGCTCGGCTCCCCCGAGGAGGCCGCGCAGGCGGTGCGGGCGGTGTCCCGGGCCCGCCCCGCCGCCACCCCGACGACGGCCCCCGCCGAGATCACCCGCGCCTGCCTGGAACTCCTGCGCGCCCGGGAATCCCTGCGCCCCGTCCCCCGCGGCCCCTGGGACCGCGCCTGGCCGGAGAGCCGCCACCACCCCGGCGACACGGACACCCAGGACGCCCAGGGCGTCCAGGACGATCTGGCCGCCCTGGACGCCCTGACGCCCTCCGAGCGGGTCGTCTTCGTCCTCCACGACGAGTTCGCCCTGCCGTACGAGGAAATCGCCCCGATCATCGAACGCACGCCCGTCGCCACCCGCCGCCTGGACACCCGTGCCCGGCGGCGCCTCGAAGGCACCGAGAAGATGCCGGAGCCCGACCCCGAGCGCCAGCGCAGCGCCGTCGCCGCCTTCCGCTCCGCCGCCCGGGGCGGCGATCTCGCAGCGCTGCACGCCCTGCTCGACCCTGATGTCGTCCTGCGTTCGGACACCGGCGCACCCCCGCCCGCGCACGGCGCACGCGCGGTGGCACGGACCCTCGCGGACCGGGCGAAGGCGGCCCTGCCCGCCTTGGTGGACGGTTTGGCGGGCCTGGTGCGGGCGGCCCCGGACGGGACGCCGCGGACGGTCTTCGCGTTCACCGTCCTCGACGACCGGATCACGGCCGTCGACGCCCTCGCCGACCCCGCCCATCTGTCCCGTCTCCGGCTGGCACCCGAAACCGAGCCCGCACACTAGACCCCCACCCGCTCGGATCACCCGGGCTGCGGATCACCGGCACGCTGCCGCCCCGGATCCGCCCTGCCCACGCCTACGCCGTCTTCGGACCGCTCCGCAGCCCGAACATGTTCCCGTCGGCGTCCTTCACCGTGGCGATCCGCATCCCACCCCCGACGTCCTGCACTTCCTGCACGGTCCGCGCCCCGGCGGCGAGCAGCGCCTCCAGCGTGCCGGGAAGGTCGTCGACGTCCCAGAACGGCACCGCTCCGGTCAGCCCCTTGCCGTGTCCCTGCGGATCGAGACCGAAATGCCGCCCTCCGGCGTCGAACCCGACGTAATACGGCTGGTCCACGCTGGGCCCGGTCCCGAGCAGGGCGGTGAACAGGGCTTTCGCCCGCTCCAGGTCCTTCACCGGATAGATCACGGTGTTCATGCTCGTGGTCGTGGTCATGGGGGTGGGTGTTCCTTCCTGTCGCCCGGCGCTGCCGCCGGCGCCCTCGTCCTTCTCCCCTCCCTCAGTCATCGCACAGCCGCGGCCGCACGGGCCGCCCGAACACCGCCGTCCGGCCGGACAACGTCACCCCACGCGCCCCTCACGCCCCCACGCACCCCGCACGCCCCGTACAAGCCTCTGAGCCGCCACCGCCTCCTACGCCCCTCCCCCGGCGCCCCGTCCCCCGTCACCCCGCCCTAGTCCGCCACCCCGCCGTCCCCCGGAACCCCGCCGAACACCGTCCCCGCCCGCTCCGCGATGTGCGCGGGCGGCTCGATCCCGGCCGGCAGCAGCGGATCGGCGACCGGCGCCCCGAACCGCGTGACCAGCGGCAGCACCCCGGCCCACACCCCCAGCTCCGCGTCCGTCCCCTCCCCGTCGTCCGGCGGCCCGCTCGCCACCTTCACGGACGCCTCGGCCAGGTCGAGCGCGAGCAGCGCGGTCGCGGCCAGTTCCTTGCGGCTCGGCTGCCGTACGTACTCCCACTGCCCCGGCGCGGACTGCTCGGTCAGCGCCCGCAGCCCGCTCAGCTTCTCCTCCGGGTCGATCACGAGACGCGGCACGCCGTAGATCATCGCGCTGCGGTAGTTCACCCCGTGTTCGAACACCGAGCGCGCCAGGACCAGCCCGTCCACATGCGTCACGCTCAGGCACACCATCGCGCCGGGCGCCCGTACCAGGCTGCGGCTCGCGACCGACCCGTGGACGTAGACACGGTCCCCGTCCACTCCGTACACCGTCGGCACCACCATCGGTGCCCCGTCGACGACGACCCCGAGATGACAAAGGAATCCGGCCCCGAGCACCGCGTCCAGATCGGCCCTCCGGTGGCTCCCCTTCTCCCGCATCCGCCGCAGCCGGGTCCGCTCGGTGACCTCCAACTCCTGCTCCATGCCCACCCCTTCCTCGCCGCCCGCACTCCGCGCGCCCATCGCGCGCGACCGGAGGCATCCTAAGGACGCGCCTTCCGAACGCTTCCCCTACGGGTCCGGCTCCGCCGTCCCGGCCGCCCCGGCGGGTCACTCGCGCATCACTCGTACGTGGTGAAGAGACAAATGGCGGGCCCGGTTCCGGGCGGTGCGGGCATAGGCTCGATCCCTACGGCAGGAGTTCGGCAAGCGCGGATGCGGAGGAATGACATGGGGGACGTGGTGATCGACGCCCGGGACGGGCGGGACGGCCCGGAGGGCGGACCCGCCGAAGAGGCCGACGCTCCCGGAGACGGGCACGGACGCGGACGAAGGCGCGGACGCGGGGCGGAGGCCAAGCGGAAACGCCCGATGTGGCAGGAGCTGCCATTCCTCGTCGTGATCGCACTGGGCCTGGCCTTCCTGATCAAGACGTTTCTGCTGCAGGCGTTCCTGATCCCCTCGGGCTCGATGCAGAACACCCTTCAGGTGGACGACCGGGTGCTGGTCGACAAGCTCACCCCCTGGTTCGGCTCCGAGCCCGACCGCGGCGAGGTCGTCGTCTTCCGCGATCCGGACAACTGGCTGCTGGGCAATCCGGTGCCGGAGCCCAACGCGGCGCAGAAGTTCCTCAGTTTCATCGGGCTGATGCCGGCGGCCGGCGAACAGCATCTGATCAAGCGGGTCATCGGTGTCGCCGGCGACACGATCGAGTGCACGGGGACCGGCCCGCTGAAGGTGAACGGCAAGCCGCTCTCCGAGCCGTACGTCTACGCCGGCAACACCCCGTGCAGCTCGGACGAACCCGGTCAGTTCAAGGTGACCGTGCCGAACGACCGGATCTGGGTGATGGGCGACCACCGGCAGAGTTCGGCCGACTCCCGCTACCACCAGACCGACAAGAACGGCGGCATGGTGCCGCTGTCGGATGTCGTGGGCCGCGCCGTCGTCGTCGCCTGGCCGATCCCCCACTGGTCCACGCTGCCGGTGCCGGACACGTTCAAGCAGCCGGGCCTCGCCCCCGCTCACTGAGCCGCGCGCCGCACCGCCCGCCGAACCACCCCTGACGAAGTCCAGACCGGACAACCGACCTGGACTTCGTCACGAGGTGCCCCGCCACAGGGCCGAGGTGAACTGCCGTCACCATGAGCTGCCTTCACCCTGAGATGCCGTCATGACGTGCCGCCGAACGGATCCGGGTCAGCCTCTGAGGTACGCGAGGACCGCGAGGACACGGCGGTTGGTCGAGTCGTCGAGCGACAGGTCGAGCTTGGTCAGGATGGAGCCGAAGTGCTTGCTGACCGTGCCCTCGCCGACCACCAGCGCCGCCGCGATCGACGCGTTGGACTTGCCCTGGGCCATCAGCGCGAGCACCTCCTGCTCGCGGGCGGTCAGCCGGGCCAGCGGGTCGCGGCGGTGCCGGATCAGCTGCCGTACGACCTCGGGGTCGACGACCGTGTCTCCTTCGGCGACCCGGCGCACGGCGTCGACGAACTCCTCGACGTGACCGATGCGTTCCTTGAGGAGGTAGCCGACGCCTGAGCCGTCGCAGGAGTCCAGCAGGTCCTCCGCGTAGCTGCGCTGGACGTACTGGCTGAGCACCAGGACGGGCAACCCGGGCCGGTGCCGGCGCAGTTCGATGGCGGCACGCAGTCCCTCGTCGGAGAAGCCGGGCGGCATCCGGACGTCGGTCACGACGACGTCGGGGCCGTATTCCGCGACGGCCGCGACGAGGTCGCCGGCGGTGCCGACGGCGGCGACGACCCGGTGGCCGAAGCGTTCCAGGAGGCCGATCAGGCCGTCGCGGAGCAGAACGCTGTCCTCGGCCAGTACGACGCGCAGCATCAGTTCCTCAATCTGGCGGCGGGACACGGCACTTGAAGGCGCAGCAGGGTGGGGCCGCCGGGCGGACTGGACACTAGCAGCCGTCCGTCGAGCACCGAGACGCGATCGGCTACGCCCTGCAGGCCTGTGCCGTGGTCGGTGCCGGCCCCGCCGCGGCCGTCGTCCTCGACCTCCACCACCAGCGTCCCCTTCTCCAGCCGGCCGCGTACGGCGGCGCGGCTCGCGCCGCTGTGCTTGGCGACGTTGGCGAGGCCCTCGCCCACAGCGAAGTACACGGCCGCCTCGACCGCCTCGACGGGCCGGACGGGCAGGTCGAAGTCGACGTCGACGGGGATCACCGAGCGGTCCGCGAGGTCGTCGACGGCCGCCACGAGGCCTCGGTCGGTGAGGACTTGGGGATGAATGCCGCGGATGAGTTCCCTGATCTCGACGAGGGCGGCGGCCGCGTCGTCGTGCGCCTTGGCGAGCAGCCCGTCCAGGGGCGCCCCGGGTGCTTCGAGCCGGGCCAGGCCGAGCGTCATGGACAGGGCGACGAGTCGTTGCTGCGCCCCGTCGTGCAGATCGCGCTCGATACGGCGCCGCTCGGCCTCGAAGGCGTCCACGAGTCGCATGCGCGATCTACCCAACTCCTGAATTCTGCTGTCCAGTTCGCCTTCCGGGGAGGACAGCAGGAAGCGGGTCAGGGCCGCGCGTCCCGCAGCCGCCGCCCGGACCGGATACGCGAAGACGGCCAACAACAGCACCCCGGCCAAGGCGAGCCCGAGCGCCGCCGGCCGGCTCTCCACGATCCAGATCTTGAGGACCCTGGCCTCCTCGCCGTCGATCGCCAGCATCACCGGAGTCGCGATCAGCCCCCCGCACACGGCGAGCACGAAGCCCACGACCAGCGCTTCCAGGGGCCACAGCAGGAAGCCGAAGAGCACCGCGTATGCCAGCTCGCGCCAGGTGGCGCGCTCCCGCAGACGGGTGCGCAGCCAGGCGGCGAGGCCGGTGCGGTCGGGGTCGCGGTGCGGGTCGGCGATCGGTTCAGGGTCGATCAGACGCAGCCTGCGGCGCTCCAGCGAGGCGAGCGGAATGCCCGTGAGAACGAGCACGAGCAGCAGCGGAAGGCCGATGACGATCAGGCTCAGCGCCCCGCCCACCACGGCCAGCAGTACGAGCGTGAGCAGGGTGGCCGCACCCAGCGGCACGCTGCTGAGCAGGTACAGCGCCGCGCGCCAGGGCCGGCCGCCGAGGAGGTGACGGAGCGGCCCGGGTCGCGACGGGGAGCTCACGGCGGGGGAGGACATGCCTCGCACGGTACGCGGCAGGTCAGGCCGATCACAGCGAAAACAGCGCTCTGTACAGGCAGTTGGAAGGCCGAGGGTAGAGATACCTCCACCCGGAAGACTACGCCTCCATCAGATGTGCCCTTCCTGTGTGCCCAGTTGGATGAATGGCATGAATCCCGCAGCTGTCCGGCTCCGCTCCGTGACCCGCTC
This sequence comes from Streptomyces sp. NPDC048718, assembly GCF_043198875.1. Lineage (NCBI taxonomy): Bacteria > Bacillati > Actinomycetota > Actinomycetes > Kitasatosporales > Streptomycetaceae > Streptomyces > Streptomyces sp. NPDC048718. The sequence goes on from NZ_JBICVG010000008.1 coordinate 110,113, forward strand.
CTACGGAGCCGGGCGCCTCCCCGAGAACACGGTCATCGCCCTCGACCAGGTCGACCTCGACATCCCCCGGGGCACGTTCACCGCTGTCATGGGCCCCTCGGGTTCCGGCAAGTCCACCCTGTTGCAGTGCACGGCGGGGCTCGACCGGCCGACTTCGGGGCAGGTGTTCCTCGGCGAGACCGAGCTGACCCGGCTGAGCGAGAAGAAGCTGACGTTATTGCGCAGGAAGCGCATCGGGTTCGTCTTCCAGTCCTTCAACCTGCTGCCCGCGCTGACCGCCGAGCAGAACGTCGGCCTTCCCCTCAGGCTCGCCGGCCGCCGCCCCCGCAGGTCCGAAGTCCTCGACGTGCTCGACCGGCTGGGGTTGCGGGAGCGGGCCGGGCACCGGCCCGGCGAGATGTCGGGCGGGCAGCAGCAGCGGGTGGCGCTGGCACGGGCCCTGGTGACCCGGCCGGAGGTGCTGTTCGGCGACGAGCCGACCGGCGCCCTGGATTCCACCACGAGCCGCGAAGTCCTCACGCTGCTGCGCGGGATGGTCGACCAGGGCCAGACCGTGATCATGGTGACGCACGATCCGGTCGCCGCCTCCTACGCCGACCGGGTGCTCTTCCTCGCCGACGGCCGGATCCGCGACGAGCTGTGCGCGCCGTCAGTGGAGCGGGTCGCCGGGCGGATGGCGGCCCTGAGCGCCGCACCGCCCCGCCAGGGCGAGGACCGGGGGCAGGGCCAAGCCCAGTACGCGGGCGAGGGCCGGGGACAGGGCCAGGGCCAGGGCCAGGGCCAGGACCGGAATCAGGGCCGGGGCCAGGACCGGGATCAGGGCCGGGGCCAGGACCGGGCGGTGGCATCGTGCTGAGTCTCGCGCTGCGCGGCATGCGCACCCGCTGGGTCACCTTCGTCGGCTCGTTCGTGGCACTCGCGCTCGGCGTGGGACTCATCGCCACCATGGGCCTCGCGCTCGCGGCGACGTTCGACGCTCCGGAGCGGGGCACCGAGCGGTTCGCCGGGGCGCGGGTGGTGGTGCAGGCCTCCCGTGAACTGGCGGTCGGCACACCGATCGGCGTGCGCACCTCACCGCTCGCCAACCCTCCCGCCGTACCTCGGAAGTGGGCACACCGGCTGGCCGAGGTGGGTGCCGTCGCCGAGGACCGTACGTTCCCGGTCTCCGTGTCCGACGGCGCGGTGCTCGGTCGGGGTCGGGGGGCGGGGGCACCGCCGGTCGGCCACCCATGGGGGATCGCCGCCGCCACCCCGTACCGGCTCTCCTCCGGGCGTGCCCCGGCGGCGCCTGGCGAGGTCGTCGTCACGACCGGGCCCGGCGCCCGGATCCGTACCGGCGACCGGATCGAGGTAGGAACGCCCGAGGGAACCGGCACCCGGACGGTGGTCGGCACCGTCCCGTCCGCCGGGTTCGAGACAGCCCTGTTCTTCACCGCCGCCGAGGCCGCCCGGATCGCGCCGCGGATCGACCGGGTGACGGTGGACGCCGATCCGGCCGCCGTCCGCGCGGCACTCGGCGACCGTTCGGGCATGACGGTCCTGGCCGGTGCCGACCGCCGCCGGGCCGACCCGGATCCGGACCGCGACGAGAAGGCCCTGGTCTCCGTGAACGCGCTGCTCGGCACCGCCGCCGGCATCACCGCGTTCGTGTCGGTGTTCGTGGTGGCCTCGACGTTCACGTTCGCGGTGGCGCAGCGCCGGCGGGAGTTCGGGCTGCTGCGGATGGCGGGCGCGACGCCCGGCCAGGTACGGCGGATGGTGTACGCGGAGGCGCTGGCGATCGGGGTGCTCGCGGCGGGCACGGGCTGTGCGCTCGGCCGGTGGGGCGCGCCTCGGCTGGCCGGCTGGATGTCCGGGCAGGACATCGCCCCGGCCTGGTTCCGGATCGGCGAGCAGAGCTGGCCGCTGCACGTCGCCTTCTGGACGGGCCTGACGGTCGCCCTCGCCGGAGTGACCGCGGCGTCCTTCCGGGCCGGCCGGACCGGTCCGACGGCGGCGCTGCGGGAGGCGGCGGTCGACAGTGACACCATGCCGTGGAGCCGGCGCCTGGCGGCCTCGGCCGTCCTGCTCGCCGGTCTCGGACTGCTGGTCGTGGACCTGGCGACGGACCCCGGCGACATCCTCAAGCGCAAGACGTACCTCACCCAACCGCTGTTCCTCATCGTGGCGTTCGCGCTTCTCGCCCCGGTCCTGATGCGCCCGCTGACCCGGCTGCTCACCTGGCTGCCCGCTCGTTTGCCCGGCGCTGTGGGCATGCTGGCCAGACAGAACGCGGTGGCCGGGGTGCGCAGGACGGCGGCCGTCGCCGCGCCGGTGATCGTCACCGTGGCGCTCGCCTGCTCTCTGCCGGGTACGACGGCCACCATCGGCGAGGCCAAGGCCGCCGAGGTCCGTGCCCAGTCCCGGGCCGACTTCATCGCCTCCGCAGGCGGCGCGGGGCGGGCACTGCCCGAGGCGTTCCTGGCCGAGGCCCGCGCGGTGCCGGGTGTCACGGTCAGCGCCTCCCGTTCCACCGAGGTGACCGTCCTGGAGGAGGGCACGGCCCTCGTCCGCTCCGAAGCGCACGCGGTCGACAGCGCGGAGGAACTGGCCGCGGTGTCCGAACTCCCCGTCGTCGCGGGGTCCTTGTCGGACCTCGACGACCACGGCATCGTCGTCAACGAGGAGTGGCTCACCACCCGCGTCGGCGAGAAGGTCCCGGTCTGGCTGGGCGACGGCCGCCGGGCGCGCCTGCGGATCGCCGCCGTCCTCGCGGTGGGCACCGGGAGCAACGGCGTGTACGTCACCGCCGCCAACGCGGCGGGCGCGGGCGTCGACCGTGCCGACATCGCGGTGACCGGTGACACCGACCGGGCCGATGTGGAACGGCAGTTGAGGGCGGCGGGCGCGGCGCACGGCGTCGATGTGATGCCCGCCGGCCCGTGGATGACCGCGCACCACCCGCGTACCAGCGGGTCCACCCGCCTCGGCTTGCTGATGATCCTGGCCATCGCCCTCGTCTACACGGGCATCGCCCTCGCCAACACCCTGGTGATGGCGACCACCGGCCGGGCCCGCGACCTGGCGCTCCTGCGGCTGACCGGCGCGACGAAGGCCCAGGTCCTGAGGTTGGTCGCGGTCGAGTCAGTCACGGTCGTAGCGGCCGGCGCGGTCCTCGGCGCCGCCGCCTCCGCGGTGAATCTGCTCGGTGTCCGGGCGGCGCTCGGACTGCTCGACGTGGGGTCCGGCATCGTCGTGCCCTGGCTGGAGGTGGCCGCCGTGACAGCCGTCACCGCCCTCCTCGCGGCCGTGGCGGCGACCCTGCCCGCCGCGTTCGCCCTGCGCACCCGCCCTGTGGAGCTGGCGGGCGCCCGCGAGTAGCCACCGCCGCCCCGCGGTCTCTACGCCCCGAGAGCTGCCGGTCCGTCGCTGTCCAGCCGGTGCTCACGCCAGTGGGCATCCAGCCACCGCTTGTGTTCCGGCCTCAACTGCACGGCCGGCGACTGCCCCTGCAGCTTCATGTAGTCCGGGTAGGAGTGCAGAGCCGGGGCGACATCGAGCTTTCCCAATGCGGTGTTCACAGCCACATGCCCGAGGTCGAAGAGCCGGTGTATGTCGCGGCGCAGCAGCAGCCCGCCGTGTTCGTGATGCTCGCCGGTCTCCGCGTAGCTGTAGAGGTGAGCCGCCTCCAGGGCGTCAGCCGGCGCGGGGCCCGTGAAAGCACATGTCTCGCCGTACTGTCGCAACAGCTCTTTACGGAAGGCATCTTGGCCGATGCGTACGCGCGTCACCGACTTCCTGTGGCCGCCTGCGGCAGCCACCCGCGTGGCTGCGGCGATGTCCTTGACCAGAGGGGCCTGGCCGCCGGCGTCGAGAAGCGCCTGCCTGATCCGTTCCCATCGCGCCGGGCGCATGCTCAACTGCGACTTCGGGGCATCGCAAAGAGCTCTCAGCTCGGGTCCCGAGAGCAGACCGCGACCGTCCATCCATCGCTCGCCGTGCACGGACCGGTAGGTGGTCACCGTCGTGGTCTTCTCGCATGGGTCGGGAAACAGGTTCCCGCACTTGCCGCAGCGGTACGCCGGCTTCGCTCGACGGAGAGAGACAGCGCGTGCGGGAGTGGCGCGACCTGCTCGCCCTGCTCTTGAACATCCCGCCCATCGAGGACGCATCCTCGCTCAGCTCGACGGCGGGTTCGAGGCTCCGGGGTGGGCGGTCGCCAAGCTGGCGGACATTCAGCCCCTACGGGGGGGGCGGCGCAGGGCGTCGTCGGCACCCTCGCATCGGCAATGCAGCTTGAGGTGTTCTCGGCCGTGACCGAGGCGTACGAGGTCGGGGCCGAGGCCGGTCTCGCCGAGCTCGGCGCGCTCTCCGACGCCGACGTGCGCCGGATCGCCGAGAGCACTCCGGGCACCCGGGCCGTGAACCGGATCGCCGCCGAGACGATCGAGCTCGTCACCGAACCGCACCGCCGCACAGCAGGAAGGCCGGACCGCCGAAGAGATCGCGCAGTCGGCCCTCAGTCGCCTGTCTGGTCAGACCCCGGTTTCTGACACCGAGGGCACGCAGGAAGGTACGAAGATCATCGAGTTTCGCCCCGGCCGGTCCGAAAAACACAAAACCCCAGGTCACGGCGAGTGAGTCCTGGGGTTTCGCAGAGCCGCCTTCGGGATTCGAACCCGAGACCTACGCATTACGAGTGCGTTGCTCTGGCCAACTGAGCTAAGGCGGCACGCTCCGTGCCCCCATGGTGGGTGCAGCAGCGTCGCCAAGTCTACACAGTTTCCGGGGGTGCTCCGTCCACCCCCGGGAACGGCGGGCGGCAGGGCTATGAGCAGCGCTTTCCGTTCTTGGGCGGGGTGCCGTCCAGGAGGTAGGTGTTGATCGCCGTGTCGATGCAGTCGCTGCCCCGGCCGTACGCGGTGTGGCCGTCGCCCTCGTAGGTCAACAGGACTCCGGAGGAGAGCTGGTCGGCGAGGGAGCGGGCCCACTTGTAGGGGGTGGCGGGGTCGCGGGTGGTGCCGACCACGACGATCGGGGCCGCGCCCTCGGCGGTGATGCGGTGGGGCTTGCCGGTGGCCGGGGTGGGCCAGTAGGTGCAGTTGAGGGCGGCCCAGGCGAGGTTGCGGCCGAAGACCGGGGACGCCTTCTCGAAGAACGGCACCGCCTTCAGGACGTCGGCGGGGCCCGCGAAGGCCGGCGGGAGATCGAGGCAGTTCACGGCCGCGTTGGCCGACATCAGGTTGGCGTAGGCGCCGTCCGGCTCGCGCTCGTAGTAGCTGTCGGCGAGGGCGAGCATCGCCGAGCCCTCGCCGCCCATGGCGCGGGTCAGGGCCTCGCGCAGCTGGGGCCAGGCGGTCTCGTCGTACATCGCCGCGATCACGCCGGTGGTGGCCAGGGCCTCGCCGAGCGGCCGGCCCTCCCCCGTCGGCACCGGCTTGGCGTCGGCGTCGCGGAAGAAGCGGTCCAGCGCGTCGAGGGCCGCCGGGACGGACTTAGTGCCGAGCGGGCAGTCGGTCTTCGTGACGCAGTCCGCGGCGAACGCGCGGATCGCGGTCTCGAAGCCGGCGGTCTGGTCGCGGTTGAGGGTCTCGGCCGACAGGGACGGGTCCATCGCCCCGTCCAGGACCAGCCGGCCGGTCCGTGACGGGAACAGCTCGGCGTACGTGGCGCCGAGGAAGGTGCCGTACGAGGCCCCCACGTACGTCAGCTTCTCGTCGCCGAGGACCGCCCGCACGATGTCCATGTCCCGCGCCGTCTCCACGGTGGACACGTGCGGCAGGATCTTGCCCGCGCGCTTCTGGCAGGCCGCCGCGAACTCCTTGAAGGCCGCCGCGAGCGCCTTCTGTTCCGCCGGGGTGTCAGGAGTCTGGTCGACCTGCGTGTACGCGTCCATGCGCGCGCCCGTCAGGCACTCGACCGGCTCGCTGCGGGCAACGCCGCGCGGGTCGACGCCCACGATGTCGTAGCGGGCCCGGATCTGGGCGGGGTAGCCGATACCGGCGTACCCCTGGAGGTAGCCGACCGCGGAACCGCCGGGCCCGCCCGGGTTGACCAGGAGTGAACCGAGCCGCTTGCCGGGGCCGGTGGCGCGGACCCGGGAGATCGCGAGCTTCACCTCGCCGCCGTCGGGTTTGGCGTAGTCGAGCGGGGCACGGACCGTGCCGCACTGGAAGTTCGCGGCGCCACAGCTGCGCCAGGACACCTTCTGCGCGTAGTACTTCCCCAGCGCGGCGGTCGAGATCTCGCCCCCCGGCCCCCCGGACGTGCCGGCGGACGAGGCCGCCGCGGCGGATTCACGGGAGGGAGCGGCGGCCCCGCTCCCTCCCGCGCAACCGGAGAGAACGAGACCACCGGCCGCGAGGGCGGTGGCGGAGAGACGGAGCAGTCGCCTGGAGTCCATGCCTCGGAGCGTATCGGGATTGGTACGGAACGTGTCCAATCGCCCTGATCGCCCCTTGGTGGGCAGGGATGACAACCGGCCACGCGGCGCCCGGCGGCCTGTCGGTCGTGAATCGGGGCACGGGGCCCCTCGGGCCCGCGGGCTCTTGGTCCCTCGGGCCGCCGACCCACCGGGCGCGTCCGGGACACGGGCCCGGTCCCCTCGGACCGCCGGCCGCCCGGAAGCTCCGGCCCGAAGAGACTCGTCCCTCAGTCGCGCAGAGCCATCGTCATCGCCTCGACCGCGAGCAGCGGCGCCACGTTCCGGTCGAGGGACTCGCGGCAGGCCAGGATCGCCTCGATGCGGCGCAGGGTCCGTTCCGGGGCGGTGTCCTCGGCGATCCGCTCGATCGCGTCGCGCGTGTCCTCGTTGGCGAGGGGGGTCGTGGCGCGCAGCTGGAGGGCGAGCACATCGCGGTAGAAGCCGGTCAGGTCGGAGAGCGCGAGGTCCAGGCTGTCGCGCTGGGTACGGGTGCGGCGGCGCTTCTGCCGGTCCTCCAGATCCTTCATCGCGCCCGCCGTGCCGCGCGGCATCCGCCCGCCCTGGGCCGCGCCGAGTGCCGCCTTCAGCTCCTCGGTCTCCTTGACGTCGATCTCCTCGGCGACCTGCTTGGCGTCCTCGGCCGCCGCGTCGACGAGTTCCTGGGCGGCCCGCAGGCCGCCGCCGATGTCGCCGACCCGCAGCGGCAGCTTGAGGACCACGGCGCGGCGCGCCCGCGCGCGCTCGTCGGTCGCGAGCCGCCGGGCGCGGTCGATGTGCCCCTGGGTGGCCGCCGCGGCGAACCGCGCGCGTTCCGGCTCGATACCGTCGCGGCGGATCAGTACGTCCGCCACCGCCGCCACCGACGGGGTGCGCAGCGTCAGGTGCCGGCAGCGGGAACGGATGGTGGGGAGCACGTCCTCCAAGGACGGCGCGCACAGCAGCCACACCGTGCGGGGCGCGGGCTCCTCGACGGCCTTGAGGAGGACGTTGGCGGCGCCCTCGGTCAGCCGGTCGGCGTCCTCCAGGACGATGACCTGCCAGCGGCCGCCCGCCGGTGACAGCTGGGCCCGCCGGACCAGTTCGCGGGTGTCCTTCACGCCGATCGAGAGCAGATCCGTACGGACCACCTCGACATCCGCGTGCGTACCGATCAGGGCCGTGTGGCAGCCGTCGCAGAACCCGCAGCCCGGCGCCCCGCCGAGCGCCCGGTCGGGGCTCACGCACTGGAGCGCCGCCGCGAACGCCCGGGCCGCCGTGTCCCGCCCGGATCCGGGCGGCCCGGTGAACAGCCAGGCGTGGGTCATCTTCGACGCCTCGGGGACGGGCTCGCCCGCGGCATGCGCGGTCACGAACGTGTCGGCGTCGCGCGCCGCGGCGGCGAGCTGTTCCTCGACCTTCTCCTGGCCCACGAGGTCGTCCCATACGGCCATGTCCGATGCCCTCCTCAGGTACGCGTTCCATTGTGGGGCACCACACCGACAGTCCCGCCCAAACCGACCTCGGGCGCCTCGGTCACCGCGTCGACGGAAACGACAGAAGCCACGGAAGCGACGGAGGCGACTGCCGTGCCCCGGCAGTCGCGCCCGTCCCGGCCGGCCTCAGCGCTTGCCGCGCCGGCCGTTCCCCCCGCCGTCCCTGCCGTCCCCGCCGTCCTCGCCGTCCTCGCCGTCCTCGTCACCGAGACCGCCGAACCCTCCGAAGCCGCCCAGCAGCTCGTCGGCGAGGGTCGGCAGGTCGTCCAGCGGGGTCTCCTCCGCCCAGTCGGAACGGCGGCGCGGCCTGCCCTGCTCGTCGAGCTGCGGGAGCTCGCGCGTCCGGTCGTTCCCGCCGGCGCCGCCCCGGGCGGCGTCCGGGCCGCCCCGTGCCTCGTCGCGGAAGAAGTCCTGCGGCACCCGGTCGGCCGGGTCCTTCTCCCGTACGGAAGGCAGCACGGTCGTCTCCTCGGCGGCCGAGTCGCGTCCGGCCGAGCCGCGCCCCGCCGCCCCGCCGCCGCCCGGCCCCGCCTCGCGGGGGTCCTTGATCCGGGGGATGACCTTCGTCTCGTCATCGTTGCCGCCCGCGCCCGGCCGCACGACCGGCGTCGGGACGGTGACCTCGTTCGACGAGAGGCGCGGGTCGCCTCCCGGCCTCGCGTCACCCGGCCGCACGTCACCCGACCGCGTACCGCCCGGCCGCACATCACCCGGCTCAGCGTCCTTCGGCTTCGCGCCCTCCGACTTACCATCCCCCGGCCGCGCGCCTTCCGGCCGCGCGTCCCCCGGCTTCACGATCGGCGTCGCCACCGTGATCTCGTTCGCGGACTCCTCCACGCGCTTCGCCTCGCGCCGGCGCGCCTCCTCGGCGGCCCGGGCCCGCTCCGCCGCCTCGGCCTGCTTGCGCGCGGACTCCTCGGCGGACCTCCGCGCCGCCTCCTCGGCGGCCTTGCGGGCGTCCTCCTCAGCGGCCTTGGCCGCCGCGGTCTCGGCGAGCTTGCGGGCCTCCTCGGCGCGCAGCAGCGCCTCCTCGGCCCTGCGCTGCTTCTCCCGGCGGCGTTCCTCGGCCTCGGCCCGTACCCGGGCCTCCTCCTCGGCACGCTTGCGGAGGCGTTCCTGCTCCTCGCGGCGGGCCTTCTCCTCGGCCTCGCGCCGCTTGCGCTCCTCCTCGGCGGCGATCCGGGCCTCCTCGGCGCGCTGCCGGGCCTCCTCCGCCTGCCGCTCTGCCTCGACGCGCCGGGCCTCTTCCTCCTCGCGCCGCTTGCGCTCCTCTTCCTCGGCCCGCATGCGGGCGAGCTCCTCCTGGCGCTCGCGCTCCAGGCGCTCTTCCTCGGCCTTGCGGGCGGCCTCTTCCTCCGCCTTGCGCCGGGCCTCCTCCTCGGCGGCCTTGCGCGCCTCCTCCTGGGCCTTCACCTCGGCCTCGGACAGCGGCAGCATGCGGTCGAGCCGGTGGCGGACGACGGCGGTGACGGACGCCGGGTCCTGACCGGCGTCGACGACGAGGTAGCGGCCCGGGTCGCCGGCCGCGAGGGCGAGGAATCCGGCCCGTACGCGCGCGTGGAACTCGGGCGGCTCGGACTCCAGCCGGTCCGGGGCCTCGGTGAAGCGCTCGCGCGCGGTCTCCGGGGAGACGTCGAGGAGCACGGTGAGGTGCGGGACGAGCCCGCCGGTGGCCCAGCGGTTGATCCGGGCGATCTCGGTCGGCGACAGGTCGCGGCCGGCGCCCTGGTAGGCGACGGACGAGTCGATGTACCGGTCGGAGATCACCACGGCGCCGCGTTCGAGGGCGGGCCGGACGAGCGAGTCGACGTGTTCGGCGCGGTCGGCGGCGTACAGCAGCGCCTCGGCGCGGTTGGACAGGCCGGCGCTGGAGACGTCGAGCAGGATCGAGCGCAGCCGCTTGCCGATCGGGGTGGCGCCGGGCTCGCGGGTGACGACGACCTCGTGGCCCTTGGCACGGATCCACTCGGCGAGCGCCTTGGCCTGGGTGGACTTGCCGGCGCCGTCGCCGCCCTCCAGGGCGATGAAGAAGCCGGTGGGGGACGAGGCCTCGGCCGGGTCGCCGCCGCGCAGCGCGTCGCGCAGGTCGCGGCGGAGCGGGACGCCCGCGCGGTCGTCGGTCTTGGCGAGGACGAGCGCGGCGACCGGCAGCAGCAGCGCGCCGGCCAGCATCAGGGTGAAGGCGGCGCCGCCGTGCGCGAAGACGAAGCTGCCGGAGGCGAGCCGGTGCGGGCCGATCGCGGCGGCGAGCAGCGGGGCGCCGAGCGCGCCCGCGCCGATGCCGACCCGGGCGGCGGCCTGGAGATGGGCGGTGACCCGGGCCCGGCGGGGCTCCTCGGTCTCCTGGTCGACGAGGCTGTGCCCGGTGCGGGCGGCGACCCCGGCCGCGTATCCGGCGAGGACCGCGAGTATCAGCACGGTCGCGGTGTCCGGTACCAGGCCCATGGCGAGCAGCGCGACACCGGTGACGGCGAGCGCGAGGGCGAACAGCCGGCGCCGGGACAGCACGGTCAGCACGGATCCGGCGGTACGGATGCCGACGACGGTCGCGCCGGTGAGCGCGAGGATCAGCAGGGCGTACGTGACGGGCCCGCCGTCCAGGTCGTACGCGTGCAGGACGGCGAGCGAGGCCGCCGCGGCGATGGCGCAGGCGACGGTGGCCGAGGCCAGGACGAGCGGGCCGAGGGCGCCGGTACGGCCCTTCTCGACGCCGCTGGCGTACACGGGCGGGCGCAGGCCCTCCAGGGGCGAGCGGGGGCGCGGGGTGGCGACGCCCGGCAGCGGCAGGAACCACAGGACGCTGACGGAGGCGGCGAAGAGTCCGGCGGCGACGTACGAGCCGAGGGCGGCCTGGTGCAGGTCGAACCAGTCGACCCCGGTGCCGAGGAGCTCGCCGATCAGCCCCGCGACCAGCAGGACCGCGGCGGCGGCCGGTACCGCGAGGAAACCGGTGCGCAGAAAGAGCGTGCGCAGCGCGGCCAGGTGGTCGGGGAGCGGCCGGACGGCGGCGCCCTCGATCGGCGGGGCGGGCAGTAGCGCGGGCGCGGCGGACTCCTCGGTGAGGGTCCACACGCGTTCGGCGGCGCCGGTCACGAAGACGGTGCCGAGCAGGAACCACAGCGCCTTGTCGGAGGTCCAGTCGATCCACAGCGGGGCGACGACGAGCAGTCCGACCCGCGCGATGTCCGCGCCGATCATGGTCCAGCGGCGGTCGAACGGACCCTTCGGGCCGGTCAGCGTGGTGAGCGGCCCGAGCAGCACGGCGCCGAAGACGACGGTGGCGAGCATGCGGGCGCCGACGACGGCGGCCACGGCGAACGCGGCCCCCCGGTACCCGCCGCCCAGCAGGTCCCCGGCGGTGGCCGCCTGGAAGCCCAGCAGGATCAGGACGAGGAGGGCGAGGGCGTCGCCCGTGCCCCCGACGAGCCGGGCGCTCCACAGCCTCCGCAGTGGCTGATGGCGCAAGAGGGCCCGTACGGCACGCTCCCGGGAATCGGCGACGAGTGCGGCGTCGGTGTCTGGCTGCTCTGCTCGCGTCATCCGTCCACCCTATCCGGACGGCCTTGCTCCTCGCGGCCTGCGACCGAACAGACGGACGGCCGGAGGAACGGCCGGAGGAAAGGGGAAGGAAACCGGCGGGAGGGTACGCGGAGGGACCGGCCGGGGAGGGGTCACCGGGCCGGTCGCACAGTACGGAACAGGGGCGGACCAGCAGACATACGGAAGGGGGAGGACCGGGCCCGCAGGCCTGGTCCTCCCCCTTTCCGTTCATCCCTATCCGGTCCGCCGGTCCGGCGAGAACGCCCGGACCACTCCGCCCCGGACTACTCCGCCCCGGAGTCGTCCGTCGCGGTCCCGGCGGCCGCCTTCGCCGCCGTGGTGGCCTTCTTGGCGGCCGTCTTCTTCGCGGCCGTCTTCGTGGCCGAGGCCGTGGTCTTCTTCGTGGCCGTCTTCTTCGCCGCGGTCTTCTTCGCGGCCGTGGTCTTGGCGGCCGTGGTCTTCTTGGCGGCGGTCTTCTTCGCCGGCGCCTTCTTGGCCGCCTTCTTCGCGGGACCCTTGGCCCGCTTCTCGGCGAGCAGCTCGTAACCGCGCTCCGGCGTGATCGTCTCCACGCTGTCGTCGGTGCGCAGGGTGGCGTTGGTCTCGCCGTCCGTCACGTACGGGCCGAACCGGCCGTCCTTGACGACCACCGGACGCTCGCTGACGGGGTCGGTGCCCAGTTCCTTCAGTGGCGGCTTGGCGGCGGCCCGGCCACGCTGCTTGGGCTGGGCGTAGATCGCCAGCGCCTCCTCCAGCGTGATCGTGAACAGCTGCTCCTCGTCCGTCAGGGAGCGCGAGTCCGTGCCCTTCTTCAGGTACGGGCCGTAGCGGCCGTTCTGCGCGGTGATCTCGACGCCCTCGGCGTCGGTGCCGACGACCCGCGGCAGCGACATCAGCTTGAGCGCGTCCTCCAGCGTGACGGTGTCCAGGGACATCGTCTTGAAGAGGGAGGCGGTACGCGGCTTGACCGCGTTCTTGCCGGTCTTCGGGGTGTCCTCGGGCAGGATCTCCGTCACGTACGGGCCGTAGCGGCCGTCCTTGGCGACGATCTGGTGGCCGGTCTCCGGGTCGGCGCCCAGCTCGAAGTCGCCGCTCGGCTTGGCGAGCAGCTCCTCCGCGTAGGCGACGGTCAGCTCGTCGGGCGCCATGTCGTCGGGGACGTCGGCCCGCTGGTGGCCTTCCTGGTCCTTCTCGCCGCGCTCGACGTACGGGCCGTAGCGGCCGACGCGCAGCATGATGCCGTCGCCGACGGGGAAGGAGGAGATCTCCCGGGCGTCGATGGCGCCGAGGTCGGTGACCAGCTCCTTCAGACCGCCGAGGTGGTCGCCGTCGCCGTTGCCGGCGTCCGCCGCACCACCGGCGCCGGGGCCGTCGCCCTCGCCGAAGTAGAAGCGCTTGAGCCACGGCACGGCCTGGGCCTCGCCGCGCGCGATGCGGTCGAGGTCGTCCTCCATCTTCGCGGTGAAGTCGTAGTCGACGAGCCGCCCGAAGTGCTTCTCCAGGAGGTTGACGACGGCGAAGGAGAGGAACGACGGCACGAGCGCCGTCCCCTTCTTGAATACATAGCCGCGGTCGAGGATGGTGCCGATGATCGAGGCGTACGTCGACGGGCGGCCGATCTCGCGCTCTTCCAGCTCCTTGACCAGGCTGGCCTCGGTGTAGCGGGCGGGCGGCTTGGTGGCGTGGCCGTCGACCGTGATCTCCTCGGCCGCGAGCGCGTCGCCCTCGGCGACCTGCGGCAGCCGCCGCTCGCGGTCGTCGAGCTCGGCGTTCGGGTCGTCGGCCCCCTCCACGTACGCCTTCATGAAGCCGTGGAAGGTGATGGTCTTGCCGGAGGCCGAGAACTCGGCGTCGCGGCCGTCGGCCGCGGTGCCGCCGATCTTGACGGTGACGGAGTTTCCGGTCGCGTCCTTCATCTGGGAGGCGACGGTCCGCTTCCAGATCAGCTCGTAGAGCCGGAACTGGTCGCCGGTCAGACCGGTCTCCGCCGGGGTGCGGAAGCGGTCGCCGGAGGGGCGGATCGCCTCGTGCGCCTCCTGCGCGTTCTTGACCTTGCCGGCGTAGACGCGCGGCTTCTCCGGCAGGTAGTCGGCGCCGTAGAGCTGGGTGACCTGTGCGCGGGCCGCCGTCACGGCGGTGTCGGACAGCACCGTGGAGTCCGTACGCATGTAGGTGATGAAGCCGTTCTCGTACAGCTTCTGCGCCACCTGCATGGTCGCCTTCGCACCGAAGCCGAGCTTGCGGCTGGCCTCCTGCTGGAGGGTGGTGGTGCGGAAGGGGGCGTACGGGGAGCGGCGGTACGGCTTCGACTCGACCGAGCGGACGGCGAAGCGGGTGCCGTCGAGGGAGGCGGCGAGCGCGCGCGCCTTCTCCTCGTCGAGGTGGAGCACGCCGGCGTTCTTCAGCTGCCCGTCGGCGCCGAAGTCACGGCCCTGCGCGACCCGCTTGCCGTCGACCGACGCGAGCCGCGCGACCAGCGACGACGGGTCGGAGGGGTCGCCGGTGCGGCCGGTGGAGAAGGTGCCGGTGAGGTCCCAGTACTCGGCGGAGCGGAAGGCGATGCGCTCGCGCTCGCGCTCGACGACGAGCCGGGTGGCGACGGACTGGACACGGCCGGCCGACAGGCCGCGCATGACCTTCTTCCACAGGACCGGGGAGACCTCGTAGCCGTACAGGCGGTCGAGGATGCGGCGGGTCTCCTGGGCGTCGACCATCCGCTTGTTCAGCTCGCGCGGGTTGCGCACGGCCTGCTGGATCGCGTCCTTCGTGATCTCGTGGAAGACCATCCGGTGGACGGGGACCTTGGGCTTCAGGACCTCCTGGAGGTGCCACGCGATGGCCTCGCCCTCGCGGTCCTCATCGGTGGCGAGGAAGAGCTCGTCGGACTCCGCGAGCAGTTCCTTCAGCTTGCGGACCTGAGCCTTCTTGTCGGCGTTGACGACATAGATGGGCTGGAAGTCGTGGTCGACGTCGACGCCGAGCCGGCGGACCTCACCGGTGTACTTCTCCGGCACCTCGGCGGCGCCGCTCGGAAGGTCCCGGATGTGCCCGACACTCGCCTCGACAACGTAGCCGGGGCCGAGGTAGCCCTTGATCGTCTTCGCCTTGGCAGGCGACTCGACGATGACGAGTCGGCGGCCGCCCTTTGCGGTCTCGCTGGTCGGGGACAACTTCGCTCTTCTCTCCGGTCGACGCTCTCTGGCACGTACTGCGTACTGCGCACGACGGCACGGCGCACGTACGGTGCTGGCACGCACGGCAGTGCACGTACGGTGACACTGTCGTCGCTGCGGAGTGTGACGGTACAACCCGCCCCCGTGTCAAACGGCAAAAGCCCGCAACGGCCACTCGAACGGTAACCCGACTCCAGCCCATCTCGCCGCCCGGACTCCCGGACCGGCACAAGGACGTCACCGGGGGACCTCCGCGTGGAAGCCCTCCGGCGGGCGGGACCGAGCGCCGGGACCGGGCCGTCGGGGCACGGTCGCGGTACGGACGCGGGGAAGCCGGGGGACGGGTGCGGGGCAGGCGTGGGGCGGGCCCGGGCGGTGGCCGCCGGCGCGGTCGCGCCCGAGGTCAGGGGCGGGTCGGGGGCGGATCGAGGGCGCGCGGGGGTACGGCCGGGGCTACGGGCGGGCGTACGGCGGAGGGGCCCCGGACCGGGCCACGCGGGCGGCACCCGCGGAGGTACGGCGGGGGCGCGGGCCGGGAAACGCGTGCCCGGCAGCGGGCAGGGGAAGCCACCCGGCGTGGCGAGGTGTCGCCGAGCCGGCAGCACGCGGCCCTCACCGCCGGAACTCCCGCCGGAGCGCCACCGCCGATCCGTCACAGTCGACGCGCCCCCGCCGATCCGTCACAGCCGACGCGCCCCCGCCGACGCGTCACAACCGACCGAAGCACCAGACGCCGAGCAGCAGGAAGGCCGCCCCGGACAGCCCGGCGACCACGGCGGCGGTACGGGGCTCCACCCCGAGCGCGACGGGCTCGCCCTTCCGCAGCCGGACGCCCGTCCACAGCAGCAGCGCGGCGCCGAACAGCGTGAACGCCGCCCCCGCGAAGAGTGCCGGACCGCTCTCCATTGCCGTACCCCGTTCCCTCGCCCAGGCCTTACAGGCCCCACGGCGGGACTTTTCGGCCCCGTCGACGCCGAGGCTGACAGCCCCCGGCATCCGCACGGCGAACTCCCGGTGAACGGCGTGGAAGGCCCGGCTGCCCCCTGCTTCCGCCCGGAACACCCCTTTCCGATTTACCTCCCGTCCCCCTGTCCTCTCCTCTTCCCCACCCCTTTCGTCCCTTCTTTCCCCCCACCCCGCTCTCCGGTCCGTCCGTCACATGACGTCGAGGGTGGCCCGGCGCCTGCTGTCCCGTTCGAAGACCGCGAGCAGCAGCACCGCGAGCACCGCGTACCCGGCGCCGACCAGGGCCTCGGCCCCGAGCAGCCGGCCGTCGAGCCCACCGTCCGCGGTGAGGCGGCGTGCCGCGTCGGCCGCGTGGGTCAGCGGCAGCAGTTCGCCGGCCACGCGCATCCACTCCGGCAGGGTCTCGCGGGGCACGGCCGCACCCGTGAGGAGCAGGAGCAGCGAACTCGCCACGTTCGACACCAGGAACACGTCCCGGAAGCGCAGCCCGAGCGCCCCGAGCGCGAGCCCGAACGCCGAGCACGCGGCGGCGCCCGTGAGCAGCACGAGTCCGAGCCCGGGCAGCGCGCTCGCCGGCACGGGCAGGCCGAGCAGTGTCGCGGCGGCGGTGAGCACGAAAGCGCTGACGACCAGCCCGTTGAGGACATAGGGCAGGGCACGCCCGGCCCACAGCGGGACCCGGTGCCGGGGCGAGAGCAGGACGGCGCCCAGCGTGCCGTACCAGCGCTCGTTGGCGACGGCCATGGTGCCGCCGTACACGCAGGAGGCGGAAGCTGCGAGGACGGCGTTCCCGACAAGATGGAAACGGTCGTCCGCGACGCCGAGTTCCCGCCCCAGGAAGACGAAGAAGAAAACCTGGAGCAGCGGCCCGGCCAGCAGCGTTCCGATGAACATGGGCGGGGTCGTCCAGTTGAACAGGGCACGGTAGGAGATCGCCCCGCCGACCACGAGCAGCCGGGCGGAGGCACGGAAGCGGAACATCTGTCGGCCTTTCAGGCGAGGGCGAGGGTGGCGGCGGCCCGGGCCCGGCGCTCCACCCGGCCGAGGACGAGTACGGCGGCCAGGGCGTACCCGGCGCCGAGGCCCGCGGCGACGCCGAGCGGAACGAGTACGTCCGCCGTGGCCGGTCCGCCGGAGACCGCCGCGTGCACGGCTCGGGATCCCCAGGTGGTGGGCAGCGCCCACGACAGCGGATGTGTCCAGGCGGGCAGCACGGTCACCGGCACGAGCAGTCCGGACAGCAGCCAGACGGGCGTGTCGAGCGGGTTCGCGAGGGCGTTGGCATTGCGCAGCAGCACGAAGCAGGCGGCGAGCAGCAGCCCCATCATCCCGAGGGCCAGCACACAGACCGGGACGGCGAGAACGAAGAGCAGCGGGTGCGCGAAGTCGAGCGGCACGCCGAAGAGAACCACGCCCCACAGCACGGTGGCGCCCATCGCGTACGTGCCGATGACGGCGGTCGCGAGGGTGATCGGCAGCAGCACCAGGGCGAGCGGCGTCGGCGCGGCGACCAGCGTCTCCAGGGTGCCGAGCCACCGCTGGTTCTGTACGGCGCCGCCCGAACCGAACAGCACCGAGCCCCAGATGCCCATGAGTCCGGCGCCGACGGAGGCGTCGAGCAGCCGTCCAAAATCGCCGGCGGCCCGGAAGAGGTAGACGGCGAGCGTGGCGTAGACGAGGGGGACGAGCACGGCGAAGGTGATTTCGAGCGGGGAGCGCGACATGTACGAGACATGGGTGCGCACCCCGACCCCGATCATTCGCGCGATCCTCGACGGCCGCATCCCCCGCGCCGCACCGGTCACGTGCGTCACGCGGTCACCTCCACCGGCTCGGAGGGGGCCGCGTCCGTGCCGGCCTCGGTATCCGCGGTGTCCACTGTGGTGTCCGCCTCCTCCACGATCGCGATGTACGCGTCCTCCAGGGAGGGTTCGCGAGCGGCGGCCCGTCCGACGCGTATGCCGTCGAGCGCGGCCAGGACGGGAGCGAGCGGTTCGGCGCCGCGGTCGGTCTGCACGGTGAGGGTCTGCGCGGTGCCGCGTTCCGTCACGCTGACTCCGCGGACGCCGGCGATCCGGCGGATCCGTTCGAGCGCGTCCTCCCCCGCCCCGTACACCTCGATGTCGAGCACATCCCGGTCCCCGACCCGGGACTTGAGACTCTCGGGGGTGCCGAGCGCACGGATCCGGCCACCCGCGATGACGGCGACGCGGTCGCACAACTCGTCGGCCTCGGCCATGTAGTGGGTGGTCAGAAGCACGGTCGTGCCCGCGGCAGTGAGGTCGGCGACGGTACGGCGCAGATCGCGGGCGGCGACCGGATCGACACCGATGGACGGCTCGTCGAGGAAGAGGACGTCGGGGTGGTGCAGCAGGCCGCGCGCGATGTGCAGCCGCTGCCGCATGCCCCGCGAGTAGCCCTCGACGCGTTCGCGCTCCCGGCCCGTGAGGCCGACCAGGTCGAGGAGTTCGGCGATGCGCCGCCGCTGGGAGCGGGCCTCGACCCCGTACAGCTCGGCGAAGTAGCGGAGGTTGTCGAGCGCGCTGAGCCGGTCGTACAAGCCCCGGTCGCCGCCGAAGACGTAGCCGATCCGGCGGCGTACGGCGACGGGGTCGCGGGCCACGTCGTGGCCGAACACCCGGGCCGTGCCGGAGGTCGGCAGCAGCAGGGTGTTGAGCATCTTGATCGTGGTGGTCTTGCCGGCGCCGTTGGGTCCGAGCAGGCCGAACAGTTCACCGGGGACCACCTCGAAGGTGACCCCGCGCACGGCCTCGGTCTCGGTACGGCGTGGCCGGATCCATCCGGTCCGGCTGGTGTAGGTGCGGCGCAGCGCGTCCGCTTCGATGGCGAGCATGGCGGGAGTCTGCGGAGGCGGAGCGGGGTGGTGCCATCGATTCGGGACCGCCCGAATCGACGGCCGCGCCGGCCCCGGCCCCCGGTTCCAGCCCCAGTCTGCGGCCCCCGGCGCTCGGGCGCTCAGGCCGCCGCGGCGCCCAGGACCCCCTCGCCCGCGAGCAGCGCGAGGAGCGAACGCCCGGTGTCCGTCAGCTGGTAGTAGACCGAACGCCCCACCCGGTGCCGGGTGACGACCTCCGCGCCGGCCAGCAGCGACAGGTGCTCGGAGACGGTGCTGGGCGCGAGGCCGAGCCGGTCGGCGAGACCGGCGGTGGTCAGCGGGCCGGCCAGTTCGCGCAGGACGGCGGCGCGGCCTCGGCCGAGGAGCAGTCCGAGCCGGTCGCCACCCCCGGCGGGCTCTGCCGCCGCCCGCTCGCGCAGCGCGCCGGCGCCCCTGGCCTGGAAGGAGACGGCCAGGACCTCGGGGTCGTCGGTGGAGTAGAGCCGACAGCCCTCGGCGAAGACGAGCGGCACGAGCACCAGCCGCCGTTCCCCGGCCGCGTACTCCACGTCGATGTACTTGGTCAGTTCGAGCACGGGCCGTTCCCAGCGCGCCCGCCGCTCCAGACCCACGAACAGTGCGTCGACGCCCTCGGTCGCGAACGTCCGGGCCCGCACGAGGACTTCGTCCTCCACGAGACGGCGCATCAGCGGCCAGTGCGGGGCGATGGCCTCCTGCCACCAGGCGGCGTACGCGTCGGCGAGCGCCGCGCAAGCCGCCTGCGGATCCGTCAGATACGGCCGCACAAAAGGCAGTTCCTCCAAACCGGGGTAGCAGACGGCGACCTGCTCGCGGACGAAGTCCGGGTCGGTGGCCCGCAACCGGTCCAGTTCCTCGTACACGTCGGGGGTGCCGAGCGGCCGGGGCATCAGGAAGTCCGAGACCCCGGGCGGCCCTTCGGTGAACAGCTCCCACAGCGGCCGCAGCCGGTCGTCCTCCCGCCACACCTCGCGCGCGTGGCCCACCCACTCCTGGTACGGCCAGGAGGGGGTGCGCCCCGGCAACTGGAGGTGCGCGGCGCAGAACGCGTCGCGCAGCGGGCTCATCGCGATCCGGGTCGCGCCGAGCGCCGCCTCGTCCAGCTCGATCCGTATCAAGCAGCGCCCCCGTCCGCCGCGTTCGGCGCGGTCGACGCGCTCGACGCCGCCGGCAGCAGGAAGCCCTCCTCCACAAGCAGCCGGATGGCCTGCGGGGTACGGTCCCGCAGGACGACCGGGTCCTCGCCGGTGAGCTGGGCGATGGCGTCCAGGATCCGCCCGGCGCTCAGGGTCCCGTCGCAGACGCCCGCGAAGCCGGCGGCGACATGGTCGACGCGGGTGGCGCGGCGCATCCCCCGGTTCTGCCGCAGCAGGACGTGCTCGGGGTCCTCGGAGCCGGGCAGGCCGACCTGTTCCTGGACGACCTCGGACGCGAGGACGAAGTGACCGGCGAGCAGCGCCGCGTCGTCGTGACCGCGCAGATAGTCCTGGCGTTCGAAGTGGGCACGCACGGTGTCGCCGAGGGGCTGCTCGACGGGGTGCGGCCACTCCTCGACCACGATCGACGGCTCGACCGCGCCGGCGGCGACGGCCGCGTTCTTGCGCAGCGTGATCCAGCCGAAGCCGATGCCCTTGGTCTTGCGCGCCTCGAACTCGTCGAGCCAGCGGCCGTACGCCCGCCGGTACGCCTCCGGGTCGCCCTGGTGGTCGCCGCTGTCGCGCAGCCACAGCTCGGTGTACTGGGTGATGTCCTGGACCTCGCGCTGCACGATCCAGGCGTCGCAGCCGGCCGGCACCCAGGAACGCAGCCGGTCCTGCCACTCCTCGCCCTCGACGTGCTGCCAGTTGGCGAGGAACTGGGCGTATCCGCCGTCGTTCAGCCGCTCGCCGGCCTGCCGCACCAGCGTGCGGCACAGGTCGTCGCCGCCCATGCCTCCGTCGCGGTAGGTGAGGCCCGCGCCGGGGGAGATCACGAACGGCGGGTTGGAGACGATCAGGTCGTACGTGTCGCCGTCGACCGGCTCGAAGAGCGAGCCCTCCAGCAGCTCGGCGCCCCTGGCCCCGGACAGGGCGAGGGTGAGCCGGGTGAAGTCGAGGGCGCGCGGGTTGAGGTCGGTGGCGGTGACCAGGGTCGCGTGCCGGGAGGCGTGCAGCGCCTGGATGCCGGAGCCGGTGCCGAGGTCGAGGGCGGCGGCCACGGGGGTGCGGACGGTGATGCCGGCGAGGGTGGTGGAGGCACCTCCGACGCCGAGGACGACGGCCTCGCCCGCCACGTCACGGCCCTGCTTGCCGATGCCGCCCGCGCCGCCGACGGCGCAGCCGAGGTCGGAGACGATGAACCAGTCCTCGCCGTCCGGGCCGCCGTACGGACGGATGTCGACCGTGGCGCGTACGGCGTCGTCCTCACGGACCACCCAGCCGTCGGCGAGCGCGTCCGCGAGGGGCAGCGCGGCGGCGGCCCGGTCGTACGCCACGTCCTGCTGGAGCAGGAAGAGCCGGATGAGGGTGTCCAGCGGGGCGTCGCCGCGGGTGGCGCGCAGGGCGGGCACGGTCTCGCTGCGGGCGAGGGCCGCGTACGCCTGGGCGCCGAGCAGGTCGAGCAGACCGTCGGCGGTGAAGTCGGCGGCGAGCAGGGCCTCGCGCAGCGGGGCGGCGTGCGTGGGGACCGGGAGGCTGGGGGTGGTGCTGGTCGTACTCACGTGCCCCATTGTGACGGGCGCCACCGACAACCGCCGCCACCGCCACCATCGCGGGCGCGGGCGGCGCGGCGAACGCGGTTGCGACCGCCGTTGCGGGCAGCGTCCGTACGGGGCAGCCGCGCCGCGTGAAGCGGGGCCGGCCCGGCGCGGAACGCCGTACCGGCCCCGTCGCACGGCCACGGACCCCGGGCGACGTCCCGTACGGGATCACCCGGAGCCCTCGCCGCGGAGCGGCCCTTGAGGGCCTTGAGTGCCTTGACCGTCAGCCCTCGGTCTTCGTGCTCTCGGTCTTGCCGTCGCCGCTCTTGGACCCGTCCTTGGAGCCGTCCTTGGAACTGTCCTTGGAGCCGTCGCTCTTCGTGCCGTCGCTCTTCGTGCCGTCGCTCTTGGAGCCGTCGCCTGCGGCGCCCTCGCCGCCGGCCGGCTCGGAACCGCTCTCGGGCGACGGCGGCACGGAGGCCTTCGGCGTCTGGCAGCCCGGCTGCTTGGCCATGGCCTGGCCGAGTTCGCCGGACTGGAGCTTGGTGATGGCGGCCTGGTCCATGTTCTGGATCTTCGCCAGGTTGTCGGAGACGGACTTGAGCCCGTCGGCGAACTTCTGCTGGTCCGACGTGTCGAGCCCGTCGACCTGCTTCTTCAGCTCGTCGTAGGCGGCGGCCGTGTCGTTGAGCTGCTTGACCGCGTCCTGCTTGATCGTCTCGCCGTTCTCGACCGGCGGCGTCCCGGCGGTCTCGACCGCCTTGGCCAGGGCGCGGTCGGCGGCGGCGATGTCCGCGAAGGCCTTGGAGTCGGCGGCCTGGATGGTGGCGGGCTTGCTGTCGGCAGCCGTGGAGATGATCAGCTGGTTGGCGTTGGCGCGCTTCTGGATCTGCGGCTTCGCCTCGTCGCAGAACGTCTTGGCCCAGTCGTCGACCTTGTTGCCGTCGTCCCCTCCGCAGCCGGACAGCACGAGCATCAGTACCGCGCCGCCGGACAGTGCGGCCGCAAGCTTCTTGTTCACCGGATCGGTCCCTTCCAAGGCTCTCGGCCCCGGAACATACACGTCATGTGCAGGGCACCCACCGATCGTGCGACCGGTTCATCCCATATTGAAGCCTTTTGAACCAGCAGACAGGGGGCGGACGTCACGTCAGAGCACCCTCCTGCGACGCGCCTTGACAGCCCGCCGACAAGGATGGCGCCGGACGGTGCCAAGACCGTACGGCGCCCCGTGAAGCAACTCCCTCAGCCACCCCGTCACGGCGTCACGGCGTCACGGCCGCGCCCGGCGACGCGTCGTTCCGTCCGGGCGTGTCGCCCCCGATCGCCACCGGCCGCCGCCGCGCGATGCCGACCGCGACGACGATGACCGCGAGCGCCACGGCCGCGATCAGCGCGCGCACCCAGGGCCGGGCCCCGGAGCCGTACCCGAACCGCACGATCGCCGGCGCGATCAGCAGCGCGACCAGGTTCATCACCTTCAGGAGCGGATTGATCGACGGCCCCGCGGTGTCCTTGAAAGGGTCGCCGACCGTGTCCCCGATGACGGTCGCCGCGTGCGCGGGGCCGCCCTTCCCGCCGTACCGGCCGTCCTCGACCAGCTTCTTGGCGTTGTCCCAGGCCCCGCCGGAGTTGGCGAGGAAGACGGCCATCAGCCCGCCGGCGGCGATGGCTCCGGCGAGGAACGCGCCGAGCGGGCCGACTCCGAGGGCGAAGCCGACCGCGAGCGGGGCCATCACGGCGAGCAGTCCGGGCGTGGCGAGTTCGCGCAGCGCGTCCCTGGTGCAGAGGTCGACGACCCGGCCGTATTCGGGCGTCTCGCTGTAGTCCATGATCCCGGGATGGCGGCGGAACTGCCGCCGCACCTCGAAGACCACCGCACCCGCCGACCGGGAGACGGCGTTGATCGCGAGCCCGGAGAAGAGGAAGACGACCGCGGCGCCGAGCACCATCCCGAAGAGATTGTTCGGCTGCGAGATGTCCATGGACAAAGTCGCCTGGCCCGCCCGCGCGCCGACCTCGGCGACGGAGGTCGCGATCGTGTCCCGGTACGAGCCGAACAGCGCGGCCGCCGCGAGGACGGCCGTGGCGATCGCGATGCCCTTGGTGATCGCCTTGGTGGTGTTGCCGACGGCGTCCAGGTCGGTGAGCACCCGCGCGCCCTCACCCGTCACGTCGCCGGACATCTCCGCGATGCCCTGCGCGTTGTCGGCGACCGGGCCGAAGGTGTCCATGGCGACGATCACCCCGACCGTGGTGAGCAGCCCGGTGCCCGCGAGGGCGACCGCGAACAGCGCCAGCATGATCGACGAGCCGCCGAGCAGGAACGCCCCGTAGACGGCGAGGCCGATCAGCGTGGCCGTGTAGACCGCGGACTCCAGGCCGATCGCCACCCCCGCCAGGACCACGGTGGCGGCGCCGGTCAGGGACGACGCGGCGATGTCACGGACGGGGCGGCGGCCGGTCTCGGTGAAGTAGCCGGTGAGCTGCTGGATGAGCGCGGCGAGCACGACGCCGATCGCCACGGCGGCCATGGCGAGCACGCGCGGGTCGCCGCCGTGGGTGGGGATGCCCGCCTCCGTGACGCCTTCGAGGTCGGCGTACGAGGACGGGAGGAGGACGACGGTGGCCGCGGCGACGAGGACGAGCGAGCACAGCGCGGAGAGGAAGAAACCCCGGTTGACGGCGGTCAGGCCGCTGCGATCGCCGCGGCGCGGGGCGACCGCGACGATGCCCGCCACCGCGGTCACCACCCCGATCGCCGGGACCACGAGGGGAAAGGCGAGTCCGATGTCGCCGAAGGCCGCCTTGCCGAGGATGAGGGCGGCGACGAGCGTGACGGCGTACGACTCGAAGAGGTCGGCGGCCATGCCCGCGCAGTCGCCGACGTTGTCGCCCACGTTGTCGGCGATGGTGGCCGCGTTGCGCGGATCGTCCTCGGGGATGCCCTGCTCGATCTTGCCGACCAGGTCGGCGCCGACGTCGGCCGCCTTGGTGAAGATGCCGCCGCCCACCCGCATGAACATCGCGATGAGCGCCGCGCCGAGGCCGAAGCCCTCCAGGACCTTGGGCGCGTCGGCGGCGTAGACGAGCACCACGCAGGAGGTGCCGAGCAGGCCGAGGCCGACGGTGGACATGCCGACCACACCGCCGGTACGGAACGCGATCCGCATGGCCTGGCGCGCGACGGCGGACCGGGGCGGCGCGGGCTCGCCGGGGGCGGGCGTCGCCTCCCGTGCCGCGGCGGCGACCCGTACGTTCGCCCGGACCGCGAGCCGCATGCCCACGTAACCGGTGACCGCCGAGAAGAGCGCGCCGACCAGGAAGAAGAGCGAGCGTCCGGCGCGCTGCGCCCAGGTGTCGGCGGGCAGCAGGAACAACAGGAAGAACACCGCGACGGCGAAGACGGCGAGCGTCCGCAGCTGCCGTGCCAGATACGCGTTGGCGCCCTCCTGGACGGCCGCCGCGATCCGGCGCATGGTCTCCGTGCCCTCGCCCGCCTTGAGGACCTGGCGGGCCAGCAGCCGGGCCGCCAGGAGCGCCACCAGCGCGACGCCCGCGACGACGGCCACGATCACACGGTTCCCGTGGGTGAGCACCGCGGCGGCGAGGTCCACCATTTCCGCCCTCCGTGACAGCGCGAAGTCAGGACAAAGCGGATTCTATGGATGTGAACTCACGCAAACCGGGCCTCCGCATTCCGCCGCCCGGAATCCCTCCCAAGTGCCACCGAACGCGGTAACGAACGCGATGACGAACGAATCGCGCCACGCCGCACGGCCGAAGTCCTCGAATACGCCGAAGAGGCCCTGCGGGACAGGGCCTCTTCGGCGTATTCGGGGTCATTCTGGGTCTTTCGCGGTCTCCCGCGGTCATACGTGATCCGGCACGGTCGTATGCGATCCGCCACGGTCATTCCTGGCCCGCGCGGTCTTTCACGGTCCGACGCGGACTTCGTGCGATCCGCCGGACATACGGACCTCTGTGCGCCTGGTGTACGGAGCTCCGCGATCGCCGCCAGGCGGTACGGACCCCCGCACCGGGCGGACATACGGGCCCCGCACCGGTCAGCCCAGGCCAGACCGGGCCGAACCGGGTCAGGTCAGCCGAACGCGGCGTCCGGGTTGGCGGGCCAGCGCATCCGGATGGTGCCGCCCTCCTCGCCGGCGCTCACCTCGACGTCGTCGACGAGCCCGCGGATCACCGCGAGACCCATCTCGTCTTCGCCGTCGGCATCGTCGAAGTCCTCGGCCGGTGCCGCGTCGCGCGCGCCGGGCACCCCGGCGGCGTCGGCGGCGGCCACACCCGCACCGGGCACCTCGTCGCCGACCTCGATCGAGAAGGACTTCTCCTCCTCGGTCAGCGCGACCCGCACCGGAGTGGTGACCCCGTTGCTGCGGTGCAGCCCGACCGCGCGGGAGCACGCCTCGCCGACGGCGAGCCGGACCTCGTCGAGGACCGCCTCGTCGACCCCGGCCCGTCTGGCCACCGCGGCGGCCACCAGACGAGCCGTGCGGACATGCTCGGGCTGAGCGCTGAAGAGCAGTTCAACGGTGGCCATGCGATCCCCTGGGATTCTCGACGGTTCGCGGGGCTGGGCGGACCCGTCCGGCGGATCCGCGCCGGACGGGTCAAGCCCACGGGGCCTCGCCCGGTCTCAGTCGGCGGTGTTGATGGCGTCCTCGACCGAGGTGTGGATCGGGAACACCTTGGTGAGCCCGGTGATCCGGAAAATCTTCAGAATGCGCTCCTGGTTGCACACCAGGCGCAGCGATCCCTCGTGCGCGCGCACGCGCTTCAGGCCGCCCACCAGCACGCCGAGGCCGGTCGAGTCGAGGAAGTCCACGCCTTCCATGTCGACAACCAGGTGGTAGCTGCCGTCGTTCACCAACTCGACCAACTGCTCGCGCAGCTTGGGCGCGGTATACACATCAATCTCGCCACCGACCTCGACGACCGTACGGTCGCCATTGGGGCCGGGCACAGTGCGAGTCGACAGAGACAGGTCCACGGGTCCTCCAGCACCTAGCTATCGAGCGGCCGTCCCTCGGAACTCCCGTGTGGAGCCACGGGACGGAACGCCGGCCGCGATGGCATTCAATCACTTACCGGCTGCCATGCACGACGCCTTGGGAGCATTGTCCGTCACGCCGGTGACACACTCGGTGCCGATGGCCGAGAAACACCGCCCCCGCCGACCCGCCGGAGAACCGGGCAGCCGCCCCTCTCCCGGCGAGGTCCTCGACCGGCTCTCCAGTGGTGAGAGCCGGGCCGCGCGCATCACTCATACGGAGCATCTGCCCGCCCGTACGGGCCGTCATGCCGTGTGGCCGCACCGGGTCCGGGCCGAGGTGATCGCCGCGATCGAGAAAGCCGGGATCGCCCATCCCTGGGCCCACCAGGCCGAGGCCGCCGAGCACGCGCTGGACGGCACCTCAGTGGTGATCGCCACAGGAACCGCCTCGGGCAAGTCGCTCGCCTATCTCACTCCCGTCCTGTCCACGCTCCTCGACGGCTCCGAGGCCGCGAACGGGCGGGGCGCCACCGCCCTCTATCTGGCCCCGACGAAAGCCCTGGCCGCCGACCAGCGGCGCGCCGTACGCGAACTGGCCGCCCCGCTCGGCAACCGGATCCGGCCCGCCGTCTACGACGGCGACACCCCGGTGGAGGAGCGCGAATGGGTCCGCCAGTACGCGAACTACGTGCTCACCAACCCCGACATGCTGCACCGCGGGATCCTGCCCTCCCACCCCCGCTGGTCCTCCTTTCTGCGCTCCCTGCGCTATGTCGTCGTCGACGAATGTCACACCTACCGGGGCGTCTTCGGCTCCCATGTCGCCCAGGTGCTGCGGCGGCTGCGGCGCGTCTGCGCCCGGTACGGCTCCGAGCCGGTCTTCCTGCTCGCCTCGGCCACCTCCGCCGACCCGGCCCGGGCCGCGGGCCGGCTCACCGGACTGCCCGTCACCGAGGTCGCCGACGACGCCTCCCCGCGCGGCGAGCTGGTGTTCGCCCTGTGGGAGCCGCCCCTGACCGAACTGCACGGCGAGCACGGCGCCCCCGTCCGGCGCTCCGCCACCGCCGAGACCGCCGACCTGCTGACCGATCTGACCGTGCAGGGCGTCCGCTCGGTCGCCTTCGTACGCTCCCGGCGCGGCGCCGAGCTCGTCTCGGTCATCGCCCAGGAACGCCTCGCCGAGGTCGACCGCTCCCTGGTCCGCCGGGTCGCCGCCTACCGAGGCGGCTACCTGCCCGAGGAACGCCGGGCCCTGGAACGCGCCCTGCATTCCGGCGAACTGCTCGGCCTCGCCGCGACCACCGCCCTGGAGCTGGGCGTCGACGTCTCGGGCCTCGACGCCGTCGTGATCGCCGGCTATCCCGGCACCCGGGCCTCGCTGTGGCAGCAGGCCGGCCGCGCGGGCCGGTCGGGCGAGGGCGCGCTCGCCGTCCTGGTCGCCCGGGACGACCCGCTCGACACCTTCCTGGTGCACCACCCCGAGGCGATCTTCCGGCAGCCGGTCGAGTCGACCGTCCTGGACCCCGACAACCCCTACGTCCTCGCCCCCCATCTGTGCGCCGCCGCCTCCGAACTGCCCCTCACCGAAGCCGATCTGGAACTCTTCGGCCCCGCCGTGCCCGAGCTGTTGCCCCAGCTGGAGGCCGCCGGACTGCTGCGCCGCCGGGCCACGGGCTGGTACTGGACCCGCCGGGAACGGGCCGCCGACCTCACCGACATCCGCGGCGGCGGGGGCGACCCGGTCCGGATCGTCGAGACGGGCACCGGCCGGCTGCTCGGTACCGTCGACGAGGCCGCCTCGCACGCGTCCGTCCACAAGGGCGCCGTCCACCTCCACCAGGGCCGCACCTATCTGGTCCGCGAGCTCGACCTGACGGACTCCGTGGCCCTGGTCGAGGAGGCGAACCCGACGTACTCCACCACCGCCCGCGACACCACCTCCATCTCCGTCCTGTCCACCGACACCGAGATCCCCTGGGGAGCCGGCCGCCTCTGCTACGGCTCCGTCGAGGTCACCAACCAGGTCGTCTCCTTCCTCCGCCGCCGGCTCGTGACCGGCGAGGTGCTCGGCGAGACCAAGCTCGACCTGCCGCCCCGCACCCTGCGCACCCGGGCCGTGTGGTGGACGGTCACCGAGGACCAGCTCGACGCCGCCCGGATCAACCCGGAGATCCTCGGCGGAGCCCTGCACGCCGCCGAACACGCCTCCATCGGCATGCTCCCGCTCTTCGCCACCTGCGACCGCTGGGACATCGGCGGGGTCTCCGTACCGCTGCACCCCGACACCCTGCTGCCGACCGTCTTCGTCTACGACGGCCATCCGGGCGGCGCGGGCTTCGCGGAACGCGCCTTCCACACCGCCCGCGCCTGGCTGACCGCCACCCGGGAGGCCATCGCCTCCTGCGAGTGCGACTCCGGCTGCCCCTCCTGCGTCCAGTCCCCGAAGTGCGGCAACGGCAACGACCCGCTCCACAAACGAGGTGCCGTACGCCTCCTCACGGAACTCCTGCGCGGGGCCCCGGCGGATCCGGGTGAGCCGTCAGATCCGGCGGACCTGTCGAATCCGTCAGGTCCGCCGGCTCCGGCGCCGTCGCCGGACGGCCCGTCAGGCCCGTCAGACCCCGAGGCGCCGGGGGCCCCGCCCGAGCCCTGACCTCCGCCGCCCAGGGGCCGACGGCGATCCGGGCGGTGACCTCAGCCACGTCCTCGCGGACAGCGCAGCGGGCGAGAGCGGCGCCGTGGGCCGCGGCCACCCGGCCGGCGGCGGCGCAGGCGTCCCGCTCTCCCCACAGGGAGCGGTCCGCGGCGGCGAGGGCCGCCAGGTCGGCCGCGGAACCGGCCCGGTGGCGGGCGGTCACGGCCTGCCCGAGGGCGAGGACCGCACCGAACACCACGCACAGCGCGCACGCGGCGAACGCCGCCCACACCGTCGCCACTCCCCGGTCGCCCCGGCCCCGGCCGCCCCGATGCCGACCGTCCCGGTGCCGGATCATGGCGCCGCCTCCCCCACCGTGTCCTCGGCGAGTGCCGCCGCGCCGGCCCGCAGGGTCAGCCCGAGCCCGCCGGGACCGGGTGCGCTCGCCTCCACCGTGACCCGCCACAGCTCGCCGTCCCGCGCCACGGTGACCCGGGCGCCGTCGGGGGCTGCCGCTCGGGCCGCGGCCCGGGCGGCCGGCTCCGGCTCGGAACGGGCGACCGCCCGCGCCCCGGCCCTGGCCGCGTCCACACACCTGATCTGGGCAGCGGCCGCGGCCAGACCCCACAGCAGGGCCGCCGTGAACAAGACCAGCGCGGGCAGGGCGACGGCCGCCTCCGCGGTCACCGACCCCCGGTCAGAACGGCGCATCGAGGGCCTTGCCGATCACCGACTCCAGGGCCTTCGCCACCGTGCCGCTCGTCAGCACCTTGTAGAGCACGGCCGCGAACGCCGCCGCGGCGATCGTCCCCATCGCGTACTCGGTGGTGCTCATGCCCGCGTCGCGCCGTAGCCCCGCCACGCGGACCCGCCACCAGCCCGCCAACCGCTTCATTACGTTCACCCTTGTCATCGGAACGTCTCCTTGACTCGTCGTCTCGTTGATTCGCTGTCTCGTTGATCGACCGACTCGTGGATCCATCGGCTTGTGCGTCTGCCGACTGGTGGATCCATCGGCTTGTGCGTCTGCCGGCTCGCGCATCGACCGACTCGCCGGTGCCGCCGACTCGTCCTCACGGACTCACCCCGGCTGTGCTGCCGCGTCCGTCACCGGCCGGCGAGCAGTCCGCTCGCCAGCCCGATGACCACCGGGGCCACCCCCACCGCCAGGAAGGCGGGCAGGAAGCACAGCCCGACCGGCGCCGTGATCAGCACCTGCGCCCGCTGGGCCCGGGTCGCCGCCGCCCGGGCGCGGGCCGCCCGCAGTCCCTCCGCATGCCGTGCCACGGCCTCGGCCGCGGGGGCACCGGACAGGGCGGCGCGCTCCAGGCACCGGGCCAGGGCCTCGGCGCCCGGTATCGACCCGAAGCCGCGCCACACCTCGGCCGGTTCGCCGCCGAGCCGCAGCTCCGCCGCCGTGCGGACCAGCCGCTCGCCGACGGGTCCGCCCAGCGACCGGCCGACCGCCTCGGCCGCCTCCCCGGGCGCGGCGCCGGCCGAGCCACAGGCCGCCAGGAGGTCGGCGGCGAGCGGCAGCCGGCGCTCCATCTCCGCCTGTTCGGCCTCGTTCTCCGGTGTGGCGCGCCTCCGGTGCGAACGCCACCGCCACAGGCCCCAGGCGACGCCGGCCCCGGCCACGGGTCCCGCGAGACCACCGATCAGCGCGTACGTCGCGACCCCCGCCGCACCGGGCATCCCCCAGGCCCGCAGCCGGGGCGGCAGGGGGCGACGCCTGCGGGCCGGGGCCGCCGGCCCGGACCCGAGCAGCAGCGCGAGACACCGGCGCGTCCGCCGTCCCCGGCGCCGTTCGGCCACCGCGCCGGCCACCGTCACCAGCGCGCAGACCACCGCGACGAGCCCGGTCACAGCCGTTCACCGCCCCGCACGATCCGGCTCGCCCACCACAGCCCCAGGGCTTCCAGGGCGCCCCCGACGAGCAGACAGCCCAGGCCCGCCGGGGTGTGCAGCAGGACCCGCAGCGGCCGGGCCCCGAGCGCCGCCCCGAGTCCGAGCCCGGCCACCGGCAGGACGGCGAGCACCCCCACGGTGGCCCAGGCGCCGGCCAGTTGGGCCCGCACCCGCTCCCGCTGGTCCCGGTGGGCGCGCAGCGCCATCTCCAGCCGGTCCAGGCCGGCGGCGAGTCCCGCGCCGCCGTCGACGGCGACCTGCCAGCAGGCGGCCATCCCGGCCAGTCCGCCCGCGCCGTCCCGCCGGGCCGCGCGGCGCAGCGCTTCCGGTACGTCCCCGCCGAACCGGGCCGCCGCGAGAACCGCCGCCTCCTGCCCGCCGAGCGCCCCGGTCGTCCGTGCCGCGAACGCCAGCGCCTGAGCGGGCTGCCAGCCGGCCTTCAGTTCACCGGCGACCGCCCCGCACAGGGCCA
Organism: Streptomyces sp. NPDC048718; assembly: GCF_043198875.1. NCBI lineage: Bacteria > Bacillati > Actinomycetota > Actinomycetes > Kitasatosporales > Streptomycetaceae > Streptomyces > Streptomyces sp. NPDC048718. The sequence goes on from NZ_JBICVG010000008.1 coordinate 141,248, forward strand.
CCACCCGGCCGGCGCGCGCCTCCCGCTCCGCCCGCTCCCGGGCGGTCCGCAGTCCGCGTCCCACCAGCGGGACCGCCGCCACCCCCGCGAGCAGCGGCAGGGGAGAGGCACCGAGCAGCGCGACGACGGCCGAACCCGGCAGACACAGCCACTCCCGCCGGCCGCGCACCATGCCCCACCAGCGGCCGACGGCCGTGATCAGCGACGGCGCGTCCGCTCCGCCCGACGGCCCGCCCGCCCCGGCCGGCAGAGCGAGGACCGCCCGGGCCCGGCGCCGCCCCTTCCCGTGCCCGTCCGTCCACCACCACAGGGCCACCGCGCACGCCACCGCCGCGCACAGCACCGCCGCGCCCGTCATCGCGCCCGTCGCCGTACCGGTCGTCGCGGTCACCCCCGCCATCACCGGCATCCCCCTCACCGCCCCCATCGCCGTCCCCTGTCCCGGGCCCTCATCGGGCGCCGTCCCCGATCAGCGACCACAGCCGCTCCCAGCCCCGCTCCCGTGTGAACCCGCCCGCCGCCCAGCGGAGCGCGGGCACGGTCGTGACCAGCCCCTCGCGGTCCCGTTCCAGGACGTGCGCTTCGGCGATCCGCCGCTGCCCCGACCGGTCCCGCACCAGGTGCAGCACCACCGAGAGTCCGGCGCCCAACTGGCTGTGCAGGGCGGCCCGGTCGAGCCCCGCCGAGGTGCCGAGTGCCTCCAGCCGGGCCGGTACGTCGGCCGCCGTGTTGGCGTGGACGGTCCCGCAGCCGGCGTGGCCGGTGTTGAGGGCGGCCAGCAGATCGACCGCCTCGGGGCCCCGGACCTCGCCGACCACGAGCCGGTCCGGCCGCATCCGCAGGGCCTGGCGCACCAGGTCCCGCAGGGTGACGAGACCGGCGCCCTCCTGGTTGGGCGGCCGGGCCTCCAGGCGCACCACATGCGGGTGGTCGGGGCGCAGTTCGGCCGAGTCCTCGGCGACGACGATCCGCTCACGTGGGCCCACGAGGCCGAGCAGGGTGGACAGCAGGGTGGTCTTGCCGGATCCGGTGCCTCCGCTGACGAGGAACGAGATCCGGGCCTCGATCAGGGCCCGCAGCAGCGGCTCGCCGCCGGGCGGGACGGTGCCCGCCTCGGTCAGTTCGGCCACGGCGAAGGCTCTCGGCCGCACCACTCGCAGCGAGAGGCAGGTCGAGCCGACGGCGATCGGGGGCAGCACGGCGTGCATCCGGGTGCCGTCCGGAAGCCGGGCGTCCACCCAGGGCCGGGCGTCGTCGAGACGGCGGCCGGCCACGGCCGCGAGCCGCTGGGCGAGCCTGCGGACCGCCGCCGCGTCCGGGAAGGTCACCCCGGTCGGTTCGAGTCCGGTGCCGCGGTCCACCCAGACCCGGTCGGGCGCGCAGACCAGCACGTCGGTGACGCGGGGGTCAGCGAGCAGGGGTTCCAGGGGGCCGGTGCCCACGAGTTCGCTGCGCAGTTCCTCGGCGGCGCCGAGCACTTCGGTGTCGCCCAGCAGGCGCCCCTGGGCCCGCAGCGCGGCGGCGACCCGCGCCGGGGTGGGGTCCGCGCCGCTCTGCGCGAGCCGTTGGCGCACCGCGTCGAGCAGGGCCGGGCCGCTCAAAGCGCACGCTCCGCGAGGAGGGCGCGCTCCCAGAACCCGGCGCAGAACCGGCCGAGTCCGCCGCGGGCGTCGGCGCCCGGTGGCGGGCCACCGTCCCCGGCCGTCGCGTGCCCGGGTTCGGCGGGGAGTTCGCCGACGAGGGGCAGCCGGAGGGCGTCGGCGATCCACCGTTCGTCGAGGCCGGGGGCGTACGGCCCGCGGACGACCACCCGCAGGTCGCGCAGCACCCGGCCGGCCGCCCTGGCCACCCGGTGGGCGGCGGCGACGGCGCGCAGTTCGCCGGGGACGATCAGCAGTCCGAGGTCGAGCTGGGCGAGGATCTCGGTGACGGTGGCGTCGATGCGGCGGGGCAGGTCGACCACGACGGCGCCGCCCCGCCTGCGGGCGGCCGCGAGCACCGAGCGCACGGCCTCGGGCGGTACGGGGACGGGGTCGCCGCGGTCCCAGCTGAGCACCCGTACGCCTCGTACCAGGGGCAGGGATTCCTCCAGGGCGGCGCCCGCCACGCGCCCTTTCGACGCGGCGAAGTCGGGCCAGCGCCGGCCTTCGGCGCGCTCGCCGCCGAGCAGGACGTCGAGTCCGCCGCCGAGCGGGTCGCCGTCGACGAGCAGGGTGCGCCGCCCGGTCCGCGCGGCGGCGAGGGCGAGGGCGCAGGACAGGGTCGAGGCCCCGGCGCCGCCCTGACCGCCGAGGACGCCGACGGTCAGGGCGGGCCGGCCGACGCCCTCGGCGGCGTCGGCGAGCAGGTCGACGAGCCGGCTCTCGTCGCGGGGCAGGTCAAGGACGCTTTCCGCACCGATCTCGACGGCGCGCCGCCATTTGCCGGGGTCGTCGCCCAGGTCCCGGCCGACGAGCAGGACACCCGGCCTGCGGGTGGCGCCCCGGCAGCGGCTCGCCGCGTCGTCGCCGACGAGGACGAGGGGTGGGCGGGTCCAGCCGGAGCGGGGTTCGGGCACGGCGTGGAACACCTCGGGTTCGGCGCCGGCCGCGGCGCACAGCCGCAGCAGGTCGTCCAGGAGCGCGAGGTCCTCCGTCACGATCAGCGGGCGGGCCGCCCGCGCCGTCTCTCGCCCGGAAACGGGGCTCGTCGTGGTCCCGGCGCGGTCCGGTCCGTTGTCCGGGCGGGTGGCCGAGCCGTCTCCCCGCGTCCTTCCGCGAGCGGTCGATCCCTTCATGGCGCACACTCCTCGTGTGATTCCGGCGGTTCGCGGACTTCGCGACCGGAATCACCGTGCAGCCATCTCGGAAATCTTGTGGATCTTGCTGAAAAACTGTGGATAACCCACCGGTTGTGAATAACTTCTCCACCCGAACCGGTCCTGCCCGGAGAGCGCCCCATCGACTACGCTGAGTGACGAATCGGGGTCGGTCTCGACCTCGTGCCGTCCGCCCGTGCGCGGGCCGAGGAAGGGGTGGCGATGACGAGTCGACGGGCGAAAACCGCTCCGGACATGCGACGACCCCCGCCGGGGGGGAGAGCGGGGGTCGTCTTTCCGGCCGACTCGGGGGGGGAGGAGCCGGACCGGGTTAGCACGGTCGCGAACGATCCGTGACTTCCATGGTGTACCCGAGAGCCTTCTCAGGCAAACCCACGCGCCCCAGCGTACGCCGAATGGCGGGCACCTATGCTCGGGCTCGTGGAAAACCACTCGATGCCGCGTGCGGCCGCCTTCTTTGACCTGGACAAGACGGTCATTGCGAAGTCCTCGACGCTGACCTTCAGCAAGTCCTTCTACCGGGGCGGACTGATCAGTCGCCGTGCCGCACTGCGGACGGCGTACATCCAGTTCGTGTTCCTGGTGGGCGGAGCCGATCACGACCAGATGGAGCGGATGCGTGAATATCTTTCCGCGCTCTGCAAAGGCTGGAACGTCGCACAGGTCAAGGAACTCGTGGCCGAGACCCTGCACGACCTGATCGACCCGATCATCTACGACGAGGCCGCCTCCCTCATCGAGGAGCACCACGCCGCCGGCCGCGACGTGGTGATCGTCTCGACCTCCGGGGCCGAGGTCGTCGAGCCCATCGGCGACATGCTGGGCGCAGACCGGGTCGTGGCGACCCGGATGGTGGTCGGCGAGGACGGCTGCTTCACCGGCGAGGTGGAGTACTACGCGTACGGCCCGACCAAGGCGGAGGCGGTCCGGGAGCTGGCCGCGTCCGAGGGCTACGACCTGGCGCGTTGTTACGCGTACAGCGACTCGGCGACCGACCTGCCGATGCTGGAGGCCGTCGGCCACCCGTTCGCGGTGAACCCGGACCGGGCGCTGCGGCGCGAGGCGACCGCGCGCGAGTGGCCTGTGCTGGTGTTCGACAAGCCGGTCCGGCTGAAGCAGCGGCTGCCCGCGATGCCCGCCCGCCCGGCGCTCGTGGCCGCGGTCGCCGTGGGCGCGGCAGCCGTCACGGCCGGACTCGTCTGGTACGCCGGACGCCGCCGCCGAACCTCCGCCGCCCGCTGCGCGTAGGGCCTGTCTCCCGCGCGGGGCCGGGGCACGAAGGCCACGAAGACCCCGGGCCGGGCGGATCGTTCCGCCCCGCCCCGCGGGGAAGGCAAAGAAGCGGAGTCAGGACTTTCGCTTCTTTCCGGACAGGAGTAGAAAGGAATCAGGCCCGCGAGACCTGGGACATCCGAGAGGATCACCTGTTGAGCAAGAAGGCCCCACGGACCTGACGCACAGAAACCTGGCACCCACGCGACGTCGACCCTTCGATTAAGGGCCAGCCGCACCAGGCGAAGGGCAAAGCAACCCCGCCTGATGGGCACATCACGAGGACGCTTGGTAACTGGGTGGACGTGCCAGCGGCGGTACCGGAACCGGTACCGCCGCAACCCTGTGCGCAAAACTCTCGGGCGGCTCAGGCCGCTCCGCGCTGCAGCGCCTCGCAGACCGCCGTCGACTCGCGGACCCCGAGCTCGACCGCGCGCCCGCAGTGCGTGATCCAGGCGGCCATGCCCTCCGCGGTCCCCGAGACGTAGCCCTCGAAAGCGGCCAGGTAGGCGTCCCGCCCCAGTTCGGCGTGGCCGACCTCGGCCGGGCAGATCGACTTGGGGTCGAGACCACTGCCGACCAGCACGATCCGCTCGGCGGCCCGCGCGATCAGCCCGTTGTGCGTGGTGAAGGGGCGCAGGGCGAGCAGTTCACCGTGCACCACGGCCGCCGTGACCAGGGCCGGTGCCTCGCCACCCGCGATGATCAGTTCCGCGAGCCCGTCGAGCCGGCCCGAGACCTCCGCCGACGTCGGCAGCGGTGCTTCGATCAGCGGCTCGTCGACCGGCTCGCCGGCCTGTCGCGGCCGGCCCGTCGAGTCGAGCGGCTCGCCCTCGGCGACCAGGTGCAGCCGGGCGAGCACCCGCAGCGGCGACTGGCGCCAGATGGAGAGCAACTGCCCGCCTTCGGCGCTCAGTCGCAGTGCCGCGCCCACGGTGCGGGCCTCCGGGTCGGCGCTGAAGTCGGTCCGGCGGCGGACCTCTTCCAGGGCCCAGTCGGCACCGGCGAGCGCGGCCGAGCCGCGCGCCCCGCGCAGTGCCGCCTCGGAGGTGATCTCGTTGCTGCGGCGGCGCATCACGCGGTGGCCGTAGACCCGGTCGACCGCCTTGCGTACGGAGTCCACCGAGTCGGCGACGCCCGGCAGGGAGCCGAGGGCGGCCAGGGGGTCAGAGGCGTGCGTACTCATAAGTAGGGAGGCTACGCGCCCCGGGCCGCCGCCCCACGTTGGAGTGGTCTTCTTCACGCACCTTGACCACGGACCGCATCACGGCTACTACGCTAGGTGAACATGAAGATCGCTTTCGTAGGGAAGGGCGGGAGTGGCAAGACCACTCTGTCCTCCCTCTTCATCCGACACCTCGCCGCCACCGGAGCCCCGGTCATCGCGGTCGACGCGGACATCAACCAGCACCTCGGCGCCGCGCTCGGCCTCTCCGACGAGGAGACCGCCGCGCTCCCCGCGATGGGGGCGCATCTGCCGCTGATCAAGGAGTACCTGCGGGGCACGAACCCGCGGATCGCCTCCGCCGACACGATGATCAAGACCACTCCGCCCGGGGAGGGGTCGCGGCTCCTCGGGGTGCGCGAGGACAACCCGGTCTACGACGCCTGCGCGCGGCCAGTGACACTCGACGACCAGGGGATCCGGCTGATGGCCACGGGGCCGTTCACCGAGTCGGACCTCGGTGTGGCCTGCTACCACTCGAAGGTCGGCGCGGTCGAACTGTGCCTGAACCACCTGGTGGACGGCCCCGGCGAGTACGTGGTGGTCGACATGACGGCCGGCTCCGACTCCTTCGCCTCCGGCATGTTCACCCGCTTCGACATGACGTTCCTGGTCGCCGAGCCGACCCGCAAGGGCGTCTCCGTCTACCGCCAGTACAAGGAGTACGCGCGGGACTTCGGTGTCGCCCTGAAGGTCGTCGGCAACAAGGTGCAGGGCGAGGACGACGTCGACTTCCTGCGCGCCGAGGTGGGCGACGACCTCCTGGTGACGGTCGGCCACTCGGACTGGGTCCGCGCCATGGAGAAGGGCCGCCCGTCCCCGTTCGCGGCCCTGGAGGACCGCAACCGGGCGGCCCTGTGCGCGCTCCAGCGCACCGCCGACGACTCGTACGCGCACCGCGACTGGGAGCGGTACACGCGTCAGATGGTCCACTTCCATCTGCGCAACGCGCAGAGCTGGGGCAACGCCCGGACGGGGGCCGACCTGGCGGCGCAGGTCGACCCCGCCTTCACGCTGTCCGAAGGGCTCAGTGCGGTGCAGCCTGCTTGACGCCGGCCTGCTTGGCCGCCGGGGCCCCCGCCGGAGCGGCGGGCTTCGGGGCCAGGAAGGACGTCCAGCCGCCCGGCGGGGCCTCGCCGACCTTCAGCGTGTGGAGCTTGGCGAGGACGGCCGGGTCCTGGGCGTCCAGCCAGTCCGCGAGCTGGCGGAAGGAGACGCACCTGACGTTCTTCTGCACGCAGACCGTGGAGATGGTGTCCTCGATGGCGCGCATGTACGTGCCGCCGTTCCAGGACTCGAAGTGGTTGCCGATGATCAGCGGCGCACGGTTGCCCCGGTAGGAGCGCTCGAAGGCCTCGACGAGGCCGTCGCGCATCTGGTTGCCCCAGTAGTCGTGCTGGGACGGGTCGCCCTGGGTGGCCGTACCGGACTGGTTGACCATGAAGTTGTAGTCCATGGACAGAGTCTCGAACTCGCGGCCGGGGACCGGGACGAGCTGCATCGACAGGTCCCACAGACCATGGTCCTTCTTGGGCCAGATCTGGTCGTTGACGCCGCTGGTGTCATAGCGGAAGCCCAGCTGTGAGGCGGCCTTGACGAAGTTCTTGCGGCCCTCCAGGCACGGGGTGCGGGCGCCGGCCAGTTCCTTGTCGTAGTCGAAAGGGAGCGGCTGCTCCGACTTCAAACCGGAGTTGGTCTTCCAGTGCTTGACGAAGGACTTGGCCTGGTTGATCTCGCTCTTCCACTCGTCGACCGACCAGGTGCCCACTCCGCCGTCCTCGCCGCAGAAGTGGCCGTTGAAGTGGGTGCCGATCTCGTTGCCCTCCTCCCACGCGCCGCGCAGCTCGCGCACAGTGTCGCGGATGCCCTGGAGGTCGTTGAAGCCGATGTCGGAGCGGCCCGGGGAGTGCTGCGGCGGGTTGTAGAGGTTACGTTTCTCCTCAGGCAGCAGATACACACCGCTGAGGAAGTACGTCATCGTGGCGCCGTATTTCTTGCCCACCTCGCGAAAGTGCGAGAAGAGCTTTTGACTGTCCTCGCCCGCGCCGTCCCAGGAGAACACCACGAACTGCGGGGGCTCCTGCCCCTGCTTCAGGCGCGCCCAGGTGGGCTGGTGGGGCTGGGTGCCGGTGAAGGCGGTGGAGCCGTCGCCGATCAGACGCACCGCTCCCTGCGGGGCGGCGGCCCCCTTCTTCACTCCGTCCGCGCCCGAAGTGCCCTTCTGGGCGGGGCCGCCCGCGCCGGAGCAGCCGGCGAGACCGGCCGTCAGGGCGACGGTGAGGGCGCCGAGGGCAAGCGCCTTCCTCTGTGGGGTGGTTCTGCTCCTGCCCCGTCTCGCGTTCCTTCTCCCGGTGGCTGACATCCGCCCGCCTCTCTTCGGATTCTCAGATTTACGTACAAGCGGCGTCAACGTCGCACCCAAGAAGCCGAAGGGCGTCAACGACAAGCGGCGTGGCTACGTTCTGTCACCGGAACCAGTGAATCGTTAGCCCATTTGCCCTGTTTTTCCTGCCAGAGTCTTTACTCTCCATTACCATCCATTTACCGAGCGTTGATCGGTGCCCCGCCATCGCACCCCGCACGAGCCGCGTCCGCGGCCGACCCGGAGGAGACGGGAAATGACTCTCTGCAGCCCGGACACACCCGCCCGCACGACCAGCCGACCACGCGCCCAGCGGCCCCACGCGCCGCCGGGCGGACCACGCCGCTTCGCCCTCGCGGGCGCGGATGTATCCGCGTCCCTCGCCGTCTTCCTGATCGCGTTGCCGCTCTCCCTCGGCATCGCCCTCGCCGCCGGAGCACCGCTCCAGACCGGCCTGGTGGCCGCCGCCGTCGGCGGCATCGTCGCCGGCCGCCTCGGCGGCTCCCCGCTACAGGTCAGCGGCCCCGCCGCCGGACTGACCGTGGTGACCCGGGGCGGCTCCCATCTGGCGAGGATCAAAGGCCAGTTGACCTTTCTCGCGGCGCCCCGGCCGAGCCGGGCACCGCACCAGATCCCGGCGGGCGCCGACGCCGTCGTGGAACTGGAGGGCTCGTTCATGGACCACGCGGCGCACGAGACGCCGCACGACTGGCAGGCCACGCACCGGGTCTTCGGCGGCACCGTGGCGACGAACGGCCCGGTCGGGGAGCCGACCGCCGAACGGCCGCCGTCCAAAGGGCTTTTCGAAGCCGGCTCGATGCCCGGACCGACAACCGGCCCAGCGGCGGCCTCGACCCCCGCCCCGACAGCCGGCCCGGCGATGGACGCCGGCGGGCGGTCCGTCGGGCATCCCCGCCGCCCCTGGACGCCCTGGCCCGGCCACCGGCACGGCGAGGGACACCGTACCGGCGGCCCCGGGGCGCCGCCTGAGCCGAAAGCCACCGGGCACCGGCTGGCGAGCGGTGTGGGTGCTTTCCAGCGGGACACGGCGCCGCTCGTCAGAGCCGAGCTGGCGCGGCTCGCCCGGGACGGCCAGCGGCCGACCCATCTCTTCCTGACCTGTTCCGACTCCCGGCTGGTCACCAGCATGATCACGGCCAGCGGGCCGGGCGACCTGTTCACCGTGCGCAATGTGGGCAATCTGGTGCCGCCGCCCGGCGAGGAGGGCGGGGACGACTCGGTGGCGGCCGCGATCGAGTACGCGGTGGAGGTGCTGCGGGTCGAGTCGATCACGGTGTGCGGCCACTCCGGCTGCGGCGCGATGCAGGCCCTCCTCCAGGGTGCCGCGGACGGCGCGCCGACCCCGCTGCGCCGCTGGCTGCGGCACGCCCGGCCGAGCCTGGCCCGGATGCGGAACAGACGCCACTCCTGGGTCCGGATCTCGGGGCGCCTGCCGGCCGATGAGATCGAACAACTGTGCCTGACCAATGTGGTGCAACAGCTGGAGCACCTGCGGGCGTACCCGTCGGTGGCACGGAGACTCGCCGAGGGCGGCCTGAGCCTGCACGGGATGTACTTCCACGTGGGCGAGGCCCAGGTCTATCTGCTGGCCCCGGACGCCGCGGAGGTTTACGGGTACGACGACGTGTTCACACATGTACCGCCCGCTCCTGACGCGCCGGACGCAAGCGACCCGAACGCCATCACCACCCCGACCGACCCGATCGGCCCTCCCGGATGGACGGAGAAAGACCTGAAAACCGCTCCCGTTTCCTGAACCGTCCGTTCCGCTCGCGCGTGTAAGTGGATGGCCCCCACTCTCCCCCGCCCGGGAGAGCGGGGGTCACGTTCGCCCGTACTCATAGGTCTAAACCACTTGCCCGGAAACTCTTGCCACCCGGGCGTCTGGCTGGTGAGCTAGGCGACGGGACACAAAGGCACATAAGGCGCCCTGGGAAAGGGAGAAGTCGTGAGCAACGAATCCTTGGCCAACCTTCTGCGCGAGGAGCGGCGGTTCGCACCGCCCGCCGAGCTGGCCGCGCACGCCAATGTCACGGCGGAGGCGTACGAGCAGGCCAAGGCGGACCGGCTGGGCTTCTGGGCCGAGCAGGCGAAGCGGCTGACCTGGGCCACCGAGCCCACCGAGACCCTCGACTGGTCGAACCCGCCGTTCGCCAAGTGGTTCGCCGACGGCGAGCTGAACGTCGCGTACAACTGCGTGGACCGGCACGTCGAGGCCGGTCACGGGGACCGGGTGGCCATCCACTTCGAGGGCGAGCCCGGCGACAGCCGCGCGATCACCTACGCCCAGCTCAAGGACGAGGTCTCCCAGGCGGCCAACGCGCTGCTCGAACTCGGCGTCCGCAAGGGCGACCGGGTCGCGGTCTACCTGCCGATGATCCCCGAGGCGGCCATCACGATGCTGGCCTGCGCCCGCATCGGCGCCGCCCACTCGGTCGTCTTCGGCGGCTTCTCGGCCGACGCCGTCGCCTCCCGGATCCAGGACGCCGACGCCAAGCTGGTCGTCACCGCCGACGGCGGCTACCGCCGCGGCAAGCCGTCCGCGCTCAAGCCGGCGATCGACGAGGCCGTGACCAAGTGCCCGCAGGTCGAGCACGTCCTGGTGGTCCGCCGTACCGGCCAGGACACCGCCTTCACCGAGGGCCGGGACGTCTGGTGGGACGACATCGTCGCCCGCCAGTCGACCGAGCACACCCCGGAGGCGTTCCCGGCCGAGCACCCGCTGTTCATCCTGTACACCTCGGGCACCACCGGGAAGCCGAAGGGCATCCTGCACACCTCCGGCGGCTATCTCACCCAGGCCGCGTACACCCATCACGCGGTCTTCGACCTCAAGCCGGAGACCGATGTCTTCTGGTGCACCGCCGACATCGGCTGGGTCACCGGACACTCGTACATCGTGTACGGGCCGCTGGCCAACGGCGCGACCCAGGTCATGTACGAGGGCACCCCGGACAGCCCGCACCAGGGCCGGTTCTGGGAGATCGTGCAGAAGTACGGCGTCACGATCCTCTACACGGCGCCGACCGCGATCCGCACGTTCATGAAGTGGGGCGACGACATCCCCGCCAAGTTCGACCTGTCGTCGCTGCGCGTCCTCGGTTCCGTCGGCGAGCCGATCAACCCCGAGGCCTGGGTCTGGTACCGCGAGCACATCGGCGGCGGCCGCTGCCCGATAGTGGACACCTGGTGGCAGACCGAGACCGGCGCGATGATGATCTCCCCGCTGCCGGGTGTCACCGAGACCAAGCCCGGCTCGGCCCAGCGCCCGCTGCCCGGCATCTGTGCCACCGTCGTCGACGACGAGGCGCACGAGGTCCCGAACGGGGGCGGCGGCTACCTGGTCCTCACCGAGCCGTGGCCGGCGATGCTCCGCACCATCTGGGGCGACGACCAGCGCTTCATCGACACCTACTGGTCCCGCTTCGAAGGCCTGTACTTCGCCGGCGACGGCGCCAAGAAGGACGAGGACGGCGACATCTGGCTGCTCGGCCGGGTCGACGACGTCATGCTCGTCTCGGGCCACAACATCTCCACCACCGAGGTCGAGTCCGCGCTGGTCTCCCACCCGGCCGTCGCCGAGGCGGCCGTGGTCGGCGCCGCCGACGAGACCACCGGCCAGGCGATCGTCGCCTTCGTCATACTGCGCGGCACGGCGACCGAGGACGACGGCCTCGTCGCCTCGCTCCGCGACCACGTCGGCGCCACCCTCGGCCCGATCGCCAAGCCGAAGCGGATCCTCCCGGTGGCCGAACTGCCGAAGACCCGTTCCGGCAAGATCATGCGCCGTCTGCTGCGCGACGTCGCCGAGAACCGCGAGCTGGGCGATGTGACGACGCTGACCGACTCGTCGGTCATGGATCTCATCCAGACCAAGCTGCCGTCCTCGCCCAACGAGGGCTGATCGGAAAAGCGCGGGTGAGCGCCCGTCCCGGAGATCCGGGGCGGGCGCTTTCGCTTGGTCCGCGACCGCTTCGGCGGCCGGTGGCCGCCCGGGTGGTCCCGTCCGCCGGGGCGGCCGTCGCACACGGCATACGGAGATCACCGCGCGCGGCCGGGCTCGTTTGGGTAAGGTGGAGGTTTACCTAGGTGCGCCGGGAAGTCTGGTCGGCATGCGATGCGTCATGCCCACCCACCGGAGGTACACCCAGTGCCCGCGCCCACCACCCGCAAGTTCCTCGGCCGTCTCCCGCTCCCTGAACGCAGGTTCCTCACCGACGCCCTGCGCACCGAGACCGTCGGCGGGATGCTGCTCCTGATCGCCGCCGTCGTGGCACTCGTCTGGGCGAACACCCCGCTCCAGGAGAGCTACGCGGCCATCCGGGACTTCCACTTCGGCCCGGCGGCCCTGGGGCTCCATCTGTCGGTCCAGCACTGGGCCGCGGACGGGCTGCTCGCGATCTTCTTCTTCGTCGCCGGTGTCGAACTCAAGCGCGAACTGGTCGCGGGCGAGCTGCGCAATCCCCGGGCCGCCGCGCTGCCCGTCATCGCCGCGGTGTGCGGCATGGCCGCCCCCGCCCTCGTCTACACGCTGGTCAACGCGATCGGCGGCGGCACCCTCGACGGCTGGGCCGTGCCCACCGCCACCGACATCGCCTTCGCGCTCGCCGTCCTCGCCGTGATCGGCACCTCGCTCCCCTCCGCGCTGCGCGCCTTCCTGCTCACCCTCGCGGTCGTCGACGACCTGCTGGCCATCCTGATCATCGCGGTCTTCTTCACCAGCGACCTGAACTTCGTCGCCCTCGGCGGCGCGGTGGCAGGTCTCGCCGTCTTCTGGGTGCTGGTGCGCAAGAACGTCCGCGGCTGGTACGTGTACGTGCCGCTCGCGCTCGTCGTCTGGGGCCTGATGTACAACAGCGGCATCCACGCCACCATCGCCGGTGTCGCCATGGGCCTGATGCTGCGCTGCACCCCCCGCGAGGGCGAGGAGCACTCCCCCGGCGAGCGGGTCGCGCATCTGATCCGCCCGCTGTCCGCCGGTCTCGCGGTCCCGCTGTTCGCCCTCTTCGCGGCCGGCGTCACCCTCTCCGGGGGCGCCATGCGCGATGTCTTCACCCAGCCCGTCACGCTCGGCGTGCTGCTCGGACTGGTGGCCGGCAAGGCCCTCGGCATCTTCGGCGGCACCTGGCTGACCACCCGCTTCACCCGGGCGGAGCTGAACCCCGATCTGCGCTGGCCCGACGTCTTCGCGCTCGCCACCCTCGCCGGCATCGGCTTCACCGTCTCGCTGCTCATCGACGAACTGGCGTTCGCGGGCGACACCACCCTGACGGACGAGGTCAAGGCGTCCATCCTGATCGGCTCGCTCATCGCCGCCGTCCTGGCCTCGATCCTGCTGAAACTGCGGGTCCGCCACTACCAGGCGCTGTGTGCCGAGGAGGACCGTGACGAAGACCACGACGGGGTTCCCGACGTGTACGAGCAGGACGACCCGGCGTATCACCTGAGAATGGCCGAGATCCATGAACGGAAGGCCGCCGAGCACCGTGAGCGCGCCCGACTGGCGGGGGCATCGCGCGACGAGGGCGACCGTCCGGCATGATCTGAGAGCCACTAACCGGCCCGTAAGGGGAGAAGAGGGAGCAGCCATGAGCGACCCGTTCGACGGAACCGAGCGCAGCCTCGGCCAGCTGGTCGCCTCGGCGACCGCCGAGATGTCCGCACTGGTGCACGACGAGATCGCCCTGGCCAAGGCGGAGATCAAGCGGGATGTGAACCGCGGCCTGCTCGGGAGCGCGTTCGGCATCTTCGGGGTCGTGGTGCTGCTGTTCTCGCTGCCGATGCTGAGCTTCGCTCTGGCATATGGCATCAACGCCTGGACCGGCGGTCACAACGGCGACGGCGGCTTGAACCTCGCCGTGTGCTTCCTGATCTCCTTCGGCGCGAGCTTCCTGCTGGCCGTGCTGCTCTTCCTGTTCGCGTATGCCAGGTTCAAGAAGATCAAGAAGCCGGAGAAGTCCCTCGCCTCCGCCAAGGAGACCGCCGCGATCGTGCAGAACGTGAAGCCGCACCCGCGTCCGGCCACCGTCACGGTCCCGGCGACCCAGGACAAGTCCGCGTCTGTGGCACGCTCCTCCGCATGACCCTCCCCGAGAGCGGCGGCGCCGGCGGCGCCGGCCTGGTCCGTATCGACGGACCCTGGACCCATCGCGACGTCGCCGCCAACGGCGCCCGTTTCCACATCGCCGAGATGGGCGACGGGCCGCTGGTGCTGCTGCTCCACGGCTTCCCGCAGTTCTGGTGGACCTGGCGGCACCAGCTGCCCGCGCTCGCCGAGGCCGGGTTCCGCGCCGTGGCGATGGACCTGCGGGGCGTCGGCGGCAGCGACCGCACCCCGCGCGGTTACGACCCCGCCAACCTGGCCCTCGACATCACCGGCGTGGTCCGCTCGCTCGGCGAGCCCGACGCGGCGCTCGTCGGCCACGACCTGGGCGGCTATCTCGCCTGGACGGCCGCCGTGATGCGGCCCAAGCTGGTGCGCCGTCTCGTGGTCTCCTCGATGCCGCACCCGCGCCGCTGGCGCTCGGCGATGCTGTCCGACTTCGCGCAGACCCGCGCCGGCTCGTATGTGTGGGGCTTCCAGCGGCCGTGGATTCCGGAGCGTCAGCTCGTCGCGGACGAGGGGGCGCTGGTGGGCCGGCTCATCGAGGACTGGTCCGGTCCGCATCTGAAGTCCGCCGTCGACGACGAGGCGCTGGCCGTCTACCGGCGGGCCATGTGCATCCCGTCGACCGCGCACTGCTCGATCGAGCCGTACCGCTGGATGGTGCGGTCCCTGGCTCGGCCCGACGGCGTCCAGTTCAACCGGCGCATGAAGCGGCCGGTGCGGGTGCCGACGCTCCATCTGCACGGCTCCCTGGACCCGGTGATGCGCACCCGCAGCGCGGCCGGCTCCGGTCAGTTCGTGGAGGCGCCGTACCGCTGGCGGCTCTTCGACGGCCTCGGGCACTTCCCCCACGAGGAGGACCCGGCCGCGTTCACCACCGAGCTTGTCAACTGGCTGAAGGACCCTGAACCGGACCGCTGAGGGGGCCGTTGTCGCACGGGCGTACGCCGATTCGCCATGTGCCTCGCGCATACGCCAATTGGCGGGCCCCCAGGCGGTTACCGACCTTGGGGCCCGGGCACACGTCCCGGTATGAGCTGGACGCACGACTACGGTGAAACGGCACGCGACCGCCGCTCGATCGGCGCATCCGACGCCCCCGAGCGGGGTGGCGGACAGAACCAGGGCCACGCGCATCCGGCGCGGGACGTGGGCATCTCACGCATCCTGCGCCGTCGTGCCCGCTGGGTCTCGGCGCGGCTGCGCCACGCCCGTTCGTAGTCGCGCGCCCATCCGCTCCCGCGCACTCGTTCACCACCGCGCGCGTTTCCCGCTCCCGTACGCGGCCGCCGGCCGTACCGACGCCGCTTCCCCCGTACGGGAGCCCTCACGCCCTTGAGGCCCGGGGCCGGACCGCCCCTGGAGGGCGCGGCCCTGGCTGTTCCCTCCAGAGGCGGCCCTGGCCTAGAGGGCGCAGCCCTGGCTGTCGACCTGCTGGACCGCGCTCCGGCCCCGGACGATGTCGTCGCGGATCTCGTCGGCCGTCAGGGCGTAGCCCGTCTGGGCGTCGTCGAGGGAGCGGGCGAAGATCACGCCGTACACCTTGCCGTCCTCGGTGAGCAGCGGGCCGCCGGAGTTGCCCTGACGGACGGTCGTGAAGAGCGAGTAGACGTTTCGGCGCACCTCGCCGCGGTGGTAGATGTCCGGGCCGTCGGCGCTGATCCGGCCGCGGACGCGGGCCGAGCGGACGTCGTAGTCGCCGTTCTCCGGGAAGCCGGCCACGATGGCGTCGTCGCCGCTGCGGGCGTCCTGGTCGGTGAACTGGAGCGGCTTGGCGTCCAGGTCGGGCACGTCGAGGACGGCGATGTCGCGCTGCCAGTCGTAGAGCACGACCTTCGCGTCGTAGAGCTTGCCCTCGCCGCCGATCTGCACGGTGGGCTCGGCGACGCCGCCGACCACATGGGCGTTGGTCATGACACGGCGGTCGGCGAACACGAAGCCGGTGCCTTCGAGGACCTTGCCGCAGCTGGGCGCGGTACCGACGACCTTGACGATGGAACGCTGGGCGCGGGCGGCGACGGGGCTGCCCGCGAGGGCCGGGTCGGGCGGCAGGACCTCGGTGATCGGTTCGTTGGCGAAGGGGCTGAAGACCTGCGGGAAGCCGTTCTGGGCGAGGACCGAGGAGAAGTCGTCCAGCCAGCCCGGCGCCTGAGCGGGCATCACCTGGGAGACCCCGAGCAGCACCTTGGAGTCGCGGACCTCCTTGCCCAGGGTGGGTATGGCGGTACGGGCCAGCGCGGAGCCGATCAGCCAGGCCACCAGGAGCATGGCGACGACATTGACCAGCGCGCCGCCGGTGGCGTCCAGGGCGCGGGCGGGGGCCAGGGTGATGTGCACCCGCAGTTTGCTGCCGAGGTGGGTGGTGAACGCCTGGCCGACGGAGGCGCAGACGATGACCACCATGACGAAGACGACGGTCACCGCCGTGGTGACCTGGCTGTGTTCGGTCAGCTGGTTCCACAGGATGGGCAGCAGCGATACGGCGACGAGGCCGCCGCCGAGGAAGCCGATCACGGACAGGATGCCGACGACGAAGCCCTGGCGATAGCCGATGACGGCGAACCACACGGCGGCGAGCAGCAGCAGAATGTCCAGCACGTTCACCGTCGGTAGCCTCACATGTTCGTCTTCGGTCGCCCGGCCCAGCCTGTCACGACCGGATGTCCAGCGTGACCTTCCTGGTGTGATCCCAGGGCCGCTCCCAGCCGGCGTAGTGCAGGATGCGGTCGATCACTCCGGCGGTGAAACCCCAGACCAGGGTGGAGGCGACGAGGAACGCGGGGCCGTCGTGGATTCTCGGATGGACGGCCATGACGCGGTTCGCGGGGTCCGTGAGATCCGCCACGGGGACGGTGAAGACCCGGGCGGTCTCGGCGGGATCCACGACTCCGACCGGGCTCGGCGTGCGCCACCAGCCGAGCACGGGCGTGACGACGAAGCCGCTGACCGGGATGTAGAGACGGGGCAGCACCCCGAAGAGCTGCACGCCGGACGGGTCGAGGCCGGTCTCCTCGCGGGCCTCGCGCAGCGCGGCGCGCAGCAGGCCGCCGTCGGCCGGGGCGCCGTCCTCGGGGTCCAGGGAGCCGCCGGGGAACGACGGCTGCCCGGCGTGCTTGCGCAGGCTGCCGGAGCGCTCCATCAGGAGCAGTTCGGGACCGCGCTCCCCGTCGCCGAAGAGGATGAGCACGGCGGACTGCCGTCCGCCGCCGTCCTCGGGCGGCAGGAAGCTGCTCAGTTGTCCCGGCTCGACCCTGCGGGCCGCATGATCGACCGGCGCCAGCCAGCCGGGCAGCCCGTCCCGGCTGAGCAGGCCGCCCGTTCCCTGAATCTCTTCACCCGTGCGCGTCATTGGCACCCCCGTGATCTCACAACGCGGTCGGCGTCCTCATTCGTTCCCCCGCCGCCGTCTTCCGGCGCACGTTCGCTCCTGTGGGGGACAGCGGGCCGGGCCCGGCCCGCCGGGGGCCGGCAGGGGGCATGGGGCGGCGCCCGGACGGCCGCCGGGCGTCGCCCCGGCTCAGGAGCCGTGGCTCAGGACGCCGTACCGCCCAGCGGGGGCGCCGGGCGTCCGGGGTAGCCCGGGGGCGGGTTCAGCCGCTGGCCCGGGAAGCCGCCCTTCTCGTACTTGAGCAGCTTCCGCGCCTTCTCGGGGTCGGTCTCGCCCTCGCCGTACGACGGGCAGAGGTGGGTGATCGGGCAGGCGCCGCAGGCGGGCTTGCGGGCGTGGCAAATGCGCCGGCCGTGGAAGATCACCCGGTGCGAGAGCATCGTCCACTCGCTCTTGGGGAAGATCGCGGCGACCTCGGCCTCGATCTTGACCGGGTCGTCGGACTCGGTCCACTTCCAGCGCCGCGCGAGCCGCATGAAGTGGGTGTCGACGGTGATGCCGGGCACGCCGAAGGCGTTGCCGAGGACGACGAAGGCGGTCTTGCGGCCGACGCCGGGCAGTTTGACCAGGTCTTCCAGCCGGCCGGGCACCTCGCCGCCGAACTCGTCGCGGAGGGCGGCGGACAAGCCCATGATCGACTTGGTCTTGGCACGGAAGAACCCGGTCGGCCGGATCAGTTCCTCGACCTCCTCGGGGACGGCGGCGGCCAGGTCCTCGGGGGTCGGGTAGGCCGCGAAGAGCGCGGGGGTCGTCTGATTGACCCGCAGATCCGTGGTCTGGGCGGACAGCACCGTGGCGACGAGGAGCTCGAAGGGGTTGCGGAAGTCCAGCTCGGGATGGGCGTACGGATAGACCTCGGCCAGCTCCCGGTTGATCTTCCGGGCGCGCCGGACCATCGCGAGCCGCGACTCGGGCTTGGCGGCACCCGTTGAGGCACCCTTCCGGGCCGCGGGCGCCTTCGCCACGACCGTTCCCTTAGCGGTCTTCGCCGCACCCCGGGGTGCGCTTTTTGCCGCATTCACCCGTTTCGACGCACCGTGTTCGCCCACAGCGGAATCGCCTTCCTCCGGCACTCTTCCATCCCCCTTGGCCTGCGCTCTCACCGGCGAGTTGGACACCCGGCCAGCCTAGGCGTCGCCGTCCTCATCCGCCCCGCGCGCACCCGATCGGGACCCAATCGGGCCCCTGACGTACGGAAAGGCCGCCCAGTGAGTCAAACTTGTTGTGATTGATCGCACTGAGGTCGACATAGGAGAGAACTCGTGGACGACGTTCTGCGACGCGCGCCGCTGTTCGCGGCGCTCGACGACGAGCAGGCCGCCGAGCTGCGCGCCTCGATGAGTGAGGCGACGCTCGCCCGTGGCGACGCACTGTTCCACGAGGGCGACCCGGGCGACCGGCTCTACGTGGTCACCGAGGGCAAGGTGAAGCTGCACCGCACCTCGCCCGACGGCCGCGAGAACATGCTGGCGGTCCTCGGCCCCGGCGAGCTGATCGGCGAGCTGTCCCTGTTCGACCCGGGCCCGCGCACCGCGACCGCGACCGCGCTGACCGAGGTCAAGCTGCTCGGCCTCGGCCACGGCGACCTCCAGCCCTGGCTGAACGCCCGCCCTGAGGTGGCCAGCGCCCTGCTGCGCGCCGTCGCCCGCCGGCTGCGCAAGACCAACGACCAGATGTCCGACCTGGTCTTCTCCGACGTCCCGGGCCGTGTCGCCCGCGCGCTCCTCGACCTGTCGCGCCGCTTCGGCGTGCAGTCGGAGGAGGGCATCCACGTCGTCCACGACCTCACCCAGGAGGAGCTGGCCCAGCTCGTCGGCGCCTCCCGCGAGACCGTCAACAAGGCGCTCGCCGACTTCGCGCAGCGCGGCTGGCTTCGCCTGGAGGCCCGCGCCGTGATCCTGCTCGACGTGGAGCGCCTCGCGAAGCGCTCGCGCTGAGCCGAGTCGAGCCGCACGTCACGGGTTCCCCGTACGTATGGAAGGGGGCCGTCCGGTCGAACCGGGCGGCCCCCTTCCGTGTCCTCACGTCCTCACGTCCTCGTGACGCCTACGGACGTCAGCGCTTCGTCCCGTCGACGATCAGCGGGTTCGAGCCCCCGCCGCCGCACGGCACCGCGTAGACCGGGTTCTTCGCCGCGGCCTCCTTGTACGCGTCGATGCACTGGTTCGTCAGGACCTTGTCGGTCAGCGACTCGTTGAGGATCTTGTTGGCGCGGGCGATGCCCTCGGCCTCGATCCGGCGCCGGTCCGCCTCCGCCTTGGCGGTACGGGCGGCCTCCAGGGCGCGCTCGGTGGCCTGCTGCTGCTGGATCTTGCGGTCGACCTGGTCCTGGAGCGCGTTCGAGGGCTTCACATTGCGCAGGTTGACGGTGGTGACGTCGATGCCGCGCGGGGCGAGCCGCTGCTTCACCTGGGCGGCGATGTCGGCGTTGATCTTCTCGCGCTCCGAGGCGTACCCCTGCTCGCTCGTGTAGCGGGCGAAGACGTTGCGGACGATCTCGCGGCTGTCGGGGTAGACGAGCCGCTGCTGGATGGCGTCCTCGCTGCCGGCCAGCTTGTACAGCTCGACGGCCTTGGACGGGTGGACCGCCCACTTCACGGTGACCTCGGCGTACATCACGCCGCCCTGTGAGGAACGCACCTCGACCACGTCCTTGTCGGACAGGTTGAGGTCCACCGGCCGGGTGGAGAAGGTCGTCACGCTGGTGAACGGCGACGTCAGGTGCATGCCGGAGGACATCGGCGTGCCGACCTTGCCGAAGGCGACCGGAACGCCGACCTCGTACGCGCTGATCACGTACGTCATGCTGACGACCAGGGAGAACAGGCCGGCCAGCAGCGCACCGACGGCGCCCAGTTTCAGGCCGCGGGTGTCGTTGACGCGGCCGACGATGTACAGCACCGCGGCCGCTATGGCCAGCAGAATGGCGAGGACGAACACGGGCTTCCCCCAGAGTTCCGGCCGAATATAAGCGGAACATAAGACACTGGAGGAAGCGAAAAGGTTGCGGTCCCGGCCACGGATTCGCCGGTCATATGCCCGACCGCCCCCGCCACCCACACCGCCCGCACCGCCGTTCCGGAAGGACGGGCCGGCGCGGGCGCGCGGGTACCCGGCGGGCCGTCAGATCCGGCCGGACTCCCGCAGATACTCCAGCTGCGCCCGTACGGACAGCTCCGCCGCCGGCCACAGGGACCGGTCGACGTCCGCGTACACATGGGCCACGACCTCGGGGGCCGACCGGTGGCCCGCCGCCACCGCCGTCTCCACCTGCGCGAGGCGGCTCGCCCGGTGCGCCAGGTAGAACTCCAGGGCCCCCTGGGCGTCCTCCAGGACCGGCCCGTGGCCGGGCAGGACCGTGCGGACCCCGTCGTCCACGGTGAGCGAGCGCAGCCGCCGCAGCGAGTCCAGGTACTCGCCGAGCTTCCCGTCCGGGTGGGCCACCATCGTCGTGCCGCGCCCGAGGACGGTGTCGCCGGTGAGCACCGCCCCGTCGGCGGGGAGGTGGAAGCACAGCGAGTCGGAGGTGTGCCCCGGGGTGGGGACGACCCGCAGCTCGACGCCACCGGTGGTGATCACGTCCCCGGCGGCGAGCCCCTCGTCGCCGAGCCGCAGCGCGGGGTCGAGGGCCCGGACGGCACTGCGGGTCAGCTCGGCGAACCGCGCGGCGCCCTCGGCGTGATCGGCGTGGCCGTGGGTGAGCAGAGTGAGCCCGACCCGCTTGCCGAGCCGTTCCGCGGTGTCCACGACGCGGCGCAGATGGCCCTCGTCGAGCGGGCCGGGGTCGACGACGACGGCGAGGTCGGAGTCCGGTTCGGCGACGATCCAGGTGTTGGTGCCGTCCAGGGTCATGGCGGACGGGTTCGGCGCGAGCACGTTGTACGCGCGCGTGGTGCCGGGTCCGGAGACCACCGTGCCGCGCGGCTGGCCGGGAAGGGCCGCGGCGTCGCTCATGCCGCGCCTCCGGCCTCGGTGGTGCCGGGGGTGCTCGGGCCGGTGCCGGTCCCGGGAGCGTCCGGGCCCGTGGCCGCGTGCGGGGTCGCGTCCGCCGGGACGTGCTTGGTGAACTCGTCGTGACCCGGCCAGCTCAGCACCACCTGGTCGCCGTCGAGTCGCGCCCGGGCGAGGACCGGGGTCATGTCCTGGGCCGGTGCCGCGGCCAGGGCCTCGGCGGCCGTCCCGTACCGCTCCAGCACGCGCAGGGTCGAGATGGTCGGGGGCATCATCGTCAGCTCGCCCCGGTCGTAGCCGGCAGCGGCGTCGGCCGGGCGGATCCACACCGTGCGGTCGGCCTCGGTGGAGGCGTTCCGGGTGCGCTGGCCGGCCGGGAGTGCCGCCACGAAGAACCAGGTGTCGTAGCGCCTCGGCTCGAACTCCGGCGTGATCCACCGCGCCCACGCGCCCAGCAGGTCGGAGCGCAGCACCAGACCGCGCCGGTCCAGGAAGTCGGCGAAGGACAGATCGCGGGCGACCAGCGCCTGCCGGTCCTTCTCCCAGCCGTCGCCCGTCGTGTCGCCGACGACCGTGTCCGCCGTCGGGCCGGCGAGCAGGACGCCCGCCTCCTCGTACGTCTCGCGCACGGCGGCGCAGACGACGGCCTGGGCCTGCGCGGGGTCCGTGAGGCCGAGGCGGTCCGCCCACCGCTCGCGCGAGGGTCCCGCCCAGCGCACGGGCTGCTCGTCGCGGGGGTCGACCCCACCGCCCGGGTAGGCATATGCCCCGCCCGCGAAGGCCATGGAGGCGCGACGGCGCAGCATGTGGACACGGGGGCCGTCCGCGCCGTCCTTGAGGAGCAGCACGGTGGCGGCCCGCCGGGGGGCGGCGGCGACGAGTTCCCCGGCGGCGAGGGCACGGATGCGGTCGGGCCATTCCGGCGGGTACCACTGCCCGTTCGGCTGACCGCCCGACTGACCGTTCGACTGACCATTCGACATGGCCGGATGCTATGCGCAAGCTTCCGAATGCACGAGAGCCGATTCCTCCCGGGGGGAGGAACCGGCTCCGTGTCGTGCGGGGCGCCCCGCGCGCGGTACGAACGGTCCTACCGCGCGGCGCGGGTGCCGTCGCGGGGCGAGGCGGTCAGTCCTCGATCAGCTCGACCTGGATCTCCACCTCGACGGGCGCGTCCAGCGGGAGGACGGCGACGCCGACCGCGCTGCGCGCGTGCACGCCCTTCTCGCCGAGGACCGCGCCGAGCAGCTCGCTGGCGCCGTTGATGACGCCCGGCTGGCCGGTGAAGTCGGGGGCGGAGGCGACGAAGCCCACCACCTTCACGACCCGCTTGATCCGGTCCAGGTCACCGGCGACCGACTTCACGGCGGCGAGCGCGTTGAGCGCGCAGGTGGCGGCGAGCTGCTTGGCCTCCTCGGCGGTGACCTCGGCGCCGACCTTGCCGGTCACGGGCAGCTTGCCCGCCACCATCGGGAGCTGGCCCGAGGTGTGGACGTGCACGCCCGAACGCACGGCGGGCTGGTAGGCGGCCAGCGGCGGGACGACCTCCGGCAGGGTCATGCCCAGCTCGGCGATCTTCGCCTCGACGGCTCCCGCCCCGCTCACGAGGACTTCTCCCGCTTCAGGTAGGCCACGAGCTGCTCGGGGTTGTTCGGTCCGGGCACGACCTGGACGAGCTCCCAGCCGTCCTCGCCCCAGGTGTCAAGAATCTGCTTCGTCGCGTGCACCAGAAGCGGCACAGTCGCGTACTCCCACTTGGTCATGAGGCGACTGTAGCCGCTGGCGCGAGGCCGCCCGCCGGGGCGACCGGCCCGGCGGGACGGGCCACAGTCCCCTGGCCGCCCCGCGGGGCGTCCCGGGCCCGCCGCCGAAGGCCGCCGGCCGGGTTCGCCGCGGTTCGGCCGCGCTCGCGCCCGCGGGTTCGCCTGTCGACGCGTCAGGGTTTTCTCGGGGGTTGTCTCCGGGCCTTGTCCGGGGCGGCCCTCTGATTGGTGCGGGGCGCCAGTGGTTAGGCTCGAATACGTGAGCAGGCTCCAGGTCGTCAGCGGCAAGGGCGGTACCGGTAAGACGACGGTCGCCGCCGCACTCGCGCTCGCCCTCGCCACCGAGGGCAAGCGGACCCTCCTCGTCGAGGTGGAGGGCCGGCAGGGCATCGCACAGCTCTTCGAGACGGAGGCGTTGCCGTACGAGGAACGCAAGATCGCCGTCGCGCCGGGCGGCGGCGAGGTGTTCGCGCTGGCCATCGACGCCGAGCGGGCCCTTCTCGACTACCTCCAGATGTTCTACAAACTGGGCGGCGCGGGCCGGGCCCTGAAGAAGCTCGGCGCGATCGACTTCGCGACGACGATAGCGCCGGGCGTGCGGGACGTCCTGCTGACCGGCAAGGCGTGCGAGGCGGTGCGCCGGCGCGAGAAGCAGGGCGGATTCACCTACGACCACGTGGTGATGGACGCACCGCCCACCGGCCGCATCACCCGCTTCCTCAATGTGAACGACGAGGTGGCCGGGCTCGCGCGGATCGGCCCGATACACCACCAGGCCCAGGCGATCATGGGCTTCCTGAAGTCGCCGGACACCGCGGTGCATCTGGTGACGCTCCTGGAGGAGATGCCGGTCCAGGAGACCGCGGACGGCATCGCCGAGTTGCGCGCGACCGGGCTGCCCGTCGGCCGCGCCATCGTGAACATGGTCCGCCCGCACGTCCTGGACGAGGCGGCGCTGCGGGCCGCCTCCGGCGCCCACCGGGACGCCGTCGCCGGGGCGTTGGTGTCCGCCGGCGTCAAGGACGGCGCGCTCCTGGTCGATCCCCTGCTCGACGAGGCGGCGGAGCACGCGCGGCGGGTGGAGCTGGAGCGGACCCAGCGCGCGGTCCTGGACACGATCGGGGTCCCGACGTACGAACTCCCCTTCCTGGGGGACGGGGCGGACATCGCCGGTCTGTACCGGCTGGCTAGAGCACTGCGCGCCCAAGGGGTGGGCGAGCAGGACACGGGCGGGCAGAGCACGGGCGGGCAGAGCACGGGCGGGCAGAGCACGGGCGGGCAGAGCACGGGCGGGCAGAGCACGGGCGGGCAGAGCACGGGCGGACGGGGAACGGGCCGACAGGGGGCGGGCGCGTGACGGCGAAGGGGACGACGAAAGGGACGGCGGCGGAGCACGCCGGGACGGGCGGCAGCGTCGGCCCTGGCGCTGGAACCGGGGGCGCCGGGGGCGGGCTGGACAGCGTGTCCGTCCTCGCGCTCGATCCGCTGCTGGACGACCCGGCCACCCGCATCATCGTGTGCTGCGGCGCGGGCGGGGTCGGCAAGACGACGACCGCGGCGGCGCTCGGCGTACGGGCTGCGGAGCGCGGGCGGCGGGTGGTCGTCCTCACCATCGACCCGGCGCGCCGGCTCGCCCAGTCGATGGGCATCGACTCCCTCGACAACGTGCCGCGCCGGGTGCCGGGCATCAAGGGCTCGGACGGCGGCGAACTGCACGCGATGATGCTCGACATGAAGCGGACCTTCGACGAGATCGTCGAGGCGCACGCGGACGCCGACCGGGCGCGGGCCATTCTGGAGAACCCCTTCTACCAGTCCCTGTCGGCCGGTTTCGCCGGTACGCAGGAGTACATGGCGATGGAGAAGCTGGGCCAGCTGAGGGCCCGGGACGAGTGGGACCTGATCGTGGTCGACACCCCGCCGTCCCGTTCGGCGCTCGACTTCCTGGACGCGCCGAAGCGTCTCGGGTCTTTCCTGGACGGGAAGTTCATCAAACTGCTCATGGCTCCGGCGAAGGTCGGCGGCCGGGCCGGGATGAAGTTCCTGAACGTCGGCATGTCGATGATGACGGGGACGCTGGGCAAGCTGCTCGGCGGGCCGTTCCTGAAGGACGTGCAGACCTTCGTGGCCGCGATGGACACGATGTTCGGCGGCTTTCGGACCCGGGCGGACGCCACGTACCGGCTGCTCCAGGCGCCGGGCACGGCCTTCCTCGTGGTCGCCACCCCCGAGCGGGACGCGCTGCGCGAGGCGGCGTACTTCGTGGAGCGGCTGGCGGCGGAGGGGATGCCGCTGGCCGGACTCGTCCTCAACCGGGTACACGGCAGCGGTGCCGCCTGGCTGTCGGCCGAGCGGGCGCGGGCCGCGGCCGAAAATCTTGACGAGGGCCGCATTGTGGATCAGGGGGCCGGGAAGACTGCTGGAGGTGGCCCCCGGGCCATCTCTCCCGAGCCGTCAGACCCCCCTGTGGCCCCCACCGCAGGCCCCGTGCCCGACCTCGCCACCGCCGCCGGATCCACCACCGGAACCACCGCCGTACCCGAGCCCGTCCGTACGTCCGCACCCGAAGCTGCCCCCACAGCCGACGGGGAGCACGGCGAGCCGCCCTCCGCACCGCATGCCTCCGGTGCACCCGGCGCGCCCGACGTCCGGGAACTCACCGCCGGGCTGCTCCGTCTCCACGCCGAACGGATGCGGGTGCTCGCGCGTGAGCAGCGCACCCGCGACCGCTTCACCGCGCTCCACCCCGAGGTCTCGGTCGCCGAAGTGGCCGCCCTGCCCGGTGATGTGCACGATCTCGACGGTCTGCGCGCCATCGGCGAGCGTCTGGCGATCGGGCGGATACCGTCGTAGCCCACGTGCCGTAGCCGGTACGGCGGACCCAGCCCCCGACACCGGCACCGGCCCCCGGCCACGTACCGCGGCCCTCACGCTCGGTCCCACTCCGTACGTCCCGCCCATGCGTCGTACGTACCGTTCTTACGCCACACGACGTACTCGCGTGTCCGTGTACTCACGTACACGTGTTTACGTATCCGCGTACCCACGCGTCCGCACGCGACGGCCCGGCCCGCCGGCCCATGGCCGCCCGGCCGGTGCGGGAGCCGCCCTGCCCGGAGGAATCCGGGGAGGTCAGCCCACCGCCGCGTACGCCTCGTACGTCGCGTCCTCGTCGAGCGCCACGGGCAGCAGGCCCGCGCCGCGCTCGTACTCCGTGCGCGCGGTCTCCAGCAATCTCCGCCACGAGGTGACGGTCGGCCGTCGGCGCAGCAGAGCGCGCCGTTCGCGCTCCGTCATCCCGCCCCACACACCGAATTCCACACGGTTGTCGAGGGCGTCGGCGAGGCATTCGGTCCGCACCGGACATCCGGTGCACACCGCCTTCGCCCTGTTCTGCGCCGCACCCTGCACGAATAGTTCATCCGGATCGGTAGTGCGGCAGGCGGCCTGCGCACTCCAGTCAGCTACCCAGCCCATACCGGCGCCGTCCTCTCCCGAATCGAGGCTCCCCCACGGCGGCAGCGGCATATTCACCGCTGCCAGTTGGGACGTTACGGAAGGTAGGGACAGCGCAACACCCCCGTCGGGCCCAATCTTGAATGGCCCGAACGGACTATGCGTGCGCGGGAGATCACCCAGAGGAGTGATGGAAGGGCATGATGAACCTATCGGACATGAGCCGAATTCACGCCTCAATCGGGCATGGATTCCAGACGTTTCGGGTACGCCGGGATACACGCCGCCGTCATGCATGAATCGTGGTACGCGACCACTCTGCTGTGACAGTTGGGAGCAGCTTAGGCCAAGGCATATACGCGTGTCCGGCGAATGAGAACGTAGGCTGCCTCCATGCCAAAGAAGCGCTCGGGCGGAGGTCTGACCGGGACCCAGCAGGCCGCCAAGTTCCTCGGAGTCAGCGTGCTCGCCGGAGCCGTGCTGGCGGGCATCGCCCTGCCGGCCACCGGTGTGGTCGGGCTGGCGGCCAAGGGCACGGTCGAAGGTTTCGACGAGATCCCGTCCAACCTGAAGACGCCACCTCTGAGTCAGCGCACGACGATCCTCGACTCCCAGGGCGGGCACCTCGCCACCGTGTACTCGCGCGACCGCCAGGTCGTCCCGCTGGACAAGATGTCCCCGTACATCCAGAAGGCCATCGTCGCCATCGAGGACGGCCGCTACTACGAGCACGGGGCGATCGACCTCAAGGGCGTGCTGCGCGCCATCAACCGCAACGCCCAGTCGGGCGGCGTGTCGCAGGGCGCCTCCACACTCACCCAGCAGTACGTGAAGAACGTCTTCGTCGAGGAGGCGGGCGACGACCCGGAGAAGGTCGCCCTCGCCACCCAGCAGACCATGGGCCGCAAGGTGCGCGAGCTGAAGTTCGCCATCCAGGTCGAGGAGGAGCTGGGCAAGAAGAAGATCCTGGAGAACTACCTCAACATCACCTTCTTCGGGCAGCAGGCCTACGGCATCGAGGCCGCCTCGCAGCGCTACTTCTCCAAGCACGCCGCCGACCTGACCCTGCCCGAGGCCGCCATGATGGCCGGCCTGGTGCAGTCGCCGAGCCGCTACGACCCGGTCAACGACATCCAGGAGGCCACCAAGCGCCGCAATGTCGTGCTCCAGCGGATGGCCGACCACAAGGACATCACCCAGGCAGAGGCCGACCAGGCGAAGGCCACCCCGATCACGCTGAAGGTGAAGGCTCCGAAGAACGGCTGCATCACCGCCGTCGACGGCGCCGGCTTCTTCTGCGACTACGTCCGCAAGACGATCCTCAGCGACCCGGTCTTCGGCAAGACGGCCGAGGAGCGGCAGAAGCTGTGGAACCTGGGCGGTCTGACCGTCCGGACCACGCTCTCGCCGACCGCCCAGGCCGCCGCCAACGAGGCCGCGGTCGCCAAGGTCGACAAGGACGACACGGTCGCCGCCACGGTGGTCCAGGTCCAGCCCGGCAGCGGCAAGATCCTCTCGATGGGCCAGTCCCGCCCGTACGGCCTGGACCAGAAGCTGCACCAGACGACGCTCAACCTGTCCGTCGGCAGCAAGATGGGCGGTACGACCTTCGGCTTCCAGGTCGGTTCGACGTTCAAGCCGATCACGGCCGCGGCGGCGCTCGAAAAGGGTCTGAGCACGGCGCAGAGCTTCAATGACCCGACCCAGATCACGGTCCCGGAGAACGGCTACTCCCGTTGTGACGGCACGCCCGCCGGCTCCGGCCAGTGGGAGGTCAACAACGAGCTGGAGTCGGAAAAGGGCCACTACGACATGACGAGTGCCCTCGGCAAGTCCATCAACACGTACTTCGCGCGGCTGGAGCAGATGGCCGGTCTCTGCGAGACGCTGACGATGGCGAAGAAGGTCGGCTACGACCGCGGGCTGGGCAAGCCGCTCCAGCAGAAGCCGTCGGCGACCCTCGGCGGTCTGGAGAGCACCCCGCTCGACATGGCGGCCGTCTACGCCACCTTCGCCAACCGCGGCACGTACTGCACGCCCGTCGCGATCGAGTCGATCACGACGGCGGGCGGCCAGAAGCTGCCGGTCCCGAAGTCCAGCTGCTCGCGCGCGATGAGCGAGCACACCGCCGACACCGTGAACCAGATGCTGAAGGGTGTCGTCGAGGACGGTACGGGCGCCACCGCCGGCCTGACCGACCGGGACAACGCGGGCAAGACCGGTACCACCAACGACCGCAAGGACGCCTGGTTCGTCGGCTACACCCCGAACCTGTCCACGGCGGTGTGGGTCGGTGACGACATCGGCGAGAAGACCCCGATGTACGACATCACCATCGGCGGGCAGTTCTACCCCAAGGTCTGTGGTGGCTGTCTGCCGGGCCCGATCTGGAAGATCGCGATGACCGGAGCCCTGGACGCCGACCAGACCCCGTCCTTCGTCCCGGTCGACGTGGCGCGCGGTGACGACCCGAACAAGGGCAGGGCGCAGCAGCCGGGCGACGCCGGAAACGGGAACGGGAACGGCGGCGCGAACGGCAATGGCAACGGGAACGGCAATGGGAACGGCAACGGCAACGACAAGCCGGGCGGCGGGCAGCCGGGGACCGGTACTCCGACCCTTCCCGGCGGGATCTTCCCGCCCGGCATGATCGGCGGTACGGGCGGCCGAGGCCAGGGGAACGGGAACGGCGGCAACCCGTAGACCGCGGGCCCGGCCTGGCATATGACAGAGGGCGCCCCTCCCGGAACCGTTCGGTTCCGGGAGGGGCGCCCTCTTCGCGTGGGTACGGAGCGGGTGCCCCGGCTCAGCCGGCGAGCAGCCGCTTCACGGCGGTGGCGACGCGGCCGCCCTCGGCACGGCCCGCGACCTTCGGGTTGACGATCTTCATGACGGCGCCCATCGCCCGCGGCCCCTCGGCGCCCGCCGCCTTCGCCTCCTCGACGGCGCCGGCCACGATGGCCTCCAGCTCCGCGTCGGTCAGCTGCTGCGGCAGATACGCGTCGAGGAGGACACCCTCCGCCCGCTCGCGTTCGGCCGACTCCGCGCGACCGCCCTGGGCGAAGGCGTCCGCGGCCTCGCGGCGCTTCTTCGCCTCCTTGGCGATCACCTTCTGCACCTCGTCGTCGGAGAGTTCGCGCTTCGTCGTACCCGCGACCTCTTCCTTCTGGATCGCGGTGAGGGTCAGCCGCAGAGTCGAGGAGCGCAGCTCGTCGCGCTCCTTGATCGCGGCGTTGAGGTCGTCCTTAAGCCTGGCCTTGAGCGTGGTCATGACCCCAAGTGTGTCAGGTGCCCGGCTCCCGGCGCCCGCGCATTTACGTCCGGCGGGTCTGCGACGATAAGGGGATGCGCGCACGGTACGGGATCCCCCTGAAGATCACGGCAGGTCTCACGGCGACGGCCGCGGCCGGACTCGTCTACGCGGCGGGCTTCGAAGCCCGCTCCTTCCGACTGCGCCGGGTGACCATCCCGGTGCTCCCCCGGGGCATGCGCGACCTGCGGGTCCTCCAGGTCTCGGACATCCACATGGTGAGCGGGCAGCGCAAGAAGCGCGCCTGGCTGCAGTCCCTCGCCGGACTGCGCCCCGACTTCGTCGTCAACACCGGCGACAACCTCTCGGACCCCGAGGCGGTGCCCGAGGTGCTGGACGCGCTCGGGCCGCTGATGGAGTTCCCGGGTGTCTACGTCTTCGGCTCCAACGACTACTACGGCCCCCGGCTGCGCAACCCCGCCCTGTATCTGAAGGAGAAGATGCAGGGGAAGCACGGCCTCAACGGCAACCCGCCGGTGAAGGGCGCCCTGCACAACCCGTGGGAGGGCCTGCGGGACGCCTTCGACGCGGCGGGCTGGGTCGACCTCACCAACACCCGCGGCCGGCTGAAGCTGCCGGGCGCGGAACTCGCCTTCACCGGCGTCGACGACCCGCACATCAAGCGGGACCGGTACGAGCGGGTCGCGGGCGGCCCGGAGCAGGACGCCGACTTCTCGATGGGCGTCGTGCACGCGCCGTACCTGCGGATGCTCGACGCGTTCACGGCGGACCGCTACGACCTGATCCTCGCCGGCCACACCCACGGCGGGCAGCTGTGCGTGCCCTTCTACGGGGCGCTGGTCACCAACTGCGACCTGGACACCGACCGGGTCAAGGGCCTGTCCACCCACACGGCCGACGGCCACACCTCGTATCTGCACGTCTCGGCGGGCTGCGGCACCAACCGCTACACCCCGGTCCGCTTCGCCTGCCCGCCGGAGGCGACCTTGCTGACGCTGACGGCGGCGCGGGGCTGAGGCCGGTAGGGGCCCCTGCCGCAGGCGGGGGCTGGGCGGGGCCGGGCCGGAGGTGGCCGGGCGGGGCACGGCGCACAGCCGGGAGTCACGCCCGGGGCACCGCTTCCGACCTGCGGCGGGGGCTCGCGAGAACCGGATTTCGTCTCTGGGCGCCGGTGGGCTAAAGTAATCGATGTCGCCGCGACGAGATGAAAAAATCGGAACAGCGACATCGGGGTGTAGCGCAGCTTGGCAGCGCGCTTCGTTCGGGACGAAGAGGTCGTGGGTTCAAATCCCGCCACCCCGACAGCCAGTAAGACCAGGTCAGGGGCCTGATCCGAGAAATCGGATCAGGCCCCTGAGTGGTTTCCGGGGGCGCCCTGGGAGCCGTTTGGGAGCCGACTCCTTGCACGCCCCCTGAGCACTACCGTCCCGAGAGTCCAGATGGCCATGGATCTTGGTTGAACGACGATCGGCAGATCCATGCGTCTGCCAGGGAGTGGAGCTTCAATGGGGAACAGCGGCGGCGCTGCTACACACTCCGGGGTCGACTTTCAGCAGCGCATCGCAGCTCTCGTCATGAGCCACATACTGTGCGACACCTCAGACCTGGATCTCCTGGGGTTCGGCAGCGTGCGGGTCGACGAGCTGCGCTTCGAGACCGCCGACAACATCGACGATCTCGTGCTGGTCGGCCCAGATGGACGACTCTTCATCCAGGCGAAGAACACGATCAGCTTGTCGGCAGACCCCTCATCGGACTTCGGGTCCGTCTTGGCCCAGTTTGTTGGTCAATATGTGGGCGACAAACAGGCTGACGACGTGTACGTACTTGCTACGTCGACCGAGGCTTCCTCCAACGTTCGGAAGGTACTTCGCAAGCTGACCGAGGCGGCTCGGCTCAACAGATCCGGCAGCACGACGATGCCCCTCACGAACGGGGAGAAGGACGTACTGGGCAAGACCGAGGCAATCATCCGCCATCACTATCAAGCCGCGACAGGGACTGCCCTCTCTCAGGAAGACATCCAACACATCCTGGCCAGAATGCGGATCTGCTCCTTGGACATCCGAGAGGGAGGGTCCCTGGAAACCGCTGCTCTCATGATGCTAGGCAGCAAAGCCGTGGTCCCTCCCCAGTTGCTGTGGGGCAGCCTGGTCGCGTTCGCTGTCTCACTGGCGAGAGACCGTCTCTCCATCACCGCCACCGGATTGAAGGAGCGCATGGGGCGGTACGTGAGCCGACATGACGAGGGCAACGGCGGCGCTGCTTCAGAGCTCTTCACGGAGGACCTCCTCGCCGGACTCTCCTATGGTCGAGAGGTTGTACTGGCACGGGCCCCCTTCGAGGACTGCGACTTCCTCATCGCGGACTTCAGACGGTTCGACGACACCGGGGCGAGACGCCTGAAGTTCGGCGAGGGCCACGTGGAGCTAGCCCCGGAAGAGCGGTGGGAAATCGTCGGCCGCTGGGCCACCAGCACAGGGCTCGAACGCTACCTACAGCGTCATGCCGACGACTACCAAGACAAACGGGTAGTCGTGGCGCCCGCCAATCCCGCGGACGACCCCAACAGGTCACTCGCAGCGCTCGCCCATGGAGCCCAGTGCGCCATGCTGGCCGCCGGCATCGAAGACCCTTTTCTGTGCAGGCACTGCGGCGACCCCATCTCGGAAGACGGGGCACCCCTGGTCGAAGTGGACGAGGAGGGCGTGCCGGCAGACATCGGTCTGGTCCACGAAGCATGCCGCACACCCACAGACCGCGTCCTCGGAGGCGTCGACGCAGCCCTGTTCCGGGAGAACGGGCGATTGCGAAACTTCGACTACAAGGGGTGGCTGACGGCAGCTCAGGGAGGGCAGTGGTTGCTTGGTGGCCTTCTGAGGTCGTCACTGAAGCTCGCGCCCATCGCCTGGAAGTCCGAGTACGACAACTTTTCGCAAGGCAGTTGGTGCGTCGAGTTGTCTCTGGAAGACGGAACCGTGCGCTACGTCATGGACCGTGGGCGAGTTATGCGATTCTCGGCTCGTCGCGCCACAGACACCGCAGAGGAAATGAGCCAGCACATCTCCGAGGCCGGCCAGGCTGGCGACCCTCTCTGCTACACGGCCGACGGCTCTATGTCCGGCTCCTACTCTCAGCTCCTCGGCCAAGGCCACGACCCTGTCCTCTGCACAGGAGCGACTCCCGTGCGATACAGCCGGGCCATCGGAGACGCCTACTCCGACTGCAAGCAGTACTACGCCCCGCTCGCCTACCTGGTAGACGCGGAGACCGGCGAGCCCGTCGTGGTGGACGGCGTGATCTCCCTGCTCCACAACCCACTGGATCTGGACTCATACGTCGCGAACTGGGCCCGATGCGGCATCGAGCTCCCGGACTTCACCGTGTCGGCGATCCTGACCGACGACCAATTCGATCGCTTCGTCCGGCTGGCGATGACGCGCGGCGTAGGCATCGTGATCGACCCGAAGCTGAGTCTTCGTAGAAAGCTGATAAGCGGCTTCTGGGTGGAATGCTTCGAGCAACTGATACACATCGCCTCCCAGCGAGCGCAGGGCCACAGAGATACCCCTTCGGACCAGCGGTGAGACGCGGGGGAACTCGCGTCAGGTGGCCCTCAGGGGAACTGACCGCGTTGACCAGCTCCCCTGACGTCGACTACCGAGTTGCAGCCGGGCGCGTCCTCAACAGCTCGTCGAGGACCCGCACCGGAGACCTGCGACACATCGCCAGGCGGGCGTCGAGAGCCGCCTCCCACTGCTCGGTCAGGCCGGCCATGAGGCGGCGGCGCATGCCCGGGGTGACGTGGGCGTAGCGGGCTGAGACGGAGCCGTCGATGTGCCCCATGCGCTCGTCCATGAGGACCTTCTCGGTGCCCAGGTCCTCCATCATCGTTCGGTGGGTGTGGCGCAGGCCGTGCGGCGTGAGGCCCTTGGCGATCGGGAGCCAGCAGGCGTCTGCTCGGTCGGTGGCGTTGCGGCCCCGGGACGGGACGCCGGGCCACGGTTCGCCCAGGAGCGGGACGGGGCGGGCTTCCTGGGGTGCCTTTTTCGGGTACCAGCCGGAGACTGCCGGGGTGAACAGCCAGGTGGCGGAGCCGTTGCGGCGCCAGTGAGCTGCGTGTTCCGACACGGTGCCGCCTCGTACGAACCCGAGATCCGCGATGGCCTGTTCCACCTTTGCCCTCGTGGCCTCGGCGACGCGGGCGGGGTGGTTGAGGACGTTGGACACCGTGCCCGTGGAGACGTCGGCGCGGCGGGCGACGTCGGCGAGCTTGGCTCCCTGATGGCCGCCGGTGCGGGCCGCCCCGAACCCTCGGTAGACGTAGGTCTTGCCGTGGCAGGAGCAGGGCGCCGGCTTCGTGCGGGCGATGTGGTTGGCGACCAGGGCGGAGAGCCAGTCTGGCGAGTCGAGGGTGCGGTAGCTGTCGTCCTTGGGCGGGACACGCACCAGCTCTCCGGTGTCCAGCTCGTACAGCTGCCACTCGACGCGGAAGGATCCGGTTCGGACGAACTCCGTCTCCAGGCCGACCATTTCCGCCCAGCGCACGCCGGTGTAGCCCTTGTGCACGACGGCGACGAACTCGTCGTCACGGCCGGAGAGCAGGGAGGCCCGTTCGGCGATGAGCAGGATGCCGAGTGCGTCGGTGATGACCTTCTCCGGTCCGCGGTCGCGTGAGCGGCCGGCGCGCTTGCCGCGCCCGCGCCGCCTGGCCGCCGGGTTGGAGGTGATCAGGCCCTCGTCGATCGCGTCTTCGAGGATCAGGTGGAGTGTAGAGCGCCAGGTCTTGACGCTGGAGGCCGCGTACAGGGCCCGCTCCTGCTTCTCCACCCTGGAGGCCATGGGCCTGGTCGCCCTCGAAGCCCAAGCCTGCGGACTCCCTGTCCTCTACCAGCCCGTCCCCGGCCTCAGCGAAGCCCTCGCCGCCTCGGGGGTGGCCACCGACTTCACCCACCCCACCGCCCTCACCCGGGACCTGGACCGCCTGCGGAACGAACCCGGGCTCCTGCCCGCCCTTCGGCAGGCCGGATACGCAAACGCCGCCCGCTATCCCCTGTCGAAGACCGCCCGAGAACTGGCCGGCCTCAGCCGACAGTTCACCTGACACCCGACCAGTCAGTCACCGCCGAGGCGACCGGCGGCACGCCATTGCCCGGCCCACCCGAGCGGGCTCACTACGCTGGCCCACGGGATGCCCAGACGAAGAGGGAGACCATGCCGTACCGCACCGACCGGATCGAGCACCTGCTGAGCGAAGGCGTCCGCGACAAGGTTTACCCGGGCGCGGCATGGGCCGTCGGCGACTCGGGCGGAGTCCGGGCGACGGGCGCCACCGGTGTCCTGGACCCCGACGAGCCGGGCGTGAAGATGCGGCCGGACACCATCTTCGACGCAGCCAGCCTCACCAAGATCCTCGCCGTCTGGGCCTCCGTCGGAGCCTTGTGGGAGGACGGCGTCCTCGACCTCGACGCCCCGCTCGGCACGTTCTGGGACGAGGCCGCCGGCCACCCGCTTGGGGGCGTGACCGCGCGGCAGCTTCTGACCCACACCGCGGGCCTCCCTCTCCGGGCCCAGTTGAAGAACCTCTACGGCACCGACCCCGCCGACATCCGACGCGGAGTCCTGCGCGAAGCCCTCAACCGGCCTCCCGACGAAGCGGTCGAGTACACCGACCGGGCCGCCCTCATCCTCGGCTACCTCGCCGAATACCTCTCCGGCCGACCCATCGACCAGTTCTCCGAGGAGAGGACCTGGCGCCCACTGGGCATGGACTCCACACGCTTCGGCCCGCTGCCCGCCGAGGTGGCGTCCCGGTGCGCCCCCACCGAAGTCGACCAGGACACCGGCACCCACCTCAAGGGCATCGCCCACGATTTCTCCGCCCGGCTCCTCGGCGGGGTGTGCGGCATCGCCGGGGTCTTCACCGTCCTCGCCGACCTGGCCGTCTTCCTGCGCTACATGCTCGCCCCCACCGCGGCCTCCGCAGAGGCCGGGTTCGGCGCGGACTGGACCGCCCATTCCCTCACCGTGCAGACCGGTGGCCTCCAGCCCGAGCGCGGCCTGTTCTGGCACCCGGCCCCCGGCACCACCGGCGAGCAGGACGTCTGGGTCCACTACGGCTTCACCGGCACCGGAATGTGGATCTCCCCCACCCAGGACCGGTGGGCCGTGCTGCTGACCAACAAGCTCTACTACACCCGGGACCGCCAACCACTGACGGATGTCCGCAACACGTTTCGTGGTCTGGCCTTCTCCTAAGGGGCTCAACCCCCGTTGGCGGTCAGTCGGCGACGGTGCCACGGCAGCCGAGTGGGGCCAGTAGTCAGACGCTAATCTCCGAGCTGATGCGTAACCTCGATGAATCACGCTGATCGCTGCCCGTTGGGAGCCGTCTGGGAGCCGGCCTGCTCCCCAAGCCCCCGCGAGACCACCCGAGCCCACCGCACACCAACGCTGTGACCAGGTGAAACGGCAAACGGGCCGGTGCAGATCCGGACCGAACCTCATTCGGGACGTAGAGGTTGTGGGTCCAAATCCCGCCACCCCGGCAGCTGAAACACCAGGACAGGGGCCTGACCCACATCACGGGTCAGGCCCCTGTCGGCTTTGCGCCGGCCGCCAAGTGGGCTTCAGCCGAGCGCGGTCAGTCAGGACCTGCCCCGTACAGCGTCAGCATCAGTGCCACAACGGCAACACCGACCAAGAGCGCAGCGCCTAGTCGTTCGTCGCGCCGAGATTCGCGCACGACGAAGCAGCCGACCATGGCGATCAGGGCGAGAGTCAATGTGTCAGGCATTCACGCCTCCCGCGCTTCCGCTGTGCGGTCATCGGCTCGACCGACAGCAGGCGACTGGGCCGCTCGGAAACGGGACATCTCATCACCGTCCCGACTGTGACGCGCGCGGCGACCGAGCCGCTTGAGTTTGCGGCGTACTCGCTCACCCAGAGCCTCAGCGTCACCCTGCACGTACGCCTGCGAGGTGAGGGCCAACACCATGGCGGCCGCCTCGGTCCAACTCGACGTCCCCGAACGGGACCAGGCGAGCGCGACGGCTCTCTCGATCGGGAACATCTGCTCCAGCACGGCGAGCACATGCGGATCATCAGGCAGCATCCCCGTAAGGATGTCGGCCGGGTCGGGCCCTCCTGCAACGAGGTCGGCGAGAGTCAGCCCATTCTCCAGAACGGGGACATCAAGGCTGAGCAGCCGCTCTCCGGCGCAGCGTCGACGCCACAGTGGCGTGAGCTGTCGGTGGATCTCCCTCACCTCACGCATCAGCTGGGAGAGAGCCCCCCGGCGGATGGTGCCGTGCGTGTACAGGGTGCTCGCCCAGTCGCCAAGGAGAGCCGTGGTCACCGGTTCCTGCCAGCGAGCTCCCCGCCACAGGCCGAGGTCGACGGCCATGAACTTCTCGATGAGCTCGGTGTTGCCGAGCACCGCCTCGTTCCGTGCTTCCACGGCGCGTGCCGCGAGCCTGGCCTCAC
Organism: Streptomyces sp. NPDC048718; assembly: GCF_043198875.1. Taxonomy (NCBI): domain Bacteria; kingdom Bacillati; phylum Actinomycetota; class Actinomycetes; order Kitasatosporales; family Streptomycetaceae; genus Streptomyces; species Streptomyces sp. NPDC048718. Next base: position 178,366 of record NZ_JBICVG010000008.1, read on the forward strand.
GGGCCTCTGCCTGAGCCTCCGGGGAGCTGGGCTTCGCGGCGATGGCCGCTCCACTGCATGGGCGGTCGACCTCCCCCTCTGTCCAGGTCCGCACGATCTCCCAAGGTTCGAGTCGAGGGCAGTCCAGGAACAAGCGTCCTACCAGCAGTCGTCCACCGTCCCTTTCGTTGCCGAAATAGAAGTAGGAGCTGTCGCGGACTCCCCCATCGCCCCCGTACGCGATGAGGTCGCCCTCACCCAATACAGGGAGGCCGCGAGTGGACTGTGGATCAACAGGTACGGGCTTCGGCTCAGGAAGTACCCGCCACCGCCTGACTAGGCCATACCGCGCGTAAAGGGTGTCGAGGTCCTCAGCTTCCGTCTCTGACACATCGGCCTGGCGGGGTGGGACGGTTACAGGCGGTGCCGCCGCTTCCAATGCCTGCGGTTTTTCGAGAGCTTCCGGCGTCATGGGTGGTGCCTCCGGTAGATGATGGGCGAGCCTGTCCTCTCTCGGGCGCCGCAACGCCCCGAACCGGCAATCCCCACCCCGGAATCTTGAGTGACCTGCACCACACCACCGAAGAACGTGCCGAGGCTTCCGGCCTTCCGACGTCTGGCTCCCCACTCCCGCATCCCCGCCCCCTGCGAGCCTTGAGAGTAGGACGTATCACCTGGGAGCCGTTGGGGAGCCGATTCGTTCCCCGAACCCCCGCAAGACCGCCCCGCTCCTATCCACACCAACCCTCTGAACAGGGAAAACATCATCAAAGCTGATGACGATCTTCGCCGGACCTCATTCGGGACGAAGAGGTCGTGGGTTCAAATCCCGCCACCCCGACAGCCAGTAAGACCAGGTCAGGGGCCTGATCCGAGAAATCGGATCAGGCCCCTGAGTGGTTTTCTGGGGCGCCTTGGGAGCCGCTGGGGACCGGCTTCGAGATCCGGCTCCCCCAACGACTCGGGGCGCCGGCCCGGAACCGCCTGGGACACGTACCTCGGCCGACAGGGCTGACTGCCGGAACAGGCTGCGGGACGTGTCCGGGACGCGTCCCGGACGGCCTTTCGCCTTCCGGAGGCCCCTCCGCCCAGGACAGAGTGTCGCTCGGTCCGGCCCCGACTCCCCGGGGCCATCGGCAACGGAGGTATCTCCATGCTCACCACCCGCGTCCGCACCTTCGCCGCGGCCGGCGTACTGGCCGGTGCCCTCATGACGGGAGCGGTCACCACAGCGCCCGCGCAGGCCGCCGCGACGACCTACGACGAGTCCCTCGGCGGGCCGATCCGCAGCTGCGCCGCCGCGAGCTGCGCCGTGGTCCTCCAGACGTCGGCCGGCCAGAGCGTCGATTGGGACTCCTCGAAGGTCAACTCCTCGGGCAACCGCTGGTACCACACCGTCTTCCCGGCCACCGGCTGGATCTACTGCGGAAATCTCCGCTACGCGCCCTGCTGACCGTCCGGCTCATCAGGACGATCCGTCCCGGCCGATGGCCCCCCTCCGCCGGGCGGAGGGGGGCCATCGGATGTCCATTCCGCACAAGGTGATTCACCCGGAGCCCAGGCGAGTACACGCCTGGGGCCGTAGGAATTCGGCCACGCCCGCCGCTGGGCCGGTGGGGTCCGTCGGGCGGGTGGGGGAGGTGCGGCGCGGCGGAGGTGGCGCGGGGGCGGTGGGGCGGCGTACGCCGGGGGCACGGGGCGCAAACCCGTCGTACGGGAATGGCCAGTCCTGGCCGGGCGCCCCTTATCGTGACGCGCCACGCATGGTGCGCTACGGGGTGTCGCCGCATCCGTCCGGCGTACACGGTTACGCGGGGCGGGTGCGGCGGCGCAGTCCCGCTGTGCGCAGTCCGACGCGAGGAGCCGCACCATGTCCACCCCTCCTGCCGTTCCGCTCCGAGTCACCCTGGTCAACGGCAGCTTCGAGCAGCCGGCCGTCACCGATGTCGAGTTCCTGCCGGACGCCTCGCAGACGCAGGCGACCAAACGAGTCCCGGGCTGGCGCACCACCGCCTCCGACCATCTGATCGAGCTGTGGCACTCGGGCTTCAACGGTGTGCCGTCCGCCGACGGCGTCCAGTTCGCCGAGCTCAACGCCAACGAGGTCTCCACGCTCTACCAGGACCTGCCCACCACCCCCGGCACGACGCTGTACTGGCAGCTGTACCACCGGGGCCGGCTGGGCAATGACACGATGGCGCTGGACATCGGCGCGCCCGGGAACGCCATCGAGCAGCGGCGGTTCACGGACGGCAACACCGCCTGGGGCCACTACACCGGCACGTATGTCGTCCCCGTCGGCCAGACGACCACCCGGTTCGCCTTCCGATCCGTCTCCGCCGCCGGCGGCAACCGCGGTATCGGCAACTTCCTCGACGGCATCTTCTTCGGCACCCCGCCCTTCGTGGTGCTCACCAAGTCCGCATCGCCCACGGGGCCGTTGGACATCGGCGATGTCATCACGTACCGGATCAACGCGCGGAACGAGGGCGGCGGCGCGGCCGAGAATCTCGTGCTCGGCGATGTGATCCCGGACGGCACGACGTACCTGCCGGGCTCGCTGCGGATCATCGAGGGCCCGAACTCCGGCGTGAAGACCGACGCCCAGGGTGACGACCAGGCGTACTACGACACCGGGGCGCGGAAGGTCGTCTTCCATCTCGGCAACGGGGCGTCCGCCTCGGCGGGCGGCAGTCTCGCCAGCACCGAGACCGTGCCGGCCGGGACCACCGTCGAGTACCGGGTCGTCATCGACCGGGCGAGCGGGGGCAAGCAGGTCAGCAACACCGCCGGCGCCACGTACGAGAACCGGCTCGGCGACACCCCGCAGCCCCTGACCGCCACCTCGAACGAGCAGGTCACCAAGGTGAACCCGGCCGCCGATCTGTCGGTGGCCAAGGCCGCCGACCGGACGACGGTGGCGGTCGGCGAGACGGTGACGTACCGCGTCACCGTCCGCAACTCCGGACCGAACCAGGCGACCGGCGTCACCGTCGCCGACCGGCTCCCGGCCGGGCTCACCTTCCTGTCCGCCGACGGCCCCGGCCGTTACGACCCCGCCACCGGGCGGTGGGCCGTGGGCGACCTGCCCGACGGCGCCGGGGCGACGCTCGTGCTGCGCGCGAAGGCGACCACGGCCGGCGCGGTGGTCAACACCGCCACCGCCACCGCCTTGGAGAAGGACCCCGACCCCGCGGACAACACCGACTCCGTGACCGTCTGCGTCGAGCCCGCCCGCTCCTGCTGCGACCCCTGCGCCGACCGGATGGAGCGGTAGCGGGGGAGAGAGGGAGCGAGGAAGCGAGGCCAGGGGGAGGGGACGGGGGAGTTGGTCGGCTCCCGTCCCCTCCCCCGTGGCGGGACGGGAGCAGGGTCGCCGGGAGATCCGGGAATGCCGGCAGGGGCCGGGCGCCGGGACGGGTGCCTGTCGGCGGGTCACACCGCCAGGGCCGGTTCCGGGTGGTGGGGGGCGACGGTTTGGGAGGCGAGTGGTTCGAGCAGGCACAGGTCGCCGGGGGTGAGGGTGATGCGGGCGGCCGCGGTGTTCTCGTCCACGCGATGGGGGCGGCGCGTTCCCGGGAGGGGAACGACGGGCAGTCCGTGCGCGGGCGCCCTGTGGTGGACCCAGGCCAGGGCGATCTGGGGGAGGGCCGCGGCGTGCCGGCGGGCGACGTGGCGCAGCGGCGACAGCAGGGCCTGGTTCGACCGGGCGGGCTCGCCGGCGTACCGGGGCAGGACGCGGCGCAGGTCGCCGGGGTGCAGTTCGTCCTCCTCGGCGCGCAGCATCCGGGCCAGGAACCCCCCGCCGAGCGGGGCGGACGGCACCAGCGCGGCCCCCGTCTCGCGCGCGGCGGGCACGATGTCGTCCTCCACGGCCCGGTCGAAGAGCGACCACGCGCACTGGACGGCGGCGATCGGGTGGACGGCCGCGGCGGCGCGCACGTCGGGGGCGGTGGGCTCGCTGAGTCCGAGGTGGGCCACTTTGCCCTCGGCCACGAGTTCCGCCATCGCCCCGACGGTCTCCTCGATCGGCACCGACGGGTCACGGCCGTGCAGGGAGAAGAGGTCGAGGCGGTCCGTGTTCAGGCGGCGCAGGCTGCCTTCGACGCGGCTGCGGACATAGGCCCGGTCGCCGCGGACGATGCGCCGCGCGGGGTCGAACGGGTCCGGGGCGATACCGAACTTGGTGGCGACGACGACCTCGTCGCGGTGGGCCCGGACGAAGGGGGCGAGCAGTTCCTCGTTCGCGCCCGCGCCGTACACGTCGGCGGTGTCGAAGAGGGTCACTCCCCGATCGAGGGCGCGTTCCAGGGTGGCGCGGACCGTGGACCTGTCGATGTGCCCGGGGGTGAGACTCATGCCCGTACAGCCCAGTCCCTGGACGCCGACGGCCGGGCCGCCGCGGCCGAGTTCGACGGTGGGGCGGCCGGCTCTGCCGGCGGGTCCGATGGCGCTCATTCCTCTGCTCCTGTCGCGTGCTCGGGTGCTCGGGTGCTCGGGTGCTCGGGTGCTCGGGTGCTGCTGAGACGGGCGACGCCCGCCCGGCGCGGACCGCGCGGGGCGGGCGTCCTCGGTGGTACGGGGATACGGGGGCCGGGGTCAGGGGGCGGGGACGCGTCGCCCGAGGAGCGCGTCGAGTGCGCGTTCCAGTCCCGGGCCGCCGTCCGCCGTCTCGTCGCCGGCCCACGCGAGGTAGCCGTCCGGCCGCAGGAGCACAGCGGTGAACGGCAGCGGCGTCTGTGTCCGGGCGTGGACCACGTCCACGGCCTCCCGCCAGGGCGCGGCGGCCTTCTCAAGGGCGGGGGCCGTGTCCGGGTCGAGCAGCAGCAGGGTGACGCGGCCGGAGCGGGTCAGGCGCGCCACGGCGGTCCGCTCGCCGTCGACGAGCAGCGGGAGGTTGGGCAGGAACATTCCGGTCCAGGCCGACTGCCCCGGGGTGCGGGGCAACCGGACGTCCTGGTCGCTGATCATGTCGCCGAGCTGCCGGCTGACCGCCGGGTTGCGCAGCAGGTCGGTGAAGAGCGAGCGCAGCGGGTCGTGGGCGGCGCCCGGGGTCATGAGGGCGAGCTGGGCCCGGGTGTTGTCGATGGTGCGGGCGGCGGGGGGCCGGCGTTCGGCGGTGTAGTCGTCGAGCAGGCCGGCGCCGGGCCAGCCGCGCAGGCGGTGGGCGAGGCGCCAGGCGAGGTTGACGGCGTCCTGAATGCCGAGGTTGAGCCCCTGTCCGCCGACGGGGAAGTGGACGTGGGCGGCATCGCCGGCCAGCAGGACCCGGCCCGCGCGGTAGGTGTGGACGAGGCGGGCGTAGTCGCTGAAGCGGTCGAGGAAGCGGGCGTCGCGCATGGGGATGTCGCGTCCCGCGATCCGGGAGACGGTGGCGTGGAGTTCCGCCAGCGTCAGGGGGGTGCCGCGGTCGGGGCGGGGGCCGGCGAAGTCGAAGGCGGCGACCCGGCTGGGCCCGTACGGGTTCGGCCCGATGACGGTCCAGCCGCGTTCGGTGACGGTCCAGCCGGCCGGTGCGGCGTACACGTCCTCCAGGTCGACCACGCCGAGGACGGCCTGGGTACGCGGCAGGTGTTCCTCGTAGGTGAAGCCGGCCTGTTCGCGTACCAGGCTGCGGGCGCCGTCCGCGCCGACGACGTGGCCGGCGCGCAGCGACGACCGGCCATCGGGTCCTTCAAGGGTGAGGGTGACCTCCTCCTCGTCCTGCTCCAGGGCGACGACGCGGTGGCGGCGCAGGACGGTGGCCCCGTGCTCGCGGGCGACGCGTTCGAAGAGCCGTTCCAGGTCGCCCTGGGAGCGGCCGACGATGGGTTCGCCCTCCACGGCCGGACCGGTGATGGTCAGTCCGGGCAGCCCGGCGAAGTGGAAGGGCTGGGCGCGTTCCTCGCCGAGCAGTTCCACGGTGGGCTCGGGCGTGGCGAGGTATCCGCGTCGGGCGAGCGTCTGCGCGGTGCGCGCGTGCAGGGTTCCGGCTTTGGGGACGTCGAGTGTGTCGGGGTTCTGTTCGACGACCGTGACCGGGACGCCGTACCGGCCGAGTTCGGCGGCGACGAGCATGCCGACCGGTCCGCCGCCGACGACGGCCACCGGGGCGTGCCGGGAATCCCGGGCGGGCGCGGTCGCGCGGGCGGGCGCGGTCGCGGCGGCGGTGGCGGGCGCGGTCGCGGCGGCGGGGGTGGAGGAAGAGGAGGTCACCGCCGTCACCCGGCGTGTTCGGCGCGGGACGAACCGCGGGTCAGGGCCACGACGAGGACGCCGAGGATGAGGCAGACCACGGCCATCGCCCACAGCAGGGTGTGGAAGGCGCCGTCGTAGGAGGCGGCCGCGTCCGTACCGGAGCCGTCGGCCGCCAGGGAGGCCAGGAGGGAGCCGAAGACGGCGACCGCGATGGCCTCGCTGCCCAGGCGCAGGGTGTTGATGAAGCCGGCGGCCATGCCGGCCTTGGCGGGCTCGACGAGGGCGAGGGCCTGACCGTCGACGAGTCCGGCCGACAGGCCCATGCCCGCGCCGGTGACGAGCATGGCGGGCGCCATGACGGCGAACGAGGCCTCCGGGCCGATCAGGAGCAGCCCGAGGTCACCGACGACGAGGCACAGCAGTGACACGACGATGACGGCCACGGGCGAGGTGCCCCGCTGGACCAGCTTGGCGCCCACCATGGGCAGGGCCAGGACGGGGATCGTCAGCAGCAGCATGGTGACGCCCGCGGTGGAGGCGCTGTACCCGGCGACGGCGGCCAGGTAGGACGGCAGGTAGGTGAGCTGGGTGACGAAGCCGAAGGAGGCCGCGACCGGCACCAGGGTGTACGCGACGAAGCGGCGGTTGCGCAGCAGCGACACGTCGAGCAGGGGTGCCTCGGTGCGCTTGGCGAGCGCGGAGAAGACGGCGAGCAGCACCACCGCGAAGACCAGCAGGCCCAGGGTGCCGGGTGAGGTCCAGCCCCAGGCCGAGCCCTGGACGATGCCGTACGTCAGCGCGGCCATGGCGACGACGAAGACCACCGCGCCGCGCACGTCCAGGCGTCCGCCGCCGGCGGGCTGCTCCTTCACCTGGCGCTTGACGGCCGGTACGCACAGCAGGACGACGGCCAGTACGGCGGCCTGGATGCCGAAGATCCACCGCCAGCCCAGCGCGTCGACGGCCGGGCCGGAGACCGTCGGGCCCAGCGCCACGCCGACTCCGGCGACCGTGCCGAACAGGGCGAACGCCTTGGCGCGGGCCGGGCCGTCGAACGCGGAGGACAGGATCGCGCTGCCGCAGGCGAAGATCGCGGCGCCGCCCAGGCCAGCCAGCGCGCGGGCGCCGTCGAGCACGTAGATGTTCGGGGAGAAGGCACACACCAGCGAGGCGACGGCGAAGATCGCGGCGCCCAGGGTGAAGGCCCGGATGCGGCCGATCAGGTCGGCGAGCGTCCCCCACACCAGCGTGAAACAGGCGAAGGCCACGTTGAAGGCGTTGACGACCCACTGGAGGGAGGCCGAGCCGGCGCCGGTGTCGGCGCCGATCTCCGGCAGGGCGACGGCCGTGCCGGAGATGGAGATGGGGACGACGAACACCGCGAGCAGCACGGCGAACATGGTCAGTCCCGTACCGCCGGGTGCCGCCGAGCCCGTCCGGGCGTCCTGGGGGGCGGGGCGTGGGGAGGTCACGGGATCGGTGGTCGATGTGGCCACGGAAGTCTCCGGATTCGTTGGGCGGGCGTCTCTTCGGGGGAGGGCGGGCGGCGGGCGGCGATGAGCGCTCACGCGGAACCGCCACCCTTGGGAGGTACGATTTCGGTCGAACCTAAAGCTGACACAGGACCAAGGTGCGGTGCAAGTAGTACCTTTGAGGGAACGTGACGCCACAGCAGCGCACCCCGTGAGGAGCAGCGGCATGCCGGACCCCAAAGGGCACCCCACCACCGGGGAGATGGACCTGTTCACCGTGCTCAAAGCACTGTCGGACCCCATGCGCTACCAGGTGATGGCCGCCCTGGTACGCCAGTCCGAGGACATCGAGCGGACCTGCACGTCCTTCGGGCTGCCGGTGTCGAAGTCCACCCGCACCCACCACTTCCGCGCCCTGCGGGAGGCCGGTCTGATCCGTCAGGTCGACCGGGGCAACAGCCACGGCGCGCAACTGCGCCGGCAGGAGATCGAGGACCGCTTCCCCGGCCTGCTGAAGCTCATCGCGGACAACCCGACGCCGGCGGGCCTGGCGAACATCGCCCCGAACGAGACGGTGGGTGCGTGAAGCGCCTCGCGCGGGGGTGGTGAAAGCGCTCCACACGCGCGTACGGCGCTCCACACGCGCGTAGCGAAGACAAGCACGCACGCGTGAGGGGGACACGCGCGTACGGAGTCTCGGTGAACGGCCCCCGCCCCGTGCTACCAGCGCACAGGCAGCGACACCGGACGGCGCAGGACCACCCCGGTGTCCCAGGGCAGGCTCTCCGCGTCGGCCGCCAGGGCGAGCCCCGGCAGCTCCTCGGCGAGGACGGTGAGCAGTTCGGTGATCTCCATCCGGGCCAGGGCCGCGCCCATGCAGTGGTGCATCCCGTACCCGAACTGAAGGTGCCGCTTACCCTGCCGGTCCGGGTCGACGACCAGCGGGTCGGGGAAGACCTCCGGGTCCCGGTTGGCCTGGAAGGCGTCCGGGTACACGGTCTCGCCCGCCTCGACGACGCCCTCCGAGAGCTCGACCCGGCGGGTGGCCACGCGGGGGAACGCGGAGATGTTGCCCAGCGGGATCAGCCGGATCAGCTCCTCCAGGATCAGGCCGGTGTCCTGGGGGCGGTCGACCAGCCGCTGCCACAGCGCGGGCCTGCACAGCAGCGCGTACACGACCTTGGCGGCGACGGACAGGACGTTCTGGTCCGCGCCGAGCACCGAGCCGAGCAGAATGCCCACCAGCTCCGCGTCGTCCAGCGGCGGCTGGGCGGTGTCGCGCGCGGCCACGAAGCGGTCGATCAGGCCGCCCTCCGCACGCGGCCGGACCCCGGTGACCAGGTCCGTCAGATATCCGTAGAGCGCGGTGAAGTCCGCCACGAGCCCGGGAACGTCCTCGTGGGAGGCGATCTGCACGGTGTGCGACAGCGGGCGGTAGAACGGGATGTCCTCGTCGGGGATGCCGAGGAAGCGCCCGTTGACCTCGGCGGGCAGCCGGTCGAGGACCGTCGTGTAGAGGTCCGGCCGCTCCTCGGCCCGCAGGCGCGCCACCTTGGCGAGGACCAGCTCGCGTACGACGGGCCGGAGCTTGTCCACACCGGCCGCGCTGTAGTCGGCGTTGACGAACGTCTTCATCCGCGCGTGGTGGGGCGCGTCGAGGTTGAGCAGCAGCTCCTTCGGCATGATCGTCGGCAGGAAGCTGGGCCCGCCCTCGACGTTGGTGGCGGTGCGGCCGAACGACGGGTCGGTGAGGACCCGGTGCACGTCCGCGTAGCGGGTGAGGTGCAGGGCCGTGTGCCCGCTGGGCAGGACGATCCGGGCGATGCCGCCCGGCCCGCGCTCTGCGAGCGGGGTGAAGGTGGGGACCGGGTCGAGGTTCGGAATGCCTTCGAGGCCGGCCACTTCGGGAACGAGCGTGGTCATGCGTGCTCCAGGAGAGAAACGGGAGAGATGCGGGCGCGGATGCCGGTGCGGGTGCGCGAGCGGGTGCGGACGCCGGTGCCGGCGCGGGTGCCGGTGCCGGTGCCGGTGCCGGTACGGGCGCCGGTGCCTGTGCGCGAGTACGAGCGGAAGTGGCTGCGGCAATGGCGGTGGCAGGGGCCCGTCAGGGCAGGCGGCACAGCCGGACACCGGTGATCGCGCTCAGTTCGAGCAGGGCTTGGCGGGTGTCGCGGAAGTGGACCGTCGTCCAGCCCGCGGCCTCGGCGGCGGCGCAGTTCTCCGCCAGGTCGTCGATGAGCACGCAGTCGTCCGCCGCCACCCGCGCGGTCCGCTCGGCCAGCTCGTAGATCTCCGGCTGCGGCTTGCGGACCCCGTGGTCGCAGGAGTCCACCATGACGTCGAACGGGACGGATCCGATCATCTTCTTCCAGTACGGTCCCCACTCCCGGACGTTGTTGGAGAGGACGCCCACCCGGAAGCCCTCCTGGTGGAGCAGCCCGGCCGCCGCGGCCATGTCCTCGTCGACCGTGATTCCGTCGAACCACTGGCGTCCGAAGTGGCGCCAGTCCGCCCGGGACTGGTCGACCTCGGGCCACCTGTGGCGGAGCGCGGCCGAGAGCAGAGCGGCCCACTCGGTCTCGGGCATCGTGCCGAGCTCGATGGGTTCGAGGACCGGGACCCCCAGCTCGCGCTCGACCTCGGCCAGCGCGTCGTACATCTGCTCCGGGGTGATGCCCGTCTTCTTCTCGAACGACCGGAACAGCTCGGGCAGGGGCGGCGACAGCACTCCGCCGAAGTCGAACCACACCGTCGGCGCGGACCGGTGACCGGCCGCGGCCGGGAAGGCCGCGCTCACGCCGACACCAGCTCGGCCCCGGCGGCGGAGGCCGCGAAGCAGGAGGACCGCTCCAGGCCCAGGCGCGCCGTGGCGATGGTGTGCTCCTCCTGGACCAGGTCCATGGTGACCAGGACGCCGTCCTCACCGAGCGCCCCGACCCGCGCCTTGCAGTCGGTCGGCAGCTCGAACTCGCCGACCCGCAGGAACTCCGTGGCCACCGAGGTCACGGCCAGTCCGCGCGGGGCGAGGCCGTGTACCTCGCTCGCGGCGTAGAGGGCGGTCTGGCGGAACGCCTCGAACATGAGCGCGCCCGAGATGTGGTCCAGCGGGTGGTCGAAGAGTCCGGGGTGCTCCCGGTCGACCACCACGTGCCCGGTGACCAGGTCACCCTCGGTCACGGCGCCGGAGAGCACGACGTTCTTCGCCGTGCCCCGGCCGACCAGGTAGGTCGGCAGCCGCAGCCCGGTGAGGTGGGCGCGGGGCGTGAGGTCGAGCGTCGCCCGGGCCCGCTCCCGCAGCGCCTGCCAGGTCCGCCGGGTCATCCAGCGCCACTCCAGGCGCGCCCGTAAGACCTCGGCGCCGTCCAGCAGGACGGAGGCCCGGAACACGGCCCCGCTGGCCCGGCCACCGCGCTCCTTCACCTCTTCCGGCTGGAAGTCGACGGTGATGTGGGTGGGACGCGGGCCGACGCGCAGTGCCGCCGTGTCGAGCACCTCCAGCGTGGCCGTGTCGAAGACCATGCTCGAATCCTCCGGCGCGCCAAGGAGGGCATGCGAGGCGAGGATGCCACACTGCCGCAGCACCTCCATGATCACGAGCGGGTCGTACAGCGCGGGGCTGCTGGTGTGATCGTTGTAGTAGCTGTGCGTCCGCGGAAGCTGGGCGGCGACCGAAAGGCCGTCACCGGCTGGCTGATAGTCGGTCAGGAACACCTCGGCCAGGGCCTCCCGGTGCACGAGCGCGCGCGGGACCGTGGTCGAGAAATTCAACATTGTCGCTGCCATGACAATCTCCCCTTGAATGCATGCAGGTACGAAAAAAACCATACCTGCGTCCGGTGGGAGATGGCTCGCGAGTTGGCCGGGGCCGGGGCGCGGCCGCCCGCGCCCCGGACAAAGACCCTGGCCAGACGGCATGTTCAGGTGCGAATATGCAACGCGCCACACCTTGCATATGTCAGGTGACCGTCCGTCTTCCGTCACCTTTACGCCGGCGCACGGCCCCCTCCGCCCTCGTCCCGCCTTCGTCCTCGCACCGGGGGTACGCCACGCGCGCGCCGAACCCGCCCCGCGCGCCCCGGCGGAAGGAGCCGACCCCCACACCGGCCGCCCTCTCCCCCTGGCCGGAACTCGCCGGTGCCCCGGCGCGGGAGCCGGGCCGGGCGCGGCGGGTGCGGGGGTGGGGGGAGTTGGCAACCGCTCTACGATGAGTCGTCGAGGAGAAGGGTGGCTCAGGTGCTGGTCGCGGACCGATATCGGCTGCAGATGTGTGTCGGGCGTGGCGGCATGGGCGAGGTGTGGCGGGCCACCGACGAGGTTCTCGGGCGCGACGTGGCCGTGAAACTGATGCTGGGTCACGAACACGACCCGTCCGCCGCCGACCGGTTCCGGCTGGAGGCGCAGACCGCCGCCCGGCTCACCCACCCGCATGTCGTCGGCGTCTTCGACTTCGGTACGTGGGACGGAAAGCTGTTCCTCGTCATGGAGCTGGTGGACGGCGACAGCCTCGCCGGCGACCAGGCGCGCGCGATGGCGTTCTCCGCCGAGCAGGTGGCGAAGGTGGCCGCGCACGCGGCGGCCGGCCTCGCGGCGGCCCACCGACAGGGCGTGGTGCACCGGGACATCAAGCCCGGCAACCTCCTGATGGACTCCCAAGGCACCGTGAAACTGGCCGACTTCGGCATCGCGCGGTTCGTGGACGACCCTTCGGCCGCGCTCACCACCGCCGGGCAGATCGTCGGCACCGGGCTGTACCTCGCGCCGGAACGGGCACTCGGCCAGCCGGCCTCGCCCGCCTCGGACGTGTACTCGCTGGGCTGCGTGCTGTACCAACTGCTCACCGGCCAGCCGCCGTTCCGCGCCGACAGCTCGACCGCCCTGCTGTACCAGCACATCGACACGCCACCCGCGCCGCCAAGACAGCTGGGGGTGCCGCTGCCCGCCGCCTTCGAGACGTTCCTGCTGTCACTGCTCGCCAAGCAGCCGGAGCACCGGCCGCAGGCACAGGTCATCGCCGACTGGTTCGCCTCCGGCGCCTGGCGGGACCAGCATCCGCAGCCCTACGGGCACGGACAGCACGGGCAGCACGGACAGCACCCGCAGGCCGCTCCCCCGATGATGCCCCAGCCCGGGCCGCCGGGCGGCCCCGTACACCCGCACGCTCCCGCGCACACGCCCCCGTCATCCTTCCCCCCGGCCGCACCGCCGGCGCACACGCCGCCGTCCCTGGCCGTACCGCCGGGTGCCCGGGGCTCGCGCCGGGCTCAGCCGTCGACGGAGCGCTCCCTCACCGAGCTCTCCATCCGGCGCCCGCGCCGCACGGCGGCCGTCGCCGGAGCCATCGCGTTCGTCGTCTTCCTGCTGATAGGCATGGTCTGGCTGAGCTGAGGCCGAGGATGGGGGCCCGAGGATGGGGGCCCGAGGATGGGGGCCCGAGGCTCTCAGAAGATGCGCGGCGCCATCACATGCGGCTCCGCTTCCTCCGGCACCAGCAGCAGACAGCGCGGCACTCCCGGGCCCGGCATCGCACGGACGGTCACCGGGATCGGCGGTTCGGCCGGCAGCTCGACGTGCACGGTGACCGGGCGGTCGTCGTGCGTTGTGACGTTCCCGGTCTCCTTGCCGTCCACCAGGACCTCCACGGCACCCGGGTCGCCGGTCTGGACCGTGGCGCTGACCGAGTGACCCCCGTACTCGATGTGGAAGTGGTGCCGTGCTCTCATGCCGTCGCCTCCGCCGCCTTTGCCGCGTCCACGTCCGGCGCACCCGTCTCCGGGGCCGGCGCCCCTGCTTCCGGGCCGGCTCCGGGTCCCGGTCCGCCGGGGCCGCCGCATCCGGGCCGCCCACTCCGGCGGCCGTTCACTCCAGCGTAGAACCTCCCGGTACATCCGACATGCGGTAGTAAGCCGGTGACGCGCCGATGCTCCGGTACGGCCCGCCCGCGGCGGTCAGGGGCGCCGCCGCAGGTCAGAGCGCGGCCACGAACGCCAGGGCGCCCAGCAGGAGCAGGGCGCCGCAGATCGCCAGATTGACCCGCCGGTACGTGAGGAACACCGCCGCGAACTCGCGAATGGTGGCGGTCGGCCAGTAGTACGCGGCGGTCGGCGAGCCGACGACCTGGCCGTTCACGCCCGTCCGCCGGGCCAGCAGCGCGGCCCGGAAGGCGTGGAAGTCGTTGGTGACGATCACGCACTCGGCGTCCGGCCGCTCGGCGTCCATCAGCGCCTTGCTGAAGCGCAGGTTCTCCTCGGTCGTCCGCGAGCGGTCCTCGCGCAGGATCCGGTCGGCCGGGAAGCCCCGGTCGACCAGGTAGTCGGCCATCGCGTGCGCCTCGGGCAGCTCCTCGTCGGCTCCCTGGCCGCCGGAGGTGACGAGCAGCGGGGGCAGCGGGGTACGAGCCTTGGCCGCACCCGGGGCCTGGAGGTCGGGCTCGTCCTGGGGGCCGGGGGTGGCGGTGGCGGGCGCGTCCGGTCCGCGCCGCTCGGCCAGCCCCTCGTACACCTGCCGGCCCCGCTCCAGCCGGCTCGCGAGCAGCGGCGGTACGCGGCGGCCGCCGAGCAGACCGGCGCCGAGGACGACGACGTAGTCCGCCTCGCGGCGCACCGGCATCCGCCGGTAGAGGGCCGCGTAGCCGACGAAGCAGAGGAAGAGGAAGGAGACGTACCCGAGGAGAAGCAGGAGGGTGAGGACGGCGGCGCCGAGCAGCCTGGAGTGGGTGACGACGGCGACGGCGGCCAGTGCCATCACGCCGAACATCCCGAGCCCGGCGAGGAGCGAGAGCAGGTTGGCCGGGCGGCGGCCCTCCTTGCGGATCATCTTCACGCCGTTGGCGCACAGCAGGGCGGCCAGCGCGACCGGTCCGAGGGCGACGACGAGCAGCAGGAGGATCAGCGCCGTTCCGGCGATGCCGGGCGGCGCGTCCTCGATGGCGGCGAGCAGGCCGGCGCCGAGGAAGGTGGTGGCGAGGCCCAGGTACACCGCGTTGCGGAAGCGGCGCCGGTCGCGCAGGACGCCGGCTCCGAAGAGGAGGAGGAACACCGCTGCGACCGCGAAGGCGAACATGCCCGCCATCGTAGCCATCTCGCCCGATGGTCCATCCGTGTCAACGACCTTGCGGGGCAGGGGCCGTGGAGCCCCGACCGCCCGCCCGGCCGCCCGCCCGCTCGCCTCACCAGCCCCGGACGCCGCCCCTACTCGCCCGGCTTGGAGGCCTTGATCGAGTACATCAGCGGGATCCGGGGGTGCCCGGCCGGGAAGCGGTACGTGCCGTCGTCCTGCCGCTCAAGGTTCTCGTAGCGCGGGGACAGTGTCAGGTCGTGCTCGTGCAGGAACTCGATACGCAGTCCGGCCCGCGCGATGGCCGTGACGACCTCGCCGACCGGGTGCACCCACTCCACGGTGCGGTTGTGGACGGTGGCGGCGGTGCGGTCCGCGTACGTCCCGGTCGTCGTGTCCACCCACGGTTCGCGGACGAAGTAGTCGTGGACGAGCCGGCTTCCGGTCGCGTCGTCGAAGGAGTCGACGATCGGATGGAACTCGGCGACGTAGAGGAAACCGCCGGGGGCCACCAGCGCGGCGGCCGTCTCGGCCCAGCGGTCGAGATCCGGCATCCAGCACAGCGCGCCGCCGCCGGTGTAGACGATGTCGTACGAGGAGTCCGGCACGGCCCCGGCGGCGTCGTACACGTCGGCGGCGACGAACGCCGCCCGGTCCGCGGTGAACCCGAGGTCGGCGGCGAGGGAGCGGGCGGTCTCGACGGCCGGTTCGGAGTAGTCGAGGCCGACGACGGGCGCGGCGCCGTGCCGGGCCCAGGAGAGGGTGTCGAGGCCGAAGTGGCACTGGAGGTGCAGCAGGGAGCGGCCGGTGACGTCGCCGACCTCCTCGCGCTCGAAGGCGCGCAGCGGGTCCTCGCCGGCCCGGAAGCGGTCGAGTGCGTAGAAGTCGCCGGCCGCGTGGATCGGCACCCGCTCGTCCCAGAAGGTGCGGTTGGCTTCGTACCAGTCCTCAGGCATCGGTCCGTACATGTGCGCGAGGTTATCCACAGCCTGGGGATCACGCGAGCGAATTACCCGGCGCCACTCCGGGCGCTCCGGGGCCTTCCGGGGCCGAACAGGGCCTTCCGGGGCCGCTCAGCGCGCGTCCGGTGAACGGTGCGGCGCCCACAGGCGGTCGGCGTCACCGTCGGCGAGCCGGTCCCGGTAGACATCGATCTTGTGGTCGATGAGCCTCAGATTCTCCTGGAGTTCCGCTATACCGGCCAGCACCTCGGCGCGATGCGACGCGAGCAGCTCCAGTCGGTCCGCTTCGTTGCCCCGGCCCGCCGCGACGAGTTCGGCGTAACGGCGGATGCCCCGGATGGGCATGCCGGTCGCCCGCAGCCGGGTGCAGACGGTGATCCATTCGAGGTCGAGCCGGTGGTAGCGGCGTCGCCCGCTGTGCGTGCGGTCGACGGGGGTGACGACCAGGCCGACGCGTTCGTAGTAGCGCAGGGTGTGCACGCTCACGCCGGTGCGGCGGGCGGCTTCGCCGATGCCGAGTCCCTCCCGCGGAATGTCGTCCCGCGAGTGCGCGTGCTCGTGCCCGGATTCGGGTTTCCGCGCGTGTTCGGCCTCGGGCTCCGGCTTCGCTTCCCGCTCGGACTCGGGCCCCGTCCCCAGCCCCAACTCCGCCCCCGGCTCCGCCCCCGGCTCCGGCTCCGGCTCCGGCTCCGGCTCCGGCTCCGGCTCCGGCTCGGCATTGACCTCGACCACGCTCTCGATTCTAGCTTCGTAGCCAGTCGTCACCCCTCCCTCCGGAAGAAGCCGCATGCCCGAACCAAGCCTCCACCGACGCCACTTGATACTCGCGATCTGCTGCGCGAGCGCGATCGTCGTGGTGATGGACATCTCCGTGGTCAACGTCGCGCTGCCGTCGATCCGCCGCGAGCTGCACGCCTCGGCGTCCGGCCTCGCGTGGACGGTCGACGCGTACACCCTGGTCCTGGCCGGCTTCCTGGTGCTCGCCGGATCGACCGCCGACCGGTTCGGCCGCCGCCGCGTCTTCCTGACCGGCCTCGCCGTCTTCGGAGCGGGCTCGCTGCTGTGCGGCCTGGCCCCGAGTCTTCCCTGGCTGATCGGGGCGCGGGTGTTACAGGCGGCCGGCGGCACCATGCTCAATCCGGTGGCGATGGCCATCGTCGCCACCGCCTTCCCCGAGCCGCGCCAACGGGCATGGGCCATCGGCGTGTTCGGCTCGACGACCGGCCTCGCACTGGCCCTGGGGCCGATCCTCGGCGGCGCGCTGGTCGACGGTTTCGGCTGGCACTCCGTCTTCTGGATCAACGTGCCGGTCGTGGCCGCCGCGTTCGTGTGCGCCGCGCTGTTCGTACCCGAGTCGCGCGCCGCCCGGGCACGCCGGTTCGACCCCGTCGGCCAGAGCCTGGTGGCCCTGGTTCTGGGCGGGATCGTCTTCTGCGTCATCGAGTCCCGTCGGCTGGGCTGGAGTTCACCGGTCATCCTGGGCCTGCTCACCCTGGCCGTGCTCGGCCTCCTCCGCTACGAACCCCGGCGCGCCGACCCGCTGTTGGAACCTCGCCTGTTCCGCAGCGTGCCCTTCGGGTCGGCGCTCCTGATGGCGCTCTTCGCGTTGTGCGGGTTCGGCGCGTTCCTGTTCGTGACCACCCAGTACCTCCAGGACATACGCGGTCTGCCGGCCCTGACGACCGGACTGTGCCTGCTCCCGGTCGGCGCGCTGATCGTCGCCCTCTCGCCGCTCACCGGCCGGCTCGTCGCCGCGCGCGGCCCCCGGCTTCCGCTGCTGGTCGCCGGGGCCGCGCTGGCACTGGGCGGCGGGGCGTCGCTGTGGCTCGGGCCGCGCACCCCGCTGCCGATGGTGCTCGCGACCTATCTGCTGTTCGGTGTCTTCCTCGGCACGGTGAACCCGCCGATCACCAACACGGCGGTGTCCGGCATGCCCGGTTCGATGGCCGGCGTGGCCGCCTCGCTGGCCTCCGCCGGCCGGCAGACCGGCACGACCCTGGGCGTCGCGGTCTCCGGAACGATCGTGGCGGCGGTCCCGCCCGGCGACGGCCCGGCCTTCACCGGGGCGGCGCACGGCGTGTGGTGGACGGTGGTCGGTCTGGGGCTGGGGATCGTACTCCTCGGCCTGGTGAGCACGGGCCGGTGGGCCGAGGGCACCGCCGCCGAAGCGGCGGCCCTGTTCGGAAGTACCCCGCATCCCCGCACGGGATCACGTACAGGCGCACCGGACAGCCCCTAAGGAGTGGTGCAGACGACCTGGGCCCTCACCCCTTCGTCGATGACATTGGTGTTTCTGACAATGGCCTCCCAGTAAGTGCCGTGGTGCAGCGAGCCGACCAGGAAGCTTCGCGCGATGTCGTCGGACGACGAGATATTGACGTCCACGAATCCCCCCGAGACGGCGACCATCCCCGAAGGGCAGTAGGCCGAGGCGCTGCCGAGTTGCCCGGCGGGAACGGTCACCAGATCGCCGTAGTAACTCAGGAATGGGGCTTTCACGGCCGCTTGACGCGTACCGGATACGCCGGCCTTTTTCCCGGCGTCGCCGTCCTGCGCGACCGCCAGCCCCGCCCCGGCGGTGACCATCACGGCGGCGACGAGAGCGGGAATGCGGAGATTCCTCATCCCTGCCTCCATTTCTGCGAATCGGTGTGGTGGGTGCGAATCGAGCGTTCCCGGTGCCCTGCCGCCGATCACCGAGTCCGCTCGTTCGGCTCATTCCGCCTCCGGCCCGGCCGGCCGGTGCCTTCGGCGCGGCGGAACGATTCGGGAGGCGGTGGCCGACGTTCGCACCGGAAGCCGAGCCGCCGCTCAGGGCCGCTCCACCGGACTCGTGCCACCGCACTCGCGCCATCGGGTTTGATGGGAGGCATGACTGATGCTGAGACCGAGACCATGCCCGTCTGGGAGCAGCGGTTCCGCGCGCCGCGCGTCTCCCTGCCCGAGTGGGCGGAGGACGCGCCGGACCGTTCGCTGTTCGTGTCGAACGCGACGGGGACTTTCGAGCTGTACGCGTGGGACCGGGCGACCGGCGAACAGCGGCAGGTCACCGACCGGCCGAACGGGACGACGGACGGCACGCTGAGCCCGGACGGTCGCTCGATCTGGTGGTTCGCGGACTCCGACGGCGACGAGTTCGGGGTGTGGATGCGTCAGCCCTTCGAGGGCGGCGCGGACGAGCCGGCGGTGCCGGGGCTCGCCGCCTCGTACTCCGCCGGGCTCGCGCTCGGCCGGAACGGCACGGTCGTGGTCGGCCGGTCCACGGACGAGGACGGCTCGACCGTGCATCTGCGGCTGCCCGGTGCCGAGGAGACCGTGGAGATCTACCGGCACCGCGAGTCGGCGGGGGTCGGCGATCTGTCGTACGACGGCAGCCTGATCGCGATCGAGCACACCGAGCACGGCGACGCGATGCACTCGGCGATCCGTGTCGTACGCGTGGACGCGGACACGGACGCGGAAGCGGGCACCCCGGGTGTCACGGTGGTGGCCGAGCTGGACGACACCAAGGGCGGTACGGAGGAGCTGGGCCTCGGCGTCCTCGGCTTCGCGCCGCGGGCCGGCGACACCCGGCTGCTCGTCGGGCACCAGCGGCGCGGCCGCTGGGAGCCGATGCTGTGGGACGTGGCGACGGGCGCGGAGACCGATCTGCGGCTCGACCTGCCGGGCGACGTGTCGGCCGAGTGGTACCCCGACGGCTCCGGTCTGCTGATCGAGCACGGCTACGAGGCCCGGACGGAGCTGTGGCGGTACGACATCGCCACCGGCGCCCTGGTCCGGGTCGAGACCCCGGCCGGTACGGTCGCGGAGGCGACGGCCCGCCCGGACGGCACGGTCGAGTACCTGTGGTCGTCGGCCGCCGTGCCGCCGGTCGTACGCTCCACGGACGGCTCGATCGTCCTCGACCCGCCCGGCGCGAAGGCCCCGGCGTCGCTGCCGGTGGAGGACGTCTGGGTGGACGGCCCGGGCGGCCGGGTGCACGCGCTGGTGCAGCGGCCGGCGACGGGCGAGGGCCCGTTCCCGACGGTGTTCGAGGTGCACGGCGGCCCGACCTGGCACGACAGCGACGCCTTCGCGTCGGCCCCGGCGGCCTGGCTCGACCACGGGTACGCCGTCGTACGGGTGAACTACCGCGGCTCCACCGGCTACGGCCGGGAGTGGACGGACGCGCTCAAGCACCGGGTCGGTCTGATCGAGCTGGAGGACATCGCGGCGGTCCGCGCGTGGGCGGTGGAGTCCGGTCTCGCCGACCCGGCGAAGCTGGTCCTGTCCGGCGGCTCGTGGGGCGGCTACCTCACCCTCCTCGGCCTCGGCACCCAGCCGGACGCGTGGGCGCTCGGCCTCGCGGCCGTGCCCGTCGCCGACTACGTGACGGCGTACGAGGACGAGATGGAGGCGCTCAAGGCGCTGGACCGCACGCTGCTCGGCGGCTCGCCCGAGGAGGTCCCGGAGCGGTACGCGGCCTCGTCGCCGCTGACGTACGTGGACCAGGTGAAGGCGCCGGTGCACATCGTGGCCGGCGTCAACGACCCGCGCTGCCCGATCCGCCAGATCGACAACTACGTGGACCGGCTCGCCGCCCGCGGCGCGGTGCACGAGGTGTACCGGTACGACGCGGGCCACGGCTCGCTGGTGGTCGAGGAGCGGATCAAGCAGCTGCGCCTCGACCTCGACTTCGCGGCCCGGCACCTGGGCACGCCGAAGCCGGGCACGGTCGCGGTTCCGGCCCCGGCCCCGGCCCCGGTCGCCGAGTAGGGCAGCGGCCCCGTAGCGGGGGGCGCCTGCCCCGTAGGGGAGCCGGGCTCCCTCCCCGTACGGACGTCGGACACCGGCCCCGGCGCGGAGGCCACCGGCCCGTCCGTCCCCGTACGGGAGCGGCGCTGTGTCCCGTACGGGAGCCGGACAGGACACACCAGGGGAAAGGAGGGGGACCCGGGCCGCCGGGGAGCGGGCGGGTCCCCGTACCGTGGAGGGGTGTACCGGTTCCTGAGAACGCCCCGCTGGTGGGGGATCAACGTCTTCGTCCTCCTCGCCATCCCGTTCTGCGTGTTCATGGGGACCTGGCAGCTGGGGAAGTTCGAGGAGAAGGTCGACTCCCACCGGGCGGCCGAAGAGCGGCCCGACCCGTCCTCCGCGCGGGCCGAGGCGCTGGACTCGCTGCTGCCCGTGGACACCGAGACCTCGGGCCGGATCGCCCGGGCCGACGGTCGGTACGGGGAGCAGTTCATGGTCCCCGGCCGGGACCTCGACGGCCGCTCCGGCGCGTATGTCCTCACCCTGCTGAAGACGGACGGCGGCCGGGCGCTCCCGGTGGTCCGGGGCTGGCTGCCCGACGGCGCGAAGGCGCCGGCGCCGCCGGCCGGCCGGGTGACCGTCGAGGGCGCGCTCCAGGCGTCCGAGAGCCCGGGTTCCAAGGGCGTGCGGACGGGCGGCGGGCTGCCCGAGGGGCAGCTCGGCATGATCAGCGCCGCCGCTCTGGTCAACGTGGTGACGGACGACGTGTACGACGCCTGGATCACCCTCACCCACTCCCCCGCCGGGCTGACCCCGGTACCGGCGACGGCGCCCGCGGGCACCGGGCTCGACCTGAAGGCGTTCCAGAACCTCGGCTACACCGCCGAGTGGTTCGTCTTCGCCGGCTTCGTGGTCTTCATGTGGTTCCGCCTGCTGCGCCGTGAGCTGGAGGCTTCCCGGGACGCGGCGCTCGGCCTGTAACGGCCGGGCGTCCGGCGGACGCCCGCCGGACGCCACGACGGCACACCGCCGTACATCACGCATCGCGCATCGCGCATCGCGCATCGCGGCATATGACAGACATGCGTACGGCCCGACGGCATGAACCGTCGGGCCGTACGCATGTCCGTCGTGTCCGTCGGGTCTGGCATATGCCGCGCGTGACGCCCGACACCCCGGCACCCGGCGCCTGACGCATCACCCGTCGCGCGTCGCGCGTCAGGAGGCGCCCAGGACCCCGGTTCGGTAGATGGTGCCCGCGCAGGCGTTGGGGATCGTCGTCTCGGCGACCGGACCGCCCGGCTCCGCCGTGTGCGACACCGCGACACTGCCCTCCGCCGAGGCACCGTCCGCCACCCCGAGCTGGGGCGCGGACCCGCTGTCGGCCGGCGCTGATCCGCTCGTCCCGCCGGCACCGCCGGCGTCGCCGCCGGTGCCCTCGCCGCCATCGGAGGACGGATCCGGGAGCGGGGTCGCCGGAACGCCGCCGCCGCTCGGGACGCAGGCGTCGCTGGGCACCCAGGCGAACCGCACCTCGTACGCGTTGTCCGGGGGCAGCAGCAGCTTCGTCGACTCCTTGGAGGGGTCGGGCAGGCCGGCCGCCGCGTCCCCCGAGATGTGCTCCACGACCGCGATCTTCTTCTGGTCGGCCGCGCCGCGCGCCTGGAAGCCGACCGTGCCCGCGCCCTCGACCACGCACTCGCGGCCGGAGATGTTGGCGATGCGGAAGCTGCCGTAGACCTTCCCCGCCGCGTCGGGCGCCTCGGTCCGCGCCGAGGTGACGCCGAGCTGGGCGGCCTGGCAGCCCGCCACTCCGGCCGGGGCGCCGGAGGGAGTGGCGGAGGCGTCCTCGCCGCCGGCCGTGCCGGAGTCCGGGGTGTCGGTCTCGCCGCTCCCCTCGCTGCCGCCGCCGGGAGACGCGCTCGCGCCCGTACCGGGGCCGGCGGGCTGCTGTTTGCCGCCCTCGACGCCGGTCTCGCTGCCGGTACCGCCCTGGGCCTGCTCGCCGTGGCCCGCGTTGACGGCCTGGTCGCTGACGACGCCGCCCGACGAGGCGACGTGCACCAGGGCGGGTACGGCGGTGCCGACGAGGACGATCGCGGCGGCCAGGCCGACGACGGCCTGTCGCTTGCGGGCCCGGCGGGCGGGCACCGCCTGGCGCAGGTGGTCGAGCACCCCCGGAGCGGGTTCGAGCCCGGACACCGCGCCCTGGAGCAGCCGTCGCAGCGCGAGCTCGTCGGGCAGGCCGCCCTCCGGACCCTCCGGTGCTTCGTTCACCATCGCGTGCCCACTCACATCGTCCCGGTCGTCGTGCGGGGCGTTCCCGTACCGCCGGCCCTGCTCGCCCTGCTCGTCCTGCCGGTTCCGCTCACGTCGCTCGTGCCGCCGGCCGTACTCGTCCTGCTCATGCTGCCCGTATCGCTCATGCGACTCGTACTGCTCACGCCGATCGTGCTGCTCGTACCGCTCATCACGCTCATACCGCTCGTGTCGTTCACGCCGGTTACGCCGGTCACTCCGCTCGTCCGGCTCGCGGGACTCGTCCAGCCCACGCGGCCCGGGCCGGCGGTCGTGCGCGTCGTCTCCGGGTTCCGCGCCGCGCCGCTCGCGCTTCAAGGGCGCGGCGCCGGGTTCGTGTTCCTCGTACTCCTCGGGCCCGCCGGAGCGCGGCCCGCGCGCGGGCGGCTCGGCGCCCGGCACCTGTGGTCTGCCCGGCCCGCTCATGACGTGGCCCCCATCGAGACGCGCAGCGCCGCGATGCCTCGCGAGCCGTACGCCTTGACCGAACCGAGCGAGATCCCGAGGGTCTCGGCGACCTGTGCCTCCGTCATGTCCGCGAAGTATCGCAGCACCAGGACCTCGCGCTGCCGCCGCTGGAGTCCGCGCATCGCCTTGATGAGCGCGTCACGCTCCAGCTGGTCGTACGCGCCCTCCTCGGCGCTCGCCATGTCGGGCATCGGCTTCGAGAGCAGCTTGAGCCCGAGGATGCGGCGGCGCAGGGCCGAACGCGACAGGTTGACCACGGTCTGCCGCAGATAGGCGAGTGTCTTCTCGGGGTCTCGCACGCGGTTACGCGCGGAGTGCACCCGGATGAACGCCTCCTGCACGACGTCCTCGCAGGAGGCGGTGTCGTCGAGGAGCAGCGCCGCGAGGCCGAGCAGCGAACGGTAGTGCGCGCGATAGGTCTCCGTCAGGTGGTCGACCGTCGTACCGGCAGCCATCGTGTCGTCAGCGCCCTCGCGGGGCGTCGGAATGCCGTTCACGGCGGGCGGCCGGGCCGACCGGGATTCCCGGGCCTGCCGGGTTCTGAGGGGCACGGGCGCGATCACCGGCATGCCGCCGGACGGGCGCTGCCGCCCGAGCGGTCGCACCCTCGTGCCGTGCAGCGGGATGACCGCTGCCATGTCGAGTACCTCTGCCACATCTGTTGGACACGCTTCCCCCCGCCAGGGTTGTACGCGTACGCCACCGTTTTTGGCGGTGCGTCGATCGTCCTCATGCGCACCCGTTCTCCCCCAATGGCCCGCTCTCTCCCGTGCTTTTCGCCGCATGGAATCGGGCGCACGCGGAGACGCTCCCGTCCGGCCGCCGGTTGCGGTACGGCGGGAAGAGCATCGTCGTTCAGGACATCTGACCTGTTCAAGAGGCGTCCGAGGCCGACTTGCTCACAAGGCGTTCACAGATCCTACAAAGTTCAACGGAGGCGTGCCGCCAATTCCCTTGCCGATGCCCATGCGGATGCGCGTGCGCGTGCTCGTGCGGATTTCCGGGGCGGGGCCGCCGGGTCCCGTCCGCGCACACCACAGCGCCGTACGGCCAAAGCCGTACGGCGCGTGGAGAAGTGGCGTCGCGTCAGAAGAGGCGGCGCGTCAGGAGTGGCGGCGCGTCAGCGGCCGGTGCCGCCGTAGACGACGGCCTCGTCCGTGTCGCTGTCCAGACCGAAGGCGGTGTGGACGGCGCGGACGGCCTCGTTCACCGCGTCGGCGCGCGTCACGACCGAGATCCGGATCTCGGAGGTGGAGATCAGCTCGATGTTGACGCCCGAGTCGGACAGCGCGCGGAAGAAGTCCGCGGTGACCCCGGGGTTGGTCTTCATGCCGGCGCCGACCAGGGAGATCTTGCCGATCTGGTCGTCGTAGCGCAGCGAGTCGAAGCCGATCGTGCCGCGCCCCCGCTCCAGGGCGTCGATGGCCTTGCGGCCCTCGGCCTTGGGGAGCGTGAAGGAGATGTCCGTGAGGCCGGTGGCCGCGGCGGACACGTTCTGCACGATCATGTCGATGTTGATCCCGGCGTCCGCGATGGCGCGGAAGATGGCCGCGGCCTCGCCCGGCTTGTCGGGCACGCCGACGACGGTGATCTTCGCCTCGGAGGTGTCGTGGGCGACACCGGAGATGATGGCCTGCTCCACCTTCTGGGCTCCTTGCTCGACAGGGCGTTCGTTGCTGACCCAGGTGCCCTGGAGGCCCGAGAAGGACGACCGGACGTGGATCGGGATGTTGTAGCGGCGCGCGTACTCGACACAGCGGTGCAGCAGCACCTTGGAACCGGAGGCGGCGAGCTCCAGCATGTCCTCGAAGGAGATCCAGTCGATCTTCTTCGCCTTCTTCACCACCCGCGGGTCGGCGGTGAAGACGCCGTCGACGTCCGTGTAGATCTCACAGACCTCGGCGTCCAGCGCCGCCGCCAGCGCGACGGCGGTCGTGTCGGAGCCGCCGCGGCCCAGCGTGGTGATGTCCTTCTTGTCGGCGGACACCCCCTGGAAGCCGGCGACGATGGCGATGTTGCCCTCGTCGAGGGCGGTACGGATCCGGCCCGGCGTGACATCGATGATGCGCGCTTTGTTGTGGACCGAGTCGGTGATGACACCCGCTTGACTGCCCGTGAACGACTGGGCCTCGTGGCCCAGGTTTTTGATCGCCATGGCCAGCAGGGCCATGGAGATCCGCTCTCCGGCGGTCAGCAGCATGTCGAACTCGCGGCCGGCCGGCATCGGGGATACCTGCGCGGCGAGATCGATCAGCTCGTCCGTCGTGTCGCCCATCGCGGAGACCACGACGACCACCTGGTGGCCGTTCTTCTTGGCTTCCACGATTCGCTTGGCGACGCGCTTGATGCCCTCGGCATCGGCAACGGAGGAGCCTCCGTACTTCTGCACGACAAGGCCCACGTGCGCTCCTCGCTCGGTTGTCACCACAGCTGTCGCTGCGGCGGTCGGCGTCAGTTTAACGAGCGTCCGGAAAACACCCCCGAGATATCACATCCTGAGATACCGGACTCACAGAGTGATCATTCCGTGGTCCACCAGCAGGTCGGGGCCGGGGAGAAGGTCCTGGAACGGGTCCGGAAGGGTCCGGCGGGGGACCGGGAGCAGGTCCGGAAGCAGGTCCGGCAGGGGCCGGCGGAGGCGCGGAACGGCGGCCACCGTGAGGTGACCGCCGTTCCGGTTCCGTCTTCTTCGTACGCCCCGAGGCCCCCGCGGCCGCCCGGCCGCCCGGCCGCCCGGCCGCTCGCCCGCTCAGCTCTGGTGGACGTCCGCCTCCGGCGTCAGCTCCGCCCGCCCGAGGCCCAGCGGCCCGGCGATCTCCTCGATCATCACGCGCCCGGCCTCCTCGGCGAGGTCCTCGTCACCGATCGCCTCGTCGGTGTCGAGCCCGGCCAGGTCCGCGAGCGGCTGGTCGAGGCGGACGTGCGCCACGAGCGACTGGAGGGCGCGCAGGGTGGCGGAGGCGGTGGGGCCCCAGTTCGAGAAGTACGAGAACTGCCACCACCACAGCGCCTCGGTGATCCGTCCCGCCCGGTAGTGGGCGAGCCCGTGCCGCAGGTCCATGACGATGTCGGCGAGGCTGTCGGAGATCCGGGCCGGCACAGGCGCCTTGCGCGGCTCGTACGGGTCGAAGACCTCCGAGAACACGTCCACCGGGTCCAGCATCGCGGCGAACCGCTCGCGCAGCTCGTCCACGTCCAGGTCCGGCCCCGTATCGGGCTCGTAGCGCTCCTCCGGGACGATGTCCGCGTGCGCGCCGAGCCGCCCGCCGGCCAGCAGCAGCTGGGAGACCTCCAGGAGCAGGAAGGGCACCGCGCTGTCCGGCTCGTCGCCCTTGGCGACCTCCGCCGTGGCGACGATGAAGCTCTCGATCGAGTCCGCGATCTGCACCGCGAAGTCGTCGGGATCCTGCGTGATGGAGTGCAGCGTGGCGTCAGACATCGAGGTGCCTCCCTGAGAGCGCGCCGTGGTGCGCACGAACCCGGTCGTCATACATCTAGCAGGCGTCGCCCCTCGAAGGCACGCCCGAGGGTGACCTCGTCGGCGTATTCCAGGTCGCCGCCGACGGGCAGACCGCTGGCGAGGCGGGTGACCTTGAGGCCCATGGGCTTGATCATCCGCGCCAGGTACGTCGCGGTGGCCTCGCCCTCCAGGTTGGGGTCGGTGGCCAGGATCAGCTCGGTGACCGTGCCGTCCGCGAGCCGCGCGAGCAGCTCGCGGATCCGCAGGTCGTCGGGGCCGACGCCCTCGATCGGGCTGATCGCGCCGCCGAGCACGTGGTAGCGGCCGCGGAACTCGCGGGTCCGCTCGATCGCCACGACGTCCTTCGGCTCCTCGACCACGCAGATCACGGCCAGGTCCCGGCGCGGGTCACGGCAGATGTTGCACTGCTCCTGCTGTGCCACGTTGCCGCAGACCGCGCAGAACCGGACCTTCTCCTTGACCTCCAGGAGCGCCTGGGCGAGCCGGCGCACATCGGTCGGCTCGGCCTGGAGGATGTGGAAGGCGATGCGCTGGGCACTCTTGGGGCCGACGCCGGGCAGCCTGCCCAGTTCGTCGATGAGGTCCTGAACCACGCCTTCGTACACGCTCGGCGCCTTCCCTGGGGTACTTGATTCTTACGGTAGTGGCTGGGGTGCGGCCGCAGAAGGTGCAGCGGCCGCCGGATCGGGGAGCCGGGCCGGAAACCTCGTCGGATCCCGGCCCGGGCCCCTGATCGGAGTTCTGATCGGAGTCCCTGATCAGAGTTCCCGATCGGAGTCCCTGATCAGAGCTCCCGATCGGGCAGGAAGCCTGATCAGAAACCGAGGCCCGGCATGCCGCCGCCGAGGCCCTGCGCGAGCGGGCCGAGCTTGGCCTGCTGGAGCTGCTGGGCGTTGTCGTTGGCGGCCTGCACGGCGGCGACGACCAGGTCGGCCAGGGTCTCGGTGTCCTCCGGGTCGACCGCCTTCGGGTCGATCACGAGGGCGCGCAGCTCGCCGGAGCCCGTCACGGTGGCCTTCACCAGGCCGCCGCCCGCCTGCCCGTCGACCTCGGTCTTCGCCAGCTCCTCCTGGGCGCGGGCGAGGTCCTGCTGCATCTTCTGGGCCTGCTGGAGGAGCTGCTGCATGTTGGGCTGGCCACCACCGGGGATCACGGTCACTCACTCCTGCTGTGTGTCTGAGCTGTCTGAGCTGAACTGGTCTGACTGGTCTGGCTGTGCTGTCTGGGTCGTACGAGGTCATACGACGGCCGACGGGCGTCGGCTGTCCCGGTCGCCCATATGCCGGTATCCCGAGCCTACGTGGTCCGCGACCGCACCGCCGAGGCAACT
Organism: Streptomyces sp. NPDC048718; assembly: GCF_043198875.1. Taxonomy (NCBI): domain Bacteria; kingdom Bacillati; phylum Actinomycetota; class Actinomycetes; order Kitasatosporales; family Streptomycetaceae; genus Streptomyces; species Streptomyces sp. NPDC048718. The sequence goes on from NZ_JBICVG010000008.1 coordinate 206,320, forward strand.
CTTTCGAGTGAGAAACCCGGGCCCCTCTACCTGATCACCACCCTCTTGCGGGCGGATATCCCCCGTTTCCGAGCACGCGGCCCACCATTCGGCGGTAGGAAGGGCGGACGCGGGGCGGGCTCGCGGGCTCTGAGCCGGACAGAGCCGCGCCGAGCGGAACATCCGCAGCGCGGAAACAGAACAGATCGGCACAGAGCACAACAGAGGAGTCCCCCGGTGAGTCAGCAGCCGGACATGCCGCCGCAGCCTCAGCCGGGGATTCCCGGGAAGGCTCACGGTCCGGCCGCGAGACCCGACCCAAAACCGGACCCGAAGCCGGATCTGACCGGGGAACCCTTCCCGGTGGGCGACTGGGCCTCCCCCGCCGCGTGCCTCGACGAGCTGTACCGCTGGGTGGAGTCGCACGCCCTGCGGACCGCCGAGTGGTACCTCACCGACCGGGTCTGGAAGCGCCGGGCGGCCCGCGCCCTGCGGATCGGCACCGCCGCCGGGGTGATCGCGGGTGCCGCGCTGCCGGTGCTCGACGTGGCCGGGGCCTCCCCCGGCAGCCTCGGCTGGGGCTATCTCTCGCTGCTCATCGGCGCGGCCTGCTTCGGCTGCGACCGCTACTTCGGGCTCACCTCGGGCTGGATGCGCAGCGTGGCCACCGCGCAGGCCGTACAGCGGCGGCTTCAGACGCTCCAGTTCGACTGGGCCTCGGAGAGCGTGCGCGAGGTGCTCGGCCCGGCGGAGGGCACGGCGAGCGAGGCGGCGGAACGCTGCCTCGGGGTGCTGCGCCGGTTCGAGGAGGACGTGACGGAGCTGGTGCGGGCCGAGACGTCGGACTGGATGGTGGAGTTCCGCACCGGTCCGACCCCGCTGGCCGTACGGATCGCGGGCCCGCCCCCGGCCCGTACCGCCGACGCCGGGCTGCCCCCCGGCCGTTTCCCGCTGCCGCCGGGCACCCGCCCGAACATGCCGCGCCAGCGACCGCCGGATCCGCGCTGAGCGGTGCCGGGAGGGGCTGGGGGCTCGGGGCGGCGCTGGGGGCGCGAGCCTGCGCCTGAGCGTCGCCCCGCCCCCGAGTTTCCGCCCCGGCCGTCAGGCGGCCGGGGCCCCGACCGTCAGCGCCACGACGATCTCGTCGTCCTCGAAGTCCCCGTTCGGCCGGAAGCCGAGCGAGGTGTAGAGGTGGCCGGCGGCGGTGTTGTCCGGGTGGTACGAGAGACGGATCTCCCGGCACTCGGGCAGCGCCGACAGCCGCTCGATCAGGGCCAGCATGGTGGCGCGCCCCACTCCCCGGCCCTGTTCGGCAGCGGCCACCACCATGCCGCCGATCCAGTGCGTGCCGTCCTCGTCGTCGTACGCCCACATGACGTGGCCCACGATGTCGTCGCCGGCCCGCACGCCGAGCGAGGTCCAGACCCCGCCCTTCAGCGACAGCAGGAGGTAGCGCGCCGCGAGGGCGGCCACGTACCGGCGCTGGTCGTCGGCGGGAGCCACGTCGGCGACCTCGCGCCAGTTGCCGTCCGTGATCTCCTCCAGGACCACGGTCCGGCCCTGCCCGTCACTGATCCCCTGCGTCACGCTTCCCCCACATACCTGCTGGTCAAGTGGGGTGAGCATAGACGCGGCGCCGGACCGCCGCTAGCTCAAAACGATCATGGATCCCTGTCCCAGGCTGCGGGTGGCCGCCGCGTGCAGCCCCAGCCAGACGTGCCGCTCGCGCGCGAACGGGTGGTCGTCGGGGAAGGCCGTGGGGGCCGCCGGCTCCTCCAGGGCGGTGGGGCGCTCCGGCGGCAGCGGCGCGGCGGGCGGGTTCATCGGATCGATCCCGATCGCGGGCGCGACGAACTGCAGCTCGCGCAGCAGCCCGTGCGAGGAGCCGAGCGGCCCGCCGCCCTCCAGCAGCGCGTCGGAGGTCAGGGGTACGGGGAAGTCGACCGGCACATACGCGCCCGCGTGGTCGTAGTGCCACACCAGGTGCGATTGCTGCGCCGTCGCCTCGAACATCTCCAGGAGCTGCTCGTAGTCCCCGCCCAGCTCACCGACCGGCTCCACGGGCAGCCCGCACATCTGGAGCAGGAAGGCGCGGCGCAGGAAGTGCAGGGCCTCGTAGTCGAAGCCCGCGACCGGGGCGACGTCGCCGGACAGGCCCGGCATGTACGAGTAGACGGGCACGGTCGGCATGCCGGCGGCCGTCAGGGCCTGGTCGTAGACGGCCAGTTCCTCGCTGAAGGGGTTGTCGGGGCTGTGGCACAGCACGTCGACGAGGGGGACCAGCCACAGGTCACAGGCCAAGGGAGGCTCGCTCTCCGTCAGTTGAAGGAGTCGGTGCGGGAACCGCGCCGATCCCGTGCGCGCCCGTGCGGTGTGTCCGAACGGGCCCCGTACGGGATCGGTGCGGGAACGGCCAGGGTAGTGCGGGTCCCGTGACCCCCGCACGCCCGAGGGGTGTCCTGGGTGCCTGCCCGGGGAAGCCCCGCCTCAACCCGTGGCGCCGTCCCGCCCGTCGAGCAGGTCGGCCCACTCCAGGGAGCGCAGGTTGTAGTCGCGGACGATCGCCACGGCCCCGTCCGCGTCGCCGCGCGTGATCGCGTCGACCAGGCCGACGTGTCCGCTCCACAGCCATTCCAGCCGGTAGCTGTCGCACCGCATGTGCGGCACGGAGAACATCCACGCCTGCACGCGCAGCCGGTTCAGGAAGGAGGCGATGTAGTCGTTGTCGGCGATGATCCGGCCGAGTTCGTCCCAGTAGCGGATGTCGTAGCCGATGAGGACGTCCAGGTCCCCGGCGCGCGCCGCGCGGGCCGCCGCCTCGCCCCGGCGCCGTATCGGGACGAGTTCGCCGCCGTACGACAAGTCGGCGCCGGCGGACGGGCCGTACAGGTTCCGGCTGCGGAAGATGCCGTCCACCACGAGCATCCGGGCGTGGACCATGCCCCGGTAGTCGTCCACCGAGAACGCGTGGACGCGAAAACCCCGGTGGTGGTCGGATTCGAGAAGTCCCTGGGCGCAGAGGTCGACGAGCGCTTCTCGGACGGGCGTCGCGGACACCCCGTACTGATCGGCGACCTGCTTGACCGTGAATACCTCGCCGGGACGGAGACGCCCCGCGAGGGCTTCGTCACGGAGCGCATCCGCGATCTGGCGACGGAGGGTGTTGCGGGTGACAGCTCCACCCAAGGGCATGGTCGGCCCCCCTCCGTCCGAATTCGCGGGGGACACCCTAGTACAGGCCGGGCGGAATCAAGATCAACACGCCGTGACCCCCGGGTGGCGCGAGGTGATCTCGACGCCACCCGGGGGCTCCTGTGTGCGACGCGACGGTCACACTCCGTGTGCGCGATCACCATGGGTGGTTGCCACATGTGCGCGCCCACTGTGTGCCGTAAAGCCATGTGCCGTCCCGCTCCATGCCGTACGGCCATGTGCCGCCGCCTCAGATGACGTCACACCAGGTGGGATCCCGCCGTGTGCCGTCGCACCATGTGGGCCCGCCCTGGGTGGCCTCCCGCTGTATGGACGCGCCCCACGTGGTCTCCCACCACGTGGGGCTCACACCGTGTCGACTCACACCATGTCGACTCACACCGTGTGCTCGTCGGCGACGCTCAGCGCGGCATCGAGGGCCGCCAGGCCCTCCTTGGCCTCGGTCTCGCTGATGTTGCAGGCGGGGACGGCGTGCGTGCGGTTCATGTTGATGAACGGCCACAGGCCGTTCTTCTTGGCGGCGGCGCCGAAGGCGGCCATCGGCGCGTTGGCCTCGCCCGCCGCGTTGTACGGGACGAGCGGCTCGCGCGTCTCCTTGTTCTTGACGAGGTCGAGCGCCCAGAACACGCCCATGCCGCGTACCTCGCCGACCGACGGGTGACGCTCGGCCAGGTCGCGCAGGCCGGGGCCGAGGACGGTCTCGCCGATGTGGGCGGCGTGCTCGACGACCTTCTCCTCCTCCATCACCCGCATCGTCGCGACGGCGGCGGCGCAGGCGAGCGGGTGGCCGGAGTAGGTGAGGCCACCCGGGTACGGGCGGGTGTCGAAGGTCGCGGCGATCTTCTCGCTGATCGCGACACCGCCGAGCGGCACGTAACCGGAGTTGACGCCCTTCGCGAAGGTCATCAGGTCGGGCACGACGTCGAAGTGCTCGGCGGCGAACCACTTTCCGGTCCGGCCGAAGCCGGCCATGACCTCGTCCAGGATGAACACGATGCCGTACTTGTCGCACAGCTCGCGCACGCCGGTGAGGTAGCCGGGCGGCGGCGTCATGATGCCGGCGGTGCCGGGCACGGTCTCCAGGATGATCGCGGCGATCGTCTGCGGACCCTCGAACGCGATCGTGGACTCCAGGTGGGCCAGCGCGCGCTCGGTCTCCTCCGCCTCGGTGGTGGCGTAGAAGGCGGAACGGTAGAGGTACGGCGCCCAGAAGTGCACCACACCGGCGGCGGCCGTGTCGGACGGCCAACGGCGCGGGTCACCGGTCAGGTTGATCGCGGTGGAGGTGGCGCCGTGGTACGAGCGGTACGCGGAGAGCACCTTCGGCCGGCCGGTGTGCAGCCGGGCCATGCGGACGGCGTTCTCGACGGCCTCGGCACCGCCGTTGGTGAAGAAGATCTTGTCCAGATCACCCGGGGTGCGCTGGGCGATCAGGCGGGCGGCCTCGGACCGTACGTCGATGGCGAACGCGGGCGCGAACGTCGCCAGCTTCCCGGCCTGCTCCTGGATCGCGGCGACCACCTTGGGGTGCTGGTAGCCGATGTTGGTGTAGACGAGACCGCTGGTGAAGTCGAGGTAGCGGTTGCCGTCGTAGTCCCAGAAGTACGAGCCCTCGGCACCGGCGACGGCGAGCGGGTCGATCAGGCCCTGGGCGGACCAGGAGTGGAACACGTGCGCGCGGTCGGCGGCCTTGACGGCCGCCCCGGCCTGGGGGTCGGGTTCGACGTGAGGGGTCATGGGGCCGAGGGTAGGGACACCGGAGTACGGACGGCCATGACCATCCTGTCCACCGAGACCCGGACGGACGAGACAGAGTGCCGGACGGGGCGGGGGCTCGGGTGGGGTAAGGGGCTGGGACCGAAGGTCAGATCGGGGTCGGGCCGGGGTCGAAACGGCAGGCCAGGGGCGGGGCCGGGGGGGGCGTTGACTGGGGGCCGGGGCGCCGACCCCGGCCGGGGTACGGAGAGTGCGGGTGTACGGAGAGAGGGGCGCGCCGCCCTCACTCCCGTATCGCTTCGTCCTCGATGGCCCGCAGTTCGGCCATGGCGACCCGGAAGGCGGGGGCGGTCTTGCCGCTCGTCCGGTGCAGGAGGTCCAACGCGCGCTGACGGCGCTGGGCGAGGTGGGGACGGCGTTCGATCTCCACTTCCCTCGTCCAGACGGCCACCCAGCCGCGGACGGGCCCGAGGGAGTCGCGTTCGGCGGCGAGGGAGAAGGCCGTGTCCCGCTGCCGTTCCATCTCCCGGAGCCGGTGCGGCGCGACGCTCGCGAGGGCCGACCACAGGGCGTCGGGCGTGGGCCTGGGGCGCGGGATCGCCTCTCCCGGGCCGCCGCTCCCCGTCACGAGAACATCTCCGTCGCCGCGCTCCGCAGGAGCAGGGTGTGGACGAAGCGGCCGGGGGCGGTCGGCGGGAAGCCCCAGGTCAGGGGCCAGGTGTCACCGGTGAGCGCGGGCACGGGGACGTAACTGACGTGCCCAGGCGTGCGGTTGAACGGCGTCACGCCCGGCGGCCACAAGCGGTGCGCCGTGGAACCGGGCGCGACGAGGAAGTAGACCCCGCGCCGACCGCTCTCCTCAATGACGACGGGCCCGGGATCGTCGCCCGTCAGGCCGGCCATCCAGGTGAGGAGGCGACGGCCGTCGTCGCCGTCGACGCGGACGGCGTCGAAATGGATGCCGGCCTTGCGGAGCTGAAAGCCGGAAGGCGGAACCCAATCACAGGCAGCCATATTTCGCTGGCTCTTTTCTGAGATCACCTGCACATCGTCCCGTACCGGGGATAGCGTTTTCTACGACTGCGAAGGCACTTCAGTAGGCCCTCAACCAGGGCTAACTCACCTTGCACGCAGTTGAATTCGGCGAGGTCTGGTTGAGACCGGTTGAGTCCGGTTCCGTTTCGAAAGGAATAATCGAATGGCAGGCTCCAAGAACAAGGAAACGGCCGGACCGGCGGCGCGAATGGTGGCATTCGTCGTCAGGCATATGCGCCAGCGCATGGGGCTCACCCAGGACGAGTTGGGGGCGCGCATTGGATACACCGGTGCGGCAGTGAGCGCCATGGAGACCCTGGCCCAGCCGGTGAGCGACGAGATGCTGGTTCAGCTGGGGCAGGCCCTGGGCGACGTGGAGTGCTTCGAGGAGATGCGGTTCTGGGTCCGCCTGGAGAAGCTCCCGAAGAAGTTCCAAAACTATCTTCCTATCGAGCAGGCGGCCTTGGCTCTGTTCCTCTACGCGAACTACATCGTCCACGGCCTGTTCCAGACGGAGCGGTACGCCCGCGCTCTGATCGCAGGAGGCTTCCCGGAGAAGACGGAGGAACGAGTCGAGGAGCTGGTTCAGGGACGCATGAGCCGCAAGGTGCTGTTCGACCGGAAACCGCCGTGCCAGATCGAGCTGGTGATCGACGAGGCGGCGCTGCGACGCCCGTTCGGCAGCATGGAGATCATGCGCGAACAACTGGAGCACCTGGCGGAGTGTGCCCGCCGCCGCAACGTCAGCATCTTCGTCCTTCCTCTGGATGCCGCCCTGATGGGCGAATTCGCGGGTGCGCGAGGCGTGTTGAACGTGGCCGAGACCAACGAACACAACCGGATTGCCTACGCAGAGGTCCAGGATGAAAGTCTGATCTTCACCGAGCCCGCCAAGGTCAGCGTCTACACCCAGCGCTATGCGAAGATTCGGACACAGGCCCTGAGCGCCCGTGAATCGCTGGCGTTCATCGAGCGGTTGGCGGGAGAAACAACATGAGCAAGTCCACTCTGCGCTGGTTCAAGTCCTCCTACAGCGATGGCAGCGGCGGCAACTGCGTCGAAGCCGCCTTCGACTGGCGTAAGTCCTCGTACAGCGACGACAGCGGCGCCGACTGCGTCGAGGTCGCCACCTGCCCCCACTCCGTCCACCTCCGCGACTCCAAGGTCCAGGACGGCCCCACCTTCACCGTCACACCGACGGCCTGGGACACCTTCGTGTCCTGGCAGGGCTGACGCACCACACCGGCGGGCCCGGACCGTTCCATCCTCAGATCATCAGGATGATGCGTCCGGGCCGGCGGCCCTCCTCCGCTCGACGGTGGGCCTCGGAGGCCTCCTCCAGGGGCATCACATCGGCCACTCGGGTGATCAGCTCGCGGGCTTGGACCTGCTTGAGCAGCTTGGCCAGCAACACGGCGTCCGGTCGGCCGAGGACCGTCTCCACGCGGATGTCACGTACCGGGACCGGCGTGCGGTCGTCCGCGAGGGCGATGAAGGCGCCGCCGTTCCGCACGGCGGGCAGCGCCGTCTCGCTGACGAGTGCGCCGTCGAAGAGGCCGTCGACCCCGTCGGGGGCGACCGCGCGGACCGCCGCAAGAATCTCCTCCCCGTCGCCGCGCCGTACACAGTGCTGTGCGCCGAGGACCTTCAGTTCGCTTTCGTCGCCCGGGTAGGAGACGGCGATCACGTTCAGCCCGGCCGCCGCCGCGAACTGGACGGCGAAGCGCCCCACGACACCGCTGGCCCCGGTCACGAGCACGGTCGAGCCGCTGGGCAGGGCGAGGCGGGCGAGGCCCTGGTGGGCGGTGACGGCGGCCAGCGGGACCGAGGCCGCCTGGGTGAACTCGATGTCGTCGGGAATGGGCGCGAGCCAGCCCGGTTCGACCTGGACGATCTCGGCGTAGGTGCCCTCGCCGCTCCGTTCGGTGTACCAGGGCACGAAGCCCGCCACCCGGGTGCCCACCGGCAGCTCGCCCTCGGGACTGGGCGCGGGGTCGAGCAGCTTGCCCGCGAAGTCCGCGCCGAGGACGAAGGGGGGCTTCAGCGGGCTCAGCTCGTCGGCGTACAGACCGGCACGGATCCGCAGGTCGGTGATGGTGACACCGGCGGCGTGCAGCCGTACCCGCACCCGGCCGGGCCGTTCTCCGGCCGCGGGCTCGGGACGGCGGACCATGTCGAGGACCTCGGGTCCGCCGTAGGTGGTCACTTCGACGACACGCATGGGTGATCTCCTCCTACGGAAGCCCCCTCGGGGCCATTACACCCACGCCCGCCGACCCCGGCAACAGATGCTGGCACCAGGTGGAAGCCCTGCGTGACGGCCCCGGCCGGAGCCCCGCCCACACCCCGGCCGCACCCCCACCCGCGCCCCCACCCGCCGGGCTCCAGGTGACGGAAGGACGAACACCGGACGGCGGACGCACGACCCCGCCCCCAGTCCCGCACACGCGTCCGTACCGTCTCGCCCGTGGACTGGATCAGCCCCGAGAACGTCATCGCCGTCGTCACGGCGCTGCTCGGCGTGGGTGTGACCTTCGCCGTCCTCCTGATCGAGCGCCGGGTGCCGCGCCGCAAGCGGATCGGGCACCGCGTCCAGCTCGACACCACGGTCGGGGAGCGGGACGACGCCCGGCTCGGGCTGTTCAACGAGCAGCCGGGGATGGCCGACGCCACCCTCGTCCTGCTGCGGATCGAGAACGACGGCTCGGTCTCGATCGGCCGGGAGGACTACAACCTGGACACCCACGGGCTGACGGTGGACTTCACCGCCCGTACGGTGCGGGCGGTCGCCCTCACCCACGCGCCGTTCAGCGCGGCGGCGGTCCGGCACGGCGGCTCCGAGGTGCGGCTGCCGAAGATCGCACTGAACCGGGGGCAGTACTTCAAGCTGCTCGTGCTGCTCACGGGCGGGCCGGTGGGCAGTCCGGTCGTCGTGACCGGCGAGATCCGCGACGGGGACATCCACCCGAACCACAGCACGACCTTCGACGACAAGCCCCCGCTCTTCGGCCGGGCCGCCCGCGCGGTCGTCGTCACGCTCACGGCCTGTGTGATCGTCCTCGCGTCGATCATCGTGCTGCGGGACGGCTCCCGGCCGCCGATGGGCTGCGCGCGCGGCACGCTCACCGTCACCGGGTCGACGGCCTTCGCGCCGGTGGTGCGCGATCTGGCCCGGCAGTACGAGAAGGAGTGCGAGGGCGCGACCATCGTGGTCGACCCGCACGGGTCCACGGCCGGGATCCGGCAGCTCGCCGAGCAGGGGGCGAAGACGTCCGCCGGGTCTCCCGCGCTCCTCGCCCTCTCCGACGGCCGCAAGCCCGCCGGCTACCCGCAGTTGCGCGAGGATCCGGTCGCGGTCTCCCTCTACACGGTCGTCGTCAACGACGCCGTCTCGCTGGACGACCTGACTCTCGCCGACCTCCGCCGTCTCTACCGCGGGGACGTCACCGACTGGAAGCAACTGGGCGGACCGGATCTGCCGGTGCGGATCGTCAGCCGGGGCGCCAACTCCGGTACGCGGGAGATCTTCCAGCGCCGGGTCCTCGGCCGCAACGAGCCCGCCAACTCTTCCCAGAACTGCGTGAGCCGGGACGACCCGGACGCCCGGGTGCTGCGCTGTGAACTCGACAGCACGGAGCAGGTGTTGGCGGCCGTCGCCCGGATTCCGGGCGCCATCGGCTCCACCGAACTGCGCTCCGGAACCAGCCTGCCGGGACTCCATCGGATCGCCCTCGACGGCCGCCGCCCGAACGTGGACGAGATCGGCAACTCCCCTTATCCGTATGTGGAGATCGAGTACGTCTACACCTACGGCCGGCCGCCCGCCGACTCGCTCGCCGCCGCCTTCCTCACGTATCTCACCCGGGGCGGCGGCCAGGCCGTGATCGGGACGCACGGGCATCTGCCGTGCGCGACGCCCAAGGGTCTGAGGATCTGCGGCGGGGGCTGACCGAAGACGGCGACCGTCTCGCGGAGAGTCGGCGGCGGATCGGCGAGGAGCCAGGGGGTCTCCTCTGGCATGCTCTTCCGACGTGGATCCATTGAGCGCACAAGACCCGTCCTCCATAGGGCCGTTCCGGCTGCTCGGCCGACTCGGCGCGGGCGGGATGGGACGGGTGTACCTGGGCCGCTCGGCGGGCGGCCGGGTGGTCGCGGTGAAGGTCGTGCACGCGCAACTCGCGGCGGAGGAAGAGTTCAGGCTGCGGTTCGCGCGCGAGGTCGCCGCCCTGGAGAAGATGGGCGGGGTCGGCACCGCGCCCGTCCTCGGGGCGGACACCGAGGCCAGGACACCGTGGGTGGCCGTGGCGTACGTACCCGGCCCCTCCCTGCGCACGGTCGTCGGCGACGACCACGGCCCGCTGCCGCCCTACACGGTCCGCGGCCTCGCCGCCGGGCTCGCCCGCGCGCTCACCCACATCCATGCCGCCGGGCTCGTACACCGCGATCTGAAGCCGGCGAACGTCCTGCTCACCGTCGACGGCCCGCAGATCATCGACTTCGGCATCGCCCGCGCGCTCGACACGGTCACGAACGGCGGGCTGACCGCGACCGGCGCGGTCGTCGGCTCGCCCGGGTTCATGTCGCCGGAGCAGGTGCGGGGCGAGAAGGTGACGCCCGCGTCGGACATCTTCTGCCTGGGATCGGTGCTCGCGTACGCGGCGGCCGGGCGGGTGCCGTTCGGCGGGTCGGAGAGCGGGCTGCACTCCACGATGTTCCGGATCGCACACGAGGAGCCCGATCTGGCGGGGGTCGCGCCGGAGATCACCGGGCTGATCCGGGCCTGCCTCGCCAAGGACCCGGCGGGCCGGCCGACGGCGGCCGACCTCGCCGGCACGCTCACGGTCACCGATCCCTGGCTCCCCGCCGCCGTCCTCGCCCGGCTCGGCCGCCACGCGGCGCGCCTGCTGGAGGCGGAGGACCCGGCCCCGGCGGGGGCGGCCGGGACGTACGGGGAGGGCGCGGCCGGGCCCGTACCCGAACCGCTGCCGACCTCCGAGACGGCAGTGGAACCGACCCCCACCCCGACCCCCGCCCCGGGCCCAGGGCCGAACCCGAACCCGTCCCCCGCCCCCGCCCCCGGCCCCCTCGGCGACCAAGCGCCCACGACCGTCCCCCGGCGGCGCCGGCGGGGGCTGCTGCTCGGGGCGACGGCCGTCGTCGTGGCGGGCGCGCTGGGGCTCGCGTACACCTTCTGGCCCCAACCCGGCAGCGGTGCGACCGACGGCGGCAGCACCGCGTACACGGGCGCGACCCGCCCGCCCGGGATCATTCCGACGGCGTTCCTCGGCGCCTGGGAGGGGGTCCTGAAGGGTACGGCGGACCTGCCGAACGAGACCGTCCGGATCGAGATCACGCAGGGCGCGGCGGGCGCCAGGACCGCCGTCTACACGCACACCACCGAGGAACTGCTCTGCATCGGCCGGGCCGTCCTGAAGTCCGCGAACGACAGCGAACTCGTCCTCGGCGAAGGGGAGATCACCGCGAGCATCCCCGAACGGCGCTGCACCCCGTCCGCCCGCCAGACCCTGCGGCTACGGTCGAACGACGTGGTGGAGTGGAGTTCCGGGGCCGCCAAGGCCACCTTCCAGCGGGCCAGATCCGGCCCGAGCGCCGTCCCCGCCGCGCTCCTCGGCGACTGGAAGGCAACCCCGCTCGCCGTCCCCCCGCCGGGCGAGGCAGAGCGTTACGGCTACTACCTCACGATCTCCCAGGGGCCGGTCGGCGCCCCGCTCGTCCGCTTCGAGCAGCGGTACCCGCGCATGGACGCCGAGGGGAATCCGACCTCCGAGGACACCCACTGTGTCACCACGGCCGTCGTCGCGGGCGCGGGCCCGCTCCTCGTCATCGGCCCGGAGACCCGCGACCCCGATGTCTGGGACGACGACTGCGTCGAGAACGGCCCCAGCAGCCTGCGGATCGTCCGCGTCAAGGGCAAGGACCACCTGTTCTCCTACGGCCTGGTCCCGGAGAGCGAGCCGAGCGACTTCGAGCGGAGCTAGGGCGCGTATCGGGTGGTGATCGACGGGCGCCTGGTGAGGTCCTTGATCCAGATCATCGAGGCCCGTAGGTGGAGGCCGGCACGGTAGCCGGCGGGAGTTCTGCCGTCGCGGGAGGCGATGCCCCGCCAGTCCTTGAGTCCCCGTGAATGCGACACATCCCGAGGGCCACCGCAGGTCACGGGATCAGGCACCCGCACACCGGGCGGGCCATCTTCCCTTGCCCTGACGCCTCTTCGGCTATCACCCAACAGGCCCGGGCAACAGGGCATGTTGGTGACGAGAACCCGCCGAGTCGCGCTCGCGCGGAAGTGGAATGATGACTGCGCCGGCGGCTCCGAGCGGGGCCGCGAAGGGAGCATCATGATGTTCACCCCTTGGCGCAGCGCACTCGGCTACGCCGCCTGGGTCACCTTGATCTCATGGGTCACCGGGACCGTGGTGGATACCGCGACCTCGCTCGCCTTCGGCGACGAACCCGGCCCCCTCGGCACCGACAAACTCCTGTGGTGCCAGTACCAGGCCGTCTTCCTGGCCATCTGCTTCACCGTCCTCACCCTGGCCCGCCGGCTGCTCTCGCCGCTGCCACGCTGGAGGACCGTCCTCGTCGACGGCGCCCTCTACATGCTGGTCCTCGGCGTCGCCGGAACGATCGCCGACGGCTGGACGAATCCGGGTGAACTCCTGAACGCCGCGGCCATCTACTCGGGCCTGGCTCTGTTCACGCTCCAACTGCCCACGGCCTGGGCCATGTCGATCTGGCGCTCGGGCAAGATCGACGCGGTTCTGAAGAAGCGCTACAGCCTCGGCGGCGGCGAGCGGGCGACTCCGAGCGCCTGAAGGTCATCTCCCCGCCATTGATAGCGTTTTGGAGCGGCACCGACAGCGCGGGGCGGCGCCGGACCGGCGCCGCCCCGCATAGCGTCAGAACCGGACGGCAGGACCTACAGGTCCATGTCCTTCTGGTCCGTGATGACCTTGCCGGCGATGCGGAGGTTGCCGTCGGAGTCCAGGATGCCGACGACCTTCCGCGAGGAGCCGTGGTAGGTCGTGAAGTAGATCTTGTCCGCTTCCTGGGAAGAGCTGTGGTTCCCGTTCATCACCAGCTCGATGCTGTTCGGGCTGGTGATGAGCACGTCCTTCTCGGGCGTGTCCGGGTAGGTCCGGTTGTTCTGGAGCTTGACGCGGCCGTGGAAATCGCCCTCGTCCCAGCCCGAAGCCACACCGAGATCGACGTCAGCCATGATGCTTTCTCCCCTGCTGTGCGGGCCGCCGATCCGTCTCCGCCGCAGGGTGACGGCGTGAGGTCCGGTCGGGCATGCCCAGTGAAAGAACTCCCCTGTCCGGGTGGGGCGTTGCTCCACCCGGGTCAGCCGAGAATCTACCCAGCACCCTCACGAAAGGAGTGCGATCTTCCGAAAATTTTCTCTTTAGGTCAGCCTTGATCAAACCTTGGCTGATTTTGCATGCATGAGAGAGGAGAAAGTCAGCCAAAGACAACTATCTCGGCCATGCGGGGGCGATCCCACGCCAGCCAACCGGGACATAGTGCCGCGATTCCCTCAAGACTCCCCTGCACCCGTTCTTCACATCGCCCCCGCTGTCACCATGTGCCGCATGACGCACCTCCCCAAGGGGGCCAACACCCCTGTACCGACCGTCACTTTGAGAGTCGCCGCAGAACGCCTCCAGGTGCCCGGAGGCCCGACGGTGGAGGTCGCCGCCCTGCTGCTCGACGCAACCGGCTCGGTGCGCGGAGACGCCGACATCGTCTTCCACGGCCAGCCCTCGCATCCGTCCGGAGGCGTACGACACCTGGGCACGGGGGCGGGCGACGGGCACTCGCCGAGTGGCTGGAGCTGGACCTGCCGCGGATCGAACCGGCCGTCGAGCGGGTGTTGGTCGCCGCCTTCTGCGACGACGGGGTGTTCGGGCAGGTCCCCGGTCTGTACGCGCAGGCGGTCACGGCCGACGGCACGGTGGTGGCCCGGCTGGACGGCTGAGCGGCGGGGCGGCCGAGCATTGCCCCCGCCCCGTACCCGGTCAGCCGCCGAGCAGGCCCAGGACGCTGCGGATCGCGGCCACGACCGGCGGGCCGAGCGTCTCGGTGAGCGAGGCGATGCCGAGGACCGTCATCAGCGCCTGCCGGCGCCGGGTCGGTTCGGCCTCCTCCTGGCCGGTGATCACCGGGAGGCTCGCGTCGACCACCTCCGCGTCCTGGGACGACAGCTGGGGCCGGAGCTCGGCGAGCAGGCGGACGAGTTCGCCCATCGCTCGCGTCAACTCCTCGTTACTGCCTGCCGCGTTGACGTTCTGCGACTGGACGACCATGCCGGTGTTGCCCGAACCTCCGTGCATGTTCACGGTGTTGCCGTAGAAGAAGTTGTTGCCACTGCCTTCGCTCACGCCGCCATCCCCACGTTGCCCGAACCGCCGTACATGTTGACCGTATCGCCGAAGTAGTAGTTGCTGGGGCTGCCGATCACCAACCGCTCGACCCGCACCTGGAGTTCGGTTTCGGGATGTTCGATCGCGTGGGCGATCGATCCGACGAGGCGATCGAGAGTGGCCGGATCCGGTGCGGTGACCAGGGCCGTGGACTGGCCGTTCGACTCGACCGCGAGAACATAACGGACGGGAGCGGTCGCCACCTTGAGCATGTCGGCGAAGAACCAGAGAGTCGCCGCACTCGCGACCACCCAGACGAAAGTGATCATCCCGCTGGAGTCCGACTCCCTCCCGAAGGTGGAGAGCCCGGCGATGATCGTGAGCGCGATCGCGGCGGCGAAGGTGAGGCCCGCGTACTTCAGGAAGCGCCGCACGGCCTCGGCCCTGCGAGGGCGCAACAGGAACGTGTAGACGCGGGCGATGTTGTGCAAGGGGTACGCCGCTCCGGCGACCCACAGCAGCCGCTTGCTGATGCTCAGGTCCACACCGAGAGCGGGTGTCGCGTGCGCGGGCGGAGGCGGCGCCGGGGGCGCCGAGGGTGCGGGCGGTGGCGGCGCGCTCCGTGATGCGTTCGGTGACGCGCCCGGTGGCGGTGCGCTCGGTGGGAGCGGCATCGAGGGCGGCGGAGAGTACGGCTGGTCGGGTGTGGTCATCATGTCCCCCTGAGGCCACGTGGACGGGAAGCCGAGACAAGCGAAGTCTCCGCCCGCGCACAACGCGCGAACAAGCCGTTTTCCCACTGCCCCCCACACGCGCGGAAGGGGCCCGCGTCCCGGCCGAAGCCGGGGCGCGGGCCCCTTCTCTCATCCGTGCGCGGAGCGCGGATCCCTTGCGGGAACCCCTCCGCGGAACGCGGATCCCTTACAGGAACGAGTTGATCTCGATCGTCTCGTCACGGCCCGGGCCCACACCGATCGCGGAGATCTGGGCGCCGGACATCTCCTCCAGGGCCTTCACGTACGCCTGGGCGTTCTTCGGCAGCTCACCGAAGGTCTTGGCCTTGGTGATGTCCTCGGACCAGCCCGGCAGCATCTCGTAGATCGGCTTCGCGTGGTGGAAGTCGGTCTGGGAGTACGGGAGTTCCTCGACGCGCTTGCCGTCGATCTCGTACGCGACACAGACCGGGATCTGCTCCCAGCCGGTGAGGACGTCGAGCTTGGTCAGGAAGAAGTCGGTCAGACCGTTCACGCGGGTCGCGTAGCGGGCGATGACCGCGTCGAACCAGCCGCAGCGGCGGTCACGGCCGGTGGTCACACCGCGCTCGCCACCGATACGGCGCAGCGCCTCGCCGTCCTCGTCGAACAGCTCGGTCGGGAACGGGCCGGCGCCGACACGGGTCGTGTACGCCTTGAGGATGCCGATGACCCGGCTGATCTTCGTCGGACCCACGCCCGCACCGGTGCAGGCACCGCCGGCGGTCGGGTTCGAGGAGGTGACGAAGGGGTACGTGCCGTGGTCGACGTCGAGCAGGGTGCCCTGGCCGCCCTCGAACAGGACGACCTTGTCCTCGTCCAGCGCGTTGTTGAGGATCAGAGTGGTGTCGGCCACGAAGGGCTTGATCTGCTCCGCGTACTGGAGCATCTCCTCGACGATCTGACCGGCCTCGATCGCGCGGCGGTTGTAGAGCTTGGCGAGCAGCTGGTTCTTGCCCTCCAGCGCCGCCTCGACCTTCTGCTCCAGGATCGACTCGTCGTACAGGTCCTGGACCCGGATGCCGACGCGGTTGATCTTGTCGGCGTAGGTCGGGCCGATGCCGCGGCCGGTGGTGCCGATCTTGCGCTTGCCGAGGAACCGTTCCGTCACCTTGTCGAGCGTGACGTTGTACGGCGTGATCAGGTGGGCGTTTCCGCTGATCAGGAGCTTGGAGGTGTCGACGCCGCGCTCGTTCAGTCCGCTCAGCTCGGAGAGCAGGACCGCCGGGTCGACGACGACGCCGTTTCCGATGACCGGGGTACATCCCGGGGAGAGGATTCCGGACGGGAGAAGGTGCAGCGCGTACTTCTGGTCGCCGACGACGACCGTGTGGCCGGCGTTGTTGCCGCCCTGGTAGCGCACTACATAGTCAACGGACCCACCGAGCAGGTCGGTGGCCTTTCCCTTGCCCTCGTCACCCCACTGAGCACCGAGCAGCACAAGTGCGGGCACAGGCGTACACCCCTTCCGGGCGGGGCATGTCCAAGGTCAGGGGGCCGAACGCCGCCTCACCGGTGTGCCCCGGAATAGACGAAGCCCCTGGCGCAATAGCGCAAGGGGCTCTTGCACAAAGAGACTACCCGAGGAAGGACCGAGGTGTCGGATCACGACCAGCTACTGGTCCTCGTCGACCCGGTCGCCCGCCGTTTGGACGGCGAGTCCGTACGGATCGCGAAAGACGTGCTGTCAGCGGGTGCGGACACGAAGATCTGCCTGCCACAGGGCCCCCAGGAATTCGCCCGCGCGCTGGCCCGGCGCGGCCACCGGCGCCCTGTCGTCGTCGGCGACGACCGCGCGTTGCTGCGCCTCGTGACGCTGCTCCAGCGCGAGCGGGACGGCCGCGACTCCACCCTGATGGCCGTCGCGCCGATGGACGTGCCGGAGCCGGACACGGCTGTGGCGGTGGTGCCGATCGGGGCGCCGGGCGGGCTGGAGACGACCCGGGCGCTCGGGGTCCCGCAGGGCGCGGTGGGCGCGGCGCGGGCGGCGCTCGACGGGGTGGTGCGGCGGCGGGACCTGCTCGTGGACGACGTCGGAGGGATCGTCCTGACGCGGCTCGACGTACCGGCCGCGCGGGCCATGGTCCCGGCGCAGCCGACGGTCTGGGACACCTGCCGCTCGCTGGTCCGCACCCTGGTGCGGCCCGCCCCGGCGCCGGCGGGCCTCGCGGTGGGGACGCACCGGCTGCGGATCGAGGCGGACGGGGTGCTGCTCTGCGACCTGGACACGCCGCTGGAGGGGCTGAGCGCGACGGACCTGGGCGACGGGACGGCGGCCCTGACGCTGGTCCCGGCCGACGCCCCGGCCGTCCACACCTCCGCCCGGATGCTCACGGTCACCGGCCCGGGCTTCCGCTACCGCACCGACGCGCTGGTGGCGGGGCCGGTGCGACGGCGGACCTGGACGCTGCGGGAGGGGGCCTGGGGGCTGATGGTTCCGGCCCCCTCATAAGCTCCGCCTCAGGGGCCGTTTCCGCAGGTCCCAGGAGGCCTGGGGGGTCTTGATGACGGAAGGAATCGGTGAGACGCGCGCGGCGACCGCGCTCGATCTGCCGGCGACGAGAGACGCGCTGACCGCGTACCGGGCACGGGCCCGGACCTGGTCGGGCGGCGGGCTGCTCGCCTTCGTGACCGGGGTGGTGCTGTTCGGCGTCCTCAGCGGCGAAGGGCTGGCCGGGGACATCCCCGGCGGGTGCGTGACGTTCGGCGGGGGCGCGATGGTGCTCGGGCTGGCGGGGATGGTGGCAGGGCGGCGGATGCGGCGCGCCCTCGCCGCCGGGCCGTGGACCGCGCATTCCGCCGTCATCGTGCCGCGCGGGATGGGCATGATGAAGATCGCGCTGAGCGACCCGGCGACGGGAGAGGCGTTCGCCCTGGTCGTACGGACGGTCCAGCCGCGTCTCCACCTCGCGCAGCCGGACGCGAGCGGCGTGATGTGGTGGTGCGGCGATCCGCTCCGGGGCGGGGTGCTGTCCCAGCCGGGCGGCGGTTCGCTGGTCTGGACGACGCGGATACGCAGCGAGGGAAACCGGCGGCGGGCCGTTGCCAGGGCGATGGGCGAGGGGCTGCTCGGCCGTACGGCGGAGGGTCGTACGGCGGAGGGCCGGCCGCAGGGCGGGGGGCTTCCGAAGGGCGAGGTACTTTCGCAGGGCGGGGCGCTCTCGTACGACGTGTCCGCGCCGAAGGCCCGGCCTGCGGCGTCGCGGCGGCGGGGGGCGTGGCGCTGGGTGATCGTAGTGGGCGCGATTCTGCTCGGTACCGCCCTCCGGTTCGATCAGGCGGCCCAGAACGATCCGCGCATCGACGTCTTCATCACCAGCATGCGGGCCGACCACAGCTGCACGGTCACCTGGGAGGACCCCTTCGACGGGGAGAGCCGGACCGGGCCGTTCCACTGCTCGGACGACGCGACCCCGGCTGTCTCCGTGAGGGAGAAGGCCTATGTCGTCTCGTACGGGCCGTGGAAGGGCGAGCTTTACCCCGTGCCGGAATCGGGGGGAGGCGGGCCGGCCGTCGCCGACTATGTCGTGTTCATGGGAGTCTCCGGGATGTTCGTGCTGTTCGCCGGGCTGGTGGGCGGCACGGTGGCCTACGTACGACGGCGCCGGCGGAAGGAGCGGCTTGAGGCGGCGTACCTCGGCATCCCGGCCGTCGGCCCGGCGTACCCGGTGAGCCTGGCGGCCGCCGGAGGCAAGCGCGGGGATGGGAACGTGTCCGGGGGCGGGGGCGGATCTGCCGCCGAGGTCACGTACGCCCGGATCGCGGCCCGCGCGTGGACCGGCAAGCGGCCGAGCCCGCCGCGCCGCCCGGAGCCGGACATCCGGCAGGGGGTGCCGTGGTGGCGGATCCCGGGTCTGCGGCGCCTCTCGGGGCTGCACTCCCTCCTGGTGAGCCTGGCCATGACGGCCTGCTTCGCCGTGATGTGGTGGGTCGGGGGCTCCAGCGGAATGTGGGTCGTCGGACTGTTCACGCTGTTCGGAAGCGCCGTCAACGCCACCCGGTTCGTACGGCTCGGCCTCCCCGTCGCCCGCATCCTCGCCCGCGCCGCGAACGCGCCCGTTCCCGTGCCGAAGCGCTATGTCCTGCTCGGCCACCAGGGCGGCACCGCGCCGGTGCTCGTCGTCTTCTCCGCGCACGGCGGGCCCGACGACCGGCCCGAGGGGCTGCTGCGGCTACTGCCGCACAATCTGCCGGACGCGCCGACCGGCACGCTGGAGCTGCGGGGCTGGCAGGAGGTGGGCGTGGACGGAAGCCCGGCCGTCGTGGCCCGGGTGGACGGCCGGACGCTGTGGCCGATGGAGCCCTACCTGGAAGCGGGGACGCCCGAGTTCGCCGCGTTCACGGAACAGCTGGCTCTGACGATCGGGGCGGGCTCCTGGACGGCGCCGGGCTCGGGGCCGGGTGCGGCGGCAGCGCCGGACGCCGGCGCTTCGACAGCGGCGGATTCCGATGTCTCGGCTCCGACCGCCGAACCCGGCGGCTCGGGCGAGTCGGTGGCTCCGCCTCGGTAGCCGGGGGTCCGTAGGAAGCCGAAGCCGAAGAGCGGGTCCTATGGGTGGGCGTTGGCGGTGGGTTCGGGTGGTGGCCCGCCCTCTCTCCGAGTGTGGCCCCCTCCGCCGGGCCCTCAAGGGCGCTCCCTTCGGTCGCGTCGCTTGCGCGACTCCGCTGCGCTTCGCCCTTGACCGCCCGGCTACGGCGGCCTTTTCACACTCGGAGGGCGGGCCGGGGGAAAGGGTCCACGCGGCAGCTTCTTTTGTGCGGGCCGTCGTGGGCGGGTGCGGGGTCGGGGCAGTGGGGTTCGGGTATCGCTCCGGTGGTTCTGCTGTCTGTGCGCCGGTGGGGTGGGGCTCGGTTCGCGGCTGGGGTGGGCGGGACAGTGTCCGCCGGTTCGGGGTACGCGGTCGTGGAATGGGGCGGCCCGGGACGTCTCAGCGGATGATCGCCGTCGTTTGGTCGGGATTCATGCCCCGCTGGTCACCCCCGGCGGGTGGGGTGGGGGAAACCCCGCTCGCGCGGTGACCGAGCAGGACTGGATTGCCTCTGGAGTCACACGAGTTAACAGCTGCCCCACGGCGGGTGCGGAGTATCGCCTTCCACCCCGGGGTCGGGTGAGTGAGACCGACCCACCACCCGGCGCCTCAAGTGATCCATTTACCGGTCACACGTGCTGATTGTCTCCGTAACGGTCGTTGCCGTAGGGGCTGTCCCCGTAGGTGTCGTCCCCGTAGGGCTTCTCTTCGGGTTTGCAGGGCTTCCCGGGTGTGCGGCTGTTGGAGATTTCAGCGGTCAGCCCTGCCTCCGCGTTCTCCTCGGTGAGCGTGTAGGGGCCGGACACCGGGTCCGCCGGGGCGAGGAATCCATCGGGGGTGGCGGTTTCCTTCAGGTAGTACGTGCCGAGTTCGAGGTCGTTGAACCCGCAGGTGCCCGAGGAGCCGGTGGTGCAGACGTTGACGAGGGTGTCGGGGTCGGCGCCGTCGGTCTGGAGGCCGGGGACTCCGTTGGTCTCCATCCAGAGCTGGAAGGTGCCGCCCGCGAGCGGCCGGCCGGTTTCCTGATCGCGTTTGACGACGGTGATGCGGCCCCGGGAGGGTTCCGCGATCGGAGTGTTGGTCCGCGTGATGGTGAGGCCGTCGGGATAGTAGGCGTCATTGAAGACGAAGGGCCCGGTGACGGGGTCGGCGGGGGGCTCGTAGCCCTCGGGAGTCACGGCCTCCAGCATGTAGTAGTCCCTGAAGACGAGGGAGTTGACCCGGCACTCGCCCATGATGTTCGAGATGCAGCGCGCAACGAAATAGTCGGGGTTGTCCCCGGTGGTCTGGAGCCCGGGGATGCCGTTGCTCTCCGTCCAGAACTCGAAGACGGCACCGGGCACGGGCTCTCCGGTCGTGGCATCGATCTTGTGCACGATCATGGGCGCCGCCTGCGGGCCGTCGTCCGTGGGCACGATCTCCTGGCTGGCCGGCGAGGCGATCTCGGTGATGCCGTTCCTGCCGTGTGCGACGGCCGTGTTGGTGACGGACTCGCGGTCCTCGTCGGCCTGGGTGATCGTGTACGACCCGGTGCACGTCATCTGCCGGCGGCCGGGCAGCACGCTGCCGGGGCAGTGGACGGGGTTGTGGTCGTCGGTGACGTAGACGTCGGTGACCGTGGTGTCGCGGTTGTTGGTGATGACGTACTCGTACCGGGCCACGTCCCCGGGATGCAGATTTCCCCGCAGCCGGGTCTCCCTGGTCATGTGCTTGTCCAGGGTGAGCTGTGTCAGTTGGTCGCCCTGCGCCCAGGCGTTCTGCACGGTGGCCAGCGGCAGGAGGGCCGCCACCAGCAGCCCGAGTCTTGCCAGACTTCTCCTCATAAATGACATCTTGTGAACCCGCCGCGGCCGTATACCGCAACACGCTCTTCCCCGCACCCGGGACCATGCGAATGGCCCCCGCCCACGGCGGCCCCCATCACCCCTGCCGTCACGCGAGTCCCTTCCCCGCCCCGCCGAGGGGCGGAGCGGCACCTTCCGCCCGACCGCGCGAGTTAGTGTGCTCGCGAGCGTCCGGAAGGGCCTCTGGAGTCACGGGAGTTCACAACTGCCCTATTTGAAGCGGGAATATTGGCTCAAGTCGCACCTTGGTGAAGTGGATAAAATCCGGGGTCTGGCGATGTGAAGCCGCAGGTCAGCTCCTGTGATCCCCACGCACGCGGGGGTGGTCCCGGGCGCATCGACCTCAGCCTTGGCAGCGAACAGTGATCCCCGCGCACGCGGGGGTGGCCCCCGTCTCGACCGCATGGAGAAGAACGGCCGCCGGTGATCCCCGCGCACGCGGGGATGGTCCCTATTGACTCGGTTCGGTGAGTTGGCGCTCATCGTGATCCCCGCGCACGCGGGGGTGGTCCCCTGCGGGCGGTGTCCAGACGGCGGCGGCCGGTGGTGGTCCCCGCGCACGCGGGGGTGGTCCCGCGCTGCAATACCGGGTAGAGGTGTGCGCGAGGTATCCCCGCGCACGCGGGGGTGGTCCCCGCTACACCCAGCTCGACACCGCGCCGCGCTTGTGATCCCCGCGCACGCGGGGGTGGTCCCGTCTGGCAGTCGTCCGCCGTCGCACAGCCCGAGTGATCCCCGCGCACGCGGGGGTGATGCCCATGCGGGCGCTTGCGAATTCTTCAGTGCCACGGGCGGTGACCAGCGGGGCATGAATCCCTGCCAGACGACAGGCCGTCACTCGCTAAGCCGGGCCGGGCCGCCCCATTTCACTGTTGCGCACCCCGGGCCGGCGGGCGCGGTCCCACCGGCCCGGGCCGCGAACCGAGCCCCACCCCACTGGCCCGCAGGCAACAGAACCACCGGAGCGATACCCGGGCCCCACCACACCCACCAGCCTGCCACCCGCCCACGGCGCCCAGCGCGAGCATCGCCCCCGCGTGGACCTTTCCCCCGGGCCGCCCTCCGAGAGTGTCTTTCGCGCCTGGAAGCGCCGGGTCAAGGGTGGGCGCAGCCCATCACGCAGTGACGCGACCGAAGGGAGCGCCCTTGACGCGGCGCTGGAAGGCGCGACTCTCGGAAGGAGGGCGGACACCACGTCACACCCACCCGCACCTCCCGCTATGACACGTCCCACCCACCCCCTGCGGGCTACCCCCGCTCCGCGCCCTTCATCTCCCGCCAGCGGTCCATGATGCGGGCCATCTCGTCGTGCAGGAAGTCGAAGAACTCGGCCGTCTCCGCGACCCGGTGGCCCGCCGCCGTATCCGGGCCGAGCGTCTCCGCGCCCTCCCGCAGCATCCGTCCCCACCTGCTGAGCAGCTGGTCCCGGCGAGTGAAGGTCTCGAACCAGACGTGGTTGTGGAGCACGTACCGCTCCCGCCGCGTGCCCGGCACGTGCTCCCGGCCGACCAGGTCGACCTGGCCGAGGTAGCGCACCGCGCCCGACACGGCGGCCGGGCTGATCTGAAGCCGCTCGGCCAGCTCCGCCGAGGTCATCGCGCCGTCCTCGGAGGCCAGCAGGGCCACGAAGACCCGGGACGCCATGCGTTGCATCCCGGCCTGGCTCAGTTCGGACGCGAAGCGTTCCACGAAGCGCCCGGCCTCTTCGGCCCGCTTCCCGGCCTCACGCCCCTCCGAATCTCCCTGGCTCCCCTGGCCTCCCTGGCCCCCCGGCCCTTCACTACCGTCACGGCCCACGCGGTCGTCTATGCGGTCGGTCATGTCTTCCACTATCTCACCCCCGCTTTTTACGCTTCCTTAACTTCACAATTTTGTGAAACAAGCGTACGTTCAGAACCATGACGAAGGCAATCAGCGTCGCCGGACTCCACAAGGCGTTCGGCCGCACCAAGGCACTGGACGGCCTCGATCTCCACGTCGAGACCGGCGAGGTCCACGGCTTCCTCGGCCCCAACGGCTCCGGGAAGTCCACCACCATCCGCGTCCTCCTCGGGCTCCTGCGCGCCGACTCCGGCGCCGTGCGCCTCCTCGGCAAGGACCCCTGGAACGACGCCGTCGAGCTGCACCGCCGCCTCGCCTACGTCCCCGGCGACGTCACCCTCTGGCGCAACCTCACCGGCGGCGAGGTCATCGACCTCTACGGACGGCTGCGCGGCCCGCTCGACCCCGCCCGGCGCGCCCGGCTGATCGAGCGCTTCGAGCTCGACCCCACCAAGAAGGGCCGCTCCTACTCCAAGGGCAACCGCCAGAAGGTCGCCCTGGTCGCCGCCTTCGCCGCCGACGTCGACCTCCTCGTCCTCGACGAACCCACCTCAGGTCTCGACCCCCTCATGGAGGAGGTCTTCCAGGAGTGCGTCGAGGAAGCGCGCGAGCGCGGCCGGACCGTCCTGCTGTCCAGCCACATCCTCAGCGAGGTCGAATCCCTCTGCGACCGGGTCAGCATCATCCGCAAGGGCCGTACCGTCGAGTCCGGTTCGCTGGCCGAGCTGCGCCACCTCACCCGTACCAGCGTCGTCGCCGAACTCGCCGCCCCGCCGAACGGCCTCACCCGCCTCCCCGGCGTCCACGACCTCGACGTCCAGGGCAACCGTGTACGCCTCCAGGTCGACACCGACAAGCTCGACGCTGTCCTGCGCGCGCTCACCGCGTCCGGCGTCCGCAGCCTCGTCAGCACCCCGCCCACCCTGGAGGAACTCTTCCTCCGCCACTACACCGACGAGCCCGACGAAACGGGCGGGACCGGCGGGATCGGCGGGAACGGCGAGACGGAGGAGGTGCCCGCGTCATGAGCGCGACCAGCGGCACCCTCCCCCGACGCCGGCCCGACCCCCGCACGGGCCCCCTCACCGGCACCGGCCCCCTCACCGGCACCGCCCCCCTCACCCGCCTCGCCCTGCGCCGCGACCGGCTGATGATCCCGCTCTGGGTCCTGATCACCGGCGGCATGGTGGCCAGCGGCTCCGGCTCCCTCGGCGCCCTGTACGCGACGGCGGCGCAGCGCGCCCAGCTCGCCGCCTCCATGACCGCGAACAGCTCGATGCGTTCGTTCTACGGTCCGGTGCTCGACGACTCCCTTGGCGGTCTCGTCGCCTGGCGGTTCGGCACCTTCGCCGCCGTCCTCGCCGCCGTGGCGAGCCTGCTGATCGTCGTCCGGCACACCCGCGACGAGGAGGAGTCGGGCCGTCAGGAGATGCTCTCGGCCGGCGCGGTCGGCCGCCGCGCCCCGCTGTCCGCCGCCCTCCTCACCGCGCTCACCGCGAACGCCGCCATCGCCCTCCTCGTCACCGCCGGCCTCGCCGGCCAGGGCCTCGCCGGAGCCCTCGCGCTCGGACTCGCCATCGGCGGCACCGGGATGGTGTTCGCGAGCATGGCCGCGATCGTCGCCCAGCTCACCGAGAGCGCCCGGCTCGCCAAGGGCGCGACGGGCGCCCTGCTCGGGTTCGCGTTCGTGCTGCGCGCGGCGGGCGACGCCGGTTCCGCCTCCGGTGACTCCGTCCTGACCTGGCTCTCCCCCATCGGCTGGGCCCAGCACGTCCGCGCCTTCGCCGGCGAACGCTGGTGGGTGCTGCTGCTCATCGCGGCGGCCGTCGTCGTCCAGACGGCGGTGGCGTACGGGCTCACCGCGCGGCGCGATGTCGGCATGAGCTTCCTGTCCACCCGCCCCGGTCCGGCCGATGGGCGGCTCGCGACCACCGGCGCGCTCGCCTGGCGGCTCCAGCGCGGCACCCTGGCCGGCTGGTCCGTGGGCTTCCTCGCCGCCGGGCTGGTCTTCGGCGGGATGGTCGGCGGCGCGGCGGACATCGTCGGCGACAACGAGCAGGCCCGCGAGATCTTCGAGCGGATGGGCGGGCAGAGCGCCCTCACCGACGCCTTCCTGGCGACCATGGTCGGCATGCTGGGCATGATCGCGTCGCTGTTCGCGGTCGGTTCCGTGCTGCGGCTGCACGGCGAGGAGACCTCGGGGCGCGCCGAACCCCTGCTCGCCGCGCCCGTCGGCCGGCTGCGCTGGGCGGCCGGGCACCTGGTGATCGCGTTCGGCGGCTCGGTGGTGATCATGCTGCTCGGCGGGCTCGGCCTGGCCACGACGTACGGGAAGGACCTCGGTCCGATCCTCGGCGCCGCGCTCGTCCAGCTCCCCGCGATCTGGACGCTGGCCGGGCTCGCGGTGCTGCTGTGGGGCGCGTTCCCGAAGGCCGCCTCGGCGGGGTGGGGCGTGGCCGGGCTCTTCCTGGCCATCGGCTGGGTCGGCCCCGCGCTGAACCTCCCGCAGGTCGTCCTCGACCTCTCCCCGTACGGGCATCTGCCGAAGCTGCCGGGCCAGGAGATGGCCTGGGGCCCGGTCCTCGCCCTGCCGGCCCTCGCGGCGGTACTGCTGACGGCGGGGCTGGCGGGCCTGCGGCGCCGGGACCTGCGGAACTGACACCACCCGTACCGATCCCGAAGAACGCGGCCAGGCCCGAGCCGGGGCACCTCCCACCCCGGCTCGGGCCTTCACCGCTTCTGGCGCTTCGGCCTCTCCCTCTACGACACTCGCGTCAGTCCCCCACCCGCACCAGCCGCGCCTCGTACGCGAAGATCGCCGCCTGCGTCCGGTCCCGCAGCCCGAGCTTCACGAGGACACGGCTGACGTGCGTCTTGATGGTCGACTCGGCGACGACGAGGTGGTCGGCGATCTCGGCGTTCGACAGGCCCTGCGCGATGAGGACGAGAACCTCCGTCTCGCGCTCGGTCAGTTCGCCGATCCGGGCCGCCGCGGGCAGCCTCGGCCCGTCGCCCGCGGACCGGGCGAACTCGGTGATCAGCCGCTTCGTGACGGTCGGCGCGAGCAGCGCCTCGCCCGCCGCGACCAGCCGGACGCCCTCCGCGAGCTGCCGGGCCGAGGCGTCCTTGAGCAGGAAGCCGGAGGCCCCGGCGCGCAGCGCCTGGTAGACGTACTCGTCCAGGTCGTACGTGGTCAGGACCAGCACCTTGGCCTCGCCGTCGGCGGCGCAGATCTCGCGGGTGGCGTCGATGCCGTTCATCTCCGGCATACGGATGTCCATCAGGACGACGTCGGGACGCAGGGCGGTGACCTGGTCGACGGCCTCCCGGCCGTTGACGGCCTCGCCGACCACCTCGATATCCGGCATCGCGCCGAGCAGCACGGAAAATCCCTCGCGGACCATCATCTGGTCGTCGACGATCAGGACACGGATCACGGCCGGGACTCCTCGCGCGTCTCGCCGGCCCGCGCCGGTCCGGATTCCGGCCCCGGTTCCGGCCGCTGCTCGGGCTTCTCGGACTGCTCGGACGGTACGGGCGGCTCGGCCTGCTCGGCCTGCTCGGCCTGCTCGCCGCGCGCCACCGGCACGTACACCGCGATCTCGTACCCGCCGTCCGCCGCCTCCCCCGCGGTCATCTCCCCGCCCAGCATGGCGACCCGCTCCCGCATGCCGGTGATGCCGTGGCCGGCGCCCGGCGAGGGCTTCGTCAGACCGCGCGCAGGGCCGTTGACGATCCGCAGACCGAGGCCGCCGAGCACGTACGAGACCTCCACGGCGGCGGTGGCGCCGGGCGCGTGGCGCAGCACGTTCGACAGGGCCTCCTGCACGATCCGGTACGCCGACAGCTCGACGCCCTGCGGCAGTTCGCGGCGCGCGCCGGTCACCGTCCGGGTCACGTCGAGTCCGGCCTCGCGGACGTTGGCGATCAGGTCGTCGAGGTCGGCGAGGGTCGGCTGCGGCGCGTCGGGGGCCTCGTAGTCCTCGGCGCGGACCACGCCGAGGATGCGGCGGAGTTCGGAAAGAGCGGCGACGGCGTTCTCACGGATGGTGGCGAAGGCCTTCTCCAGCTCGGGCGGCGGGTTCTCCACCCGGTAGGGGGCGGCCTCGGCCTGGATCGCGACCACCGACATGTGGTGGGCGACGACGTCGTGCAGTTCGCGGGCGATCGTCGTGCGCTCTTCGAGGACGGTCCGCTTGGAGCGCTCGACGGCCGTCACCGTCTGCTCGGCGGTGACCTGGCGCTTGGCGTCGCGGCGGATCTGGACGACGGAGACGGCGAGCAGGGCGAGGGCCGAGAGGAACAGGAACGGCACGGAGTTCGAGGTCAGCCCGTACCCGAGGAACAATTCCATGAACAGCGTGAGGCCCGCCGTCACCACCCACATCCAGCCCGCCACCCGGGGTCGGGTACGGGCGGCGACCAGGACCAGGACGACCAGATGGGTGGCGAAGGCGCTCCGCGACCAGGGCCAGCCGTCCCAGCCGGTGAAGAACCCGATGAACGGCGTGGACAGCAGCGAGGCCCAGAAGGCGAGGACCGGCCGCACGAGGGTGAGCAGCACGATCGCGGCCGGTGCGCAGGAGAGGAAGAGGGCGGGCGCTCCGAGGTGGCCGGAGGCCCTCCCGAACCCGATCGCGAAGACGATCGCGGCGAGGACCGTGACGACCGCGTGCGGGAGCAGCCCCAGGTACATCCGGATCCCCGACGGGAGATAGCGGGCCGGGCCGCTGTCCGTGTTCATGCGGGGCAACGGCCGGTAGGCGAAGGCGTTCTGGAAGAGATCGGCGCGCAGCCCGCCGAACGCGTCCAGCGCCAGCCGGGCCTCGGGGCTGCGGGCGGCGAGGCCGTCGGGCGGGGAGGGGGCGGCGGATGCGGGGGTGGTCCGGGTCGAAGTCACGGTCCCACGGTACGAAAGCCGTCCGCCGGGGTCGTCCGGCTGTGTACGGATTTCCCGGCGTCCCCCTTGAGGACTACGCGCCCGCCCTCGGGGCCCGCGGTCCGGCCTCCTGACCTGGCCTGACGTCTCGTCGCCGGCCACCAGGCGCCTCGCCCGCCGCTACCAGGCGAGCTGGGCGATCTCCTCCGCGACCACCGCGCACGCGTCCGCCGCCGGGTCGATCAGCGGGAAGTGCCCGACGTCCTCCAGGAGCGTGAAGCCGACCATTTCCCCGGCCTCCGCGGCCGCCGTCACGTACGCCTCGGCGACGGCGGGCGGCACGACGATGTCGGTACGGCCCTGCACGACGGTGGTGGCGATGCCGGTCGGCACCAGGACGGACGGGTCCGCGAAGGGCATCCGGTCCGCCAAGTGCCCCTTGCCGCCCAGGAATTCGGTCACGCCACCACCGCACACGTCCAGTTCCACCGCGCGGCCGAAGTGCGCGATGGGGGCGAGGGCGACGACCCCGCGCAGCGCGGGCGGTGCGGGCAGCCGCCAGGCGGAGCCGGCCGGCAGGACGTGCCGGGCGGCGGCCCACAGCGCGAGGTGTCCGCCCGCCGAGTGTCCGGTGAGCACGATCCGGCGCGGGTCGGCCGACGGCAGGTGCGCGGCGGCGAGTTCGGGGATCGCGTCCAGCGCGGCGGCGATGTCGTCGAAGGTCTCGGGCCAGCGCCCGGCGACCGGGGCGGCGGCGCCCTGGCGGGGGATGTCGCTGCCGCGCCGGTACTCGACGTTGGCCACGGCGAAGCCGCGGCGGGCGAGGAAGTCCGCGAAGGGGCTGATGTGTTGGCGGTCGTACGGCGCGCGCCAGACGCCGCCGTGCAGGGCGACGACGAGCGGTGCGGAGGTACGTCCGTCGCGCGGCGCGTAGAAGTCGACGACCTGATCGGGGTGGTCGCCGTACGCGGCAAAGACGTCGGGGGCGACGGCCGGATGGGAGAAGGCGGACGCCTCTTCGGCTGCGTCGCGCGCGGCGGGGTCCGACATCTGCTCCAACCTCTCCTCGGACGGGGCCGATCGGCCCGGTCAGCGGGGACGGTACCAGGCGTACCGTCCCCGTGAGCAGGGGCTCAGGCGTTGTAGCGGGCCCTGAGCGAAGGGGCGTCGGACCGCCAACAGGCGGTGGTCGGAATCGGGTCCGACTATGCCCGCGGTATGTCCCTCAGCACCTCGCCCAGGACGCGCGCGGCGCGCTCCACGTCCGCGAACCCGACGTACAGCGGCGTGAATCCGAACCGCAGGATGTCGGGGCGGCGCAGATCGCCGACCACTCCGCGCCGGATCAGCTCGTCCATGACGGCGGGCGCCTCGGCGCAGCGCAGCGCGACCTGGCTACCCCGCTCCTCGTACGCCTCGGGGGTCACGGAGTCGACCCGGCCCTCGGGGGCGTGGGCCCGGACGCACTCCAGGAAGAAGTCCGTCAGGGCGAGGGACTTGGCCCGTACGTCCTCGATCCGCACCCCGTCCCAGACGTCCAGGGCGGCCTCCAGGGCCAGCATGGACAGGATGTCGGGGGTGCCGACGCGACCGCGCACCGCGCCGTCGGCGGCCTCGTAGCCGGGCGTCATGCCGAAGGGATCGGCATGCGAATTCCAGCCCGGCAACGGGGAGTCGAAGCGGCCTTGGTGGCGCTCGGCGACGTACAGGTACGCGGGCGAACCGGGGCCGCCGTTCAGGTACTTGTACGTGCAGCCGACGGCGAGGTCCACGCCGTGCTCGTCGAGACCGACCGGCAGCGCGCCCGCGCTGTGGCACAGGTCCCAGACGGCGAGCGCGCCCGCCGCGTGCAGCGCGGCGGTCAGGCCGGGCAGGTCGCGGAGCCGGCCGGTGCGGTAGTCGACATGGTTGACCAGCGCGAGCGCGGTGCGGTCGGTCACGGCGGCGGCCATGTCGGCCGGATCGAGGGGCACGATCCGGTGGCCGGTCAGCCGGGCGGCAGACTCGGCGATGTAGCCGTCCGTGGGGAACGTCGTCGCGTCGACCAGGATCTCGTCGCGGCCCTCGCCCGCCAGACGGGCACCGGCGACGACGGCCTTGAAGACGTTCACGCTGGTGGAGTCGCCGACCACGATCCGGCCCTCGGCGGCGCCGACGATCGGGGCGATCCGGTCGCCGATCCGCTCCGGCGCGGTCCACCAGCCGGACTCGCTCCAGGAGCGGATGCGCAGCTCGCCCCACTGGCGGGAGATGACATCGGCCATCCGCGCGGGCACGTGCGCGGGCAGTGCGCCGAGCGAGTTGCCGTCGAGGTAGACGGTGTCGTCGAGGGCGAACTTCTCGCGGTGCTCCGCCAGTTCGTCGGACGCGTCCAGACGGGTGGCCCGCTCGGCAAGCGAGGGAGCGGAGTTGGCGGTCCGGGCGGCCGGGGAGGAGCCGAAGGCCTGGCCGGCAACCGAGGGGAGGTCGGAAGCCTGGGAGGGGTCGGAGGTCGCGGAAAACTCTGTGGTCTCAGTGGTCTCAGACATAACTGCGCGCCGTCCACAGTTCGGGAAACACGTTCTTCTGCGCCCGCTTCTCCAGCCAGGCTACGCCTGCGGAGCCGCCGGTTCCCGTCTTGGCGCCCATGGCGCGCCGAGTCGCCACCAGATGGTCGTTGCGCCACCGCCAGACGAGTTCGGCCACATCGCTCAACACCTCGCCCAGACGGACGAGTTCGGCGTTCTGGTCGGAGTCGGCGTAGATCTCGGTCCAGACCCGCTCCACCTCGGCGGACGGCTCGTAGCGCTGCGAGAGGTCGCGCTCCAGGACCTCGGCCGGTACGGGCAGGCCGCGCCGGGCGAGCAGGGCCAGCGTCTCGTCGTACAGACTCGGCTCCTGGATCGCCTTCTCCAGCTCGGCGTGCACGCGCGGCGCACCGCGGTGCGGCACCAGCATGGACGCGGACTTCTCGCCGAGCAGGAACTCCATGCGCCGGTACATCGCCGACTGGAAGCCGGAACCCTCACCGAGCGCGCCCCGGTAGGAGTTGAACTGGGCGGGGGTGAGCTGGGCGAGCGGCCGCCAGGAGTGGTTGAGCGCCTCCAGCTCGCGCAGGGAGCGCTTCAGCGCGTCCATCGCGACGGGGAGGTCGTCGCCACGCAGGGCGTGGCACGCGGTCTCCCACTCGTGGACGATCACCGTGAACCACAGCTCCATGACCTGGGTGGTGACCAGGAAGACCATCTCGCCCGGATCGTCGGAGCGCAGGTGCTGGAGGTGCGTGAGCACGTCGGCCTGGACGTAGTCCTCGTACGGGGTCGTGCCCGCGAAGTCGAGGTTCGGCGCGTCGGTGGCGGCGACCGCACCGGCTCCGGAGTGATCGGGGGAACCTGGAAAGGTTGACATTTCTGTCTCCTCGATACGAACTACCGGGTAGCGGTCTGCTCCTCTCGTCCGGCCCGTCTCACGACGTCCGACTCAGGAGCCCCGGTCCCCTCAGGAGGCGTGCGCCGTCGCACGTGCTCCCACGCGCATCATTACACGGCCGGACCGGTGATGTAGATCCCCTGTTCGGTATACGGATAGGCGTTCGATATGCAGCCATGAAGCCCCTTGATCTGCTGCATCATCACGGGTGCGGGCTTGCCCGGCCCCGGGCAGCCCATGTGCGTCCGGATGCCGATCTCATGGCCGACCTCGTGGTTGATGAGCAGATGCCGGTACTCGGTGGGCGGGCCCGTGAAGGTCGGCGAGCCGGTCATCCAGCGCTTGAGATTGACCACGACACCTGTGGTGGTCTCGCAGTTCAGCTCACCGTGGGTGTCCAGACCGTTGGCGAGACAGAGCTTGTCGGCGGTGGCGGGCGTGGCGATCCGGATGATGAAGTCGGCGTTCGAGGAGACCAGCTGGAACCGGCCCCGGCCGTGCGCGGCCCAGCCACGCGGGTGCGCCAAAATCGCCTGGATCTCCTGGGCGGCCTCGTGCGCGGAGAGATCGACACCGTCCTCGACCTGCACGCGGTAGCGGCGCAGGGTGCCCGTGGTGCCGACGGCCTCGCCGTCCGCCTGGGCCGTGGTGAAGGTGCCCGGGCCGGACGCCGGCACCACGATCTTCTTCTCGGTCGGCGTGGGCTTCGGCTTGGGTTTCGGCTTCGGCGTGGGCGTGGGCGACGTGGCGTCCGGGCCGCCCGCGGCCTTCGGGTCCGTCGCCGTGTCCCCGGTCGGCTCGGCGGCCGCCGCCGTGGCCGGGCCCGTGTGCTCCTGCTGGTAGCGCGCGAGCCCGATGCCGCCGACGAGCGCGACGGCGACCAAGGCGAGCACAGGCAGCACGCGGCCCCGTCGCGTACGCCGACTGCCGCGCCGCTGGCGGCCGTTGCCCGCGCTGCGCCTTCCGGTGGATCCGGTGGATCCGTGGTCTCCGGTGTTCCGGCTCTGCTGCCGGCCCCGTCCTCTGGTTCCCACGACGGTTTCCCCCCTGGCTCGCGGTACGGGGGATGGTATCCATCGCTCGAACAACATCGAACATCGTCCCCCCTGTGGGGGAAGGACGGGGTCCCTCGGCCCAAAGTTCCCACCGAAGACGGGCCGGACAGGAGGGAAAACGGGACGGAAGCGAGGAAGGCGGGCACGGGTGAGACGCCAGGGGTACGGGGAGGGGGAGCGCTCGCGCGCGGGCGGGCCCGTCGCGGGCCGGTGGCAGACTTCCCCCATGACGACCCACACGCACAAGAACCTGCTCGGCGGCCCCGACCCGACGCTGCTGCCCGACAACGAGAACGCCTCCCGACTGCTGGCCGACGGCTCCGCCACCCCGGCCGAGGTGGCCGGCCGGTACCCGACGTTCTCCCTCGCCTGGGCCACGCTCGCCGAGGACGCCTACGCGGGCGGGCGCGTGATCGAGTCGTACGCGTACGCCCGCACCGGCTACCACCGCGGCCTCGACGCCCTGCGCCGCGCCGGCTGGAAGGGCCACGGCCCCGTGCCGTGGAGCCACGTGCCCAATCGCGGCTTCCTGCGCTGCCTCGCCGCCCTGGCTCGCGCCGCCGGTGACATCGGCGAGACGGAGGAGCAGGAGCGCTGCCGGCAGTTCCTGAAGGACAGCAGCGAAGAGGCGTACACCGAGCTGCGCCCCTGAGGACTGCCCCGGTCGGTCCCTGAGGACTGTCCCCGAGGACTGTCCCCGAGGGTGACTCGCGGTCCACGCCGGGCGGCGGCCCGGACTGCAGCACGGCCGCGGCCCGGGCGCCGGGCGCCCCGCTCAGGCCGGGCCCGGCCCCGGGGCCGCCGCCGGCCCGCCGCCCTCACCGCTCGCCTCGTTCACCCTCCCCGGATCCAGCGGCGGGGCCCCGACCCCGCAGTGCATCTGGCACTCGGGGCGCAGCTCCGGCCGGGGCGGGGTGCGCAGGGTGATCCAGGCCAGCAGCGAGCCCGCCACCAGGACACCCGCGCAGATCACCATCGCCCGCCCGAACGCCGCGTCGAACTGGGTCGCCGAGCGGTACGCCTCCGGGCCCATGCCCGCGAGCAGCGGCAGCGCGGCCACCGCGATCAGGCCCGCCGCCCGGGCCGCCGCGTTGTTGATGCCGCTGGCCAGGCCCGCCCGGGAGACGTCCACGGAGGCCAGCACGGTCGCGGTCAGCGGCGCCACCAGGGTGACCATGCCCAGACCGAGGACCAGCAGCGCGGGCAGGACCTCCGTGAGGTACGCGGCGTGCGGTCCTACCCGCAGCATCAGCAGCATGCCCGCCGCGCACAGCAGCGGCCCGACAGTCAGTGGCAGCCGGGGCCCGGTCTTCTCGCCCAGCTCACCGGACTTCGCCGACAGCAGCAGCATGAGGATCGTCGTCGGCAGCAGGGCCGTACCGGCGGCGAGCGCCGAGTAGCCGGACACCACCTGGAGCTGGAGCGCGGCCAGGAAGAAGAAGCCGCTGAACCCCGCGTACACGCACAGCGTCACCAGGTTGATCGAGGTGAACGTGCGGGAGCGGAAGATCGACGGCGGCACCATCGCCCGCTCGCCGCGCCGCCGCTCCGCGAGGACGAACCAGGCACCGACCGCGAGCCCCGCCACGCCCGCCCACCACACCCGGACGATCAGCGCGTACGTCACGAGCGCGAGCCCCAGCGCGCCGAGCACCGCGCCGAGCACGTCGAACCGGCCGCGCGCGGCCGCGTCATGGGACTCGGGGACGTGCCGCAGCGCGATCGGCACACAGATCAGCGCGAGCGGAACGTTCAGGAAGAACACCCAGCGCCAGCCGGGCCCGTCCACCAGCCAACCGCCGACGAACGGCCCGATCGCCGCGCCCACCCCGCCGAACCCGGACCACAGGCCGACCGCCTTCGCCCGGTCGTCCTCGTGGAAACTGGCCTGGATCAGCGCGAGCGATCCCGGGGTGAGCAGCGCCCCGCCGACGCCCTGGAGGGCGCGGGACGCGATGAGGACGCCGCTGGTCGGGGCGATGCCGCAGAGCAGCGAGGCCACCGCGAACCACACCACCCCGATGACGAACACCCGCCGCCGTCCGTAGCGGTCGCCGAGCGAACCGCCCAGCAGGATCAGGCCCGCGAGGGTGACCATGTAGGCGTTGACGGTCCACTGGAGGGCCGCCAGGTCGGCGCCCAGCGATCTGCCGATGTGGGGCAGGGCGACATTGACGACGGTGGAGTCGAGCATCGCCATGCTCGAACCGAGGACCGTGGTGACCACGATCCACCGTCCGGTCCCGGAGGCCAGCCGGACCCCGCCCGGGAGCGGTCCGGATCCGGGTCCGGGTCCGTGTCCCGGCCCGGTGTTCCCGTGCGGGCCGGGGCCGGGGTCCGGACCCGTGCCCGGGCCCGTGCTCGCTGCTTCCGCGCCGTCACCCTTGGCCATGCCTGCATGCTCCCCCGGACGGCCCGGCTCCGCAGCCGGGCGACACCCTCTCGGGGCGGGGGCCAGGGCCGGCGGCTGGGACCGGGGG
The DNA here is from genome assembly GCF_043198875.1 of Streptomyces sp. NPDC048718. Lineage (NCBI taxonomy): Bacteria > Bacillati > Actinomycetota > Actinomycetes > Kitasatosporales > Streptomycetaceae > Streptomyces > Streptomyces sp. NPDC048718. The sequence goes on from NZ_JBICVG010000008.1 coordinate 241,415, forward strand.
CGCCGCCGTCCGGGAACGCCGGGCCGCTGGGGGCACCTCCCCACAGTCGTACCGGCCCCCGCGGTCGTGTCAGTCCCGCAGCCGCTGCGCTGCGCGGATCAGCGCGTCCACGCCCCGTTCGGCCTTGGCCCGGGTGCAGCCGACGTTCAGCCGGACGCAGCCCGGGTTGCCGTACGTGCCGCCGGGCATGATCGCGACCTTCTCCCGGAACACCAGCTCCTCCTGGAGGGCGGCCTCCCGCTCGGGGCTGTCGATGCCCAGCGGGCGCAGGTCGATCCAGGCCAGATAGCCGGCCTGCGGCGGGGTCCAGCCCAGCTCGGGAAGGCCGTCCTTCTCGTCCGCGAGCCGGCCGCGGACCAGTTCCAGGTTGCCGGCGACATAGCCGCGCAGCGCGTCCAGCCAGGGGGCGCCGTGCCGGTAGGCGGCGATGTGAGCGGTGAGGGAGAGCACCGCCGGGGAGGCGAGACCCTGCCCGGTCTCCATCCGCTGGACGAACGCGGCACGGTCGGCCGGGTCGCCGATGAAGCCGTACGAACCGGAGAGCGCGGGGAAGTTGAAGGCCTTGGTGCCGGAGGTGATCAGGGCCCAGCGCCGGCCCGCACCCGCTTCGGCGACCTCGGTCCACGGGAGGTGGCGGTGGCCCGCGCTCGTCAGGTCGGCGTGTATCTCGTCGCTGACCACGGCGGCGCCGTACCGCTCGGCCAGCCGCGCGAACCCGGTCAGCTCCTCCTCGGTCCACACCCGGCCGGTCGGGTTGTGCGGGGAGCAGAGCAGCAGCATCCGGCTGTCGGGCCGGGCCAGTTCGCGTTCCAGGGCCTCCGGGTCGCCGACCGGGACACCGCGCAGCTCGCGGCCGAGACCGGTGACGGCCTTGCGGAAGCCGTCGTAGGTGGGGGTGTGCACGACGACACCGTCACCGGGCTCGGTCCACATCTGGAGGAGCTGGGAGAGCTGGCTGAGCACGGAGGGCGCGTAGACCATCGCCTCGGGGTCGACGGCGGCGCCGTGGCGGGTCGCGTACCAGTCCCGTATGGACTCCCGGAACTCCCCGAGCCGCCAGTCGGTGTAGCCGAAGACGCCGTGTCCGACCCGGTCGCACAGTGCGTCGAGGACGGCGGGCGGGGACGCGAAGTCCATGTCGGAGATGGTGAACGGCAGCAGATCGGGGACGGGGAAGCGGTCGGTGATCCCGTCCCACTGGATGGACCAGGTCCCCCGCCGGTCTATCTCCCGGTCGAAGTCGAACGCGGAGATGTCCTCGGGCGCGGGCGCGGGCGGGGGCGTGGGCTCGGACGCCGGCGCGAGCGCGAGCGCGGATTCGGCCGAGGGGACGGTCACGGAGTCGGCCGCGGGGTCGGCCGCGAAGTCGGACACGATGCCTCTTTCCGGTGGTGGGAACGGCTCGGATACGGCGAGGGCCCGGCCCCGTCGAGACGGTGCCGGGCCCTCGTGAACGGAGGCGAATCGCCCCCTTACTTCATCTTCTGACCGGCCGAACGGAGCGCGACACACGCCTCGGCGACGCGCGTGGCCATGCCCGCCTCGGCGAGCTTGCCCCAGGTGCGCGGGTCGTAGGTGGACTTCTTGCCGACCTCGCCGTCGACCTTCAGGACACCGTCGTAGTTCTTGAGCATGTGGTCCGCCACCGGACGCGTGAACGCGTACTGGGTGTCGGTGTCGAGGTTCATCTTCACCACGCCGTTCTCGATGGCGATGGCGATCTCCTCGGCGGTGGAGCCGGAGCCGCCGTGGAAGACGAAGTCGAACGGGGCGGCGTTGCCGGACTTCGCGGCGACACCCGCCTGGAGGTCCTTGAGCAGCTCGGGACGGAGTACGACGTTGCCCGGCTTGTACACGCCGTGGACGTTGCCGAAGGAGGCGGCCAGCAGGTAGCGGCCCTTCTCGCCCAGGCCGAGGGCCTCGGCGGTGCGGAGCGCGTCCTCGACCGAGGTGTACAGCTCGTCGTTGATCTCGTGGGTGACGCCGTCCTCCTCGCCACCGGTCGGGGTGATCTCGACCTCAAGGATGATCTTGGCGGCGGCGGCGCGGGGCAGCAGCTCCTGGGCGATGGCCAGGTTGTCGGCGAGGGTCTCGGCCGAGCCGTCCCACATGTGCGACTGGAAGAGCGGGTTGCCACCTGCCTTGACGCGCTCCTCGGAGAGGGCGATCAGCGGGCGGACATAGCCGTCCAGCTTGTCCTTGGGGCAGTGGTCAGTGTGCAGCGCGATGTTGACGTCGTACTTCGCGGCGACGATGTGAGCGAACTCGGCCAGGGCAACGGCGCCCGTGACCATGTCCTTCTTGTGCTGGCCGCCCAGGAACTCGGCGCCACCGGTCGAGATCTGGATGATGCCGTCGCTCTCGGCCTCCGCGAAGCCGCGCAGGGCCGCGTGCAGGGTCTGGGACGAGGTGACGTTGATGGCCGGGTAGGCGAACTTGCCTGCCTTCGCCCGGTCGAGCATCTCGTTGTAGACCTCGGGGGTTGCGATGGGCATTCGTCCGCTCCTTGTGATGTGCGGGTATGTGCGTTGCTGTCCCTGACCTGGGGGCGACGTCATCGTCGCCCATATCCTCGCAGACTCCGGTACGGGGTCCCACGGCCCCGTACGCGCCGAGGGGTGGAGCGTTTCACGTGAAACACTCCACCCCTCGAAAAAACACCAGGTCAGAACCGTGTCCCAGGACGCCGGCAGGGCTCTGGGACCCGGTGTGCCGGCGTCTCGGTATGCGGTCCGATCAGGCGAGGCCCAGCTCGTCCAGCGCGTACGCGTAGAGGTACGGCACCCCGGCCGTACCGCTGATCCTCTCGCCCGCGCCGGTCGCGCGGTCCACGATCGTGGCGACGGCGACGACCTCGGCGCCGGCCGCCCGGGCCGCCTCGACGGCCGTCAGCGGCGAACCGCCAGTGGTCGAGGTGTCCTCCACGATCAGGACCCGGCGGCCCTTGATGTCCGGGCCCTCGACCTGACGCTGCATCCCGTGCGCCTTGGCGGCCTTGCGCACCACGAAGGCGTCCAGGCGCTCGCCCTGCGCGGCGGCGGCGTGCAGCATCGAGGTGGCGACCGGGTCGGCGCCCAGGGTCAGACCGCCGACCGCGTCGAACTCCAGGCCCTCGGTCAGCTCGCGCATGACCTGACCGACCAGCGGCGCCGCCGCACCGTCGAGCGTGATCCGGCGAAGGTCCACGTAGTAGTCGGCCTCAAGACCCGAGGAGAGGGTCACCTTGCCGTGCACCACGGCCTTGTCCTTGATCTGCTGGAGCAGCTCAGCACGTACGTCAGTCATGCTCACGAGCTTAGGGCCTGGGCGCGGGGCCGCTGGTCACGGCGGTCGGGGCGATAGTCGGGGTGGCGGTCGGGGTGACGGTCGAGGCGATGGTCAGAGCCGGCGCCAGGTCCACGTCGTCGCGACCTCCAGGGGGTCGATCGGGGTGACGAGGCGCGGGTGAGTGTTGAGGCCGTTCGGCGGGCCCGACTGCGGCTCGACGCAGACGGAGTCGGCGGGCTCGTCGTAGACCACCACCCACTCGGCCCGGCTGGTGATCCGCAGCTCCAGCAGCTCCGGCCAGGTGAGAGTGACATCGACACCGTCCGGCATGCCGAAGCAGTCGTCCCAGGGGCCGGGGAGCGGGTCGATCCGGCGGCCGGTCGGGAGGTGGTCCGTCCCGCGCTCCTCCTGCCAGGCGGGGGCGAAGTCGATCCGCACGTCCTGGCCGCCGTCCAGCGAGCGGCGGAACCAGGGGTGCCAGCCGGCCTGCGCGGGGAACGAGTCGCCGTCGGTCTCGATACCGAGCTGGAGAGTGAGCGAGTCCTCGGCCAGCTCCACGGTCTGGGTGACCCGGCCGGCGTACGGCCAGGGGTCCCCGAGCCCGGTGGTGAAGGCGGCCGTCGTGTCGGTGACGTGGGCCGTCTTCCACCGCTGGTCGCGCACGGTGCCATGGATGGCGTGCGGCGCCGCGTGTCCGGAGACGGGCAGCTGGTGGACGGTGGCGCCGTCGCGGAACCGTCCGTTCCCGGTCCGGCCCGCCCAGGGCGCCATCACGAAGGAGCCGAAGTGCTCGCCACTCACGAGGAGTTCGGCGCCCCCGAGGCGCAGGCTCTCGATGCGGCAGCCGTGGTCCGGGTCGATGGTCAGCTCGGCGTCGCCGGCCGTCAGTCGCGTCAGATTGCTCACGCTCCGACCCTAGGGCATGTCTTTTGACTCGGGCCCGATCCGTAAGCGGGCTCCTGCTCTTTCGGCCCGGCCTTCGGCCGCCGGGCAGCACGCACAAGGCGGGGGTGCCTCTCCCGCTGCACGAAGGGCTGCGGGGGTACGCGCCCTGATGCCGCGACCGGCTCCGGGAGACCCGGGGGGGGGGCGGCTCCGGGGCGGTCCCGTCGACGGCTCTGTCGACGGGACCGGGGGCTCAGCGGCGACGGCGCAGGGCGCGGTGGACGACGACGGCGGAGGCGACGGCGAGCGCGGCGGCGGGGGCGATCCAGCGCAGGGTCGCGGCGGCGTGGGAGGCCTCGGCGGCGGGCATGGGGGCGTACCGGCCGCGCGGCGGGGCGTGGTCGACCTCCTCGGCGCTGCGGCCGATCATCGTGCGGCGGGCGTGGGCGGCCTCGGCGGGCTGCCGGGTGCCCCGGCCGGACGCGGCCTCGTCCCGCTTGCCGTTCTTCGGAGCGCCTTCCCTGGAGGATCCATTCTTCGACGGGCCGCCGGGCTCGGCGGACGGGGTGCCGTCCACCGCCTTGCCCTTGTCCCTGTCCTTGCCCGTGTCCTTGTCCCTGTCCTGCCCGGTGCCCTTGCCGGAGTCCCGGTCGAACTCCGCGTCGGCGCGGGGGTCCAGGGACGGCGGCGGGACCGGGGTGTCGAAGACCGAGGGACGCCCGCCGGGCTCCTCCGCGCCGTCGTCCACCCCGTCGTCGTCGGTGGCATCGGCCGCGTCGGCAGTGGCCTTGTTGTCGGCTTCGGTGTCGGCGTTGGCGTGCCCGGTCTCCCCGGGCGCGGTCTCGTGCGCGTCCTCGGCCGTGGTCTTGGCCGGGCCCTCGGCCATGTCCTCGGCGGCCAGTTCGGCCTCGACGTCCGCGACGGCGGCCAGCGCCTCCGCGAACCGGCCGAGCAGCCGGGCCCCGGCCGTGTTCCGGGCCTCCTCGCCCGCGTCGGCGAGCCGCCCGGTCGCCGTGACCGAGCCGGTGAAGCCGAGCAGGGTGCCCCCGGAGGCCGGGCCGAGCGTCAGGGTGATTCCACAGGTCACCGTGCCCTTGCCGCGTACCTCGGTGCCCTCGCCCGCGACGGCGAAACCGCCGGGCCGCCCGGTGACGCGCCACGTGCCCCGGTAGGTGATGGTGTTGCCGCCGACACGGACCTTCAGCCGGCCCGTGAGCGGGCCGGACGCCGCGTCGGCGTCCTGCTGGAACCCGGGGACGCAGCGCGCGAGCCGCGCCGGGTCGGCGAGGGTGGCGCGCAGGACCTCGGCGGGGACCGGGACGTACACCTCATGCTCCATGGGAGTCGAGCCTACTCAGCGCGACCCCGCCCGTCGCCTGTTGCCCCGCCGCCCACGCCGGACGGCCACCCGGCGGGCCGGGTCGCCCGCCCTCTCGGAAGCGTTCTCGGTGGCACTCTCTCCAGCGCTCTCAGTAGCGGGGGTGGACCAGGGTGGAGGGCGGCAGCCGGGGCGGGGCGTCGGCGCGGGTGCGATCGGCGCGGGCGGCGGCCTCGGCGAGGACGGCCGGGGTGAGCGAGCGGGGCCGGGGGATGTCCGTGGCGAGTCCGAGGGCGGGTGCCCGGCCGCCGGGCGCCGCCAGCAGAAAGCCCCAGTCCTCCCCCGTCCCCGCTCCTCGTCCCGGGCCGCTTCCCGGGCGCGCCCCCGGATCGGTCTTCATCCCGTACGGCCGGGTGGCGAACCCGGCCGCGCGCAGACTCGCGTCGACGGTCCAGTACGTGGCGGGCCGGGCGGCGGCCGGGCCGGCGTGGACGACGAGCCGCCCGCCGTCCGCGAGGACTCCGGCGGCGAGCCCGTAGAACTCCTCCGAGTAGAGCGTGGCGCCGGCGGTGGTCGAGGGGTCGGGCAGATCGCAGATCACCACGTCGAACCGTTCCCGCACCGGACCGCGACCCTCGTCTCCCCCACCACTCGCACCGTGTCCGCCGTCTTCGCCGCCTCTGCCGTCTCCGCCTCGGGCGCGCAGCCAGCGAAAGGCGTCCTCGTACGCGACGGTGACCCGGCGGTCCTGGAACGCCCGCCTGTTGAGCGCCGCCAGGTCCGGGTCGGTACGGGCGAGCCGTACGACACCGGGGTCGCGCTCGACGACGGTGAGGGAGCGGACGTCCGGGTGGCGCAGCACCTCGCGGGCGGCGAGCCCGTCGCCGCCGCCGAGGATCAGGACGCGCGCGTGGCGGCCGTTCATCGCCGGGTGCACCAGGGCCTCGTGGTAGCGGTACTCGTCCCGGCCGCCCACCCAGAGCCGGCCGTCCAGGAACAGATCGGGCGGGCTGCCCCGCCGGCCCGTGACCACCACTTCCTGGAGTCCGGTGTGTTCGGCGACCAGGACCCGGTCGCCGTAGACGGCGCGGCGCGCGGCCTGCTCGAAGGGGGCGGCAAGGATGGTCGCGGTGCCGAGGAGGGCGAGCACCGAGACGTTCGCGCCGATGAGCAGCTTGCGGGAGCGGCGCGTCAGGTCGTACCGGAACAGCCACAGGACGAGCCCGCCGCCCGCGAACGCGTTGACCGCGCCGGTGACCAGCGCGCCGGTGAGCTGTCCGAACCAGGGCAGCAGCAGGAACGGGAAGGCGAGTCCGCCGACCAGCGCGCCCACGTAGTCGGCGGCGAACAGATCGGCGACCGTCCCGGCCGCGTCGTACGGATCCCTCGGCGACCGCGCCGCCCGGCGCGCGCGCCGCCGCCGTCCCCACGCCGAGCGGCCCGAGCGACCCGAACGGCCGGCTCCTCCCGGACGGCCGGGCCTCCCCGGGGACACCCCGAGGTCCGCTTCCTCGCCCCGCCCCGGGCCCCGGCCCGGGCCGAGCCCCGCGCCGCGCGAGCGGGACGTTTCCGCGCGCTGGATGAGCGACATCAACAGCGGGATCTCCGCCCCGATGAGCACGCCGATGGCCAGCGCGAACGCGACCAGCACGTACTGCGACGCGCCGAACCAGGCGAAGGCCGCGTACAGCGCCATCGCCGAGCAGCCGCCGACCAGCGCGAGGCCGGCCTCGATGAGCCCGAAGCCGACCGCCGCGCGGCAGCGCAGCCGCTTGGCGAGCAGCGAACCGATGCCCATCGCGAAGACCATGACGGACAGCACGACGGACGCCTGGGTGACGGAGTCGCCGATCAGATACGAGGCGAGCGCGACCAGTTCGAGCTCGTAGACCAGTCCGCAGGCGGAGCAGACGAACACCACGGCGAGCACCGGATACCGCACGGCCCCCGGCCGGACAGGGGGACGCACCACCTGACGAGGTGGCCGGGGCAGGGTGGGCAGGGTCGGCAGCGTCACGGGCGGGTCGATCATGCTCGTAACGCTACGTCACGCTCGGTGCCCGAACGGTCACCCACACGAGTGCATCTGAGGCGTACGCCCCCATGCCCCGGGGTCAGAGCATCGCGGGCATGCGCGCCCCGATCCGGGTTCTGGTCACCACCAACTGCCCTTCCTGCGGGTACGCGTGCCAGGTCCGCCAGCGCACCTGGCCCTCGTGACGCTGCGCGAGCATCGCCGTGAAGGCGTGCGGCGAGCCGGGGAACGTTCCGGCAAGGCCGTTCGGATGGTCGGCGACGAGTGCGAGCAGTTCCTGCGCGCGGCCGGCGAACGAGCCCTGGTTCAGGGTCTCGACGCGGGCCGCGAACTCGTACTCCCACTCGCCCACCCGCTTGGACACGCCGAGCGGCAGTGGGGTGCTGCTGCCGGGCATGCAGGCGACGGTCTCCGAGCAACTGCGGTCCGCTTCCTCCAGGAGCACTTGGTGAGAGGCGCCGAGCAGTCGTAACTGGAGCTTCGCTCCGGCGAGTTCGAGATCGAGCACGGCCAGCGCGGGCAGGGGTTCGCGCCCCAGCGCCCAGGCCAGGTCGGCCGCACGCGTATCGGTGTAGGAGGTTTTCAGGGTCGTGAGCATGAGTCGGCTCCGCAAACACACTTGGCGGGTGGGCCGGGGCGTCCTGGTGAAGGATTTCGGCCAGGAGTGGGGATCGCCGGCTCGGTTCCACACGGTCCGAGGGCTGGATGTTCTCCACAGCGAGGGAATCACGAACCGCGGGTGGCTCACAGGGTTTTTGCCCAACTTGACGGGGTTTCCATCCCCCCGGGGGCTCCACGGTTCACGTGTTCAAAAGGATTCGATCGCCGGTTCCCCCCACGGCCGGCGGATTGCCCAACAGGTCGGATATGGACGCCTGTTGTACGCACAAAGCGGTGTCGCCCGGCGCGAATCCGCGCCGTGCGACACCACCCGGCGCCCCTCGCGCCACACCGGTCGGCGCCGGCCCGCGTCCCTCGCGGTCCGGCGCCGTCGGCCCTTCTCCCCACCCATCAGGCCCCGTCGGGCCTGATGGGCTCCGTCAGCTGCCGCCCCCACCGCCGCAACCGCCACCGCCGCCCCCGCAGGACGACGATGACGAGCCACAGGACGAGGAGGAGGAACCGCACGAGGACGACGACGAGGAGCCGTACGAGGACGACGAACCGCAGCCGCCCCCGATGTACGTACCTCCGCCGCTGGAGCTCCCGCCCCCGCCCGCCCAGCCGCCCCGCCGCTTGCGCCGCCGCTGCTTGGCCGACCGCCCGCTCGCCACCGCCAGAGTGAAGCCGACGACCACGAGAAGCCCCAGCCCGATGATCGGAAAGATCTCCATGTCATCCCCCGTACGTTTGTCCGAGCCCGGCATGTCGCCACGGGCTGTGCGAGGGGGATGCCCGCCCCCGACCCGCCCGAAGCACACTTGAGCAACTCCAGAGCTTCGCCCCAGGATGGCGTCATGACCAGGACACTGCTCAACCGCCGCCTCGCGGAGTTCGGCACCACGATCTTCGCCGAGATGTCCGCGCTCGCCACCCGCACCGGGGCGATCAACCTGGGCCAGGGCTTCCCCGACACCGACGGCCCCGAGGAGATCCGCGAGGCCGCCGTCCGCGCCCTGCGCGAGGGCCGGGGCAACCAGTACCCGCCCGGCCCCGGCGTCCCCGAACTGCGCACCGCGATCGCCGAGCACCAGCAGCGCCGTTACGGCCTCGCCTACGACCCCGACAGCGAGGTCCTGGTCACCGCCGGCGCCACCGAGGCCATCGCCGCCACCCTGCTCGCCCTGCTCGAACCCGGCGACGAGGTCGTCGCCCTGGAGCCGTACTACGACTCGTACGCCGCCTGCATCGCCATGGCGGGCGGCACCCGCGTCCCGGTCACCCTCCGCCCGCGCGACGGAGCCTTCACCCTCGACCTCGACGAACTGCGCGGGGCGATCACCCGGCGCACCCGGCTCATCCTCCTCAACACCCCCCACAACCCCACCGGCACCGTCCTCGACCGCGCCGAACTCACCGCGATCGCCGAACTCGCCCAGGAACACGACCTGCTGGTCGTCACCGACGAGGTCTACGAGCACCTGGTCTTCGACGACGCCGTCCACATCCCGCTCGCGACCCTGCCCGGCATGCGGGAGCGCACCGTCACCATCGGCTCGGCCGGCAAGACGTACTCCTTCACCGGCTGGAAGGTCGGCTGGGTCACCGCGAGCCCGGAGCTGACGAGCGCGGTGCGCTCCGCCAAGCAGTTCCTCACGTACGTGGCCTCCGGCCCGTTCCAGTACGCCATCGCCGAGGCGCTGCGCCTGCCCGACTCGTACACCGACACCCTGCGCGCGGACCTCCAGGCCAAGCGGGACCTGCTCGTCGACGGCCTGACGGCGGCGGGCTTCGGCGTCCACCGCCCCGCCGGCACCTACTTCGTGACCACCGACATCCGCCCCCTCGGCGAGAAGGACGGCTTCGCCTTCTGCCGCGCCCTCCCCGAACGCGCCGGCGTCGTCGCCATCCCCAACGCCGTCTTCTACGACAACCGCGACGAGGGCGCGCCCTTCGTCCGTTTCGCCTTCTGCAAGAAGGAAGCGGTCCTGCGGGAGGCGGTGGACCGGCTGGGGCGGCTGGCGCCCTGACGGAGGGCGGGGACTACGGCCTGGACGGCGGGGACGGGGCCTGCTCACGGACCCCGTCCCGGACCTGCCCGAGGCTTACTCGGTGTCTTTCGGATGCCGCGGGGAGGCGTACACCAGGATCACGGTGGAAGTCTCCGCGCTGACCAGGTAGCGCACTCGACCACCGCTGGTGACCTCGTACTCCCACTGCTCCAGGTCGGATCCCTTCCACGCCTTGGTGGCGTGCCTTCCCCGCAGCTGATGCTGACGGCTCCAGTTGGATCGGGTCAGGGGGTCGCTTCGGAGTGCTTCCAGACAGCGATGCGCGCTCGGCAACGCAACCCGGCACAGTTCCTCCCAGCCGGTCGCCGCCTCTGTGGTCCCGAAGACGACGTTCCACCCGTCGAGGGGCGGAACGCTGACCCGATCCCCCTTCTTCGGACTCACTCACGCACCTCGACCGGGCCGAGGTCGTCACCGTCGAGCGGACGCACGGACTCCCTGAGCTGATCGGGATCGGCATTGATGCGAGCCGTGGCGCGCCAGGAGACGATCGCGCGGTGCACAGCCTCTCCCGCGCCCAGTTCGGCGGCGTCCGACAGTGCTTCGAGGAGTTCGACGGTGAAGGCCCGGACCTCTTCCGCGTCCAGGTGTCGCACCCAGGGGAACACCTCGGGGAGCGCGAGAAGGAGCGACTTGGCGCCGTCGTCCTGCTTCATCAGGGCGAGGAAGAGCCGCGAAGCGGTGGTCAGGTTCTCTTCGGCGCACTCCGCCCGTACGGCCGTGGTCAGCACCATGTCCGGCGCGTCCCGATGGGTGACGCGGAGACGCCCCAAGGCGGCCGCTCTGGCCGCGACACCCCTGGGGTTGCGGGAGAGGTCGGTGAAGGAGACGGACTCGCTCTCTGCTCTCATACGCGTGGCAGTCATAACTCAGAGGTTACTCAGATTGCATTCTGACCGCAATCAGTCATCTCTCACTCGGCGTGTTCGCCCCGCATAGTCCGCATGCCCAGGTGACAGGTTCTTCATCGGTTCTTCATCGGCTCCCGCCTACGTTCGACCCGCTCGACACGCCCCACGAGGGGCCGGGCCGGGTCCGACAGGAGGCGGGAGATCCGATGAGGACGAAGCGGGTACTGATGGCCGTGCTGACGGCGTCGGTGATGGCGGTCACCGTGGCCGGCTGCGGCGGTGGAGGAGATGCCCCCGAGGTTCCGACGGCGGCCGACGGCGGCGCGTCCGCCACCGCGGGCGGCACGAAGGGCGGCGCGGACGGGGACGGCGGCGACGAACTGGCCACCTATGTGAACGCCCAGCGCAAGTGGGTGAAATGCCTGCGGGAGAACGGGGTCGACGCCCCCGACCCGAACGCGAAGGGCCAGGTCGACTTCGGCGGCGACAGTCTGGCGCTGAAGAAGGACACGAAGTACCTCAAAGCCTCCGCGAAGTGCGAGTCGCTCCTGGTGCCTGTTCCCGAGAGCGTCGAGAACGGTAACCGGCCCAAGCTCACTCCGCAGCAGATCAAGGTGAAGCTCGACTACGCCGCCTGTATGCAGAAGAACGGCGCCCCCGACTTCCCCGACCCGGGTCCTGACGGAACCGCGCAGGGCACCGAATGGAACCAGACATCGGCGGGGGCCACCCGTGCCACCCGTATCTGCGCCCCGATCATCGGCGATTCGCCGAACCCGGACGCGGGCAAGGGCTGAGATGACCGAATCAGTGACGCGGACCCCCTTCGAGGGCGAGGCGACCGGCGGGGGCGGAACGGACGCCACACCGCCACCGAGCGGACGGCGTGGCGTGCCCGGGCGCCGTGGACGGCGTACGGCCCTGATCGCGGCGGCCTTGGTCGTCGTGGCGGCGGTCGCCGTGGCCGGGGCGCTGGGGCTCGGCGGAGACGGGACGAAGGACGGCTCCGCCGCACCGCCCCGAGCGGGCTCCACCGTCCCCGTCACCCGGACCACGCTGACCGAACGCACCACGGTGGACGGACAGTTGGGATACGGCAACGAGATTCCACTGGCCGTCAAGGCGACCGGCACCGTGACCTGGCTGCCCGAGGAGGGCGCGACGGTTAAACGCGGCGGCACGCTGCTGCGCGTCGACGACCGGCCGGTGGTGCTGCTGTACGGGACGCTGCCGATGTACCGGGACCTGGGCCTGCCCACGGGCACCCCGCAGGGGACGGAGCAGAACGCCGGGAACATCGGGCGGAACACGGGGCAGGGCGCCCAGGACAGTGCCGGACAAGGAGGCGGCAAGGGGAACCCCGCGACCTCCACAACGCCGCCACCGGCGCCCGGGGGTGCCGGAACCACAGGCACCATCGCCACCACCCTGCGCGGGATGGACGTCCTCCAGTTCGAGAGCAATCTCGCCGCGCTGGGCTACTCCGGTTTCACCGTCGACGAGAAGTTCAACGATTTCACCGCCCGTGCCGTCAAGCGCTGGCAGAAGTCGCTCGGACTCCCCCAGACCGGCACGGTGGGTGTCGCCGATGTCGTCTACTCCGCCGGCCCCGTGCGGATCGGCCACGCGGGGGTCCGGCTCGGCGCCGCGGCCGGCGAGAACACCCTTACCTACACCGGTTCTTCGCGAAAGGTCGTGGTCAACGCCTCGGCCGCGGAGGACTCCTGGGCCGTCCGAGGCAACACCGTCACGATCGCGTTGCCCGATGGCACCTCCGTGAAGGGCGAGATCGCCTCGGTCGGGAAGAACGCGACCACGCCGGAGGGCGGCGGCGGGGAAGGTGGCTCCGGGGCCCCGGCGACGGTTCCGGTGACCATCACCATCAAGGACCAGAAGGCCGTGGGACGACTGGAGAGCGCGCCCGTCAGCGTCGAGTACGTGGGCCGGGAACGGCGCGACGTCCTCACCGTCCCCGTCGCCGCGCTGGTCGCCCTGGCCGAGGGCGGGCACGGCCTGGAGACCTCGGACGGCCGGTTCGTCAGCGTGAAGACGGGGCTGTTCGCGGACGGCCGGGTGGAAGTGAGCGGAAGCGCGGTCCGCGAGGGCATGAAGGTGAGGATCCCCGAGTGAGCGGAACGGCTGCGGCCGGGTGGACGGACGGCACGCCGACCGGAGCGGAGACGGGCTGGGCGGAGACGGCCGTGAATCCGGTCGCGGAGACGGTCGTGGAGTTCGACGCGGTGTCCAAGACGTACCCCGGCGGTGTGGCGGCGGTACGGGACGTGAACCTGCGCATCGGACGCGGCGAACTCGTCGCCGTCGTCGGCCCGTCGGGCTCCGGCAAATCCAGCATGCTGAACCTCATGGGCAGCCTCGACCGGCCTTCCACCGGACGGGTCCTGGTCGACGGCCACGACGTGGCACGGCTGACGGACCGCGAGGTGTCGGCGCTGCGCGCCACCCGAATTGGGTTCGTCTTCCAGCAGTTCCATCTGGCGGTCGGGGTCCCCGTCCTGGACTCCGTGGCCGACGGGCTGCTGTACGCGGGCGTGCCGCCGCGCCGCCGCCGGGCCAGGGCGGCGGCGGCTCTGGACCGGGTCGGCCTCAGCCACCGCGTCGACCACCTGCCGCACCAGTTGTCCGGCGGCGAACGCCAGCGGGTGGCCGTGGCCCGCGCGGTCATCGGCGAACCGGCGGTGCTGCTCGCGGACGAACCGACCGGCAACCTGGACTCCGCCTCCGGCGCGGCCGTACTCGGGCTGCTGCGCGAGCTGCACGCCGCCGGGACCACCGTCGTGATCATCACCCACGACCGGGAGATCGCGGCCCAGTTGCCCCGCCGGATCGAGATGCGCGACGGCCGCGTGGTGAGGGACACCATGGCGTCCCTCACGGCCGACGCCACGGGAGCGGACCGATGACCGGCGACGGTGCGGCGAGCGGCCGCCGGCCCGGCCGGCTGCGGGCCGCCCGCCTCAGCCCCGGGGACGTCATCCGGCTCGGCGGGACCGGGCTGCGGACCCGCCCCCTGCGCGTCTTCCTCTCGGCGCTCGGCATCGCGATCGGCGTCGCCGCCATGATCGCGGTGGTCGGCATCTCCGGATCCGGGCGCGCGGAGGTGGACCGCCGGCTCGACGCGCTCGGCACGAACCTGTTGCGGGTCGCCCCCGGTGACTCCCTCAACGGCACCAAGGCCAAGCTGCCCGAGGAAGCCGTCGCGATGATCCGTCGGATTCCGCCCGTACGGCAGGTCGCCGCCACCGGCGCGACCGACGCGCACATCTACCGCAACGAGCGCATCGCGATCGGCCGCACCGGATCCATCCAAGTCCTGGCAGCCGACGCCGACTTGCTCCCCGCCGTCGGCGGCCACATCGGCCGGGGCCGCTGGCTCGACTCCGCGACCGAGGACTACCCGGCGGTCGTGCTCGGCGCCACGGCCGCGAACCGGCTCGACGTGTACACCCCGGGGACCCGGGTCTGGCTCGGCGGCCGCTGGTTCTCCCTCGTCGGCGTCCTCGACCCCGCGCCGCTCGCGCCGGAGATCGACGGCGCTGCGCTGGTCGGCCGGCCCGCCGCCCGCACGTACCTGCACTTCGACGGTCATCCGTCGACGGTCTACGTCCGTGCCGAGGACAGCCAGGTGACGCGGGTACGGGCGGTGCTGCCGGCCACGGCGTCCCCCGCGAAGCCGGGCGAGGTCCGCGTCTCGCGGCCCTCCGACGCGCTCGCCGCCCGCGAGGCGACCGAGTCGGCGCTGACCGGGCTGCTGCTCGGCCTGGGCGGTGTCTCCCTTCTCGTCGGCGGCGTGGGCGTGGGCAACACGATGGTCATCTCGGTGCTGGAACGGCGCCCGGAGATCGGTCTGCGCCGGGCGCTGGGAGCGACCCGTGGCCAGATCCGGACCCAGTTCGTGGCGGAGTCGCTGCTGCTGTCGTTCATCGGCGGTCTCGGCGGGACGGTGCTGGGGACGGCGATCACGGCCGGCTACGCCCTCAGCCGCGACTGGCCGACGGTCGTCCCGGTGTGGGCGAGTGCGGCGGGGATCGGCTGCACCCTGGGCATCGGCATGATCGCCGGACTGTATCCGGCGGTCCGGGCGAGCCGGCTGTCGCCGACCGAGGCCCTGTCCGGCACCTGAGCGACCGGCCCTGTCGTACGGCATACGTGAGGGGCGGCCCCGGCCCCCGGGTCCTCCCCTCACCGCTACCCGCGCCAACTAGCCGGATTCTTTCCCCCTGTTGCCTCCTGCTCCCACTACTCTCCGGACGGGTGTCCCCAGCACGCGACTTCATGGGATACGGACCGTCCCGGCGCCCGCATCAACCGAAGCCGCCCCCTCGACGCGTACGCGACGCTCCCGACCCCCGCCCCTTCATCGCCCGACGAACCGACAGCTGAAGGAGCCGTGTTGAACACCGCGTCCATCCAGGCCAACGAGCCGGGCGACCCGCGATGAGCCTGCGTCTGCGGGTGCTCGCCCTGCTGATGCTCATCGCGCTCACGGCCACCGCCGCCACCGCCTGGCTGACGCTGCGCCAGGCCAACCTCCAGGTTCAGGAGACCGTCACCGCGGGGCGGCAGGAGGTCTCCCGGATCACCGGCGACCTCCGTACGTACGGCTTCACACACGGCACGTGGGACGGCCTCGCACCGACCGTGCGGCGCCTCGCCAAGGACACTGGCCAGCGCATCCAGGTCGCCACCGGCACCGGCGTCCTGCTCGCCGACTCCGACACGCTCGACGGCCGCACCCCCCGCCCTGTGAGCAATCAGCCCTCGCTCCTCGTAGACCCGCGTCCCGTCCTGCGGCTTCCCGAAGGAGGGCCGCCTCGGCTCGGGATCAAACAGACGGCGATCGCCGTCAGCCGGTACCGCGCCGCGGTGTCCTACGCGGCCTGCCTGACCCGGGCGGGGACCGAGCCGACCGCCCGGCCGAACGACATGGGCATTCCGGACATCGCCACGGACGGCCGGGCCACGCACTGCGCGGAACCGGACTGGGAGAGGGATCCCCGGACACCGGACGACCTCAAGGCCCTCTCGACGTGCGAGGCCGACCCACGCATCACCGCCTGCCTGCAACGGGTGTTCAACGAGCGCGTGGCTTCCGCCGCCCCGCCCCGTCTGGAGGTCCGTCTCGGCGTCCTGGACGAGTCCCCGCCCACCCTGGCCGCCGCGCCCACGGTGGCCGTCGCCGCGGGGGTCGCCCTCGCCGCCGTGCTGGGCGCCCTGCTCCTGAGCCGGGCCGTGCTGCGTCCGGTCCGCGCCATGACCCTGGCCGCCGGCGAACTGGGCGAGGGAGACCTGGGACGGCGGGTCCCCGTATCCGGCCGCGACGAGATCGCCCGACTGGGCCGCGCCTTCAACCGGATGGCGGCCTCCATCCAGGCCGCCGAGGAGCGCCAGCGCCGCCTCACCGGGGACATCGCCCACGAACTGCGGACCCCCCTGGCCAACCTGCGCGGCTATCTGGAGGCCCTGCGGGACGGGATCGTCGAGCCGACGCCCGAACTGCTCGACTCCCTCCACGAGGAAGCGCTGCTCCAGCAGCGGATCGTGGACGACCTCCAGGATCTCGCCCTGGCCGAGGCCGGCGCGCTCACCTACCACCGCACCCACGTCGACCTGCGCGATCTCCTCCAGGCCGCCGCGACCGCCCACCGCGCGCGGGCCGACACGGCGGGGGTCGCCCTCCGGCTGGAGACCCCTCGGCCCGGGTACGTCGTCGCCGACGCGGACCGGCTGCGTCAGGTCTTCGGCAACCTGGTCGGCAACGCGCTGCGGGCCACGGCACCGGGCGGCGCGGTGACGCTGGCCCTGATCGGGCACGGCGATCTCATGCTCGTCCAGGTGCGGGACACCGGGAAGGGGATACCCGCCGAGAGTCTGCCGCACGTCTTCGACCGCTTCTGGCGGGCGGACGCGGACCGGGGCCGCGCCACCGGGGGGAGCGGCCTGGGGCTGTCCATCGCCCGGCAGATCGTGGCGGACCACCGGGGGACCATCGAGGTGGAGAGCGCCGTCGGCGTCGGGACGTCCTTCACCGTCGTCCTCCCGGCGGCCCGGTCCGCGCCGACCGAAGCCGAGGGGTTCGGTGATTCCGACGGCCTTGATGGCCTCTCCCGCGGCACCGGAGCCACCGACTTCACCGGCTGATCAGTCCCGGCCGGACCCCGTACGCGCCGGGTTGGGCGCCGCGTCGTCCACCAGCCGGTAGCCCCGGCCGTACACCGTCTCCAGGAAGCGCGGCCGGGCCGGGTCGTCTCCCAACTTCCGCCGCAGATTGCGTACATGGGCGTCCACGGTGCGTTCGAGTACGTCGCTGTCGAAGCCGAAGGCGCGCTCGATGATCCGGGCCCGGGTGAACACCCGCCCGGGTTCCCGGGCCAGGGCCTCCAGGATCGAGAACTCCTTGGCGGTCAGCACCACCGGCCGGCCGGCCACCCGTACCTCGAAGCGGGCGGTGTCCAGTTCCACCACGCCGACACGCAGCAGCTCGCTCCCGGCCGGCCGCCCCTTCCCCGACCGGCGCAGCAACGCCCGTACACGTGCGGTGAGTTCACGGGGACTATAGGGCTTGCTGAGATAGTCGTCGGCGCCCAGGTCGAGGCCGAGCAGCAGGTCCTCCTCGGTACTGCGGGCGGTCAGCAGCAGGATCGGCACCTCGACGCCCTCGGCCCGCAGAATGCGGCAGACGTCCAGCCCGTCGACGAGCGGCAACATCACGTCGAGCACGATGAGATCGGGCTCCGTCGAGCGGGCCCGCTCCAGCGCCGCCCGGCCGTCGGCCGCGACCTGGACCGCATGACCTTCCCGCTCCAGATAGATGCGGATCAGACGGGACTGCTTTTCGTCGTCTTCGGCGACGAGAACGCGCGCGCTCAACGATTCTCCTCAGCGGGTCCCTGTACGCCTCCGGAACCGTTCCTGCCAAGGCCCCACCAAGGTCCTACCAAGGCACCCCCGGAATCCCCACCTCCGCGATGGCCGTCCGGCGCGCGCGTACGAGCCTTTCGGCCAGTACGCGCGAAGCCCCGCCGTCCGCGATGCGGGGCGACGGGGCAAGGGGGCGGCAGGGCCGCCGGACTACGCCTCGCCCTCACCCTCACTCTGGCCCTGGCCCTGCCGCCGGCCGGTCGGGCCGGGCTCCCGGCCCTGGCCGCGCCCCCTCCGCCTGAGTAGGGTCCCCCCACGCCGTGCGAAACGATCATCACGTTTCCGGAACCTGGGGGGTATCCGCGCATGTCGACACCGAAGTTCCAGCCGAGCCGCAGAGCGGCCCTGTTCGCCCTCGCCGGGACGGCGGCGGGCGGAGCGCTGCCGCTGACCGCCGTACCGGCCGCACAGGCGGCGGAAAGCTCCCCGGCAAGCCCCGCGAGCCCGGCCGCCCCGGCCGCCCCGGCCGCCCCGGCCAACGGAACCGCAGCCGGAACCGCAGCCGGGACGGCCGCCGGCTCCGCCGCCGGGACGGCCGGACCGCAGGGCCCCTGGACGCGGCTGCCGATGCTGCCGGACCCGACCGACCCCTGGCACATCGCCCCGCACCCGGCGGGCGCCCTGACCCCCCGTACGGTCCCCGGCGGGGTCGAGGTCTCGGACGACCGGGGCGTGCTCGCCACCCTCACCACCAAGGCGCGGACGGTGACGCTGCGTGGGCCGAGACGCTGGTTCACGGAGCAGCCCAAGACCGTCGACGCCCCGTTCTCCCGGACCCTCACCGGCGGCTGGGGCCAGTCGCCCGGCGGCGGCACCTGGACGCACCACAACGGCACCGCCACCGACTTCTTCGTGGAACAGGGCCGGGCGGCCATCACCCTCTCCCCGAACCAGAGCCGGTTCTCCCTGCTGGCCGACCGCGCCATCGGCGACGTGTACGCCGCCGCGCGGTTCTCCTTCGACCGGCTGCCGGTCGGCGCGACCGCCTCGCTCGCCCTGGTCTTCGCCGCCGAGGACGTGAACAACCACTATCGGGCCCGTCTGATCGTGACGCCCGCGGGCGAGGTGCGGCTCGTCCTGGAGAAGGAGCTGGAGAACGCCGTGAAGGAGCTGAACGCGGCGGTCACCGTCGGCACCGGCTTCGCGGCGTTCGACCACTGGTGGGTCCGGGTCGAGAAGGCCGGCGATCTGCTGCGGGCCCGTGCCTGGAAGCACGGCGCCGGGGTCGAGGAACCCACCACCTGGCACCACAGTGTGTACGACCAGGGGGAGGCCCCCTCCTACCGGGTCTTCCCGACCGGCCGCGTCGGTGTCCGCGGCCTCGCTTCCGTCGGCGCCACCGTGGCCCCGCAGGCCCGCGTCTACGACTTCAGGATCGACTCGGCCGTCTGGACCGACGCGCCGCTGATCACCCACGACACCTGGGTACGGGTCCTGCCCGAGCCCTTCGACGGCGAGTGGACCCCCGCGATCGAGCAGCGGATCCGCGCGTGGGCGGGCGACACCTCGCCGGACGCGCTCGCGTACTCCTGCATGTACCGCCCCTTCTTCCCCGCCGTCACCGACCCCGCCCGCCCGGGCACCCAGGTCCTCGGCGAGGCCGGCTACAGCCCGGCCGATCCGGTGACCGGGCTGCGTACCGTCGGGGCCGACTTCCACGAGTACATGGGGCTCGACTGGACCTTCGAGGCGAGCGGCGAGACCCGTTCCGCGAGGCCGGAGTTCGCCGGCCGGCTGGACTGCTCGGGTTTCGTCCGGATGGTCTACGGCCACCACATGGGGCTGCCGATGGTCCGCTACCAGCAGTTCGACGGCCGCAACCTGCCGCGCGAGTCCAGGCACATCGCCGCCTCCGGACCCGGTGTGAAGATCGCCGAGAGCGGGACCGGGCAGGTGCCGCCGCTGGACGGGCTGCGGATCGGCGACACGGTCTTCTTCGACACCGACGAGGACTCCGACCAGGGCGGCCACATCGGCATCTACCTGGGCCCGGACCAGCACGGCCAGATGCGTTTCGTCTCCAGCCGCAAGTCCCCGAACGGGCCGACCATCGGCGACATCGGCGGCAAGTCGATCCTCAACGGCACCCCGAAGTCCCCGACGGTCAACGGCGACCTGTACACCAACACGCTGCGGGTGATCCGGCGCTTCTGAGCCGCCGTCCCCGAGGGGGGGCTTGGGCTTTCGGCGCGCGCACGGGACCGGCGGGGGCACGGGCGGCGAGGTCCTTGCCTCCCCCCACCCTCCTCGCATACGACTTCCTTGTACGTGAGGAGGGCGATGATGAAGACCATGACCCATCCAGAGTCACGCGCGCGGTCCGCCGAGGTGCCGAACCCCGCCACCGACGACCGTGAAGAGACCGGCCTCATCGGCCACCCCCGAGGCCGGGCCGGGCACGAGCCGGTCGCCATCGTCTCCCCCACGGACCACGAATCCGAGAAGGAAACGGCGTACCTGCTGCGAAGCCCGGCGAACGCCCGTCGCCTGCTCGCCTCCATCGACGAGCTGGAAAACGGCGGCGGCACCGTACGCGAACCGGCCGCGGACGACTGACAAGGGCTGACAAGCCCCACCCCCGAACACACGAGAGCCCGGCCGGAGCGCCGCGATCACTGCTGTGACCGCGGGCCCGGCCGGGCTCTCGCTACGCGCGCGTGGCTGCGGGGCGACTACTCGGAGTCGGTCTCGCCCTCGGCGCCGTCTTCCTTGTCCTCCGGCGCGGCCAGACCGAACTGCTCGACGATCCACTTGTCGAACTCGATCGACGCGCGGACCCAGCTGACGGTCGAGGAGACGAAGTGCTCCAGCGCCACGCCGGTGCCGATCAGCATCTGCGCCTCGCCGATGAGGCGGAGGGTGGCGGAGCCGTCCTCTTCCTCGTGGAGGTGGGTGTAGACCTTGGGCCACAGGGTGCGGCGGTTCCAGTCGTCGATCGCGTCGAGGATCTTGGCGCGGTCGTCCGCGGCGTGCGGCCGGTCGTAGAACGTCCGGACCGAGAAGACCTGCTGCTCGGCCTCGCCGCGGAACATGAAGTACGTGCGGAAGTCCTCCCACGGCGCCGCGAGGTCACCCTCGTCGTCGACGACGTACTTCAGCTCCATCTGCTCGAGGAGCTGCTTGACCAGGTCCTGGTCGGGAACGACGGGGCCCGCCGGTCCTCCGGCCTGCGGCTGGGGCTGGGCCCCGAAATTAGGAATCGAGGACGGGTCGATGCTCACCGGGTTCTTCCCTTCGTACGGATAGCCGCCATCCTCTCCCATGGCAGGCGGTCGCTGGCAAGTCCCCACCACGCCGGGTCGGCGATATCCGCTGCGGGCGGACAGGGACAGGGGCCCGGCCCACGCCCGGATCGGCCGACCCGCCCCGTACGACCACCCCCGGCTGACATGATCCGGTCCATGGGGGAGAAGCAGCACGGCCATCCGACCCATCCGGCGCGTCCGCCCCGTCCCACCCGGCGGCGCTGGTGGCCCCGGTGGAGCCAGTGGAGCCGGCGGACGCGGATCTGGACCGTCGTCTCGGTCGTGGGGGCGGTCGTGATCGGCGGGCCGGTGGCCCTCATGGTGTGGGCCATGCCGGCCCTGGACGAGGCCGGCGAAGCCCGTCCGCTCGACTGCGCCCTGGTGATGGACTGGGCGGGGGCGACGCTGCCGAAGAGCGCCGAGGGCGCCCGCTGCACCGAGTCAAGCTGGCTGGACGTCCACGACCAGGCCGACTTCCGGATGCCCGCGGCCGAGGTCGCGGGCTGGGTGGCCGGCACCTGGCCGGGCATCCGGAGCGAGACCGCCCTGCACTGCTCGAAGGGCGAGGACTTCTGCCTCCACTTGCTGTCGGACGAGCACGAGATCGCCTGGTACGACGGCCCGGGGCAGAACGCGGCCGGCGTGAACGTCTCCGTGCGGTACGAGGGCGGGGGCACCGCTCTCGTCACCGTCACGGCCTACACCATCTGAGCCCGGCCCGGGCCGCCCCGGACCTGGCCCGGACCCGCGCTCGCCCCGGGCCCGCACCACGTAAGCCCGCCCCGGCTCCCGCTACTCCGCCCGCCCCACGATCAGCCCGTCCTCGAAGCGGTCGACCCGCACCGTGTCGCCGTCGCGGACCTCGCCCGCCAGGATCTCCTTGGCCAGGCGGTCGCCGATCGCGGTCTGGATCAGACGGCGCAGCGGACGGGCGCCGTACGCCGGGTCGTTGCCCTCCTCGGCCAGCCAGGCCAGCGCCTCGGGCGTGACGTCCAGGGTGAGCCTGCGGTCCGCGAGACGGCGGGCCAGCCGGTCGATCTGGAGGCGGGCGATCCGGCCCAGCTCGTCCTTCTCCAGGGCGGAGAAGACCACGGTCTCGTCGAGCCGGTTCAGGAACTCGGGCTTGAAGCTGGCCCGGACGATCTCCATGACCTGCCGGTGCTTCTCCTCCGGCTTGGTCAGCGGGTCCACGAGGAACTGGCTGCCCAGGTTGGAGGTGAGGATCAGGATCGTGTTGCGGAAGTCGACCGTACGGCCCTGGCCGTCGGTCAGCCGGCCGTCGTCGAGGACCTGGAGCAGGATGTCGAAGACCTCGGGGTGGGCCTTCTCCACCTCGTCCAGGAGGACGACGCTGTACGGGCGCCGGCGCACCGCCTCGGTCAGCTGGCCGCCCTCCTCGTAGCCGACGTAGCCGGGAGGCGCGCCGACGAGACGGGCGACGGAGTGCTTCTCGCCGTACTCCGACATGTCGATGCGGACCATGGCCCGCTCGTCGTCGAAGAGGAAGTCGGCGAGCGCCTTGGCGAGTTCGGTCTTGCCGACGCCGGTCGGGCCGAGGAAGAGGAAGGAGCCGGTGGGGCGGTCGGGGTCGGCGATCCCGGCGCGGGTGCGGCGCACCGCGTCCGAGACGGCCCGGACGGCCTCGCTCTGGCCGATGAGCCGCTTGCCCAGCTCGTCCTCCATGCGCAGCAGCTTCTGCGTCTCGCCCTCAAGGAGCCGGCCGGCGGGGATGCCGGTCCAGGCGCCGACGACATCGGCGATGTCGTCCGGGCCGACCTGGTCCTTGACCATGCTGTCCTTGGCGCCCTCGGCACCCTTGGCGGCCTCCTGGCGCGCCTCGGCCTCGGTGGCCTCCTCCAACTCCCGCTCCAGGGCCGGGATCTCCCCGTACAGCAGCTTGGAAGCGGTGTCGAAGTCGCCGTCGCGCTGGGCGCGTTCGGCGCGGCCGCGCAGCTCGTCGACCTGTTCCTTCAGCTCGCCGACGCGGTTGAGGGACTGCTTCTCCTTCTCCCAGCGGGCGGTCAGACCGCGCAACTCCTCCTCGCGGTCGGCGAGGTCGCGGCGCAGCTTCTCCAGGCGCTGGCGGCTGGCCTCGTCCGTCTCCTTGGACAGGGCCAGTTCCTCCATCCTGAACCGGTCGACGGCGCGCTGGAGTTCGTCGATCTCCACCGGGGAGGAGTCGATCTCCATCCGCAGCCGGGACGCGGCCTCGTCGACGAGGTCGATGGCCTTGTCGGGCAGGAAGCGGGAGGTGATGTAGCGGTCGGACAGGGTCGCGGCGGCCACCAGCGCGGAGTCGTTGATCCGGACCTTGTGGTGTGCCTCGTAACGGCCCTTGAGACCGCGCAGGATGGCGATGGTGTCCTCGACGGTCGGCTCGGCGACCAGGACCTGCTGGAAGCGGCGCTCCAGCGCGGGGTCCTTCTCGATCCGCTCGCGGTACTCGTCGAGGGTGGTGGCGCCGACCATGCGCAGCTCGCCGCGGGCCAGCATCGGCTTGAGCATGTTGCCCGCGTCCATGGCGGAGTCGCCGCCCGCGCCCGCGCCGACGACCGTGTGGAGTTCGTCGATGAAGGTGATGATCTGGCCGTCGCTCTCCTTGATCTCGGAGAGGACGGTCTTCAGGCGCTCCTCGAACTCGCCCCGGTACTTCGCGCCGGCGACCATCGCGCCGAGGTCGAGCGAGACCAGCCGCTTGTCGCGCAGCGACTCGGGCACGTCGCCCTTGACGATCCGCTGGGCCAGACCCTCGACGACGGCGGTCTTGCCGACGCCGGGCTCGCCGATGAGGACCGGGTTGTTCTTCGTACGGCGGGACAGGACCTGGACGACACGGCGGATCTCGTGGTCGCGGCCGATCACCGGGTCGAGCTTGCCCTCGCGAGCG
The DNA here is from genome assembly GCF_043198875.1 of Streptomyces sp. NPDC048718. Taxonomy (NCBI): domain Bacteria; kingdom Bacillati; phylum Actinomycetota; class Actinomycetes; order Kitasatosporales; family Streptomycetaceae; genus Streptomyces; species Streptomyces sp. NPDC048718. The sequence continues at coordinate 265,514 of NZ_JBICVG010000008.1, forward strand.
GCGGCGGTGAAGTCGGTGCCGAACTTCTCCAGGGCCTTGTACGAGCCCTCCGGGTCGGGCGTGGTGACCCTGCGGCTGCCGCGCGCCGCCTCGAAGGCGTCCTGGAGCCGGTGCGCCGTGGCGCCCTGCTGGTCGAGCACCTGGCCGGCCTGGCCGCCCTTGGCGGCGATGCCGACGAGCAGGTGCTCGGTCGACACGAAGTCGTCGCCGAGCTTCCTGGCGCGCTCGGCGGCGTCGGCGACGACGGCGAGCAGTTCGCGGTTCGGCTGCGGGGGCGCGACCGTGGAGCCGGTGACGCTCGGGAGGGCGGCGAGCAGCCGCTCCGCGCCGGAGCGCACGAGGGCCTGGTCGGCCTCGACGGCGGCGAGCAGGTCGGTGATGTTCTCGTTGTCCTGACCCGCCAGCAGCGCGAAGAGAAGATGCGCCGGGGTCAGATCGGCGTGCCCCTGGGACACGGCACGGCTGCTCGCCGCGTTCAGCGCGTCCCGGCTCCTGTTGGTCAGTTCGGCGTCCACGTGCGGGGTCTCCTCCGGTATCCGTCTGCTCTACGACTCCTATGACCCCTCCAACATACACAAAGTTGAGTCCATTCCGCTCAAGGTATTTTCCGGCCGTCGGAACGACCTGCCGCCCGGCGAAGCCGCCCTCCCCGGGGTCGTGTCGCGGGCCGTACGCGGAGTAGTTTCCGGGCATGGCCATCGACCCGAGCAAGCCCGGCGACTCGTACCTCGACTTCTGGCGCGAGTACCGCATCTGCACCCTGACGACCCTGCGCCCGGACGGCACCCCGCACGTGGTGGCCGTCGGCGCCACGTACGACCCTGAGGGCGGCGAGAAGGGCATCGCCCGGATCATCACCAACAAGAACAGCCGCAAGGTCGCCAACGTGCTGGCCGCGGGCCCCGAGGGCGCGCGGGTCGCGGTCTGCCAGGTGGAGGGGGGCCGCTGGGCGACGCTGGAGGGCGTGGCGCGGATCCGTACCGAGGAGGATGTCGTCGCGGACGCGGTCGAGCGGTACGCGGCCCGTTACGACCGGACGCCGGCCCCGAACCCGGACCGGGTCGTCATCGAGATCGCGCTCACGCGCGCGATGGGCCGGGCCTGAGCGCCTGCCGTACGCCCGGACACCCGGACACCCGGACAGGACAGAACGCGAAACCGCCGGTCCCGTACGCGCGCGTGGGGCGGGCGTACGGAACCGGCGGTCGGTGAGCGGCTACCGGCAGCCGATAGCCGGTGACTGACGACCGGCGGCCGGCGACTGACGGAAAAAGCACAGCGGCGCCATCGCGTTTCAGGTCCGCGATGGCGCCGCTGTGTGGGGGAAGTGCCCGAACGATCTACTACGACGGGGGAATCGTTCAGGCACTGCGGGGGGTGGCGGTGATGGCCTCGGTGGTGACCAGCTGGGGTTCGACCAGTTGATGGTCGCGCTGGTCGAGATTGACGAAGATCATTCCGTATCGGATCGCGCAGCGGACGGGCTGCGGCGCACCTCGCGGGCGGCGCAGGCAGCGATAGGCACGGACGTCCTCGTCCTGTTCGCGGGCGATGACGATCGGCTCTCCGAAAAGGGTCACCATCAATGAGTCACCACGGTGGGGGATCGCCGTGACCAAGTCGATGAAGTGCCATCCGGAGCGGTAGGCCGAGGCCATCTCCCGTCGGAACCGGGAGTCGTCGGGTACGTTCATGCGCCCACGAAGCTCCACCCGGGATCGGCGGCGACGGCGGGGGTGTTCAGGTGCCAGCCCGGGTCGTTGGCGACCGCGGGGGTGGCGACCGACCAGCCCGGGTCACCGGCCACGGCCGGGACGCTCAGGTGCCAGCCCGGGTCGTTGGCCACGGCGGGGGTGTTCACGTGCCAGCCCGGGTCGTTGGCGACCGCGGGGGTGGCGACCGACCAACCCGGATCCTTCACGCCACCGGCCGGGGCGACCGACCAGCCCGGGTCGGCTGCCGTTGCGAGCGCGCCGGCGGGTGCCGTGTGCCAGCCCGGGTCAAGGGCGATGCCCGCGCCGACTGACGCAGCCGCGATGAAGGCGACTCCAGCCACCGCGCTTATGAGCTTCTTCTTCATCACCGAGCAACCTCACTTGAAGGAAACGTGATTTCCGACCCCCGCAAGTAAGACGATGGCTTAGTCTCTGCGCGCGCACCACCAAACCCATGCATCATGTTCCTGAGATGCAGGAGCCTGGGGGTGTACATATGCAGAAAGAGGCGGACGAATTCGGGCACCCTCACTCGCATGAGGAGCTGTGCTCGGCGGGGTCCGAGCTGTACACAGCGGCCTTGCGAACGGGGCGAATACGCCGGTCAGAGGTAGTGGAGGCGCCCTGCCTCCTCGATCTTTCCCTGCTGCACCCGGACCCGGACGACCCACAATGGCTGCGGCCCGTCCCGCCGTCCGCCGCTCTCGCGCAACTCCTGCAGCCCATCGAGCGGGAGATCCTGGACCGCCGGCGGCTGACCGTCGCCCTCTCCGACACTTTCGCGCCGTTCATGGCCATCAGCCCACACGACGCGCCGTCCTCGCACGCCATTTCGGTTCTGGAGGGCATCGACCGGATCAACTCCACGCTGGACCGCGTCGTCGCGAACTGCCGCAGCGAGCTCCTCACCATCCAGCCCGGCGGCGGCCGGCCCGCGCACGCCCTCTCCGAGGCCCTGCGCCGGGTCGCCCCGCTGCTCGGCCGGGGCATCCGGATGCGCACGCTCTACCAGCACACCGCCCGGCACACCGAACTCACCCTCGCCTACCTGGAACACGTCGGCCCCGAGGTGCAGGTCCGCACGCTCGAAGAGATCATCGACCGGCTGATCATCGTGGACCGCGAGGTCGCCTTCATTCCGGCCAGCCGCGACCGGCAGATCGCGCTCGAACTGCGCCACCCGGGCCTGGTCGCCTATCTCAGCGGCGTCTTCGACCAGTTCTGGCAGCTCGCCGTCCCGATAAGGGACGAGATCCCTTACGACCTCAAGACGGACGGCATCAGCGGCGTCCAGCGCTCGATCGCCAAGCTCCTCGTCGAGGGCCATGTCGACGAGGCCATCGCGCGCCGCCTCGGCATGAACGTGCGTACCTGCCGGGCCCACATAGCCAAGCTCGCCGCCGCCCTGGGCAGCGGCAGCCGGGCCCAGCTCGGCTATCTGATCGCCCAGTCCGGCATCCTCGAACGCGAGGCGTAGGCGCGGGCCCGGGCGGGCGCCGCTGCCCCGCCCTCGCCCCCGCCAACGCGGAAGGCCCCCTCCGAGGAGGGGGCCTTTTGGTGATACAGCTCGCGAAGGATCACGAAGGAGCCCGCGCGCGAGGGTGGTTCACTGCCCGCGCTGATGCCCCGGCCGCCACACGACGAGCGCGCTCGTCTGCTGCACATCCGTGTAAGGCACCAGATCGCGCCGGTACGAGGCATGCACCTGAGCCTCGCGCTGACGCATCGCCGCCGCCGCGCCCTCGACCGCGCTGGACAGCTCGGCCACCCGCGACTGAAGTGCCGCGACCTGGTTCTCCAGCTCGATGATGCGCTTGATACCGGCCAGATTGATGCCCTCGTCCTGCGACAGCTGCTGCACCTGACGGAGCAGTTCGATGTCGCGGGCCGAGTAGCGCCGGCCCCGGCCGGCCGTACGGTCCGGCGAGACCAGACCGAGCCGGTCGTACTGGCGCAGCGTCTGCGGGTGCAGACCGGAGAGCTGGGCCGCCACCGAGATGACGTACACCGGGGTCTCTTCGGTCAGTTCGTACGCCCGGTCGGCGAATCCGGGATGTCGGCGGCGTCCTTCCATGTCCTCATGCTCCCTTCGCGGCCTGGAACAGCTCTGCCCTGGGGTCCATGTCCACCATGGCCTCGCGGTATGTCTCCAGGGCCTCGCGGGCCTTGTCGGCCAGCTCCGTCGGCACCGCGACCTCGACCGTGATCAGCAGGTCGCCGCGGGTGCCGTCCTTGCGGACCGCACCCTTGCCGCGGGCGCGCATGGTGCGGCCGTTGGGGGTGCCGGCGGGAAGCTTCAGCGTCACCGCCGGGCCGCCCAGGGTCGGCACCCTGATCTCGCCGCCGAGCGCCGCCTCGTCGAACGTGACGGGCACGGTGACGGTGAGGTTGTCGTCCTTGCGGCCGAAGACCGGGTGGGCGTCGACGTGCACGACGACGTACAGATCGCCGTTCGGCCCGCCGCGCTCGCCCGGGGCTCCCTTGCCGCGCAGCCGGATCTTCTGCCCGTCGAACACGCCCGCCGGGATCCGGACCTGCATGGTCCGCGAGGACTTGGCCCGGCCGGAACCCTTGCAGACCTCGCAGGGGTTCTCGGCGATCAGGCCCCGGCCCTTGCAGTCCACGCACGGGTCGGTCAGCGAGAAGCCGCCGCCGCTGCCGCGCGAGACCTGCCCGGTGCCGACACAGGTCGGGCACACCCGGGGGGTGCCGTTCTTGTCGCCGGTGCCGGAGCACGCCTTGCAGGGCTGCTGGCTGGACATCCGCAGCGGTACGGTCGCGCCCTCCATCGCCTCGGTGAAGCTGAGCGTCACCTCGGACTCGATGTCCTGGCCGCGCCGCGGCTGGACGCGCGTGCCCGCGCCGCCCGCGCCTCGGTTGAACAGACCGCCGAACACGTCCCCGATGCCGCCGCCGAAGCCGCCGGGCCCGCCGGCGGCCCCGCCCTGGGTGCCCCCGAAGAGGTCACCCAGGTCGAAGTTGAACGAGCCGCCGCCGCCCGGGCCGCCGGCCCGGAAGCCGCCGTTCCCGAACAGGGCGCGCGCGTCGTCGTACTGCTTGCGCTTCTTGGGGTCGCCGAGGATGTCGTTGGCCTCGGAGATCTCCTTGAAGCGCGCCTCGGCGCCGGTGTCGCCCTTGTTGGCGTCCGGATGGTTCTCGCGGGCGAGCTTCCGGTACGCCTTCTTGATCTCGGCGTCGGTGGCGTCCTTGGGGACGCCGAGAACCTTGTAGTAGTCCTTCTCGACGAAGTCCTTCGTGCTCATCGACGTCCCTCCTCTCGGACGATCGTCGCGTCAGCCCGCCTCGGGGCCACCGCTCTCCTCGTCGGCCTTCTTCTCTTCGTCCTTGCCGGCCGGAGCCGCGCCCGGCTGGGGCTCGGCGACGGCCACGCGGGCGGGCCGGATGGTCCGCTCGCCGATCCGGTACCCCGGCTGCAGGATCGCCACGCAGGTCGTCTCGGTGACGTCCGGCGCGTAGCTGTGCATCAGGGCCTCGTGGATGGTCGGGTCGAAGGGCTCGCCCTCCTTGCCGAACTGCTGGAGACCCATCTTGGCGACGATGCTCTCCGTCGACTCGGCGACCGACTTGAAGCCACCGACCAGCTCGCCGTGCTCGCGGGCCCGGCCGATGTCGTCGAGGACGGGCAGGAGCTCGGACAGGAGGTTCGCGACGGCGATCTCCTTGACCGTGACCCGGTCCCGCTCGACCCGGCGCCGGTAGTTCTGGTACTCGGCCTGGAGCCGCTGGAGGTCCGCGGTGCGCTCGGAGAGCGCCGTACGGGCCTGGTCCAGCTGGGCCAGCAGGCCGACGTCCGCAGTGTCCCCGGCCGGGGCCGCCCCGTCCGCCTTCGCGGCGGAGTCGGCGGCCTCGGTCTCCTCGGGCGTGCCGTCGGCGGGGACGTCGGGCTTCTCCTCGAAGCCCGCGTTCTCCTCCGACATCAGGCTGCGCCGCCCTTCGGCTTCTCGTCGTCGACGATCTCGGCGTCGACGACGTCGTCGTCCTGGGCCTGCTGGGCACCCTCGGCGCCACCGGCGGCCTGGGCGCCCTGCGCGTCGGCGTAGAGAGCCTGACCGAGCTTCTGGGAGACGGCCGCGACCTTCTCGGTGGCCGTACGGATCTCGGCGCCGTCCTCGCCCTTGAGCTTCTCCTTCAGCTCGGCGACGGCGGCCTCGACCTCGGACTTCACGTCACCCGGGACCTTGTCCTCGTTGTCCTTGAGGAACTTCTCGGTCTGGTAGACGAGCTGCTCGCCCTGGTTGCGGGTCTCGGCGGCCTCGCGGCGGCGGTGGTCCTCCTCCGCGTACTGCTCGGCCTCCTGGCGCATCCGGTCGACCTCGTCCTTCGGCAGCGAGGAGCCGCCGGTGACGGTCATCTTCTGCTCCTTGCCCGTGCCCAGGTCCTTGGCGGTCACGTGCATGATGCCGTTGGCGTCGATGTCGAAGGCGACCTCGATCTGCGGGACGCCACGCGGGGCCGGCGGCAGACCGGTCAGCTCGAACATGCCGAGCTTCTTGTTGTAGGCCGCGATCTCGCGCTCGCCCTGGTAGACCTGGATCTGCACGGACGGCTGGTTGTCCTCGGCCGTCGTGAAGATCTCGGAGCGCTTGGTCGGGATCGTGGTGTTGCGCTCGATCAGCTTGGTCATGATGCCGCCCTTGGTCTCGATACCGAGGGACAGCGGGGTGACGTCGAGCAGCAGGACGTCCTTGACCTCGCCCTTGAGGACACCGGCCTGGAGGGTGGCGCCGATGGCGACGACCTCGTCCGGGTTCACACCCTTGTTGGCCTCCTTGCCGCCGGTCAGCTCCTTGACGAGCTCGGCGACGGCCGGCATACGGGTGGAGCCACCGACGAGAACGACGTGGTCGATCTCGGAGAGCGCGATGCCCGCGTCCTTGATGACGTTGTGGAACGGCGTCTTGCAGCGCTCCAGCAGGTCGGAGGTGAGCTGCTGGAACTGGGCGCGGGTGAGCTTCTCGTCCAGGTGCAGCGGGCCCTCGGCGGACGCCGTGATGTAGGGCAGGTTGATCGAGGTCTCCGTGGAGGAGGACAGCTCGATCTTCGCCTTCTCGGCGGCCTCGCGCAGACGCTGGATGGCCATCTTGTCCTTGGACAGGTCCACGCCGTGACCGGACTGGAACTGCTTCACCAGGTAGTCGACGACGCGCTGGTCCCAGTCGTCACCACCGAGGTGGTTGTCACCGTTGGTGGCCTTCACCTCGACGACACCGTCGCCGATCTCCAGGAGGGACACGTCGAAGGTGCCGCCACCGAGGTCGAAGACGAGGATGGTCTGGTCGTCCTTGTCGAGGCCGTACGCCAGGGCGGCGGCGGTCGGCTCGTTGACGATGCGCAGGACGTTCAGGCCCGCGATCTCGCCGGCCTCCTTCGTCGCCTGACGCTCGGAGTCGTTGAAGTACGCCGGGACGGTGATGACCGCGTCGGTCACCTTCTCGCCCAGGTAGGCCTCGGCGTCGCGCTTCAGCTTCTGAAGGACGAAGGCGGACATCTGCTGCGGGTTGAAGCTCTTCCCGTCCAGCTCGATCTTCCAGTCGGTGCCCATGTGACGCTTCACGGACCGGATGGTCCGGTCGACGTTGGTGACCGCCTGACGCTTGGCGACCTCGCCGACGAGCACCTCGCCGTTCTTGGCGAAGGCGACGACGGACGGCGTGGTCCTGGCGCCCTCGGCGTTGGTGATGACGGTGGGCTCGCCGCCTTCGAGAACGCTGACGACGGAGTTAGTCGTACCCAGGTCGATGCCGACCGCACGTGCCATTTCGATTCCTCCAGCTGAATGCTGTCTGCCTGCTGTCGCTGACTGACTTGAGTGAAGCTGACTCAAGGATGCACAACTCCCGCTCCCGCGTCAACAGACTTGAGTCTCACCCGCTCAACTCTTCCCCCTCTCCTCCGCTCAACGAGGGGGACGCGCGCGTCGTTCCCGGGCGGAACGGGTACGACATGAGAGGGTCCGGACATATCCCATGTTCTCGCCCGGAACCGGAAGGTGTGGGTGCATGACGGCGAAGCGCGCGCTGGATCTCACGGTCGGACTCGCCCTCCTCGTCCTGCTTTCCCCGGTCGCCGCCGCCCTCGCTCTTTCCCTCGCCCTCAAGGACGCACGGAACGCCCGAAACGCCTGGCCCGGTCCCGCGCGGGGCGCGCGGGGCGTCTGGGGCGCGCGGAACGGCCGGGACGCCCGGGGCATGCGGGAGGCCCAGAGCCTCGCGCGCGTGGGGCCGCGTACGGGAGAGCCGCGTACAGGAACAGGGAACGCGCGCGCAGGGGCGGACGCCCGCGGCAGCGCGCGCGTAGCGCCGGGAAACGGCGTCCTGCGCCGCCGCCCGGTCGCGGGCCGGGACGACGCCCCCTTCACCCTGCTGACGTTCCGCATGAAGGGCCCGCTGGCCTCACTGCCGCTACTGCTGCACGTCGTACGCGGGCATATGTCGCTCGTCGGGCCGTGCCCGCTGGCTCCCGGCCACCGGGAGTCGCGCGGCGAGGGGCGCCGCCGGCTCTCCGTACGCCCCGGAATGACCGGTCTCTGGCAGATCAGCGGACGCTCGGAGCTGCCCTGGGAGGAGCGCGAACTCCTGGATCTCCACTATGTGGACCATCACTGGCTCGGCATGGATCTGGCCATCCTGGCGCGTACGCTTCCAGCAGTCCGTCGCCGTCACTCGACGACCCGCGCGGAGGGCCGCACTTCCGGCCGCCGGGCAAGGGTCGCCTGAGCGATACAGATCACCGTTTGGTCCGCTACAGTACGGCGCCCCAAACGGGTACCCTCAGCACGGACTCAATAAGTTACCGCTTAGTAGGCCCGAAGCTGAGGCCCGCCCGAGGAGCCCCACATGCAACTCGCCGCGATCGTCGTGTCGATCGTCATCACGGTGGTGGCCGTCGCGCTGTTCGGCCGCGCCATCGCGCAGATCTACCGCTTCGTGCGGCTGGGTCAGCCGGTGCCCGCGGGGACGCGCACCGGCGACCCGAAGCAGCGCACCATCACGCTGGTCAAGGAATTCCTCGGCCACACCCGGATGAACCGCTGGGGCGTCGTCGGCGTCGCGCACTGGTTCGTGGCGGTGGGCTTCTTCTCCCTTCTGCTCACGATCGTCAACGCCTTCGGCCAGCTCTTCCAGGCCGACTGGCTGATCCCGATCATCGGCGACTGGCTGCCGTACGAGATCTTCACCGAGTTCCTCGGCCTGATGACCGTCCTCGGCATCGTCACGCTCATCGTGATCCGCCAGCTCAGCAAGCCGACCCAGGCCGGCCGCAAGTCCCGCTTCGCGGGCTCCAAGACGGGCCAGGCCTACTTCGTCGAGGCCGTCATCCTCATCGTCGGCGTCTGCATCATGACGCTGCGCGCCCTTGAGGGTGTCCAGCACCACGTGACCAGCTGGGAGCCGGGCTTCTTCGCCTCGTACCCGCTCATCGCGCTGATCGACGGCGCCGACCTCGGCACGGTCCAGAACCTCACGTACTTCTTCGCCGCCCTCAAGATCGTCACGTCCTTCACCTGGATGATCACGGTCTCGCTCAACACCAACATGGGCGTCGCCTGGCACCGCTTCCTCGGCTTCCCGAACATCTGGTTCAAGCGCAACGCGGACGGCTCCACCGCCCTCGGCGCGCTCCAGCCGATGACCTCGGCCGGCAAGCCGATCGACTTCGAGGACCCGGGCGAGGACGACGTCTACGGCGTCTCCCAGGTCGAGCAGTTCTCCTGGAAGGGCATCCTCGACTTCTCCACCTGCACCGAGTGCGGCCGCTGCCAGTCGCAGTGCCCGGCCTGGAACACCGGCAAGCCGCTCTCGCCGAAGCTCCTCATCATGTCGCTGCGCGACCACGCCCACGCCAAGGCGCCCTACCTGCTCGCGGGTGGCGGCAAGACCATGGAGGGCGAGGAGAAGGCCACCGAGGAGCAGCTGGCCGGCGTGCCGGCCGCCGCGCTCGCCGAGGCCGAGCGTCCGCTCATCGGCACCGCCGAGGAGAACGGCGTCATCGACCCGGACGTCCTGTGGTCCTGCACCACCTGCGGCGCCTGCGTCGAGCAGTGCCCGGTCGACATCGAGCACATCGACCACATCGTCGACATGCGCCGCTACCAGGTGATGATCGAGAGCGCGTTCCCGTCCGAGGCGGGCACGATGCTCAAGAACCTGGAGAAGAAGGGCAACCCCTGGGGTCTCGCCAAGAAGCAGCGCGTCGAGTGGACCAAGGAGGTCGACTTCGAGGTCCCGATCGTCGGCAAGGACGTCGAGGACCTCAGCGAGGTCGACTACCTCTACTGGGTCGGCTGCGCCGGCGCCCTGGAGGACCGCGCCAAGAAGACCACCAAGGCCTTCGCGGAGCTGCTGCACATCGCGGGCGTCAAGTTCGCGATCATGGGCGGCGACGAGAAGTGCACGGGTGACTCCCCGCGCCGGCTGGGCAACGAGCCGCTGTTCCAGCAGCTCGGCCAGGAGAACGTCGCGATGCTGAACATGGCGTTCGGCGAGGATGACGAGGACGAGTCGACGAAGAAGCCGAAGGCTTCGAAGAAGATCGTCTCGACCTGCCCGCACTGCTTCAACACCATCGCCAACGAGTACCCGCAGCTCGGCGGCGACTACGAGGTCATCCACCACACCCAGCTGCTCCAGCACCTCATCGACGAGGGCCGGCTCGTCCCGGTGACCCCGGTCGAGGGCCTCATCACCTACCACGACCCGTGCTACCTGGGCCGCCACAACAAGGTCTACACGCCCCCGCGCGAGATCATGTCGGCCGTCCCGGGCCTGCGTCAGCAGGAGATGCACCGCCACAAGGAGCGCGGCTTCTGCTGCGGCGCCGGCGGCGCGCGGATGTGGATGGAGGAGCGGATCGGCAAGCGCATCAACACCGAGCGCGTCGACGAGGCCCTGTCCCTCAACCCGGACATCGTCTCCACCGCCTGCCCGTTCTGCCTCGTCATGCTCACGGACTCCGTGAACGGCAAGAAGAACGACGGCAAGGCCAAGGAGAGCCTCCAGGTCGTGGACGTGGCCCAGCTGCTCCTCGACTCGGTGAAGACGCCGGCGGACCCGGCCGAGGGCGCCCCGGCGGACGCCCCGGAGCCGGAGCCGGCCGCGTAACGCCGTACCCGGGCACCAAGGAGGGCCGTCCTCGCGCGAAGAGCGCGGGGGCGGCCCTTTCCGCTTCTCTCCGCTGCTCACGGGCGTCTTCGCACGAGGCCTCCCGGGGTTCCCGGAGATCCCCGGAGATCCCCTAGGGGATGTCACAGCTCTGCGGCACTCTGCCCCGGAAGGACCAGGTCACGCCCGGACGGGGTACGTTCATGGACGTGGCTGGATTCAGGAACGGACGCGGCCGGCCGGGCGGCCCCCCGCAGCAACCGCAGCAACCTCAGCAGGCGCCGTACGGGTACCAGGCGCCCCCGCCGTCGTACCCTCGGCAGCACCAGCAGCAGCCGGTGCAGTGGGGGCAGCAGGGGCAGGGGCAGGGCCAGGGTCGGAGTCAGGGCCGGCAGGGGCAGGGCCGGCCCGGGCAGAGGCACGACCAGGGGTACGGCCAGGGCCAGAGTCAGGGCTACGACCAGGGGTACGGCCAGGGCCAGGGTGGTCAGGGTCAGGGCTACGGCCGGGAGTACGGCCAGGGCCAGGGGTACGACCAGGGTTACGACCAAGGCCAGGGCCGCGGCCGGCGGCAGGGCGGCGGTCCCGCCGCGCACGGCGAGCCGGAGTACTTCGGCGACCCGCACGCCCCGCAGGCGCCCCACCCTCAGCAGCAGTACGCCGCGAACAACCCGGGCCACACCCAGGCCTTCAGCATCCACGAGGACCCCTACGGGCAGGACGCCCCGTACCAGGCGGGCCCCGGTCCCGCACCCGTCCCGGTCGGCCCGAGGCTGCCCTGGAAGGCCCTGCTGAGCGGCATCGTGACGCGCCCCGCCGATACGTTCCTGCAGACGCGGGACCACCCGGTCTGGGGCCCGGCGCTCATCGTCACGTTCCTGTACGGCCTGCTCGCCGTCTTCGGCTTCGACCAGGCCCGCGAGGACGCGATCAACGCGACGCTGTCCACGGTCGTCCCGTACATCCTGCTGACCGGCGTGGGCTTCGTCCTCGGCGGACTGGTCCTCGGCATGGTCACCCACACCCTGGCCCGCCAGCTCGGCGGCGACGGCTCCTGGCAGCCGACCGTCGGCCTGTCGATGCTGATCATGTCCCTCACGGACGCCCCGCGGCTGCTCGTCGCCCTCTTCGCGGGCGGCGACAACGCCGTGGTCCAGATCCTCGGCTGGCTGACCTGGCTGGCGGCGGGCGCGCTGTTCACGGTCATGGTGAGCCGCTCGCACGACCTGCCCTGGCCCAAGGCGCTGGGCGCCTCGGCGATCCAGCTGGTGGCGCTGCTGAGCCTGATCAAGCTGGGCACACTGTAGGAGTCCGCCCGCCACGCGCGCGTACGTCTCGCTTCACGGATACAGATGGGGAAGGGCCCTGCCGGAACGTTCCGGCAGGGCCCTTCCTCGTCCGTACGAATGCGGATGCGGACGCCCGCGATCAGGCGTCGAGCACCTGGCCCACGCGACTGACGACGGGCGGCTGGACCGACCAGGGGAAGTTGATCCAGTCGTCGGTCTTCTTCCAGACGTACTCGCACTTCACGAGCGAGTGCGACTTCTCGTAGACGACGGCGGAGCGGACCTCGGCGACGTGGTCCTTGCAGAAGTCGTGCACGAGCTTGAGCGTCTTGCCGGTGTCGGCGACGTCGTCGGCGATCAGGACCTTCTTGTCGGAGAAGTCGATCGCGTTCGGGACGGGCGCGAGCATGACCGGCATCTCGAGCGTGGTGCCGACGCCGGTGTAGAACTCGACGTTCACGAGGTGGATGTTCTTGCAGTCCAGGGCATATGCCAGACCGCCGGCGACGAAGACACCGCCGCGGGCGATGGACAGCACGATGTCGGGCTCGTAGCCGTCGTCGGCGATCGTCTGGGCCAGCTCACGGACGGCGAGGCCGAAGCCCTCGTACGTCAGGTTCTCGCGTACTTCAGTCATGCCGGCTGCCTCACACCTGGGTCCGATGGAAGTTCAAGAAGGAGCGCGAGGCCGTCGGCCCCCGCTGGCCCTGGTACCGGGACCCGTAACGCTCGCTCCCGTAGGGGTGCTCGGCCGGCGAGCTGAGCCGGAACATGCACAGCTGCCCGATCTTCATCCCCGGCCAGAGCTTGATCGGCAGGGTCGCGAGGTTGGACAGCTCCAGGGTCACGTGCCCCGAGAAGCCGGGGTCGATGAACCCGGCGGTCGAGTGCGTCACCAGACCGAGCCGCCCCAGCGAGCTCTTCCCCTCCAGGCGGGAGGCGATGTCGTCCGGCAGCGTGATGACCTCGTAGGTCGAGGCGAGCACGAACTCGCCCGGGTGCAGGATGAACGCCTCGTCGCCCTCGGGCTCGACCTCGCGGGTGAGGTCGACCTGCTCGATGGCGGGGTCGATATGCGGGTAGCGGTGGTTCTCGAACACCCGGAAGAAGCGGTCGAGCCGCACGTCGATGCTCGAGGGCTGCACCATGGATTCGTCGTACGGGTCGATGCGCACCCGGCCTGCGTCGATCTCGGCCCGGATGTCCTTGTCTGAGAGAAGCACCCTCCCACGATACGCAGAGGGCGCGGAGCTCCCCCAATCGGGAAGGCCCCACGCCCCGGATTCCCGGGGAGACCCCGGTCACCTCAGCCGCACGTCAGCCGCATTCCGGCCGCACGTCAGCGCTGCTCGAACTCCACCGGCACGGCGTGCCGCAACCGCGCGCACTGTGGACACCGGATCAGCCGCCCGGGCCCCAGCCGCCCGGCACCGAGCCGCTGGAGCGGGAACGAAGCAGTACTGAACACGTGCCCTTCGGCACAGCGGACGACGGTGCGTTCCATCGAACCCATCAAGTCCCTTCCCCGACAAGTGGTGGACGAGACAGCCACATTAGGGGATCAACAGGACCCCACCCGACCCGGCACCCCGGGAATCCGGACTTCGCCTGGCGTGCGGGATGGGGTACAGTGTGCGACGATGCGGCTTCGATCTTCGAGCGGCATACGCGCGGATGTAGTTTAATGGTAGAACATGAGCTTCCCAAGCTTATAGCGCGGGTTCGATTCCCGTCATCCGCTCTTCGGACGAAGCCCCAGGTCAGCGGCCTGGGGCTTCGTTATTGCCCGTTCTCCGAGCTACGTGTCAGCCGCGCTTCTGACGCAGGTGGCGGGAGGCAGCAAGGCATGAGGACAGCCATGTCGCCTCATTGCGATCGATGATCAGGTCGCCGACGGTGATCACCCCGCCCATCACGCTGCCGACCCGTACTGAGTGGTCGCCGACGCGGAACATCTGCCAGTCGGCGTCGCTGTGCCAAAACCGGGCGGTCTTCTCTCCTCTGCGCTGGGCAAAGACGAGCTCTTCTCCGTGCTCGTTGAGGAAGTAGCCGACGTAGTCCTTGCCTGCAATCACTCCACCGCACAGGCGGGCCAGCAGCTGTTCGATCCCAGGCCGGTTGTCTTCGGTCACGCCGTGGGCTCCTCGGTCGGGTCCTGATTCTGCTGCGCCGATGCGAGGGCCAGCATCCGGGCTGCTGACTCCAGCAGGGTTTCGTACGTGATCACTTCAATGCGTGCCGTGTGTGTGTTGTAGGTGCGGAATGTCTCCGCAATGTCCTGTGGGGTAATGCCCCCACTGACAAATCGCGGGTGCCCAATCACAACCGTTGCCGAGGCTCTACGGGTATCAACTCCATGGTCCGCGAGGATGGCCTTGCGGTTCTCGTCCATGGTGCGGAGGTAGTTCTGCGCCTGCGACACCGCGTGGTGGGCCGCGGCACCCAACATGAGGTGGCCGCTGCGGCGGATCACCAGATCCTTGATGTTGGCGCGCTTGAGTTCCACCACGTGAAGAGACCCATCACCACGCAGAAGAGGGATATCCAGAATCGCGTCCGCGGTGTACTGCCGACGTGCCAGTTCTGCCACATAGGCACCGCCGAAGATCCACTCCTGATTCTTCAGACGGGCGTGAAGGGCGCTCTCCGAACTCGTCTCGTCCTCCACCACAGCACGCAGAGCGTCGAGACCCGCTCGCCGGGCCTTCAGCTCCAGCAACTGAGCGAGCAACCCCGCGTCGGCATCCGCGAGGAAGTCGCCCACCATCCGCGCCGCCTCGGTCGAGGCCGGTCGCGGCAGGTTCCTCAGGACCAGCTCCATGTGCCCGTACTGCTGGAGTCGCCTCCTCTCTCGAGTGGGCAGCCGAATCCCACCCTCTCCCGTACCGAGACCCAAGTGGTCCACGGACAGGGCTATACCGCGAAAGAGGTCCCGTGCATCGGCCACCGTCGCCTCGGGGTTGTCCTTGGAGAGAGCGTCCAGAACGGCCACCGCTCGATCGGCGCCCATGGCCACCAGCCTCCGCATGCCTTCCTCGCTACGATGCCGAGCATCCTCGTCGTAGTAGTTCTCCAGAATTTCGAGGAACAGTTCGCCGCCGGCGTATGCGGCGAAGCGCTGGAACCGCCGCGCAAGAGCGAAGTCTCCGATCAGGACCGATTCTTGGGCAACATCTTCCAAGGCGTTCACCAACGGCCTGCCCTTGCCGTACCCAGTTCCGCCGAAGGCAGGACCCATGACGCGCAGCACTGCATCGATGCGCTCCAGCACGCTCGGGTGCTCAGTGAGCTCCCGAGCTCCCCTGACCATCTGCCAGAGCGTGAAACCGGAACGGAATGTCGTCATGCGGTGACCTTAGGAGGAGGCACTGACAACGACGCCGGGTTGGGTAGATCGTGGCCGGACCGGCTCGAACAATCGAGTCTCCGCAGGGGTGAGGCCCCCGCGCTCTGTGCCCCAACCGTGTCCCTGGGAGCAGTAAACAGCAGCCCCAGGTCCGAGACCTGAGGTTCCGCCGTTGTCTCGATCTGACGTCTCACCCCGTCATGAGGTGGTCACCGACGCACCCGCGCGGCACCCAAAGGGGCGTGCCACTACGTGCCAGTAGAGGCGGTGAACAGCGGTCAACCGAGGACAGGACGAAGCGGCCCAGCTGCGGCCAGCACAGAACGTTCGCGCAGGTGAGAGGCCATAAGCGGGTCCAAGTTCCGGGTGATTCCCAAGCTTATAGCGCGGGTTCGATTCCCGTCATCCGCTCTTGAACGAAGGCCCAGGTCAACGACCTGGGCCTTCGTCGTCCGGACCTCTCGGGGCCTACCGTGCCCTCCGCGTGCCCTGACCTCCAGGAATGCCCTGGCCGGAGACGCGTCCGCACGCCACAGGGCGACTCGCCACCGCGGGAACTGGCGAGGGGTCAACGTGGGCAGGAGCACTTCACGCTGCTGTTCTCCGGGGTGGCGGAGGGGTGGGCGCACGCGTTCCACATCATGGTGGCGCCCCCGCGGCAATTCCTGAGCGGGGTCAGCCGGCCGGTGAGTCGCTGACCTTGCTCACCGGGCTGATCTCCATCTTCCCGCCGTCCTCGCCGTCAGTGGCGGCGAGCGTGCCCGCCGGCCACCTCAGGGTGAAGGGCTCGGTCTCGTTCGGGGGCGTCACCACGAGGTCGGTCAGCTTCACGCCCGTGCCGCCGGTGTTGTTGACCGGGAACGTGATGTTGAAGGCGGCGGTATCGCCCTCCTGGAGGATCTGCGGTACGGCCTGCTCGCCGTTGCGGTCCACGGAGACGGTGTCGCCCAGGGACGTCTTGATATCGACACCCGGGAAGCCGCTGATGCGGCAGTCGGCGCTGCCGAAGTTCTTGAAGGTGACGGTGACGACGCCGTTCGTCTCGTCCGTGGTGTTGTTGGCGGCGGTGGCGTCGAGCACGCCGGAGCGGCACATGTCGACCTTGCCGCCGCTGTTGCCACCGGTGCCGGTGCCGGTGCCGGCGCCGGCGCTCTGGTCGCTCCCACCGGTGCCGGTGCCGATGCCGGCGCTCTGGTCCGCCTTGCCCGCCCCACCGGTGCCGCCCGCCTTGTCCGCCGACGCGGTGGGGCCGGCCTGCGTGCTGCCCAACGCGCCGCTGTCGCCGTTGCAGGCGGTGAGGGCGAGAGTGAGGACGGCGGTGAGTGCTGCGCCGATGGCGGCGGTGCGCTTGCGGGAGTGGAACGTCGTATGCACGTGAATTCCCCGAATGTGTGGCGGTCGAGTACGGAGGTGCAGTCACGGCCCGGGAACGCGCGGCGAGCCGCTCCCCCGCTTGACCTGCTGGCATATGAAGCATTCCGTCTGCCGCTTGCGTCTGGCTACCGCCTCACTTACGCCCTGCTGCCGTCCCTCGACACGGCGGCACCTGCCCTTCCTCTGGTCCGCACGATGATCCAAACGAGAGACCCTGGCCCCGCAGACACTCCGGGATGACCTGTCTTCGGGGTCGGGGAGACGTTCCGGCCTCCCCGACCCCGAAGCGTCAGGCTTCTCGCACCTGCCCCAGTGGGGCCTTCGGCTTGTTGCGAGCCGCCCGGACTCGCGCGTCGGTCCCGCGTGCATGCGCCTGCCGTAGTCGGCCTCATGACCACCCGGAGGCCGGGCCGCCGCGGCGGGAGCGGTCCAGCTCAGCAGGGGATGTCCAGGGTGACGACGGCGCCGTCGGCCGTGTTGTCGGCATGGGCGACGCCGCCGTGCGACGCCGCGACGGCGGCGGCGAACGCCAGCCCCAGCCCGGACCCGGGGGTGCTCCGGCTGGTCTCGGCGCGGCTGAACCGGTCGAAGGCGTGCGGCAGGAATCCGGGCGGGAAGCCCGTGCCCTCGTCGGCCACGGACAGGCGCAGCCGCCCGTCCCGGACGACGGCGGTGATGCGCACGTCCCCGGTCCCGTGGCGCAGGGCGTTGTCGATGAGGTTGCCGAGAGCGGGCCGGATCCAGCGGGCGTCCACCCGTGCCGTGACGGACTCGGCGTCGACGGTCAGGGCACGCCGGCCGCGGCCGGCGTTCGTCCGGTACGGGTCGACGGTGGACCGCACCAGGCTCTCCACGTCCACGGGGGTGCGGGTGACGCGCTCCGTACCGCCGATCTCCTCCAGGTCGAGGAGCGCGTTGGTCAGATCGACCAGCCGTTGAACCTCGGCGTCCACCGCCGCGAGGGTGTCCGTGAGTTCAGCGGCGGTACGCGGGCGGTGCAGGGCGACATCGAGTTCGGCACGCAGCAGCGCGAGCGGCGTGCGCAGTTCGTGGCTGGCGTCGGCGAGGAATCGGCGCTCGCGCTCGGCGGCGTCCTCCAGCCGGTCGAGCATGCCGTTGAGGGTGTGACCGAGGCGGGTGAGTTCGTCGTCGCGGTCCGCGGGGACGGGCAGGCGGGTACCCGCGGTGTGATCGGCGAGTTCGGCGGCACTGCGGCGGTAGCGTTCGACCGGTCCGAGGGCGGCGCGGGCGGTGCGGTAGCCGACAAGCGAGGACGCCAGCAGGGTCAGACCGGCTGCGATGGCGAGCTGGGCGAGCAGTTCACGCAGGGCCTCGTCGCGATGGGCACGCTCCATGGCGGCGACGACGACCAGCGTCCGGCCGGGCAGCCGGACCCGGGTCGCCCGGAGCCGCAGTGCGGCGGGATCGATGGGCAGCAGTGCGCCGACGTCGTGCTGGACGGTGGCACCACGGGCCACCGCGGCGAGGTCGGCAGGAGTGAGCAACCGCTCGTCGCTCAGTTCCGGGCCGGCGTGCAGGACGCGTCCGTCGGGCCGCACGATCTGGTAGACGCTGCCCTCCGGGCCGCGGGGCGCCGGGGTACGGCCGGTGAGGGAGTGGACCAGGTCCGCCTCGTACGCCGAGAGGTCGCCGTCGAGCTGCTGGTCCAGAGCGAACTCGACCCGCCAGTAGACGAATCCCGCCGCCGAGACGAGGACGACGGTCATGGCGGCGGCGACCGCCAGCACGAGACGCAGCACGATGGGGATCCGGCGCAGCGGCCCCAGCCGGATACCGGAGGCCGGCTTCCCGACAGTGGCGCCAGGCGTCCCGGCACCGGCCGCGGGCGCCGTCACGAGCCGGTTTCGAGGCGGTAACCGAGGCCGCGCAGTGTGGTGATGGTGGCTCGTCCGAAGGGCCGGTCGACCTTGGCGCGGAGTTTGGAGATGTGGACGTCGATGGCGTTGCTGCGGATGTCGGGTTCGCCGTCCCAGACCTCCTCCAGGAGCCGATGGCGCCCGACCACCCGGCCGGGGTGCTCCATGAGGACCCGCAGGACCGCGAATTCCCGGCGGGAGAGGTCGAGTTCGACGCCGGCGCGCCAGGCGCGCTGCTGCTCGGGGTCGAGGACGAGGTCGCCGACGGTCAGCCGGCCGGTGGCGGGTGGACGGCGCCGGGCGACGGCGCGCAGGCGGGCGTGGAGTTCGTCCATGGCGAAGGGCTTGACGAGGTAGTCGTCGGCTCCGGCGTCCAGGCCGGCGATGCGCTCGGGGACGGTGCCCCGCGCGGTGAGCAGCACGATGGGCAGGTCGCTGCCCTCGCCGCGCAGGCGCGCGCACAGCTCGGTGCCTTCCAGGCCGGGGAGCATCACATCGACGACGGCGGCGTCCAGGCGCGGGTCGCGGGCGGCCTGCAGGCCGGTGGGTCCGTCGTGGCGGGCCTCGGCTGTGTGGCCGCATTCACGCAGGTAGCGGACGATCAGCTCGGCAAGTCGGGTCTCGTCCTCCACGACCAGGATGTGCATCAGGGAAGGATAGCCAGCCGTCAGCCGTCAGCCGTGGGCCGCGGCCCCGCCCCGCCCCGCCCCGGGGCGCCGGTCGGCGAAGCTTCATCGTGCCTTCATGCACCACCTCTAGCGTTCGCCACCTCACGGCGTGCCGTTCCTCTCCGAGTGATCCCGCAGCGCGCCGCAGGGAAGGAGAAGGCTTCGTGCACGAGGGTGCGGTGCTGCTGGCGGCCAAGGGGCTGGCCGGGCAGCTGAACGTGTTGGATCTGGTCGCCCGGGCGGGCCTGGACGTGCTGGCGCTGCTGCTGCTCGTCGGCTGGCTGTACCGGCGGCGGAAGGCGGCGGCGGAGATGCCGCTGGTGCTGACGGCGCTGAATCTGGGGCTGTTCGTGGCGATGACGACGATCAGCGCGGGCAAGTTCCCCGCCGGGGTCGGCTTCGGACTGTTCGGGATCCTGTCGCTGGTGCGGCTGCGCAGCGCGGCCTTCACGCTGCGCGATGTCGCCTACACCTTCCTCGCCTTGGTGATCGCGCTGGCCGGCGGGCTGCCGCAGCGCGACACGTACCTGGTGGCCGGGCTGGACGCGGCGCTGCTGCTGACGGTGCTGATCGTCGACGACCCACGCTCCTACCCGTACACCCGGACGATGCGCGTCACACTGGACCGGCTCTACCGGGACCCAGAGGAGATCCGCGCCGACCTGGTGACCCGGCTGGCCGTCGAGCCCCTGACGGTGAGCGTGGACGACGTCGACTACGTACGCGAGACGACCCGGGTCTCGGTGCGCTACGCCGTGGAAGACCCCGCGGCAGCCGCGCCGCGCGCGGAGTCCTCGCCGGAACAGGAACTGGCGGCATGACCGCCGCCGCGGAGGCGGAGGCCGCTCCGGCGGGACTGGCCGCCCGGCTGGGCCTCGACCTGCTGTCCGGGGCGAGCCTGGCCGAGGTCGACGCGGCCGCCGCCCTTCAGCACCGCACCGACCGCAAATACCTGCTGCCGGCGCGGAGCGCGGTGCGGCTCGTGTCCGAACTGGCCCCCACCCACCGGGTCCTGGACCTGGGCGGCCGACGCTCCACCGGATACCGCACCGTGTACTTCGACACCCCCGGCCTGGCCTCATGGCGCGCCCACACCCAGGGGCGCCGCCGTCGCTGGAAGGTACGCACCCGCCTCTACGCGGAAGACGGGCTGTGCCGTGTGGAGGTCAAGACCAAGGACGGCCGCGGTGCGACCGTCAAGCACGCGCTCGCCGTCCCGCACCGCGCCCACGGCAGCCTGGACGGCGCCGCCGCGGACTTCGTCGACCGGGTCCTCGCCCGCGAAGGCATCCCGCACACGGCAGCCGGGCTCGAACCGGCGGCGGAGGTGCGCTACCGGCGCGCCGCCCTCGCCGACCTCGACGCGGGGACCCGCGTCACGATCGACGGCGAGCTGTCCTTCCTGCGCGAACGGCGCACCGCCGCCCTCGGCACCGGCTGGGTGCTGGTGGAGACCAAGGGCGGCCCCCGCCCGGCGCCCGCCGACCGGCTGCTGCACCGCCTCGGCGTCCGCCAGGTGTCCTTGAGCAAGTACGTCACCGGCCTGGCCCTGCTCGTGCCCCACCTGCCCGACAACGACATCCGGCGCCTGGCCCGCGCCCGCTTCACCCTCGACGACCCCGCCGCCGACCACGCGCCCATCAGCACGAGCAAGGAGCCCGCTCGATGACAACGCCCCGCCGCATCCCCGCGCGCTACGCCGCCGTCACCGTCGTCGCCGCACTGGTGGCCGGCGTCGGTCTGATCGGCCCCGCCTTCGGACTGCCCGTCGGCCCCGAGCCGTCCGCCGCCGACAAGATCCAGGCAGACCCCCCGCCGGCGCTGTTCCCCGATGCCGATGTCGCCCCGATCGCCGCCGCCCTCGCCGACCAGCAGCGCACCGCCGACCGCCTCATCGTCGGCTGGCAGACCACGCACGGCACCACCCGGGACGACGTCGCCTTCACCGCCTGGGTCAAGGCCCAAATCCCCCGGCCGCCCGCCACCACCGACCGCACCGCCGAGCTGCACGAGGTGCAGACGCTGGCCCGTACCCGCACCTCGGGCGGCATCAGTGCGGCCACCTGGCTGGAGGTCCACGGCAAGAAGGACGTCTGGAAGGTCTACGCCAAGGACCAGCGCGAACTCCTCTCCAAGGCCACCGGTTCCGCGGACAAGACGCGGCTCAAGGCCGCCATGGCGCTGGCGAACACCCTGACCAAGACCCTGGCCGCCCAGTACGACGCCCCGGCCCCCTACGTCCTGGACCCGTCCTTGCGCACCGACAAGAAGGTGGCACCCGGCCAGACCTGTCCCTGCTCCTACCCCTCCAAGCACGCCGCCCTGTCGGCCACCGCCGTCACGCTGCTGTCCGCCGGCTCCCCCCGACGGGCCGCCGAATACCGGTGGATGGATTCCGAGGTGGCCTACTCCCGCCTCTACATGGCCGGCCACGTCCGCAGCGACATCCTCGCCGGCGCTCTCCTCGGCGACCTCGTCGCCGACTACACCCTGATCACCGCCGGCCTCCCGCTGCCGGCGGCGACCGCCGGCCCTACCGGCCCAGCCGCGACACCGTCCGCCGCCACCAAGACGCCGGCAATGGTTGTGCCATAACGTGCCGGCAGGGCGGTGAACACCGCTCACCAAGGGACTCCGCGAGGCGGCCAGAAGCAGGCCTTCGCCGGACGTTCGCCCAGGTCAGATGGCGTAAGTGGTCTCAAGTGCCGGGTGATTCCCAAGCTTGTGGCGCGGGTCGATTCCCCTCACCCGCTCAGACGCGAAGGCCCAGGTCGCGGACCTGGGCCTTCGTCGTTGTCCAGAGCTTGGGAGACCGGAGGCGCTCCGGACGGACCTCGGACAAGAGGCCGGCATTTTCCCGCTCGTGCTGCCCTGGCCTGGTCCGATACCGAAGAATGCGCATATGGCTGAGAGCGAGCGGTTCAGGGAAGGCCTCGCGGCGCGCATTGCGCGCTTCGATCGCGAGGGGGCACGGCAGGCCGCCGCCAAGGCGGAGATGGAACGGCGGCAGGTGCTGACCTTCTTTCCGCTGGAGAGCTGGGGAGAGCTGGAACTGGAGCGTTACGCCCTGGGGCCGGACGGCCGCAGGAGCGGACTCTCCTTTTGCCGGCTGCTGGAGTACGGCACCGACAATTTCGGCAGCATCCGCGGAGGCAGTGCGGCAAAGCACATCATCTACCAGCACTGGTCGGGGCAGTGGCGCATCGTGCCCAGCGCTCTGCGCGGGCTCGATGCAGAGGCGGCATGGGCCCACCTGCGTTCCGAGTTCGTGACGGCATTCGATGCCGCGAGGAGCGGGGCGTACGAACTTCTGGACGACCTGGAGTCGCTGTCGTACGGACAGGCACTGACAACCAAGGCGCTGGCGGTCTACTTCCCGGGAGAGTTCCTGCCCGTCTTCTCAGCCGCACACGTCCGCCACTTCACCGCGCTACTGGGTGGCAGAGCGCCCGAGCGCTCCTCCGGTGTGCGTACGTGGCGGGCGAACCGCGAGCTTCTCGCCCTCCTGGGTGAGCTCCAGGAGTTCCAGGGGTGGAGTCCACATGAAGTGATGGCCTTCCTGTACACCTTCCACGATCCGCGCCCACACGACCGCGTGGTCTGGAAGATCGCACCCGGAGAACGCGCGGCCCTCTGGGCCGACTGCCACCAGAACCGTCGCATCCGGATCGCCTGGGACGAGGTCGGCAGTCTGGGGCAGTACGAGAGCGACCAGGAGCTCAAGGCCGCGCTGGACCGGCAATGGCCCCGTCGCACCGGCGGCAGCCTGCGGCTCGCGCGGCAGATGCTGGCCTTCCGTGACCTGGAACGCGGCGATCTCATCGTCGCCAACCGAGGGAAATCCGAGGTGCTGGCCGTGGGCACCGTCACGGGAGGGTACGCGTATGACCTCAGCGAACTCACACACCGCCACACCGTGAGCGTGGACTGGGACACGTCCTACGCCCAGTTCTTCGACGCGCCCCGGCACGCCTGGCAACAGACACTCGCCCGGGTTCCCGCCGCCTTGATGCGGGAGATCCGGCGCGGGCAGAGCCGCAACGACGCCCCCCGGGACTGGTTCGACGACACCGCACGTGCCGGCGCGACCGATGTGGTGGAGAAGGACGCAGCCGAGGAAAACACCGGGCTGCCCGATGCCGAGCTTCCCGATGATGTACGACAGGTACGTGATCTGCTGGAACACAAAGGGCAGGTTGTGCTCCAGGGGCCGCCCGGCACCGGCAAGACCCGGCTGGCGCTCAATGTGGCCCTCGCACTCGCCGGCCGCGCGGAGCTGATCGAGGCGTCTTCGAGTGAGCGGTCCGCGGCTCTCAAGGAACTGTCCGCGATACCCCCGGCGAAAGACGAGGCCAAGGAGACCGGAGAGTCCGGGGCGCCGGGCGCAGCGCGGCTCACCATGGTGACCTTCCATCCGTCCTACGGATACGAGGACTTCGTCGAGGGCTTCAGGCCGGACACAGCAGCGGACGGGTCCGGGCTCCATCTGGAGATGAAGGACGGGGTCTTCCTCCGGGTCTGCGCGGCGGCCAAGGATTTCCCGGAGCACACGTTCCTGGTGGTCATCGACGAGATCAATCGCGGTGACCTGCCCCGCATCCTCGGCGAGTTGATCACTCTGCTTGAGCTGGACAAACGAGGATCGGTCTCCGTCACCCTGCCGACCAGTGGGCGGAAGATCACCGTGCCCCCGAACGTCCGCATCATCGGCACCATGAACTCCGCCGACCGCAGCGTGGGTCACATCGACTCCGCCATCCGGCGGAGATTCGCGTTCCTCGACGTATCGCCGGACTTGGACTGTCTGGATGGAGAGATCGAAGGGCTTGGCCTGGCCTCCTTGCTGGAAGGCCTGAACGAACGCCTCGACGCTCAATTCGGCCCGACCCATCTACTCGGACAGGCGTACTTGATCTCCGACGACCGCCCGCTCGCCACCGCGGAGCAGTTGTCGCACGCCTTCCACCACGAGATCGTGCCGCTCGTGACGGACTACTGCCTCGGCCGTCCGGAAATGCTGCGGGCCGTACTGGGTGAACTGGTGGACAACCGGACGGGACGGGTCGTCCAGACCAGCCCGCGGGACCTTCCGGGCATTCTGGCGAAGGCCTTCGTCTCCCCCGGGACTGTCGAATCCGCCGACGAGGACGGTATGTCGATAGAGCCGGATTGGAACGAGGGGTAGCCGGATGTCACAGGGAGCACCAGGCCCCGCCAGACGGAAGGTCACGCTCGACGAGTACAAGTCCGGCAATGTGCCGAAATCCGATCTGAGTTCCGCCGATCTCGACAGGCTCCGCACGCTCAAGGCCGTCAGTGTGGTCGAGAAGCGGGACCACTGGGTCCTCACCGCACGGACGATCACCGGGGTCATGGAGCTCAGCCGCATCCGGCTGGTGCTCCGCCCCAAGTTCCCGATCGCGGGGAATCGACTGATCGACTGGCTCTCGTACGCCAACGGGCAAAACAGCACGGTCGACAAGGAACTGCGCGATTGGCCTCTCGGCAAGGACGGGTACGCGGGGCTGGTGCCCGCCGCCTTGCTGCACGAATGCCGCCTGTTGTCACGCCGCGGGCTGCGCAGGGATTACGTGCGCCGGCAGCGTGTGGACACCACGCTGCGGGGACGGCTGGACGTGGCGGCGCAGGCCACAAAATGTTTCGGCGCGGTCGACCAACTGCACGTCCGGACTTTCGAGTACGAGTACGGAGGATGGGAAAACCTGGTCTGCGGAGCCGCCCTGGCCGCAGCGGCCGACCAGGTGAACGACCCTCATCTCAAACACCAGTTGACAGTCACGGCGATGGATTTTCCCGTCCCTCTCCGGGCCCCGGACGCATTGCCGTTGCTCGCCCGTGGCCGGTACTCCATCCTCAACGACCACTACCGGCCCGCCCATGCGTGGGCCCGCATGGTGCTCGGCGGCGGCGGACCGGACAATCTGCTGAACCCGTACGGCTTCGGGGCGCAAGGGTTGTTGCTCAAGCTCGACGATCTGTGGGAGAGCGTCGTCCGGCGGATGGCGATCGACGCCGCGGCTGCCCTGGGCGGTCGGCGGGCTCGGGACTCGGGCCACCACATCCGGACTCACGGAAGGCCCGACGGGGGCACCCCATATTTTCGCCCCGATGTCCTGCTGACCTTCGCTCCGCCTACCGCACCCCCGGACTCCACGCTCTACCTGGCAGTGGACGCGAAGTACAAGGACTACGCGAAGAAGAACGTCTCCCGTGAGGACCGTCACCAACTCCTCACCTACATCGCCGGCTACACCGCCCCCGTCAATCCGCTCGCTTTGGTGGTCCACCCCGACCCAAATGGACCGTCCGGCCATCAGTTGGAGTTCCATGGACCGCGCGGGCTGGTGGGACGCATCCTTGTGCTCGGTCTGGACACCCGGGCCGACCCGAAGCAGGCGGCCGAACCTCTGCGAAAAGCGATCGCCTCCTTCGCCGCGTCCATGGCCACGAACTGACCATGGACTCAAGCGGGCGATCCTTGACGCGACCACAGCCGCTTCTCGTCGCAGGCGGGATACGCGAACCCTCGGACCGATGTCCGAGGGTTCGTGTCAAACAGGAACGGATGCCGGGCGGTTGACCCGATTCAGCCCAGTCGCTTGAGCTCGCGCACGGCCGCGGGCAG
This sequence comes from Streptomyces sp. NPDC048718, assembly GCF_043198875.1. Classification (NCBI taxonomy): domain Bacteria; kingdom Bacillati; phylum Actinomycetota; class Actinomycetes; order Kitasatosporales; family Streptomycetaceae; genus Streptomyces; species Streptomyces sp. NPDC048718. The sequence continues at coordinate 291,551 of NZ_JBICVG010000008.1, forward strand.
CGCGAGGCAGAGGGCGAAGGAGGTCGCGAAGCCCCCTCCCCCAGCCAGAACGACCTCCGTGGTGCCGGCGCCCGATCGAAGCACGAGCAGGCTCACGACGAGGCCGACCACCATGGAGCAGGCAACGTACAGCGCAAGCCACAACCGCCACGTTCGTCCGGAAGAGGTTGTCGGTTCGGGCATGGACTCGGTCCTTTCATGGGTCACGGGCGAGGAGAAGGAAGTGCGGTTCGGGGGAATCGGCAGGCAACAGGCCATCACAGCGGCTCGATGGAGCCGTGCAGCAGATGCTCGGCGAGTTCAGCCCGCAGACGGTCGAGTGCCGATGCGTACGAGGCGTGTGCCTCGACGCGCTGTCCGAGCTCACCGAGGAGTTCCACGCACCGGCGCTGGTCCTCAAGGGGCGGGAAGCGCACGGGAAGATGCCCCAGAGCCGCAGCGCTCATGGACGGGGCTGCCGTGGCTGCGGCACGGTGAGACATCCACTCCCTCGCGTGCCGGAGACCGAGGTAAGCGTGGAGATACAAGGGATCGATCCCGGCCGAGGGACGTACACGCAGACGCGTCACGTTCGAGCTGAGCAGCCAGCCGGCCTGCGCACCGGTGACCAGCGCGGGTTGTTGTTGCGCACCCGTCCGCACGCAGACGATGTCGTCTTGGCAGATCATGAACTTCTTGAAGCGCTCGGCCGTCTCCCACCGCACGCGCTGACGTGGTTCGTCCGCGATCTTCCCTCCGGCGAGATCCTGCGGGAAGACGAGGGGGACCCCGTCGTCTCCTGTGCGGGCCGCTGCTGGAAGACGGCTGTACGAAGGCCCGGCCTGGATCTCGCACAGGTCCGCAAGAACTGCCTTCGCCCAGCCGTCGGGCCCCGAGCCCGCACGGTAGCCGTTCTCCGTTCCGGCCATCCGACACTCCAGCAGGCGCAGCCGGTCCTCGTATCCCGCTGCCTCGCCATTGACTTCGCGCAGCCGTGCCGCGTCGGGAGCGGCGCCGTAGTGTCCGCCGCCGAGGTAGTCGGCTGGGCTCAGTGAGTACTCCTCGCCGACGATGTCGGCGCGTGCCACTATGGCAGCCGAGACGCCTCGGTCGGCGGCAAGCAGCGCGTACTCCCGGCCGGCCGGCCGCTCCTCTCCGTCGAGCCAGGGACGGACTACATCCGTGATCGCGGCGCGATCCGTATCCCTCAGCACTCGCCGGCGCCGGCTCTTCTCCCCCAGCTCCTGAGCATCGACGAACAGGATGTCCTCACGCACCGGCCGCTCTACCCGTCGCAGCAACCACAGGGAGACCGGCACGGGGGTCGCGGAGAACAGGTGGGACGGCAGCGTGATGACGCACTCCACAGCTCCACTGCTGATCAGGGCAGAGCGGATCGCGCGCTCCGCGCCGTTCACCGAGTTGCCTGCCTTCACCGGCATGACCATCACTGCTCGACCGCCGGGTACCAGTGCGCTGAGGACGTACTGCACCCAGGCGAAATTGTCGTTGCCCCGTGGTGGTGCTCCGTACGGCCAATTCCCCGTCCGCCGGCCGGGACCAGGTGAGTCCGTCATATTGAACGGGGGATTGGTCAACACGACGTCGGCACCGTACTCGTGGTGCGGCGGCCACCGGTCCGACCGAGTGCTGCTCAGCCTCGGCCGCACGCCGAGATGGAGGAGATACAGGCTCGCGACCGCCTGCAGACGCCCGTCGAGTGTCTCGCCGTAGAGGGCCCCTCCCGCGGCACCGATGTGCCGGTGCGCAGCCGCCAGCATCTCTCCGCCCCTCGCGTAGGGGTCCAGCACCGTGGCTTTCTGTCCCGGAGTCAGGACCAGCGCCGCGGACAACGAGGCCAGGCCCACCGGGCTGCAGAACTCCGAGCTCTGCAGCCCTTCCCGGGCGCTGAACGACTCCCACACGAGCTGGAACGCGCCCACGCCTGCGCCGGCCGCCGTCCTCACCGCCTTGGTGAGGTCGTCCCAGCTCCGCGGTTCGAGTTGCAGCAAGCTGCTGCGCAGGTCGGTCCGCACGCCGTTCCGGCGCAGCGTGTCCTGGGCCATGTCGCCAAGAGAACGCAGCAGCCACTGCGCATCGCGGGCACCTTGCCTCTCTGCCATGGCACTCTCGATCCGGCGCCACCGCTCCGGCTCCGCGTGCCTCACGTACATCACGATGAGGCAGAGGTTCACGAAGTCCGCCATCGCAGCCGGGCCCCGCACCCGCTCCGCGAGCCGGCCCATCAGCTGGTCGACGGCTTTTCTGTCCTCGGCCCTGGTCTGCGGAGAGGGGCTCCTCGCGACCTTCCGCGCCGGCTCCTGTCCCTTCGCGCTGGTCCGTCCGAATCGATCGGCATAGGTCGCGCCCAGCGGCTCCCCGTCCAGCAACCGCCGTCGTGGAATGGGGTGGTTCACCGCCCAACGCACGATCTCGGCCTCCCGGAAGAGCTCCATGTCGCCGGAGCGCACCGGGGCGGGAAAGTCCTCGTGGCGCCGGGCCCAGTTGGACACCGCTGGGCGGCTGATGCCCAGGCGGTCCGCGATCTGGGCCCGCGTAACCAAACCAGTCTGTTCGTCGTGTGCCCGCTCCATCGTGACTCCTCAAGGTCAGGCGGGTGATCTTTCGACGTGAGAACCGTACGAGGAGACAGCGTGTGAACCAAGTGCGCATTCACGGTGCTCAGCACTTCTCACATCGAGGCAGCACGGAGAATTCCTGTCGCTCAAGCCTCGCCTCACCCCAGAAACAAGGAAGTCTCCTGCTCAGCCACCGTCTCGCAGCTACAGGACACTCCAGATTCAATGTTTACCGGGGTTAACAATGTTAACCCCGGTCGGCAGTCGACACCCGGCATCATCGACAGCCGAGAGGGTCTCCAGGGTCGGGGGGCTTCGAAGTCGCGGTCCTGGCAACCCGCCGAGAGAGGTCGGCTCGGCATGTCCGTCGATCAAGCCGTTCCCCACGGCGCCGCCGGCTCCGACTACGCCACCACCCACCCCCCTGGTCGCCCGCCTCGTGGGCGAACTCCATGAACTGCTGGCCCTCCCCTTGGACGAAGGCGGCTACGCCCTCGCCGCCCCCGCACCACCCGGCTCGGCCTGCCGCGCGTTCGGCCGTGTATCCGGAGTGTGTCGGGCAGCGCTCGGGATCGCGTCAAAGGGAGAGGGAGGCCGCGGGAGGTACGAGCGTTGTCCGTTGCCTGCCGTAATGTTCCGATCGTGGCGTGGCCGCGCGCACGTCGTGGACATGTGCCGGGGCGTCCGACCGTCCGCCGCCCGAACAGGAGCCGCACTCTTGTCCTCGCCCGACTCCACCACGTCCACCGCGTCCACCGCGCGTGTGCTGCTGGTCGAGGACGACGACCTGATGCGCCGGTCCTTCGCCCTCGCCCTGGAGCGCTACGGCTACGAGGTGCGGACCGCCGCCGACGGGCTCGCCGGGCTCGAAGCCTTCCGTGAGCACGGCTTCGACCTGCTGATCCTCGATGTGATGCTGCCCGGCCTCGACGGGATCGGGCTGTGCCGCCGGGTCCGGGAGACCAGCCTGGTCCCCGTCCTGATGATGTCCGCCCGGGGCGACGGTCTCGACGTGGTCGCCGGCCTGGAGGCGGGCGCCGACGACTACGTCGTCAAGCCGGTGGAGACATACGTCCTGGTGGCCCGGATGCGTTCGCTGCTGCGGCGCGCCACGTACTCGCCCGCTCCCCGGGGCGGCCCGGCCGCCGGCGGGGACCGGCCGGACGGCGAGGACGTGCTGGAGTTCGGGGACCTGCGGATCGACACCGCCGGGATGGAGGTCTTCGTCGCCGGCCGCCCGGTCGCCCTCACCCCGACCGAACTCAAGCTCCTCCTGGAGTTCGCCGCCCACCCCGGCGTCGTCCTGGAGCGGCACACCCTCCTGCGGGACGTCTGGGAGTACGGCTGGGACGGCGACAGCCGGGTCGTCGACCTGTGCGTCCAGCGGCTGCGCCGCAAGGTGGGCCGGGACCGGATCGAGACGGTCCGGGGCTTCGGATACAAGCTCAAGCGGTGACCGTGCCCTCCGCCGGACGGATCCGGCCGCGCGCTGCCTCACTGCGCTGGAAGATCGCCGCGCTCGCCGCCGCCACGGCCCTGCTCGTGGTGGCGGCGGTCGGCGTCCTCGTCCATCTGTGGACCGCGCACGACATCCGCTGGCGCGGCGAGGCACGGGCGTTCAACGCCGTGTACGCGGCCATGGACGTCTACCGGCGCACCGGTGTCCTCACCGACGGCGCCGGGCTCGACCCCGCCGGCCTGCCCGCCGAGCTGCGCGACCCCGCCGACGCCGACCGGCACACGGCCTACGACCCCCACGTCGAGGGGAACGTCGGGCCGAGCGCCTGGGCCGCCCAGCGGACCGGCGGACCCGGCAGCCCCGTCCTCGCCGTCCAGATCAATCTCGGCCCGGACCACGCCAACCTCTCCCGCCTCGACGCGGCCATGGCCGTCGCCTCGCTCCTCGCGCTCGCGGCGGCCACCCCCCTCGCCGTGTACGGCGCCGGGCTCCTCGCCCGGCGCCTCGGCCGCGTCGCCGAGACGGCGGCCCGGATCTCCGCCGGAGACCTGGACGCCCGCTCGGGACCCACCAAGGGAGACGACGAGGTCGCCGACATCGCCGCCACCGTCGACCGGATGGCCGACACCCTCGCGCGACGGCTGCGCACCGAACGCCGGTTCACCGCCGACGTGGCCCATGAACTGCGCACCCCCGTCGGCGGGCTGCTGGCCGCCGCCGACCTCCTGCCACCCGGCGAGACCGAGGACCTGCTGCGGGCCCGGATCCGCGATCTGCGCGCTCTGGTCGAGGACCTCCTGGAGATCTCCCGCCTGGACGCCGGAGCCGAACAGCCGGTCCACGCGCGGGTCCCGCTCGCCGCCGTGGTGACCGAGGCCGTGGCACGTACCGGCGTCGAGGCGGAGGTCGTCGACGCCACCGCCGAGGGGACCGCGCGGACCGTGGAGACCGACCCCCGCCGCCTGGAGCGGATCGTCGGCAATCTCGTCGTCAACGCGCACCGCCACGGGGGCAGCCCCGTGGCGGTCACCGTCGACGGCCGGACGGTCGTCGTCCGCGACCACGGCCCCGGCTTCCCGGCCGACCTGATGGACCACGGCCCGCGACGCTTCCACACCGGCGCCCGGGAACGCGGCTCGGGCCACGGCTTGGGCCTCACCATCGCCTTTGGCCAGGCCCGCGTCCTCGGCGCCGAACTCCGGCTGTCCAACGCCCCGGACGGCGGCGCCGTGGCCACTCTGCGGCTGCCCGGCTGAGGGGAGGGGCGGAACCGTCGCCCGGCCGGTACACGGTGGAGCGGGCCTTGATACACGGCGGCCCAAGCAGCCGTCCGGGCGCCGGTGACGCCGCCGGACGTACGCGCTCTGAAGGGCCTCCCCACGGGGGAGGCCCTTTCCGCGTCGCGCCCCTCACCCGTACCGCCGCTGCCGCCGCTGCCGCCGCTGCCGCACGACCGGTACACGCCCGAGCGGGCGCCGATACACGGCCGCCCAGGCCCCGATATGTTCCCCCGACACGCTTCTCGTGCGTCTTTCCGTACGAGAAGAGGAGCACCATGTCCGCCGACCTCCTGTCGCCGCCCCCGCTGACCGGCATCGCGGCCGCCACCACCGACCTGTCGAAGGTCTACGGCGAGGGCGACACCCGGGTCGTCGCCCTGGACCGGGTCAGCCTCGCCTTCCGGGAGGGCGAGTTCACCGCGATCATGGGCCCGTCCGGCTGCGGCAAGTCGACCCTGATGCACTGCGCCGCCGGGCTCGACTCGCCCACCTCCGGCTCCGTGCGCATCGGCACCACCGAACTCGGCGGCCTCAAGGACCGGCAGCTCACGCAACTGCGCCGGGACCGGATCGGGTTCATCTTCCAGGCCTTCAACCTGCTGCCGACGCTTACCGCGCTGGAGAACATCACCCTCCCGCTGGACATCGCCGGGCGCCGCCCCGATGGGGAATGGCTGGACCGCGTCGTCTCCATGGTCGGCCTCGCCGGGCGCCTGGACCACCGGCCCGCCCAGCTCTCCGGCGGCCAGCAGCAGCGCGTCGCCGTCGCCCGCGCCCTGGCCTCCCGGCCGGCGATCGTCTTCGGCGACGAGCCCACCGGCAACCTCGACTCGCGCGCGGGCGCCGAAGTCCTCGGCTTCCTGCGGGGCTCCGTGCGCGAGCTGGGCCAGACCGTCGTCATGGTCACCCACGACCCGGTCGCCGCCGGGTACGCCGACCGCGTGGTGTTCCTCTCCGACGGACGCCTCGTCGAAGAGATGGTCCGCCCCACTCCGGACCGCGTCCTCGACCTGATGAAGAGCCTGGGCGCGCGGTCCCACGCCGGCTGAGCCGCGCCTCCCGGCCGCCGCACCCCCGCATCCCGCCCCGGACACTCCCATAAAGCCCTGGAAGACCCCCATGTTGAGAACAACCCTGCGCAACCTCCTGGCCCACAAGGCCCGGCTGGTCATGACCGTGCTGGCCGTCTGCCTGGGGGTCGCGTTCGTCAGCGGCACCCTCGTCTTCGCGGACACCACCGCCGCCGCCCACCGCGCCGCCTCCTCGAAGAGCTTCGCCGGGATCGCCGTCACCGTCACCGAGAAGTCCCCCGCGTCCGGCGCCCAGGACGGGCCGCCGGTGAGCGTGCTCGACGACGCGCTCGCCGCGAAGCTGGCCCGGGTGCCCGGCGTCGCCGCCGTACGCCCCTCGGTCGACGGCTCGGCGACCTTGAACGCGGCGGACGGCACCCCGCTGCGCGCCGACCGGGCCTGGTCGAACCTGGCCGCCGCGTACGTACCGGGCAAGGACGGCGAGGACAGCCGCCACCCGCTGGCCGAAGGCCGCGCCCCCGCCCGTACGGGCGAGATCGCCGTCGACACCGGCGCCGCCGACGCGGGCGGACTCCGCGTCGGCGACATGGTCACTCTGGCCACGGACGGCCCGGTCATGACCGCACGGCTCGTCGGCCTCGTCACCACCGGCGACACCCGGGTGACGGCGGGCGGCACCCTCGTCCTGTTCGACAAGGCGACCGCGCAGAAGCTGTTCTCGACCCCGGGCCACTACACCGGCATCGACCTGTCCGCCACGCCCGGCACCGGCGCGTACGACCTCGCCGACCGGGTCACGGCCGTCCTCCCCGCCGACCGCGCCGAGGCCACCACGGGCCAGGCGCAGGCCGCCCAGCAGGCGATCCTCGTCGACACCCTGACCCGCGGCTACCAGAAGATCCCGATGGTCTTCGCCGGGGTCTCCCTCTTCATCGGCTCCTTCCTCATCGTCAACACCTTCACCATGGCGGTGGCCCGTCGCAGCCGTGAGACGGCACTGCTGCGGGCGATCGGCGCCTCGCGCCGCCAGGTGTCCCGCTCCGTCCTCCTGGAAGCGTTCGTGGTCGGCCTCGCGGCCTCGGCGGCCGGTTTCCTGCTCGGTCTCGGCATCGCGGCGGCCCTCCCCCACGTCCTCGGCTCCGCCGGGAACGCGCTGCCCAGCGGACCCCTGGAGATCGGCCCGCGCTCGGTCGCGGCGGCGCTCGGTGTGGGCGTCGGCGTCACCGTCATCGCCGCCTGGCTGCCCTCCCGCCGGGCCGCGAGGACAGCGCCCGTGGAGGCGATGCGTACAGCCGAACAGCCGCCTGCGGCCCAGCGGTTCCGACTGCGCGGCGCCATCGGCCTCGGCCTCCTCGCGCTCGGTGTGACCTGGCTCGTCTCGCTCAGCGGCGCGAAGGACGCCTCCGAGGAGAACCTGCGGAACGCCATGGTCGGCTGCGGCCTGCTCGTCGCCGCCCTGATCGCCCTCGCGCCGCTGCTGGCGTCGCCGGTGATCCGGCTGACCGGGCGGCTGACCGGCCGTTTCGGCGTCACCGGCCGCCTCGCCCGCGAGAACGCCCTGCGCGACCCGCGCCGCACCGCCGCCACCGCCGCCACCCTGCTCCTCAGCACCGGTCTCGTCACCGGGCTCGCCGTCATCGGCAACTCCACCGGGCAGGCCCTCGACCGCCAGGCGGCGGCCGGTCTCGGCGCCGACTACGTCGTCAGCACCCGCTCCACCATGACGGGCATCGACCCCGGCGCCGTACGACGCCTCGCCGGCACCGACGGAGTGCGCACCGCCACCGCGATCACCGACTCCACCCTGTTCACCGGCTCCGGCGTACGGGAGATCTCCGGCGTCGACCCCGCCACCGTCCACGACACCATGAAGCTCGACTTCGTCTCCGGCTCCGTCGAAAACCTGGCGCCCGGCCGGATCGCCCTCTCCAGCTCCCTCGCGCACGAGAACGGGGTGACGACCGGCGGACTGCTCCATGCGCGCCTCGGCCGCGAGGGCGAGTTCGCCCAGTACGAGATCGTCGGCGTCTACAAGGACAACCCGGTGGCCCGCGACGCGCTCGGCACCCGCGCCGAGGTCGCGCGGAACAGCTTCCTGCCCGGCTCGGTCCAGCGTGTCCTGCTGCGCACCGACGGCACGGGGAGCAAGGCGCTGGAGACCCGCCTGCGCACCGCCGTCGGCAACAACCCGCTCCTGAAGGTGCAGGACCGGGGCCGGCTCGTCCGGGAAGCCGCGGGCACCATGGGCGACCTGCTGAACGTGATGTACGGGATGCTCGGCATCGGCGTCGTCATCAGCGGGCTCGGCATCGTCAACACCCTCGCCATGTCCGTCGCCGAACGGACCCGGGAGATCGGCGCGCTGCGGGCCCTCGGCATGGACCGCTCCGGTGTCCGCCGCATGATCCGCCTGGAGGCGCTGACGGTCGCGGGCTTCGGCACTTTCCTCGGCCTGGCGGGCGGCCTGTTCGGCGCCTGGGCGGTCGGCTCCCTCGCCAACGGCGCGATCGACCAGTACACCCTGGTCCTGCCCTGGGGGACCCTCCTCCTCGTCTGCCTCCTCTCCCTCGCCATCGGCACCCTCGCCGCCGCCGTCCCGGCCCGCCGGGCAGCGGCGCTGAGCCCGCTGGAGGCGGTCGCGGACGTCTGACGGCGCAAGGGGTCTGCGACGATCCGCTGTGCCACAACGTGCCGGCAAGGACGGTCGACAGCGGTGAACAAGGGAGAAGCCACGAGCGTGGAGGCGACACCGAAGACCAACGTTTCCGCTGGTCAGCATGGGTACACAGGCTCAAGCGCCGGGTGATTCCCAAGCTTGTGGCGCGGGTTCGATTCCCGTCATCCGCCCTTGAAAAAGGCCCAGGTCAGCGACCTGGGCCTTCTTCGCCCTCCAGACCTCTCCAGACACGCCTCGCACAGACTGCGCACCACCCGAGCCCAGCCCGTCATGGCCTTCCGCCGCACGGCATTCACAAGCCCTGGGGGTCAAACAGCCGAAATCAGGTGGGCCACCTCGCAGGTTCCACCTGGTCGATCCAGCCGACTGCGAAATACTCAAGGCATGGCAGCCACGCCCGGCATCTCCGAGGTCCGCCGCGCCAGATTCACCCGCCGGCTTCCCGCCAAGCTCTCAGAACTCGACGGCCCCTCTCGCGGTCACGTCAGCCTTCTCAACGGACGAGGACGGACGTCGTGGTGGTGAAGGCTTCGATCTCCTCTCGCGGACCGGCCCCCGAACTCGCCCGCACCGACGCCGAGTCCACCCCGTGGTCCACCAAGGAGCCGACCGCTCCGAGGACGCGCCGGGGCGAGCTGGACGGCCAGAACGTCGCATTCAGCAGAGCGAATACCTGATCCCGCCGCGCGAGATTCTCACCGGCATTACCGGGAGAGTTTCTCCCCGCACCACGCGGGGGTGAATTCGAACCACGCACGGAAAGCATCGACGTGCTACTGTCGAATCAGTTGCAGTTTTGGTACCCGTAACCTAGACGCCCCGTCGGCCGCAGGCCGCAGGGACGCGTTTTGCATTCCGGTCGTTTCCGGGCAGGGAATCATCGCGGCGACACGGTATCCGCACAGTGCGGATACCGCTGCACTGCCCAAAGGAGAAATGACATGGCTACTGGCACCGTGAAGTGGTTCAACGCGGAAAAGGGCTTCGGCTTCATCGAGCAGGATGGTGGCGGCCCCGACGTGTTCGCCCACTACTCGAACATCGCCTCCCAGGGCTTCCGTGAGCTCCAGGAAGGCCAGAAGGTCTCCTTCGACATCGCGCAGGGTCAGAAGGGCCCGACGGCCGAGAACATCGTCTCCGCCTGACGCTGACGCGCAATACGTAGCTGGGGCCCGCATCCTTCGGGGTGCGGGCCCCAGCTGCATTCATTTTACGCGGCCTCCGTACGCACCGCCGGCAGCTTGGCGGCACTCCTGTCCGCCGCCGATCGGCTTTCTGCCCACGGACCACGCCGCCTGATTTCGTCACGCCTATTCGTACGGACCGGAAATTTCGGCACCATGCATTCTCTGCCGAAATTCTTGCTACCCGCCCGTATCGGGATGGTTCTGAAATGAACCTCGCGTGCACAGACGGCCGTCAGCTCGACCTCGTCGTCAACGTGGACCTGCCGGCCGGCCGTACGGATCACCCCCACCGCAGCGGCCGTACCGCGCGGGCCGGAACTTCGGGCTGTCTCCCCGCCCCGGTGGCCCCCCACCCGCGCCGCGACAGGACGCGCCTCAGTGACAGCCGCCGGCATCGCGTGCCCGGGACCTCCCCGGCCCGCTCCGGCGAGCGAGCGCCGCGTGACCCGGAAGCCGACTCATCTCCTCAGGAGGCACGTTGTGACACTGGCCCGGACACAGACCCGCCCGACGGGCACCGACACCGCGGACCCGCCCGGACCGCAGGTCCGCGACGACATGACTGTGGAGGTGGCCCTGGCCGTCATGGCCGGAGCACGCACCGAACTTCTCCTCGTCTGTGACAACGACGATCAGCGCACCGGCCTCGTCACCCGAACCCAGCTCACCACCGTCCGCGACAGTCCCGCGTACACGGACCGGGTCCAGTTGCGCGACCTCTCCGACGACCGCGGCCGTTCGCCTCGGCGGCCCCTGTGACGTCCTGGCGGCAGCGGCGTCTCCCCGGGCCCCGCCTCACCCCTCGCGGGTGAACAAAACGGCGCCTGGGGCCCCCAGACCCGCTTGACGGGATGGGTACCGCGCCCGATGGTGACGGACTCCCCGGTGATCCCCTCGGGCTGGACGCCGTGCCTGGAGTCCAGGACTCCGCTCTTGGCGCGCTCGAGGGGAAGCGCGCGATGACACAGCGCATGATGCCTCGCAGAGGGAGGGGATGCTCCTCCCCCGTCGCGAGCGGTACACGCGAGGACCGAACTCGGCTTCGCCTGTCGCGGCCTCCCGCACAGCACCACGCCTCCCCATGGCGCCGGCCTCGCCCGGCATGCCTCCGCGCCCCTCGGCGCCCCTGCGGCCTGACGGTGACCCACCGGGCGGCCATGGAGTCCGTCCGCGACCGCGCCGAGGCGCTCCCGATCGCGGACGGACATATCGGCGCCTTCAAGCGAGTACGGCCCCTCACGGGACTGCCTCTCCGGCGAGGTCAGTGATCGAAGTACGCGACATCGCCCATGGTCCAGGCGCTGATGTCCGCGATCGAGACCCGGTACATTCCGCCCGTCTCGGGGATCCCCACCGTGCCCTGCAGGATGCGGGCCATGTGAAAGTGCAGGTGCGTGGGCGGCTCATGTCCGCCCCCGGCGGCGAAGGCGGCGGAGAACTCGGTCAGGCGTTCGGAATCCGCCAGAACCTCCGAGACCCGCTGCCGCCACACCGCTTCGGGCGCCAGTCGGCCCGTGATGACAGCGCCCCCGGTGACCACGGTCAGGGACATCTGATTGCTCTGCCCGGACTCGATCAGTCTGGCGACTTCAACAAGCAGCTCGTCAGTCTTCGACATGAGAGCGATCCTACGAACCTTCTCCACCCGCCCGCCGGTCCTCCCCCCGTGCCGGGAGGCGCACATCGCGGCGGCGGCGCGCCTTCGCGATCGCCGGACGCCCCCGCCCCCTCCCAGGCCTCCTGGCCGGGAACGCGAATATCTAGCGCGGCCAAGGTAGACATTGGCGAGGTGTTGGTCTATGTTTTTTCTCGTAACCCACGGAGACAATGGGGTCGGCAGAGATGAACTGCCGGCAAGCGGTACAGGTAGTCGCAGCGCGCAGGACAGTGCGGCGGTGGAGTTTCGAAGCCAGGGCTTTGTGGGATGGCGACGGAACTGGCGGCCGGACTGGGCGGCCCGGAGTGAGCAGGGGCCGCCATGAGCGGGACCGCGGTCATGGCAGAAGCGGTACCCGTGAGGACGGCAGGGCGGTACCCCTGGTGAAGGCGTCGAGCTGCGGACGCGCGCACCGGGGGCGCGGCAACAGCGGCGCTGGCTCAGGCCGTTGCGTCGTACGCGTCATCAGCGGTGCGCGGTATCCGCCCGCAAGAAGTCGATCACCGAGGGAAGTGGAGGAACGCGGCGCCATCAGGATCGCCCGGACGGAAGTCTCGAGTCCGGGTACCGCAGGACATCGATAGTGAGGTGGTCTTCGGTCAAGCAACCGCGATCCCCGCACCCCGGCAGCGAACAGACCGGGTGAGCGGACACAGAAGGCCGGCGCTTCATCAGGGCCGGCAGGTGGTGTAGTAGTTCCTTCAGGGCCCTGGTGCCAGTACCGGCACCAGGGCCCCTCTATGCGTTTCACGGAGAGGTGCAAATGACAGCAGATGACTCGTACGACCGTCTCGACGACGACGATTACCCCGCCTACACCATGGGCAGAGCTGCCGAGATGATCGGCGCCACCCAGGGCTTTCTCCGTGCGATCGGCGAAGCGCGCCTGATCACGCCGTTGCGCTCCGAGGGTGGCCACCGTCGCTACTCCCGCTATCAGCTCCGCATCGCCGCCCGCGCCCGCGAACTCGTCGACCAGGGAACCCCGATCGAGGCCGCCTGCCGCATCATCATCCTTGAGGACCAGCTCGAGGAGGCCCAGCGCATCAACGCCGAGTACCGGCGTGCCGCCGAATCGGGCACGCCCCCGGAGAAGGTCTGAGACAAGGACGCCGATGCCGGCTGCAGCCGGGGCCCGACCAGGTCGACGCCACCCGCCCGAAGCGCCGGGCGGTCGGCGGGCCGCCGCTGTGACGGTCGCCCCCAGCCGTGCCCTTCGAAGCGGTGCGCAGCGGTCACCACGCGCTTCCACAGACCTGCCCCGAAGCGCCCCCAGAACCTCATTCATGCAGGTCAGGCACCCAATCGCCGCTCTGGGCACCGGTGATGCCCAGGCTCATGGCGCGGGTTCGATTCCCGTCATCCGCTCATGAGCGAAGGCCCAGGTCGGCGACCTGGGCCTTCGCTCATGAGCGGATGACGGACCTCTCGACGGCCGCCCGCGCAGCTGCCGCGCGCGTCCCCTACGGAAGTCGCCCTCCGCCCCCTCCGGAAGTCGCCTCCGTCGACTCCGGCACGGTGAGACGACGGCGGCGCGAATCCCCTGCGGATCCAGGTCGCCCAGCCGGGCGAGAGCCTCGTGGAGAGCGGCCGGCGGCACAGACGCGCCACAACGTACCGACAGGCGCGTCCATGGCAGTGGATAAGATACCGACACACGCGTCGTCAAGTTTAGGCAAAGGTCGGCGGGTCCAGTCGTCGTGCCCTCGCCCCCACCCACCGCTCACCGCTCACCGCTCGGAGAACTCCGTGTTCCTTGCCCTACGCGATCTGCGCTTCGCTCGCGGTCGCTTCGCCCTGATGGGTGCGGTGGTCGCGCTCATCGCCGTGCTCGGTGTCCTGCTGTCCGGACTGGCCTCCGGCCTGGCGGACGCCGGCATATCCGGTCTGCGTGCGCTGCCCGTGACCCACATGGCCTTCGACGAGAAGGCGACCAGCGAGCAGTTCTCCCGCTCGACCGTGGAAGAGGAGGACTGGCAGACGTGGTCCAAGGCCCCGGGGGTGAAGCGGGCGGAGCCGTTCGGGAGCACCCTGGCCAATGCCGTGGTGACCCAGGGGGCCAAGAAGGGCGAGCAAGTCAACCTCGCCGTCTTCGGTATGGCGCCGGATTCCCCCCTGGCCCCCAGTCCCGGCGAGGGGAAGGGCCTGGAAGAGGGCGGCGCGGGCATCGTGATCACCCAGGAGATCGCCGACCTGGGCGTGGCGGTCGGGGACGTCCTGACCGCCGACAAGAGCGAGGTGCGGCTGAAGGTCGTGGGCCTCGTGGACGAGGCCGTCTCCTACGGCCACATCGGCGTCGTCTACGCCGACCTCGACACCTGGCGTCACCTCCACTACGGCCTGCCCGGCGACCTGCCCGAGGCAGCGCGCCGGCAGGCCACGGCCGTCGCCCTGACCCTGGAGCCGGGTGCCGCCGTCGCCACCGTGGAGAAGGCGACCGCAACCCGCGCCGACACCAAGGAGAGCACCTTCGGCGCGTCCCCCGGCTACTCGGCCGAGTCGAGCACCATGGCCCTGATCCAGGGCTTCCTCTACGCCATCTCCGCCCTGGTCGTCGGCGCGTTCTTCACCGTCTGGACCGTGCAGCGCAAGGCCGAGATCGCCCTGCTGAAGGCGCTCGGCGCCCCCACCGGATACATCCTGCGCGACGCGCTCGCCCAGGTCGTCGCCGTGCTCGTCGGAGCCACGGCCCTCGGCACCGCCGCCGGCCTGGCCCTGGGCAGCGCGATGATCGGTAAGGCCCCCTTCTCCCTCTCGGCCCCGGCCATCGCCACCTCCGCCGGCCTCCTCATCGTCCTCGGGACCGTGGGCGCCGTCGTCGCCGTCCGCCGCATCACCGCCGTCGACCCCCTGACCGCTCTCGGAGCCGCCCGATGACCACACCCGCCACCGGCCACCGGGCCGCCGCCGACACCAACCGCTCCGGTGGGCTGCGCCTGGACGGCGTGACCCTCACCCTCGGAGACGGCGATACCGCCGTCACCGCCCTCGGCCACGTCGGCCTGACCGTCGCCCCTGGTGAGTTCGTCGCCGTGGTCGGCCCCTCCGGGTCCGGCAAGTCCAGCCTCCTCGCCGTCGCCGGCGGCCTCCAGCGGCCCACCTCGGGCACCGTGCACATCGCCGGCACCGAGCTGACCGCCCTTTCGGACAAGGAACGCACCGCCGCCCGTCTTCGCCACATCGGCTTCGTCTTCCAGCAGTCGAACCTGCTGGCCTCCCTCACCGTCAGGGAACAGCTCCTGCTGCCCCTGCACATCGACGGACGCCTCGACACCAGTGGCCGGGCCCGCGCTGACGAACTCATCGAAGCCGTCGGACTGGCCCACCGCGCCGGCTCCCGTCCACACCAGCTGTCCGGCGGCGAGCGCCAGCGCGCGGGCCTGGCCCGCGCGCTGATGACCTCCCCCGCCGTCCTGCTGGTGGACGAACCCACGTCCGCGCTGGACCGGGTGCGTTCGGCCGAGGCGGTACGGCTGATCGCCGAGCAGACCCACGAACGCGGTACTGCCACGGTCATGGTCACCCATGACACGGCGATAATGGACGCTGCCGACCGGGTGTACGAGATGGTCGACGGCCGCCTGTCCTGACGGTGGCCGCGGGCCGGAATCCCGCTCCCGGCCCCGCCCGCCTTCCAGGAGCCCACGCCGCATGCCGAAGATCAACGCCTCCACCGTCGCCGAGCACCGTGCCCAGCAACGCGAGGCGCTGATCCGGGCAGCGATCGACATCCTGGTCAACGAGGGCGCCGCCGCTGTCACACCGGCGGCGGTCGGCGCCCGCGCGGGCCTGGCCCGCTCAAGCGTCTACCAGTACTTCGACTCCTCGGCAGCCCTCCTGGCCACCATCACGGAAGAAGCCTTCCGCCGCTCCGACGAAGCGCTCAGCCGAGCCCTGGCCGCCGCGAACGGGCCGTTGGAACGCGTCGAGGCGTTCTTCCAAGAAAGCCTCCGCCTCGGTGCCGAGGGCGCACACCAGCCCGCCGTCGCCCTTATGAACGCCGGCCTTCCTCCGGCCTGCCAGCAGAGGCTGATGGAACTCCACCTGGAACAGGTCGAACCGTTCCGCGCCGCCGTCCGGGAGCTCGGCGTTCCCGAGCCCGCGCTCACCGCCGACCTGATCGCCGGAATGCTGCACACCGCACTGGCCGCCGTCGAGAACGGCACCCCTCTCGACACGGTCACACAGCGCACCCTCGCACTCGTGCGCCGCTGCCTCGGCAGCCGTGCCACAACGCGTCGGCAGGAGCGGTGAACAGTCGTCACAGGGGCCCCAGAGGCAGCCGGGACGGATCCACCGGCGAATGTCCCGCAGGTGAGAGGGCATATACACACCCAAGTGCCGGGTGATTCCCACGCGCCTGTGGCGCGGGTTCGATTCCCGCCTTCCGCTCTCGAACGAAGGCCCAGGTCGGCGACCTGGGCCTTCGTCGTTGTCCCGTCTCCTCGGTCAGCCGCCGCGCCGGTCGTGGGTGGCCCGTCGAAGCTGGTCGGTGTGGCGGGTCAGCGCGTCGATGCGCTCGGTGAGGTCGGCGTCCTCGGGGCGCAGGTGGGCCCGGGCGTCGGACAGCGGGCGCACCAGGCGGGCGGCGTCGTTGTCGGCGAGGGCGAGGTTCAGGTCGCCGATGGCGGCTTCGGCGTCGGCCGGCAGGCCGTCGAGAGCGGTGATCTGGCCGGCGAGCCGGCGCAGGCTGGCCGCGTTGTCGCGGGCCCAGGCGTTCACGTCGCGGTCGGCGGCGCGGGTGTCGCGGGTGGCCTGGACTCGTTCTTCTCCGGTACTTCCGGCTCTGCCGGGGCGCAGCCGGAGGTAGCGGCGTTCGGCCGCCTGACGGCTGGCGACCCCGAGGGGCGCGGCGAGGTCGGCCCAGCTGGCTCCCTGTCCACGGGCGGCCTCGATCAGCCCTGTTTCCCAGCCGGCGAGCTGTTCGCGGGCCTCGCGCAGCATCAGCAGGGCGGCCAGGGCCGCATGCGGGCCCTCGCCCGGCGTGGCTGCCGCGCCGCCGGCCGGCTCTCCCCGGTCGAAGGCCTGCTCCGCGTCCTTGACGGCCTCCCTGATGACCTCCAGCGCCGCCGCCGCGGCGAGGAAGGGGGTCTGCGCGGTCGATTCCGCGGGCTCGTCCATGTCCGGCCTCCCGTGTTGTCATCCTTTCGACGACATGAGGTTTGTCATCGTTCCGATGACATGTTACAACGGGAGTACGCCGAAGCGCATTGGCAGTCACTGCCCGAACAACTGGAGGTGTTTCGCGATGTTGATGCGCACTGACCCGTTCCGCGAGATGGACCGGATCGTCCAGCAGCTGGCCGGTACGTCGGGCACATGGTCGAAGCCGTCCGTGATGCCGATGGACGCGTACCGCCAGGGCGACGAGTACGTGATCGCTTTCGACATCCCCGGCGTGAGCGCCGACGCCATCGACATCGACGTCGAGCGGAACATGCTGACCGTGAAGGCCGAACGCCGGCCGGCGGAGAAGTCCGACAGCGTGCAGATGGAACTGTCGGAACGGCCTCTCGGTGTCTTCTCCCGACAGGTCGTGCTGGCCGACACCCTCGACACCGAGCGCATCGAAGCCGACTACGACGCGGGCGTTCTGACCCTGCGGATCCCGATCGCCGAGCGCGCCAAGCCGCGGAAGATCGTCATCAGCGGCGGATCCGACCGCAAGCAGATCTCCGGCTGACCGCTGCGGCACACACCCGCGGAGGGCGGGGCACCGGTTCCCCTCCCGTACCCGCCCTCCGCACCCCGCTTCTCCTCCCCCCTCCCTGGAGGTGACGTGAGATGTCGATGCGCCCGGAAGTCTTCCTGGAGCACGTCAAGGCGCACGGCGAATACCAGACCCGGGAAGCGGCCGACCGCTCGGCCCGGGTGGTCCTCGCCCTGCTGGGTGCGCACCTGGTCGGCCGCGTACGAGCGGAACTCGCCGCCTGCCTCCCCGAGTCCTACGCGCTGATCCTGCTGAACCCCTTGCAGGCCGCGGAACCGCTCTCCCCCGAACGCTTCGTCCGCGCCACCGCCGCCTGGATCGAGGGGGCCACCGAGAAAACGGCCCTGTGGGACATCGGCGCGGTCCTGTCCACCGTGGCCACCGCGGCGGGAGAGGCCCTCACCCGGGAGGCGTTGTTCCAGCTTCCGCCCGGTTACGACCTCCTCTTCGGCCGCCCCGAACACACCTGACCTCCCGCCGGCACCGGCACCGGCCATCCACCGAACCGTCGAAGAGAAAGGCGTCCGCAGCACCATGTCCGACCAGCCTCGGCTCCACCGGCTCCAGAGCGCCATGACGTCCGAGCAGATGCTGGAGCGCGTGCGCCATGAAGGCGCCTACCCCACCCGCGAACGGGCGGAAGAGGCCGTCCACACCGTGCTGGCCGCTCTGGGCCGACAGCTCGTCGGAGACGAGCGGGTCGACCTCGCACAGCGGCTTCCCGTGGAGGCCGCCCTCGTCCTGACCGCTCAGATCCCCGCCGCCGAGCAACTCACCGGATGGGGCTTCGTCAGGGACCTGGCCATCCGCGCCGAGACCACCCCCGCCATCGCCCGCTGGGACACCGGCGCCGTACTCACCGTCGTCGCCCGGCTCGCCGGACCCGACCTTCTCGCCCGAATTCTTCAGCAGCTCCCCGCCGGCTACGCGGTCCTCTTCGGCCAGGCGGAACCGCGCCGGTGTCAGCCCGCCGCGTGACGCGGTGACCGGAAGCGTCGCCTGCACTCACCTTGCCGCGAAGCCCATTTCCGCAGGTCAGCGCTCTTCCGAGAGCCCAAGCGCCGGGTGATTCCCAAGCTCATGGCGCGGATTCGACTCCCGTCGTCCGCTCGTGAGCGAAGGCCCAGGTCAGCGACCTGGGCCTTCGCTCGTCGTTGTCCAGACGGATCAGGGGCCGCGCACCCGCTCCGCCGCCGCCCTCGCCGGCGGACCACCCGGTACGGATCGTCCCGCCCTCAGGGGAGCGAACCGCCCCTACCCACCTCCCAGCAGGGCTTCGAGGCCCGCCTTCAGGTCCTCCTTCAGGTCCTCCAGCCCCTCGAAGCCGACATGCACCCGGACCAGCGGTCCGCGTCCCGCCCAGGTGCCCGGGAGGCGGTGGGAGACCGGGTCGGCGGGCACGATGAGGCTCTCGTAGCCGCCGTAGCTGTGGCCGAGGCCGAAGATCCGCAGCCGGTCGAGCATCGCGTCGACGGCCGGCTTGCCGAGGCCCGGCTCCAGTTCCACCCCGAACAAGCCCGCCGCACCGGTGAAGTCGCGGCGCCACAGGTCGTGGCCCGGGTCCTCGGGCAGCCCCGGGTGCAGAACGGCTGCCACACCGTCCTGCTCGGCCGCCCATCGGGCCAGTTCCAGCCCCTGCTCCTGGTGTCGGCCGAGCCGTACGTTCAAGGTGCGCAACCCGCGCAGGCCCAGGTAGACGTCGTCGGCGCTCGCGCACTGGCCGAGCCGGATGGCCGCGCCCCGGATGACCGGGTAGCTCTCCTTAGTGCAGACGATCGCGCCAAGGATGCTGTCCGCGTGCCCGGTCAGGTACTTGGTCGCGGAGTGCACCACCGCGTCCACGCCCGCGCCCAGCGCCAGCGGCCGGCAGAAGGCGGGCGTGGCCCAGGTGTTGTCCGCGATGGTGACCACCCCCCGGGTCCTGCAGACGGCGGTGATCGCCGGGATGTCCTGCACCTCGAAGGTGGTCGAGCCGGGGGACTCCAGGTAGAGCAGCCGGGTCCGGGGGCGGATCAGCTCCTCGATCTCGGCGCCGCCCGCGCATGGGTCGTAGTACTCGGTCTCCACTCCCAGCGCGGCGAGCGAGTCGCAGAACTTCCGGGTCGGCAGGTAGACGGAGTCGCTGACGAGGATGTGGTCGCCGGCCCGGACGTAGGCGAGGATCGCCGTGGTGATCGCCGAGAGGCCGGAGCAGGTAGCCACCGCCGCGTGGCCGCCCTCCAGTTCGGTCAGCGCCTCCTCGAAGGCGCGGCCGGTGGGGGTGCCGAAGCGGCCGTAGACCGGGGTGCCGCGCTTGAGCGGGTCCGCCTGGGAGGCGTCCAGCTCGGCCGTGTCCTGGTAGAGGGCGGTGGAGGCACGGTGCACGGGCGGGTTGACGTAGCCGCCCTGCCGGCGCGGATCGGAGCCGGCGTGCACGAACCGCGTCTCCCGGGAGGGGGTCGACTCGTTCACCGGGCCACCACCTCTCCGGCACCCGCCGACTCGGCCAACGGTGGTCCGGACAACTGCTGTTCAGGCAGCGTCTGTTCAGGCAGGGGCAGTTCGCGCGCGGCGGGCCGTCGGCCGCCGCCCAGCAGCATGGCGAGCAGCGCCGCGCCCGCGCACTGTGCCGCCACCACCAGCCAGAACGCGCCCAGATCGCCTGCGGCTTCGTAGTGGGCGAAGACGAACCCGCCGACCACACCGGCGAGAAGTCCGCCGATGCCGGCGGTCAGCCGCTGAACGCCGAAGGCGAACGCGGGATTTCCGGGCACGCGGTCGACGAGTTCCAGATCGCAGCGCAGGAAGAGGAAGATCTCGCCGAGGGTGAAGAGGGCGGTGCCACCCAGCAGGGCCGGGGCGCCACCGAGGGACATGGCCGCCATACCGAGAGCCATCACGGCGAACGAACCGACCACCAGCAGGCGGTAGTCGGCGCGCGCGATGCGGTCGGCGAACGCCGGCTGGAGCAGCACGACCATGGTGCAGTTGAGCAGCATCACCCAGCCGAGCGCCTGGATGTTGGACACCCCGGCCGCGTACAGGCCCATGAAGCTCTGGAAGAAGAAGTAGAGGTAGAAGGCGAGGGCGGTGAAGAGGACCGGGCGGAGCGCGCCGCGCAGCGCCGCCCGCTTCCCGGTGCCCGCCTCGGTTCCGGCCGCCTCGGTTCCGGTGCCTGCCGGGGCCGCCGCCGGGGCCGCGGCCGGTCGGCGCGGGGCCGGCTTCAGGGCGGCCTGGTGGGCCGCGGTGATCAGCGCGAAGAGCCCGGCGAGACTGATGAGCAGCAGTACCGGGTCGGCGTCGATCAGCAGCGCGGCAAGCAGCGGCCCGAGCCCCATGCCCGCGTTGAGGGCGGCACTGCTCACCCCGAGGAAGAGCGGGCGCAGCGCGTCCGAGACGCTGGTGACGATGTACGCCTTGTTCGCCGGAAGGTACAGCGCCGGACCGCCCGCCACGAGGACGACGGCCGGGTACGCGATCCAGGGCACTTGGACGGCCAGGCCGAGCAGGACCAGGCCGGCCGTGCGCAGGGTGAGCGCGAGCACCATGGTCCGCTTGAGTCCCAGCCGGTCCACGATCGGGCCGCCGAGGATGCTGCCGCCGAACTGGATGAAGGTGGCCACCGCCACCAGGACGCCGGCCACCCGGATGTCCAGGCCGACAGCCTTGACCATGAGCACCCCGATGAACGGGGTGACCATGTAGCTGCCGAGAGCGACGACGAAAGACAGCCCGATCAAGGCCTTGAGACCGGCCGGCAGACCGGTGAAGGTCCGCCATTTCGCGGTGAGCCCGCCGCGACGCGGCCCCCCGGTCACAGTGAGCCGCTCTCGCCGGCGGCCCCGGCGGTGACCCCGCCGATGGCCTCGCCGGGCGCCTCGCCCGTGGCCACCGGCCGGTCGGAGGGCAGGCCCCACTCGCTCCACGAGCCGTCGTACACGGCGAGGTCGCGGTAGCCGGCCAGGGTGGCGCCGAGGGCGAGGACGCAGGCGGTGACCCCGGAACCGCAGCTGAAGTACAGCCGTTCACGGTCCCCCGCCGCCGCCTCGAACGCCGTGCGCAGCTCGGCGGCCGGCCGCATCACGCCGCCGTCCCGCTGCAGTTCGCCGAAGGGCAGGCTGACCGAGCCGGGCATGTGGCCGCCGCGCAGGCCCGGGCGCGGTTCGGGCGCGGTTCCGGCGTACCGCGCGCGGGTACGGGCGTCGAGGACGGCGGCGGCCGGGTCGGCGAGCGCGGTGGCGACGGCCTCGGCGCCCACGATCAGGCCGGGCCGGAGCCGGGCGGTGAAGGTGCCGCGCGGGCCGTCGTACGCGGCGGGTACGGGCTCGACAGGGTGGCCCGAGGCGGTCCAGGCGGGCAGACCGCCGTCGAGGACGGCGACCCGGTCGAAGCCCATGGCGCGCAGCATCCACCAGGCGCGGGCGCTGGAGTAGACGCCCTGCGCGTCGTAGACGACGACCGTGTCGGTGTCGTGCACACCGAGCGCCCGCAGGGCCTCGGTGAACGCCGGGGCACCGGGCATGGTGTGCGGTACGGCGGAGGTGTGGTCGGACAGTTCCCCGTCGAGGTCGAAGGGCCGGGCCCCGGGGATACGGGCCGACGCGCCCCGGTGGGCGCCGACGGAAGCGTCGAAGAGGACGACGCCCGCCCCGCGCCGCGCCGCCAGCCAGTCGGCGCCGACAAGCGGGCCGGGCAGCCCGGCGGCGGCAGCAGCGGCAGCGGTTGTGGTGGCGGTAGTCGTGGTGGTGGATGCCGTGGTGGATGTGCTGGTGCTCATGCGGTGTCTCCGGAGGAATCGGTGGGCCGCCACCGGGAGTTGTCGGAGAACCAGCCCGCCACGTGTTCGAGATTCGCTGCCACATCCTCCTCCGTGTCCCCGTCGACCACGTAACCAGCCAGGAAAAGACCGGACTTGACCCCGCCGTGGAACTCCTGGCCGGCCGCGCCGGTCAGCATGACCTCGCGGACACACCCGGGCCGCTCGGCGCCGGCCCGGTCCTGCGGCAACTGCTCCAGAACCCCGTTCCGCGGCGGGATGCACAGCGCCCCGGCGGGCCGGTAGGCAGGCGTGCCGAGCGTCGAGGGCAGGCCGCACTCCGCGTACAGCCACTCCTTGTCCAGGTCGATCCCGAACGCGTGCCGGACCATCGCGCTGATCATGCCGCCGCCGGTGCGGCTGGCGATCTCGCAGAAGACCAGCCGGTCGTCGGGCGTGATCCAGAACTCGGCGTGGAAGGCGGTCTGCGGCGGGGTCGGCAGCTCCGCGAGGACCGCGCGCGCCGCCTTGACCAGGCGGTCGTACGACGGGTCGTGCACGGTGAGCGGAAGGTTGGCCACCCAGTCGTTGTCGCGGAAGGACAGGCAGTCGTTGAGGTAACGGAAGGGGTGGACGAAGACCACTTCGCCGCCCGCCACCAATCCGTCCACGTGGTACATCTGGCCGGGCACGAACGCCTCGATCTCGCTGGCCCCCCGCCATGGGCTGGCCAGGTACGCGTCCAGCTCCCCCTCGTCGCGGATAATCGCCGCGCCCAGCGAGCCCGACTCGGACACCGGCTTGATCACGACCGGGTAGCCGTGTTCGGCGACGAAGTCGATCGCGGTGTACGCCGAGTCGAGCCGCCGGTAGGCGGGGACGTCGACGGGACCGCCCGCGAGGTGGTCCTTCATGACCACCTTGTCGCGGAAGGCGAGCGCGCTCGCGGTGTGCTGGCCCGGCAGGCCGAGCAACTCCCGCAGTTGGGCGGCCCGTACGACATCGGCCTCGGCACGGGCGAAGACCGCGTCGACCGCGAATTCGCGCGCCAGACGCAGCGCGGTCTTCTCGACCAGCTGGTTGGTGTCGTACGCGTCGAAGGCGTGCACGTGCGGGAGATGGGAGTAGCCCGCCGCGTACTCCGCCGCGGTCACGATGACCGGGACGATCCCCGAACCGGCCAGCCACTGGTCGTACGGGGTCTTGGCGTAGGGCGTCTTGGCGAAGACGAGGACATGGCGCATCGCGGCGGTCTTCCTCTCGGTCAGGACTGCGAGTCGACAAGGAGCGGCAGCCGGCGCCGCTCGGGGACGCGGGAGATCAGGCCGAGCTCCTCGGACAGTTCGGTGGCGAAGCAGCCGTCCTTGTACGTCCCGGAGAGCCGCTTGGCGGTGAAAGCCTCGATCTCGTCGTGGTCGAACTCGACGTCGTACGCGGCGTACTCGCCCCCCTCGCCGGTGGTGACCGTACGGACCAGGATCCCCAGGTGCGGTTCGAAGGTGTTGACGCAGCCGACGATGTCGCCGATCTTCTCGCGGCGGCCTTCGGGGCCGTCGGAGAGGACTTCCTCCTGCGTGGGGATGGCGGCGAACAGCTGGCGGCCGGCCCGGCACCAGCCGACATGGCCCGGGAAGCCCATGGCCTTGATGCCGTAGGTGCCGAAGTCCTCGCTGACGCCGAGCTGGAAGCCGAGCGGGATCGTCTCGTGGACCCACTTGAAGTCGAGGTACGCCTGCTCGATCTCCTCGCGGGAGAGGCGCAGTTCGGGGTGGCGACCGCCGTGGTCGGTGAAGTTGTTGAACCGGACGGTGGCCACGCCCAGCTTGTTGAAGTAGCGGGCGTAGCGCTCCAGGGAGGTGCGGCCGTGGTTGTGCCGACCGAGGGTGACGCCGATGTTGACGCGGAAGGCGTCTTCGGGGTCGACGCCCTTGTTGTACTCGGCGATGCGGCGCAGCACTTCCTCGGTGTCCGCGCCGGAGAAGACGCCCTTGATGGGGTACGTCTTGTGGTCGACGACGTTGAGGTCTTCGTCGATCACCCCGTGGTAGGTGATCGAGACGGTGCCGTAGCCGTTCTTGACGGCGAGGTCGAGAAGCTCGGTCCAGTTGTCGGCGAGCAGCGGACGGCCGCTGGTCCAAGCGTCGCCCTTCTCCATCGTCTCGGTGGGCTTGTGGTCGGACTCCTGCCGGAATTCACGGTTGTTGGCCGGCCCGTAGATCCGCATGAACTCGCCGTCGTAGGCGAAGCTGTCCACGTAGCGGGGGTAGACGTGGTAGCCGTGCGACTGGAGGCCCTCCAGGATGCGGGGGCCCTCCTCCATGGCGAAGGACTTGTCGTAGACCTTCTCGTAGTTGACGAACCAGCAGTGGGTGCACTTCTGGCCGCAGGTGTTCTTTCCGACCTTGGTGTCGAGGTCCAGGTAGATGTGGATGTCCTCGGGCTTGATGTCCTTGAAGGGCATCGAGAACGGGGCATCGCCATGGAAATCATAAGAAATGGGAGCGTTCTGGATAGACATGTATCCCCCGTGACGTGGTCAAGGAACAAATGAGAGGTACGCGAGGTGTGTGGTGTGCCGTGCGTGGTCCGTGGTGCGTGGATCGGCGTTCCGAACGGTGTTCGCTTCAGAGGGTCGGATCGGGAACGGTGACGACCACCGGGTGACCGATCAGTTCCTCGACGGCCGCCACGCACGCGTGGGTGTCCGCCGCGGTCAGGACGGCCATGCCGAGCCGGTCCGAGGAGGAGCGCAGGGGAGGGACCCGGTCTCCGGGGTGGACGGAGAGGTCCCAGGCGTGGATCCGCCCGTGGGCGAGGGTGGGCGGCGGCGCGACGGCCGTCACCCGCCCGGGCGCGGCGGTGAGGAAGACGGTGGCGGCCGCGGCCGCCGTGGCGGGGCCTCGGCCGACCGTCGCACCGACCGCCCAGCCGAGGGCGGCGCACCGCCATTCGACCCCGGTGGTGAGGCGAACCAGGTCCGCGATGCCGTCGCCGCCGAGCCGGGTGTGCGTCTCGATCACGACGACCTTGTCCCCGTCGACCATGACCTCGGTGTGGCTGGGGCCGTCGGTGATACCGATGGCGTCGAGCAGCTCGCCGACCGCCCGGGCGACCAGCTCCTGACGGCGCGGGTCCAGGGAGGGCGGCGGCATCATGTGGCTGACCTCGATGAACCCGTCCGTGGTGCCCTTCTCGGCGATGCCGAGGAC
The DNA here is from genome assembly GCF_043198875.1 of Streptomyces sp. NPDC048718. Classification (NCBI taxonomy): domain Bacteria; kingdom Bacillati; phylum Actinomycetota; class Actinomycetes; order Kitasatosporales; family Streptomycetaceae; genus Streptomyces; species Streptomyces sp. NPDC048718. The sequence goes on from NZ_JBICVG010000008.1 coordinate 317,054, forward strand.
GGTGTGCCGGCCACCCGCCGAGAGTGCCTCGACGCTGAACTCCCGTCCCTCGGCGAACTGTTCGAGCAGGGTGGCGGCCGTGCGGCGGTCCGCGGGGAGGTCGTCGATGCCCTCCACCAGGGCGATGGAGGTGCTGCCGACCCCGTCGACCGGTTTGGCCACCGCCCGCCCGTAGGCGGCGAACAGGCGCGCCACCGCCTCCGGGTCGTCGCCCGCCGCGAAGGCCGGGTTCAGGTGCGGGGCCTCGCGCTCCAGGATGCGCCGCATCGCCAGCTTGTCACGGGTGGCCCGTACGACGGCCGGATCGACGCCGGCGACGCCGAGCCGGCGGGCGGCCAGCGCGGCCGGCTCAAGGCCGAGTTCGGTGAGCGAGACGACGGCGGTGGGGGCCAGGGGCCGCAGGACCTCGTCGGTGAAGGCGAGGAAGGCGGGCAGGTCCAGGAAGTCGGCGGTGAGGACGCGGCTGCCGGGGTCGAGGGCGGGCGCGCCGGGCAGCTGTACGTGGACCAGCTCGACGGGCAGGGCCGCCGCCGCCCGGGCCACCGTCGGATTCGCGCCGACGATCACCAGGGTCGTCGCACCGTCCACGTCCGTCGTCCGGACCCGCCGCGATCCATCCGCCGCCGCCACTGCGCCCACTTCCCCCACCCCCTCGCCGACCACTCGTTCGACTGGACGGCGAGCACAAGATCGCAAGCCTGATCAGCAACTGTCAACCATTGAGCCAGCGGCCGGAATTCGGCGTTTCGAGCGACTCGGCCCCCTCTTCACCCCGTGACACGCGGGCCCGCTCAAGGAGTCGCACGGCTGGGAGAACCCCCGCACTCGGTCGACGCGCGAACGCCGCCCGGCTGCATAGTTTCAGCCAACTTTCCGGCCGCTGAGACACATTCCGTTCACAAGGCCGCAGATCACTTACCAGCCAGTAGATATTTTCGGCCACTGCGGCGGTCCGGCGGGCCGCACGGCGAAAAATGGCGTGGGATGAGGTTCGTTTCGAGGGAAAGTCGTGAGTGGGCGGCACCCAGACCACGACAGCACAGGGCCCGGACCGCGCGTCGCGCGGTCCGGGCCCTGGCCTGCACGGTGCCGCCCCTCGGCGGCGGTACGTCAGCTCTCCGCGGTGTCGTCGTCCGCCTGCCCGGCGTCCCCGGCGGCGCCGCTCGTCTTCTCCCGCATCTTGCGCAGCAGCTCCGCCTTCTGGTCGGCGGCGTTTTGGCGGTCCAGGTTGCGGTGCGGACCGTTGTTCTGCCGCTCGGCGCGGGACTGCCGCTTGCGCTGGCCGCCACCCTGGCCCACGGGGTTGTTGATGTTCTTGCTGTCGGTCACGGGTTCTCCCGGTGCTGAAGTGAGGTGATCTGCGGATTCATCGGCGGAGTCGACGGGGCGCGGCGGCGTCGGGGACGCCGGCGGGGACCCGTCGCGCTCTCACTCGGGAATCGGCGGCTGGAAGAACATGACAACGACGGTACCCGGTTCCGCCTGCTTCCGGACACCGGCTTGTCGCCGGTCACCGCCCGTGACGGACCGGCTTCGGTGCCGGGGGAGGCGTCGCCCCCATCGGCGCTGTGACCGGGTCCTGGGCCCCGGACCCCCCGAGCCGACGTCGCCGTCCCGCCGGACCGCCGGACCGCCGTCCCGCCGCCCGAGGACGCGGACGCCGTCCTTCCCTCACTTGCTTCCACGCGCCCCTCCGTGCTCTCGCGTGCGCCCTGTCGTGGGGTGCCCCCGCTGCCGATCATGGGGCGCCGGGGTCGATATGCGGTGAACGTCGCAGGTACGAGGGGGCGTTGAGGCATTCCGCTTCGCCTTCACCACACCGCTGCCGTCGCCGTCGCCCGCCCCCGGAACCCGTCACGTTCCCAGAAGGGCACCGGAAATGACCCTCAGAGTGCGCATATCGCGCCCAGTCGCCGCCTTGGCCATGGCCTTGTTCATCGCCCTGGCCCTCGTCCCGCTCACCGCCACCGCCGCGAAGGCCGCGAGCCCGTTCTGCCTGAGCGGTTCGTTCAGCTACGAGTTCCGGTCGGCCGAGGGCGGAACGGACAAGCCCACCGTCGTCAATCCGGTCCGGACCGCCAACGTCGAACTGTGGGGCATCGAGAAGAGTGGCGACCAGCCGCGCTACCTCGGCGGTTCTGGACTCACGTCGTACAACGGGTCCTACGATCTGTGCTCCACCAACACCACGGTCACCACGATGAGTTCGCTCTGGGTGACCGTGTGGGCGGAGAACCGCAGGCTGTGGCGCGTGCTCGACGGAGCCGGCCAGTACGTCAGCATGCGGTCGACGACCCTGAACGACATCGGCCCGGGCTTCTGGGGAGTGAGCGACACCAAGGCCACGGGGGCCGCCGGCCGGGGCTGGCACGCCTTCGACACCCTCAACCTCGCATGGTGGAATCGCTCGAACCCGACGAGCGACTGCTGGACCACCCTCGAACCGGACAGCAACGCCTGCACCAGGCTCACCATCAACACGGCCGAGGGGGACAGCAACGCCCACTACAGTCCCAGCAGCAACGCCATATACCTCACCGGCGACGCCGCCGACTCCGAGCACACCATCCTGCACGAGGCCGGCCACTTCCTCCACCACCGGCTCAACAACGGAGTGTGGCCGGACATCAACAACTGTCAAGAGCACTACATCCAGTTGGCGAGTTCCGAGACCTGCGCGTGGGCCGAGGGCTTCGCCGACGCCACGGCGGCTCAGCTGCTCGGCGACTACCGCTACGTATGGGGCAATGGCGCGAGCCGCATGCTGCAGTACAGCGAGGGATGGCAGGTCGGCGACAAGGTTCAGGGCAACGTGGCCGCTTCGCTGCGCAACCTCTGGCGTTACACCGACGGCGGCTGGGCCCGGACCCTCGCCGCGATGACCGCGCACCGGCCGACCACGTTCAACCAGTACTTCAACGCCGCCCGCCCGGCGGCGAATCCGCCGCTGCCCACCACCGGTGAGGCACTCTCGCTGCTGTACCGCAGCGCCATCGACTACGGTCCCGGCATCACCGGCGACGGCCAGTGGCACGGCCTGACCAACGGCGGCGGCCTGGGGCTGCGACGCGTCGGGGTGTGTACGACGGCCACCAGCGTGGATGTGCGGATCGACCACTTCAGCCCCGCCAACGCGGGATCACTCTGGAAGGCCGAGGCGAACGCGGACGGCACGGTACGGCTGTCCGACAACTGCCCCCAGTCCCTGGCCCTCACCGCCCCCGCCGCCACGGGTGGCACGGTGACCGTCAAGCCCTTCGACCCGGCCAACGCCGCCCAGAAGTGGACGATCGCCAAGAGCAACGGCACGCTGCGGTTCACCAACCCGGCCACCGGACTGGTCCTCGACACCCCGGCCATCGACCCGTACACCACGGCGGTCGCGAAGACGCCGAGCGGCGCCAACTCCCAGTCCTGGGTGCCCTACTCCGGCTGACCGTGTCCGCCGTCCCCGTCGGACCCACCGGACGGACCCACCAGACCCTCCGGACGGACCCACCGGACGGACCCGCCCGCCGGGCCCGCCTCACGGCGACTCGTGCACCGGGCGCGCCTCGGGGACGGCACCGCGAGAGTCGCGGCGGGCGCCCGGGGCCCCGCGTCCGCCGCCCCGCCCCGGGGGCAGCAGGGCCTCGGCGGCAACCGCCGCGACCGCCTCCGCGACCGCCGACAGGGCGGGCGAGTCGAGTTTCCACTGCTGCCAGAAGAGCGGGACGTCCAGGGGCCGGCCGGCGGCGAGTTCCACCAGGCGGCCGGTGCGCAGGAGCGGCGCGGCCTGGGGTTCGGGAACCAGGCCCCAGCCGAGCCCCGCTGCCACCGCGTCCCGGAACGCGTCCGAGGCCGGCACCATGTGCCGGATCCGCCCGGCCCCCGAACGGCCCCGGGTCAAGGAGCGGACGAAGGTGTCCTGGAGTTCGTCGCGCCGGTCGAAGACCACGGTGGGGGCCTCACTCAGGTCCTCGGCCAGGGAACCGGTCAGGTACCGGGCCGCGAACTTGGGTGTGGCCACGGCCAGATAGCGGGCGAGCCCCAGCATCCGTACGGTGCAGCCGGCCACCGGATCGGGCGAGGAGGTGACGGCCGCCATCACCCGCCCCTGCCGCAGCAGCGTGGTGGTGTGGGACTCGTCCTCCCGGTAGAGCTCGAAGCAGACCGGCCGCTCCTCGGGCACCCGGGTGAGCGCGGGCAGGAACCAGGTGGCCAGGGAGTCCGCGTTGACCGCCACCGGGATCCGCGCGGGGCCCCGCTCCGCCGCGAGACCCAGCTCGGCGAGGGCGTCCCGCTCCAGCCGGGCCAGCTGCCGGGCGAACCGCAGCACCACCTCGCCGGACTCGGTGGCCCGTACCGGCTTCGTACGCATCAGCAGAACCCGCCCCGTGCGCTGCTCCAGGGCCTTGATCCGCTGGCTGACGGCGGACGGGGTCACGTGCAGGGCGGCGGCCGCGGCGTCGAAACTGCCCTCGTCGACCACCGCGAGCAGGGTCCTGACCTGGTCCAGGGGAAGCTCGTCCATAAGTGCGGCTAAGGGTACGTAAGAATCCTTAGCTGTACTCATCCACGGGGTGGTCCGTACGGTCGAAGACATGATCAGCAGCATCGCCGCCGCCGTCCTCGCCGGGTTCGGTACGGGTCTCTCCCTCATCGTGGCCATCGGAGCCCAGAACGCCTTCGTCCTGCGCCAGGGCGTCCGCCGCCACGCCGTCCTCGCGGTCGTCGCCCTCTGCGCCGTCTCGGACGCGGTGCTGATCGCGCTCGGTGTCGCCGGGGTGGGCGCGGTGGTCACGGCCTGGCCGGCGGCGCTGACCGCGGTCGGTCTCGCGGGTGGGGCGTTCCTGCTCTGCTACGGATTCCTCGCCGCCCGGCGGGTGCTGCGGCCGGATCCGGCGGCGGCACTCTCGGCCGGCGGCCCGGACGCGGGATCCGCCCGGCGCGCGGTCCTGACCTGCCTGGCCATGACCTGGCTGAACCCGCACGTGTACCTGGACACGGTCCTCCTGCTGGGCTCGCTCGCCTCGGACCGCGGCGACCTGCGCTGGGCCTTCGGCGCGGGCGCCGCCCTGGCCAGCCTGGGCTGGTTCTTCGCCCTGGGCTTCGGCGCCCGCCTGCTGTCCGGCGTCCTGGCACGGCCCAGGGCCTGGCGGGTCCTGGACGGGCTGGTCGCCGCGACCATGCTGACGATGGGCGCGACGCTGGTCGCGCGGGCGTAGACCGTCCACGGTCGCGGACCGCCCCAAGCGGCCGAGCCTTGGATCATCGGGCCCAAGCCGCCGAGCCTCGGGTCATCGGACCCAAGCCGCCGAGCCTCGGGTCATCGGCCCGGGGCTTTCGTGGTGCCGGTGTCGCGGGCGGCGCAGCGTGAAGATCACCGCGGTGGCGGTCGGCGATCCGGGTGCCGTCGTGGATCACCCCGTGTACGCCTGCTCCGGGCCGAGCCGGTGCCGTGGTGCCGTCCGCGCCCGGCCGGAGGGCCGGGTGCGGAAGAAGGCCAGGCACAGCTCGCTGGAGGCGCCGAACAGGCGCGCCACAAGAGTCCGCGCAGGATCGCGTTCACCGGCGCTTTCCCCGTGGGCGAGACAGGGAAGACGTGAAGGCCGAACTGGCTGGGATCTTCCGGTAGATGGCCCTCAGAATCTCTCGTCGTCAAACGGACGCACGGCACGCGGCAGCCACGAGAAGATGTGACGTACACACATCAACAGGAGGCAACGCCCGTGGAAAAGACCGCCGTCCGTCCTGTCTTCAGGACCCGACAGGAGCAACTCCGCAACGGTGGCCGGGGGGCAGTGATCGGGACGGCCTTCGGCGCGATGTGGTTCGTCCTGGCCCAGTCCGCCGTCCACGGGGCGGCCCGCCCGGTCGTCCTCGGCGCCGGCCTGCTGCTGTTCGCCGCGAGCGCGGCCGCCGTGGTCCGTCTCTTCGTCCTGGCCCGGCGCACCCCCGCGACGGAGAAGGGCGCGCCGGTGCCCCCGGGCGGCGGCGGTCCGAAGTTCCTCACCGTCGTCCTGGTCGAGGCGGTCGTCCTCGGCGTCGGCAACAACTACGTGCGCACCAGCCTGCACCGCCCGGAGCTGATGCTGACCTGGTCCGCGCTGGTGGTCGGCGCGCACTTCTTCCCGATGGCCCGGAGCCTGCGCGCCCCGATGCTGCGATGGGTCGGTGCCGCGATGCTGGCCACCGTCGGCCTCGCGGCGCTGGCCACGCTGCTGCCGGGGGCGACCGAGGACGTCTGGCAGTCCGTGCCGGGCATCGGCTGCGCGGCCGTGCTGTGGGCGGGGGCGGCGTTCACCGGGCTCCGGGCGGGGCGGGGCGGCGGCCATCGGCCGCGAGGAGGGCGATGATCGCGAGCGCCGCCAGGAGGATCAGGACCAGGAGCAGCACCGTGAGGACCGTGGGGTGGTTCCAGAGAGCGAAGACGAGAGCGACGACGAGGACGACGCCCAGGGTCAGCCAACGGCGGTGGTCCCGGGTCCAGGTGCCCGCGGGGCCGGTGGTGACGCCATGGCCGCCCCACCAGCCGGCCGCGGAGTCGGCGGCGCGTTCAAAGACGGAGCGGGTGGCGGTCGCCAGGCGCCCGGGGCCCGTGAAATAGGCGCCGAGGGCGAGGACCACACCGAGCACGATCGCGGTGCGCAGCGCGACCCGCAGGAAGCGCACCAGGTCGTCGAAGGCGGCCGCCGCGGCCGCCTTCGAATGGACCTCGGGCGGGAGGTGGTCGAGGTAGGAGCGGCGGGCCACGACGAGGACGAGAGCCACGACCAGGCACGCGAAGGCCGCGCCCAGCGCCGTACGGGCCAGGGCGCGTCGGCGCCGGTGGGCGAGGACGACACCCGCCGCGGCGAGCAGCACGGTGAGCACGGGCAGCCAGTTGCCCAGCGCGTCGAGGGCGCGGGCGGCGCCCTGGAGCTTCTTCAGCTGGTCGGAGTGGAACAGGACCAGCTGCTTCTTGACCTCGGGGATCTTCGCCGCCGGTTGCAGTCCGGCGTCCACCAGGTCCTTCTTGACCTGGTCCACGGCGGCGCCGAGGTCGAGGGTGACCGTGCCCTGCGCGACGTCGAGCGCGCCGCGGCCCTTGCCGGTCAGGGCGTGCACCACGGCCGTGTGGGCGGCGCGGTTGGCGGTGACCCACACCTTCTCGAACCGGTCGCTCCGCACGAACCGGGTCGCCACCTTGTCGGCGGCCCCGTTCACGGCGGCGTCCAGCTGCGGGGCGAGGCCCTTGACCGCGTCGGCCGCGCGCGGCGGCAGGCCCTGGGACCGCAGCCAGGCCGCGATCTCGGCGGTGACCTGCTTGCCGTCGACCCGTACGTCCACCGCGTGCACGATCCGGTCGTGGGCCGCCGCCTCGATCGCCGGGTCGGAGGCGAGCGGCTTCATCGTGGCGACGTAACGGTCGGTGTCGAGGACGATGTCGTGCACCCACACCGTGAGCACGCTGACGGGCACCAGGACGCACGCGAGGACGATCAGCACCGCCGACGACACACTCCGCAGCGTCCTCGCCATCCGTCCTCCGTCCGACCTGCTTCGTGCTCCGTGCTCCGTGCTTCGTGCTCCGTGCTTCGTGCTCCGCACTCGCCCCTCAGCGGACGGTCCTCGCCGGCCGGGGTGGCCGGGGCCCGCCCCGCCGCGTTCCCGCCCGGCTCATGTCCATTTCCGTCCACGCGCGGGCGTACGGCATCCCGGCCTGGGCCGTTCGGAGCCCACGCCCCCACAGCGCGATGACGGCGGGTGGCGCCGCGGGTACGCGCGCGTGGCGGGCCCGGGTGGCGCGTGTTCCTCTGGAGGCGAGTGAGGTGAGCGATGCGGACGGACGCGGCGGGGCGATGAGCGCCGGCGGCGGGTGGGCGGTCGCGGCCGTGGCCGCCGTGACGGCCGGATACGCCCTGGTGTCCCGGCGCCTCGCGACCACCGTCGTGTCGGCGCCGATGGTGTTCACCGCCTTCGGCGTGGCCATCGGTCCGGCCGGGCTCGGCCTGATCAGCCTGGACCACGACGCGGGCGCGATCCTCACCCTGGTGGAGGGCACCCTGACGCTGGTCCTGCTGACCGACGCGATGTCCGTACGACGCCGGGATCTGCGGGCCGGCGGCTTTCTGCCCGGCCGGCTGCTCGGCATCGCCCTGCCGCTGACCCTCGCGGCCGGCTGGCTGCTCGCCTGGCCCCTGCTGCCCGGTCTGACCCTGTGGGAACTCGCCCTGGTCGCCGCGGTCCTCGCCCCGACGGACGCGGCGCTCGGCGAGTCGGCGGTGGCCGGTCCCGGGGTCCCGCCGCTGGTCCGGGGCGGACTCAAGGTCGAGAGCGGTCTGAACGACGGGCTGGTGCTGCCGTTCTTCGTGGTCTTCCTCGCGGCGATCCCCGGAACGGCGGCCTCGGCGGAGGGGATCGCGGGCACGTTCTGGCGTTCGCTCGTCCTCAGTACGGCTCTGGGGCTGGCCATCGGCGGGTCCGGCGGGTGGCTGCTGTCCGCCTCGCGCGCACGGGGCTGGGTCACCGAGGAGTGGCGGCAGGTGTTCGTCCTGGCCGTCGCAGCCGGCTCGTACGCGCTGGCGACCGTCATCGACGGCAGCGGGTTCATCGCGGCCTGGGTGGCCGGGTTCGCCCTCGGGACCGCGCTGCGGCGGGGCGCGCGAGCGGCCGTGGTGAAGGCGGCGGCGGGCGGCCGGACGGCGGGGACGGGACCGGAATCGGTCGACAACGGCGACGACACCGCCCGTCCCGCCGCGCGGCTCGGCGACTTCCTCGCGGCGCTGAGCTTCCTGGTCTTCGGGGCCGTCCTGCTCGGTCCGCAGCTCCAGCACCTCGACTGGCGGATCGCGGTCTACGCCGTACTGAGTCTCACCGTGGTCCGGATGCTGCCCGTGGCGCTCTCCCTGGCCGGGACCGGCCTCGCCCTCCCCACGGTCCTGTTCGCCGGGTGGTTCGGGCCGCGCGGGCTCGCCTCGGTCGTCTTCGGGCTCCTCGTGGTGGAGGAGCACGTACCCGGCACCGCCCTCATCGGCCGCGCGGTCGCCCTGACCATCGGCCTGAGCATCCTGCTGCACGGTCTGACGGCCCACTTCCTCGCCGACCGGTACGGGGCCTGGCACCGGGCCGCCTCGGCCCGGCGGCCCGGGATGCGCGAAGGCCCGCCCGCCGACCCGGCCGGTGCGGGACCCGGGACCGGGACGTGACCTCCCCCGGCCCCGGCCCCGGCCCTGACCCCGGCGGCCCCGGCCCCGTACCGAGCCCGGGTCCGGGTCCGGGTCCGGGACCGGGACCGGGTCCGCCCGTCAGCTCGCGAGCACCTTCTCCTTCGCCCGCTGATACTCCTCGTCCGTGAGATGCCCATGCGACTTCAGCTCGGCCAGCTTCGACAGCTGGTCGGCGTGCCCGCCGCCGCCGGACAGCCCGGACGGGGTCGCGGCGGCCCGGATGTACTCCTGGAACTCCTTCTCGTTGGCCTGGGCCCGCCTCAGTTCGCGTGTGCCCATGCCCTTGCCGCGGGCCAGGAGGTAGACGAAGCAGCCGAGGAACGGCAGCAGGACGACCAGCACGGCCCATCCGGCCTTGGCCCAGCCGTTCAGATCGTCGTCGCGGACGATGTCGCCGATGATCCGGAAGAGCAGCATGAACCACAGGACCCAGAGGAAGATCCACATGATGGTCCAGAAGGCGTTCAACAGTGGATAGTCCACGGTCTCTCTCCTCTCGCGACCCCGTGCGCCGCGTCACTCACCGACGCGCACGGCTGCCCGGCCCCCCTCCTCCCCCAGTCTGCGACCGGAACCGGGCCGCCGCATCACCCGTGGGAACGGCGGCCATCGGACCTGTGAAACCGCAGGTCATCCGTGGACAGCGGTACGAAATTCGCTGACCGTCATGACCTTCGACTGGGGCGGCATGGTGATCGAGAAGGACTTGCCGAAGGAGTCGTACGTCGTCGTGCTCGTGCGGCCGCCGCGCGACGAGTCGAGGCGGAGGATGTTGAGGCCCCCGATGTAGTAGACCTCCTGGGTCTCGCCGTTGCCGCCCTCGTAGGCCTCCGCGTCCCGGCCGCCCACGGTGCGGTCCTTGTCCTTGGCCCGCTGGACGGACTCGGGGATCAGGTAGTAGATCTCGCAGCCCGAGTTCAAGACGGTGGAGACGTACCGGTCCTTGAGGTGGTCGGGGACCTTGACGGACTGGCCGCGTTCGTTCAGCGCGGCGGCGAACAGCGGAGCGCTGGTGTAGGAGGTGCCCTTGTCGCAGTAGACGTCGCCGGACTGGGAACCGGTGACCCGCATGTGGAATCCGTCGGCCGGGTCCGACCACATCTCCTGCCTGGCGCCCGAGAAGGCCGTGGTGCCGCCCGAGGCATGCCAGGACTCGCGCGTCATGTGGCTGTTGGTGGACGTGATCATGAAGTCCGGCTCCGTCGACGACGCGGATCCCGGACCGCCGGCGGAGCCGCCCCCCGACGTACCTCCGCCCGAGATCCCACCGCCCGAGATCCCTGCGGTCGTCGGGTCGGCGGACACCGACCGTTCTTCCTGCTGACCTGCGCACCCCGTCAGGGCCAGCGTCGCGGCGAGCAGGGTCAGTACCGCGGTGGACCGGGGAAGAACGCGCGTGTCACGCATGGAACACCTCTCCTGGGGATCGGGGTTGGCCCCTTCACCCTCCCATCCGGATTCCGGAAGGTCATTGCCGGGTTCCGGCAAGGAAAGCGGGAGTTGAGCGACAGCCGGAGCAAGTGGCCGGGATATGAGGTCACTTGGATGGCGAGAGTCCGGCATATGCCGCCCCGTCGCCCCACTCCGTCCGGCATATACCCCGCCACTAAAGGGCCGTTGGCGGCCACTCCGGCGCGATGACCGACATCACCGTGGCGTCCACCCGCTCCCCCTTCCACAGCAGCGCCCCGCGCAGCACCCCCTCCGCGCGGAAACCGGCCTTCTCGTAGGCGCGGCGGGCGCGCGGGTTGAACGCGTACACCTCCAGCCACACCCGGTACAGCCCCAGCGTCTCCAGCGCGTGGCCGACGATCAGCCGGGTCGCCTCCGTACCGAGACCTCGGCCGAGCACGTCCGGGGCCAGGCAGATGCGGAAACCACAGCTCTCGTTGGGCCGGTCCCACGCGTTGAGGACGGCCTCGCCGACGACCCGGCCGCTCGCCCGCTCGACCACCGCGAGGTCGAGCCGGTCGGGGCGCGCGCCGCGCGTCGCGTACCACTGCCGCAGCGCCGCCTCCGTGAAGTCGGCGTGCGAGCCGGTCAGCCGCTGGATCTCCGGGTCCGAGAACAGCGGCAGGAGCGCGGGGACGTCGTCCTCGGTGACGGGACGCAACGTGACGCGCTCGCCGGTCAGGGTGGGCTTGTACGAGAAGTCGGTCATCCCGGCATTCTGCAAGGCAGGAGGGACGAATTCCCCTGATTTTCCCGGCCGTTACGGGTCCCCTGCGAGTCCCTCGCGGGTCCCCCACCCCGTACGGGTCCACCACCCCTTACGGGCTCCCGCACGCACGCGCTCACACGCCCCCGGCGGCGCCCCTCGGCCCTCACCCCTGCCGGACCCCCGCGACCTCCGCCGGATCCTTCGGTCCCCGCGCCGCCGCCCGCCCGACCACCACGCCCGCCCGGTCGACGCACACCACGTCCACCGCGACCGGCGCGCCGCGCAGCACCGCCAGCGCCTCGTCGCGCGCGCGGGCGGCGACGAGGTCGCCGAGAGGGACACCGGCGGCCTCGCACAGCCGGAGCGCGGCCAGGCCGGTGTTGGCGGCGGCGACCTCGGCGGCGAGCGCGCCGTCCGCCCCGCCCGCGCGGGCCAGGTCGGCGAGGAAGGTCTTGTCGACCTGGGAACGGGCCGAGTGCAGGTCGAGATGGCCGGCGGCCAGCTTGGAGAGCTTCGCGAACCCGCCGCAGACGGTGAGCCGGTCCACCGGGTGACGGCGCAGGTACTTGAGGACGGCCCCCGCGAAGTCGCCCATGTCGAGCAAGGCGATCTCCGGCAGCTCGTAAAGCTCGGCGACGGTCCGCTCCGAGGTGGACCCGGTGCAGCCCGCGACATGGGTGATCCCGCCGGCGCGCGCCACGTCGACCCCGCGCCGGATCGAGTCGATCCACGCCGAGCAGGAGTACGGCACGACGACGCCGGTCGTCCCGAGGATCGACAGGCCGCCGAGGATGCCGATGCGCGGGTTCCAGGTGGAGCGGGCGATCTCGGCGCCGTCGTCGACGGAGATCGTGATCTCGACGTCGGCGGACCGGTGGCCGTGGGCGGCGGCCACCACCGTCACGTGCTCGCGCATCAGCTGCCGGGGGACGGGGTTGATCGCCGGTTCGCCGACCTCCAGCGGCAGTCCGGGCAGGGTCACGGTGCCGACCCCCTCCCCGGCCCGGAACACGACACCGGAGCCGGGCGGCAGCACCCGTACCGTCGACCGGATCAGCGCCCCGTGGGTGACGTCCGGGTCGTCGCCCGCGTCCTTGATCACCCCGGCCGTCGCGAAGCCGGGCCCCGTCGCCTCCACGGCCAGCGCGAAGGCGGGCGTCTGGCCCTTGGGCAGGGTGATCGTCACCGGGTCCGGGAACTCGCCGGAGAGCAGGGCGGTGTACGCGGCGGTCGTCGCCGCCGTCGCGCAGGCGCCGGTCGTCCAGCCGGGCCGCAGACCGGTGTGCTTGAGTTGGGCCGCCCGCCCGCCGCCGCTCACGAAGGAACTCCCATGCACGTACTCGTCCTCGGCGGGACGACCGAGGCCCGTGTTCTGGCCGGCTTGCTCCACGAGCCCGGACTCCACCGGTCCGGCGCGCCGGACGAGGGCGAGCCGCTCCCGGGGGTATCGGGGGCGCCGGGTGTCCCGGGTGTCCCGGGTGTCCCAGGTGTCCCGGGTGTCCCGGGTGTCCCGGGTGTCCCGGGTGTCCCGGGTGTCCCGGGTGTCCCGGGTGTCCCGGGTGTCCCGGGTGTCCCGGGTGTCCCGGGAATGCGCGTGACCAGTTCCCTCGCCGGGCGGGTCGCCGCCCCGCGGCTGCCGGCAGGTGAGGTGCGGATCGGCGGCTTCGGCGGGCCGGCCGGGCTCGCCGCGTGGATACGGGAGCACTCCGTGGACGCGGTCATCGACGCCACTCATCCCTTCGCCGAGCGGATCAGTTTCAACGCGGCCGAGGCGGCCGCCACCGCCCATGTTCCCCTGCTCGCGCTCCGCCGCCCCGGCTGGGTCCCGCGTGCCGGGGACGTCTGGCACGAGGTGGATTCGCTCGCGGGGGCGGCGCGGCTGCTGGGAGCGGGCGCCCCCGGCCGTCCCGCCCCTCTCGGCGAGCGGGTCTTCCTCACCACCGGCCGGATGGGCCTGGCGGCCTTCGCGGACTGCCCGCAGTGGTTCCTGGTCCGCTCGGTCGACGCGCCCGAGGGCCCGATGCCCGCCCGTACCGAAGTCCTCCTGGACCGAGGCCCGTTCACCCTGGAGGGCGAGCGCGAACTCCTCGCCCGGCACCGCGTCGACGTCCTGGTGACGAAGGACAGCGGCGGGGCCGCCACCGCCCCCAAGCTCGCGGCCGCCCGCGAGGCGGGCATCCCGGTCGTCGTCGTCCGCCGCCCGCCGGTGCCGGCGGACACGGCGACGGCCGCCTCCCCACAGGAGGCGGCCGTCTGGGTGCGGGAGCTGCGCGGAGGTCGGACGCGGTCGGCGTAGACCACCCGCGCTGGGCGCGCCCCCGGCTTTCCGGCCCTCGGTTCCTACGGGGCGGGACGAACGTACGGATCGGTGACGGTCACGGTCATGACGCCCGGGGCGTCCGGGCGCAGCCTGTTGGACCAGCGGTCGTCGGCGACGACCGCGTACACGCGGGTCTGCGGCATGTCCGCCGCTCGCTTGCACACAACCGTGGTCGCGGCGCCCCCGACGGGGTCGCAGGTGGACACGCCGGTCCACTCGACGGTGCCGTCTGCCCGCGGAACGCCGGTCCACACCCAGTAGGGCGAGCTGTCGTCGCGGTCGTCGGCGGTGGAGGCGTCCCAGCTCAGCTGGATGCCGTCGGCGCGGGGGGTGGCCGTCACACCGGTGAGCGGCGCCGGGGCGACCTGGTCGCCCGTACGGACGGTGAGCGGCGCCGACAGCGCGCTCTCGTTGCCGCTCGGATCCACGGCCGCGACGGCGTACGTGTAGTACGCGCCCTGGTCCATGGTCAGGTCGACGCAGTGGCCGCCCTTCAGCCAAAAGTCACTGCCCTCGGCGCAGGTCACCCGGGTGAGTGCGGCCTTGTCGAGGGTGTGGCCGGGCGAGCGGTACAGCCGGTACGAGCCGCCGGTGTCCCAGTCCATGAAGAAGGCGGAGTGCATCGACCAGTGCACGTCGGTCGAGCCCGGGCGGGCGACGGCCTTCACGCCGGTCGGGCTGAGCCACGGCCCGGTCCGGTCGACGCCGTCGTCGGCGACCACGGCGGAGAACGGCGACGGATTGTCGAACCTGTCGAAGGCCTGAACGCGGTAGTAGCGCGTGCTGTTCTCGGGTGCGTTGACTTCGTCCACGATGTCGTCCGGCTGCGAGATCAAGTGGTACGGGCCGGCCTCGTCCAGAGCCGCCCACACCTCCCAGCGAACCACGCCCGATTCCGGCGGCGCGTCCCAGCGCAGGTAGGCCATCCGGTAGTCGTAGCGCACGGTGAGCCCGGTCGGGGCGGGCGGACCGATCGTGTCGACCGTCGTGACATAGACGTCGGCGGAGCCGGCGGACTCGTTGCCCGCCTTGTCGACGGCGCGGACCTCGTAGCCGAACTTCGCACCGGTGACCGGGGCGGACCTGTCGGTGAAGGCGGTCTTGGTGACCAGACCCGTACCGCTGACCTTCGTCCACGTGGTGCCGAGCGACGGACGGCGGTAGACCCGGTAACCGGCCAGGTCCATCTCCTTGTTGGCGGTCCACCGCAGCGTCGCGGCGCCGGCCTCCCGGTCGTACGCGACGGACGCGCCCGACGGGGCGAGCGGCTTGACCTTGTCGACCGAGGCGGTGGTGCGGGGCGTGTACGCGAACTTCACGTTCGCCTTGCCCTTCCACGCCACGAAGTCGACGCGCAGGGTGTGCTTGCCCTTCGGGATGGTGACGTTGACCGACTTCTTCCTGGTGGAGGAGACGTCCTTCCACAGGTCGATCTTGCGGGAGCCGTCCAGGTAGACCCGGATGCCGTCCTGCGCCTCGGCGGCGAAGGTGAAGGGGCCGCCGGAGCCGAAGTCGCGGGTCAGCGACCAGCGGACCGAGAAGTTGTCGTTGGGCAGGCTCACCCCGGACGGGTGGCCGGAACCGTAGTTCTCGGAGATCGCCGCGTCGCAGGCGGTCTTCCTCGGGGTGCCGCCGAACGTCGTGTTGGCGAAGAACTGCACTTTCCACACAGGGGAGTTGCAGGTCACCGTCGCCGCGGCGGCGGGCGCTCCGGCGGCGGTGACGAGACCGGCGGCGGAGGCAAGGGTGACGAGGCCGGCCAGGGCGGCCGGGACTCTCGTCCGGATACGCGTGTTCACAGGCGTGTAAGGCCCTTTCCGGGACCGTGGAGAAAAACGGACAGGAGGGCGTGGGGGTGGTGACGCTTGGTGCGCGACAGCCGTCGGGGTGGGGCCCTGCGTACGGTTGTGCGACCAAGTCGTACGACTCTACCTGCCGTGATCGCCTGTGCGGGATGCCTCGTCTACCCGGGCGTTGCTCGTGCGTTGCCCGGTCGGGGAGGGTCGGTCGTACGGGGTCGGGTCCGGACGACCGCGGCCCCGCCCCGTAAGACCGGCCCTCCCCGACAGGCCGGCTCCTCAGTACCGCCGCGGCGTCCAGGTCAGCGTCCGTCCGTCCGCGCGCTCGGTGACCCGCGTCCGGGAGGAGCCGACGAGGAGGAGGGTGCGCATGTCGACCTCGGCGGGGTCCAGGGTCTTCAGGGTCAGCACGCGCACCGACTGCTCCGGCCCGCCGACGTCCCGCGCCACGACCACCGGGGTGTCGGGCGAGCGCACCTCCAAAAGCAACTCCCGGGCGGCGGCCACCTGGTGGGCACGGCTGCGGGAGCCCGGGTTGTAGAGGGCGAGGACCAGATCGGCCTCGGCGGCGGCACGCAGCCGGCCGGCGATGACGTCCCAGGACTTGAGGCGGTCGGAGAGGGAGATCGTCGCGTAGTCGTGGCCGAGGGGCGCGCCCGCGGCGGCAGCGGCGGCGTTGGCGGCGGTGACACCCGGGAGAACCCGTACGGGGACGAAGGCGTACCGTTCCTCCGCCGCGACCTCCAGGACCGCCGTCGCCATCGCGAAGACGCCCGGATCGCCGCCGGAGACGACGGCGACCCGCCGGCCGCGCCGGGCCAGGTCGAGGGCGAACTCGGCGCGCTCGGACTCGACTTTGTTGTCGGAGCCGTGCCGCCGCTGGCCGGCCCGCAGCACCGGGACGCGGTCGAGATAGGTGGTGTAGCCGACGAGGTCGTCCGCCTGGACGAGCGCGCCGCGCGACTCGGGGGTGAGCCAGGGCGCGCCGGCCGGACCGGTGCCGACGACCACGACCTCGCCCCGCTCCCGTACGGCCGGCCGCTCGTCGATCCGCGACGGCAGGACGGCCACGGAGAAGTACGGAACGGTCGACGGGTCGACGTCCGCGAGCCGCCCGGTGCGCTCGCCCGCCATGAACGCCCGTTCCACGTAACGGGCTTCGTCGAGGCGTCCGGCCCGTTCCAGGGCGCGGCGCACGGTGGGGAAGGTGCGGCCGAGCTTCATCACGACGGCCGAGTCGGCGCCCGCGAGCCGCGCGGTCAGCTCGTCCTCGGACAGGGTGCCGGGGACGATCGTCAGGGTCTCCTCGGCCTCGCACAGCGGCTCGCCGAGCCGGGCGGCGGCGGCGCTCACGGAGGTGACGCCGGGGATGACGGTGGTGTCGTAGCGGTGCGCGAGCCGCTTGTGCATGTGCTGGTACGAGCCGTAGAACAGCGGGTCGCCCTCGGCGAGGACGGCGACCGTGCGGCCCGCGTCCAGGTGCGCGGCGAGGCGGGCGGCGGCCTCCTCGTAGAAGTCGTCGAGCGCGCCCCGATAGCCGCCGGGGTGGTCGGTGCTCTCCACGGTGAGCGGGTACACCAGCTGTTCCTCGACCTGCTCGGGCCGCAGGTGCGGGGCCGCGATGGAGCGGGCGATGGAACGGCCGTGCCGGGCCGAGTGGTACGCGACCACGTCGGCCTCCGCTATCGCGCGGACCGCCGCGACCGTCATCAGGTCGGGGTCGCCGGGGCCGAGCCCGACCCCGTACAGCTTGCCGGGAGTCGTGGACGGGACAGGGGTGCTCATGCCTGGATCTCCGCTTCGTGCGCGAGGGCGTTGAGGGCGGCGGCCGTCATGGCGCTGCCGCCGCGCCGGCCCCGCACCACCAGGTATTCGAGGCCGAGTTCGTTCGCGGCGAGCGCGTCCTTGGACTCGGCGGCGCCGATGAAGCCGACCGGGATGCCGAGGACGGCGGCGGGCTTCCCGGCGCCGTTCGCGACCATCTCCAGGAGGTGGAAGAGGGCGGTGGGCGCGTTGCCGACCGCGACGACCGAACCCGCCAACTTGTCGCGCCACAGCTCCAGGGCGGCGGCGGAACGGGTCGTGCCCAGCTCGGCGGCGAGCGCGGGTACGGCCGGGTCGGAGAGCATGCACAGCACGTCGTTGTCGGCGGGCAGCCGCTTGCGGGTGACACCGCTGGCGACCATCCGCGCGTCGCACAGGATGGGCGCCCCGGCGCGCAGTGCGGCGCGCGCGGCGGCGACGACGCCGGGCGAGTGGGCGATGTCCCGGACGAGGTCGGTCATGCCGCAGGCGTGGATCATCCGGACGGCGACCGTGGCGACGTCGTCGGGCAGGCCCGCGAGATCCGCCGCGGCCTCGGACCGGATCGTGGCGAAGGAACGACGGTAGATCTCCGCGCCGTCCTTCTCGTACTCGAACATCGTGGGGCTCTCGCTCATCTCGTGGGGGTCGTGTAAGCCGCGCGGGCGGTGAGGGCGGATGGGCCGGCGCCGGCGGTACGGGCGGTACGGGCGGTGGCGACCGCGCCGGGCAGGGCGGTACGGGGGGTGGGGGCGCCGTCCACCAGGTACGCGCCGTCCCTGGTGGTCTCGGCCTCGGTCGCGGTCTCGGGCGCGGCCTCGGACGCGGTCGCGAGGACGTCGACCCAGGTGCCGCGCGGGTGCCCGCAGCGCCGGGCGCAGCCGGCGAAGTGCACGGGCAGCGCACCGGCGGGTACGGCGAGGGCGCGGGCGGCGTCCGCCCGTACGTCCGCCAGGGACTTGGCGCAGCCGGGCAGACCGGTGCAGGCGGTGACTCCGGCGCCGGGGGCGTCGGGGCGGGTGATCAGGCCGGCCGAGGCGAGGCGTGCGAGGTGCGCGAGCGGTTCGGGCGCGCGCTCGGACGCGGACGCGGGCTCCGACTCGCTTACGTGCCCGGGCTCCACCCCCTGCTCGTGGGTCACGACGACCGCCCCGCGCCAGGGCGTCAGCCGTACCTCCGCCGCGGGCAGCAGCGCCCGCAACTGCGCGGCGGTCAGCCGGCCGAGGGGGGCGAGGACGGACACGGCGCGCGGGCCGAGCGGGCCGGGTGCGGGCGGGGGGCCGGAGGGCAGCGGGGGCGGTACGGGTACGGGCTGCCCGCCCGCACCGCTCAGGTCGACGGCCTCGGCCGCCCCGGCCGGCAACTCGCCGACCCGCCACGCCCCGGTGCCGGCCGCCTCGGCGGCGGCGAGGAAGGCGAGGGCGGCGGCGAGGGCGGCCCGGGGCGCGTGCCCGGCGGCGATCCGCAGCGTCCGGTCCCCGACCCGGAGCAGGGCGGACGCGCCGCCCGGTTCTGCGATCAAGGTCACATCGCCGCCGAGTCCGGCGACATCGCCGCGCCCGTCGTCCAGGACGAACAGGAAACGCCCCGAGAGGGCGGCCGCGCGGGGCTCCGCGCACAGCAGTCGGTCCAGGTCACGGGCCCAGGCGTGCACGTCGGCATGGCCGGCTCCGTCGAGTCCGGCGGCCGGTGAGGCGACGATGTTGCGGACCCGCTCGTGGGTCGGCGAGGGGAGCAGTCCGCCGGGTCCGAGGCGGTCGGCGAGGGTGCTCGCCGAGCCGTCCGGCAGGCCGCGCAGCTCCACGTTGCCGCGCGAGGTGATGCTGACGGCGCCGTCCCCGAGAGACTCGGAAACGGAAGCCAGCAACTCGATCTGATCATGCGTCAACTTGCCTGCGGGCAAGCGCAGTCGGGCAAGAAATCCATCAGCGGCGACATGCAACCGGAGCGCCCCGGGGCACGCGTCGCCACGGTCCCGTATGGGAGGTTCGCCCGGCTTGGGTGAGGTGTCGGGAGTGGGCGGCATGGCGGCGAGCATACCTATGCGCGATGGCCCGGCAACCGGGGGTGACGGACCACCCCTCCCGCTCCGCCGACCACTCGTTCTAGGATGCAGACCGGCATGGGGTCCCAGGACCCCGGGGAGGAAGCCCGGTGAGATTCCGGCGCGGTCCCGCCACTGTGAGCCGGCCCCGAGCCTCGGGTGTCCGGTGAGTCAGGAACTCCCGCCATCCAACGACCACCCGGGGCGCGGATACCCCGAGGAAGGGCCGAGCCTCGCCATGCTCGTTCTGCTGTCGCATTCCGACACCGACCTGCTCAGCGCCCGTGCGGCGAACGCCGCCGCGTCCGCCGTGTCCGCCGCGTCCACGTCCGCTGCCTCCCCGGCCGCCGGTCCCGACCCGGCCGCCACAACCACCACCGAATCCGGCGCCGCCGACGCCTCGGCCGCCCCTCTGACGTACCGCTTCGCCAACCCCTCCCGCCTCCCGCTCGCCGACCTCCCGGCGCTCCTCGACGGCGCCACGCTGGTCGTCGTCCGGCTCCTCGGCGGGGTGCGCTCCTGGCAGGAGGGCCTGGACACGGTCCTCGCCAGTGGCCTCCCGGTGGTCGTGCTCAGCGGCGAACAGGCCCCGGACGCCCAGCTCATGGCCGCGTCCACGGTCCCGGTCGGGGTCGCCACCGAGGCCCACGCGTACCTCGCGCACGGTGGCCCCGCCAACCTCGCCCAGCTGGCCCGGTTCCTCTCCGACACGGTCCTGCTCACCGGCCACGGCTTCGAGGCCCCGGCCCCGGCGCCCGCCTGGGGCCCCCTCGACCGCACGCCCCGCACGGCCCCGGCGCCCGACGCCCCCGCCATCGCGGTGCTCTATTACCGCGCCCACCACATGAGCGGCAACACCGCCTTCGTCGGCGCCCTTTGCGACGCGATCGAGGACGCGGGCGGCCGGGCGGTCCCGCTGTACGTGGCCTCCCTGCGCGCCCCCGAGCCCGAGCTGCTCGCGGCGCTCGGCGACGCCGACGCGATCGTCACCACGGTCCTCGCGGCGGGCGGCACCCGGCCCGCCGAGGCGCAGGCCGGCGGGGACGAGGAGGCGTGGGACGCGGGCGCGCTCGCCGCGCTCGACGTACCGGTCCTCCAGGCGCTGTGCCTGACCGGCTCCCGGGCGTCCTGGGAGGAGAACGACGAGGGTCTGTCGCCGCTGGACGCCGCGAGCCAGGTCGCCGTACCGGAGTTCGACGGCCGGCTGATCACCGTCCCGTTCTCCTTCAAGGAGATCGACGAGGACGGTCTGCCCGCGTACGTGGCGGACGCCGAACGCGCCGCACGGGTCGCGGGGATCGCCGTCCGGCACGCCCGGCTGCGCCACATCCCGAACGCGGAGAAGAGGGTGGCCCTGGTCCTCTCCGCGTACCCGACCAAGCACTCCCGGATCGGCAACGCGGTCGGCCTCGACACTCCCGCCTCGGCCGTCGCGCTGCTGCGCCGGCTCATCGCCGAGGGGTACGACTTCGGGCCAGCGAAGGACATCCCGGGCCTGATCTCCGGCGACGGCGACGAGCTGATCCGCGCGCTGATCGACGCGGGCGGCCACGACCAGGACTGGCTGACCGAGGAGCAGTTGGCCGCGAACCCGGTACGGATCCCGGCCGCCGACTACCGGCGCTGGTACGCGGCGCTGCCCGCCGAGCTGCGCGCCGGGGTCGAGGAGCACTGGGGCCCGGCGCCCGGCGAGATGTTCCTGGACCGCTCCCGGGCGGCCCAGGGCGGCGACCCCGACGGCGACATCGTGCTCGCCGCGCTGCGGCGCGGGAATCTGCTGGTCCTCATCCAGCCGCCGCGCGGCTTCGGCGAGAACCCGATCGCGATCTACCACGACCCGGATCTGCCGCCCTCGCACCACTATCTCGCCGCCTACCGCTGGATCGCGGCGCGCGCCGACGACGGCGGCTTCGGCGCCGACGCGATGATCCACCTCGGCAAGCACGGCAACCTGGAGTGGCTGCCCGGCAAGAACGCGGGCCTGTCCGCCGCCTGCGGGCCGGACGCGGCGCTCGGCGATCTGCCGCTGGTCTACCCGTTCCTCGTCAACGACCCCGGCGAGGGGACGCAGGCCAAGCGCCGCGCGCACGCCACTCTCGTGGACCATCTCGTGCCGCCGATGGCCCGCGCCGACAGCTACGGCGACATCGCCCGCCTTGAGCAACTCCTCGACGAGTACGCCCAGATCAGCAGCATGGACCCGGCGAAGCTGCCCGCGATCCGGGCCCAGATCTGGACGCTGATCCAGGCCGCGAAGCTCGATCACGACCTGGGGCTGGCCGACCGCCCGGACGACGACGGCTTCGACGACTTCCTGCTGCACGTCGACGGCTGGCTGTGCGAGGTGAAGGACGCGCAGATCCGCGACGGACTGCACGTCCTCGGCGGGGCGCCGGCCGGGCCGGAGCGGGTCAACCTGGTGCTGTCCATTCTGCGGGCCCGCCAGATCTGGGGCGGCACGCAGGCCCTGCCCGGACTGCGCGAGGCGCTCGGCCTGGACGAGTCGGCGACCGACCGGACCCGCACCGACGCCATCGAGGAGCGGGCGCGGCGGGTGGTCGAGGCCATGGAAGCGGCCGGCTGGTCGGTGGACGCGGTCGAGGACGCGGCACGACTCGGCCTGGACGACGGCGAGTTGGCGGCAGACGGTCGTCTGGAGCAGGTGACGGCGGTACTGCGCTTCGCCTGCGAGCAGGTCGTGCCCCGGCTCGCCGCCACCACCGACGAACTCGCCCACTGTGTCCACGCGTTGAACGGCGGCTTCGTGCCCGCCGGGCCCTCCGGCTCGCCGCTGCGCGGCCTGGTCAACGTGCTGCCGACCGGCCGTAACTTCTACTCCGTCGACCCCAAGGCCGTGCCGTCCCGGCTCGCCTGGGAGACCGGCCAGGCCCTCGCCGACTCCCTGCTCGCCCGCTACCGCGAGGACAACGGCACCTGGCCCACCTCCGTCGGCCTGTCCCTGTGGGGGACGAGCGCGATGCGCACGGCGGGCGACGACGTCGCCGAGGCGCTGGCGCTGCTCGGCGTCCGGCCGCTGTGGGACGACGCCTCGCGCCGCGTAAGCGGACTGGAGCCGATCCCGCTCGCCGAGCTCGGCCGGCCCCGGATCGATGTGACCCTGCGTATCTCCGGCTTCTTCCGTGACGCGTTCCCGCATGTCATCGGGCTGCTCGACGACGCCGTACGGCTGGTCGCGGGGCTCGCGGAGGAGTCCGCCGAGGACAACCACGTCCGCGCGCACGCCCAGGCCGACCTCGCCGAGCACGGTGACGAACGGCGCGCCACCACCCGTATCTTCGGCTCCCGGCCCGGTACGTACGGCGCGGGGCTGCTCCAGCTCATCGACTCGCGCGACTGGCGCACGGACGCCGATCTCGCCGAGGTGTACACGGTGTGGGGCGGCTACGCGTACGGGCGCGGGCTCGAAGGCCGCCCGGCGCGCGCCGAGATGGAGACGGCGTACCGGCGGATCGCGGTCGCCGCGAAGAACACGGACACGCGCGAGCACGACATCGCCGACTCCGACGACTACTTCCAGTATCACGGCGGCATGGTGGCGACCGTGCGCGCGCTGCGCGGCACGGCCCCGGAGGCGTACATCGGCGACTCCACCCGCCCGGAGACCGTCCGTACCCGCACCCTCGTCGAGGAGACCTCACGGGTCTTCCGCGCCCGAGTCGTCAACCCGCGCTGGATCGCGGCGATGCGGCGGCACGGCTACAAGGGCGCCTTCGAGCTGGCGGCGACCGTCGACTACCTCTTCGGGTACGACGCGACGACGGGCGTGGTCGCCGACTGGATGTACGACAAGCTCACGCAGGAGTACGTGCTCGACCCGGAGAACCAGGCCTTCTTGAAGGAGGCCAACCCCTGGGCGCTGCACGGGATCGCGGAGCGGCTGCTGGAGGCGGAGTCGCGCGGGATGTGGGAGAAGCCGGACCCGGGGACGCTGGCGGCGCTGCGGCAGGTGTTCCTGGAGACGGAGGGCGACCTGGAGGCCGGCCCGGAGGACGGCGAGGACGACTGACGGAAGTGGTTGACGGGCCCGGGGCCGGGCCCGGTACCGCCGGGCGGGTCCGGACACCGGTGGCCGGGCCGGCCCGGCCACCGGGTTACGATCCCCGCCGCACGAACGGCGTGCGGACGACAGGGGTGGGGTGGTGGGCATGCGTGCCCGAAGCGCGGTGACGGCGACGACGGCCATGGTGGTGCTGGGGCTGACGCTGGTCCTGGGGGCCTGTTCGAGTCCGGGCGGCGGCACGGACGGGACGAAGCCGGAGTCGAAGCCGGACTCCTCGTCCTCGGCACCTGCCGCGACCGGCTCCCCGGAACCCTCCTCGGCCGCCTCGGCCGCTCCCTCGGCTTCCGCGTCCGAGGAGCCGGCCCGGGCCGAAGATCCCCAGGCCGCTCGCCCGCACGTGGGCGGGGAGGGGGCGACGGACGAACCCCGGCGCGCGCCGAAGGGCGGGGCGCGGTCCAAGACGTCGTCCAAGCAGTACAAGCCGGTCACGAAGTCGCGGTGAGCGCGGCGGGAGCCGGAGTGAGGCCCAGGCGGCGGCCCCGGAATCCCGCCCGCAGCCGCCGGTCGTGGCTGACCACCACGAGCGTCCCCGGGTAGCCGGCGAACGCCGCGTCCATCTCCTCCACCAGGCCCGGGGCCAGGTGGTTGGTCGGCTCGTCGAGAAGGAGCAGGTCGACGGGCCGGGTCACCAGACGGGCCAGCGCCAGTTTGCGGCGCTGTCCGGCGGACAGCAGGCGGACCGGGACGGTGAGGTCACGGGCGGCGAACAGACCGAGCGCGAGAAGTTCCTCCTCCCGTCCCGCGCCGAAGGCGATCGCCAGCGGGCGCGGGTCGGCGGTCCCGGCCGTGTCCTGACGGAGCAGCCCGACCCGTTCGGGACCTGGGGCGGTCACGGTTCCGGCGTCCGGGAGGAGTTCGCCCGCCAGGAGCGCCAACAAGGTTGATTTCCCTGCCCCATTGGGTCCGGTGACGAGGAGACGCTCAGCGGGTTCGAGGTGAAGCGCGTCGACGCACAGCCGTCCGTCGACCCGAACTCCCTTGACGTCGATGACAGTCGGCGGAGTCGGGGTCGCTCCGGCTCCGCCGACTCCGCCGTCGCCGTCGCCGCCTGCGCCCGGCGTGCCGAAGCGGGCGGTGAAGCGCAGCGGGTCCGGGGGCCGGGGCACCGGGTTCTCGTCGAGTACGCGCAGCCGGGTGCGGGCGGTACGGATCCGGCTCATCGCCCCATGGGTCCGTGACCGGGCCCGGAACGCACCGGCGCCGCTGAAGCCACGCGGTCCCTTGCGGGGGATGGCGGCAAGACGCCCGGTGTCGCGTTCGGCGAGTGCGGCTCCCCGTTCCCGTTCGGCGCGCCACTCCTCGTACTCCCGCTCCCGCCGCGCCCGGTCGGCGGCGCGGCCCGCGAGATAGCCGGGGTAGCCGTTGCCGTAGCGGCGCACCGTGCGGGTCTCGTGGTCGACTTCCAGGATCGCGGTGGTGACCCGGTCGAGGAAGGCGCGGTCGTGGGTGACGGCGACGACCGTGCCGCGGTGTCCGCGCAGCCGCTCCTCCAGCCAGGCCACGGCCTCGTCGTCGAGATCGTTGGTCGGCTCGTCGAGAAGGAGGAGTTCGGGGTCGGCGGCGAGGGTCGCGGCGAGGGCGAGCCGGGAGCGCAGACCGCCGGAGAGGGGGGCGAGCGGGCGGGCGCGGTCGAGGGGTTCGCGCGCGCCGAGCCGGCGCAACACGATATCGACCCGCCGGTCGGCGTCCACGCCGCCGCGCGCTTCGTAGGCGGCGGTCAGGGCGGCGTACGCGTCGAGGGCATCGGCCGTGACGTCGTCTTCGGCTGTGGCGAGAGCGGCCTCCGCCGCCCGGATGCGCGCCTCCAACTCCCGTATCTCACTGAGCGCGTGGTCGATCACGTCGCCGACGGTCGCGGCGCCGGGGTCGGCGGCGGCAGGCAGCTCCAAGGTCTGCGGGAGATAGCCGAGTCCGCCGGGGGACTCGACGGTGACGGTGCCGTGGACGGGTGTCTCGCGGCCCGCGAGCAGGCGCAACAGGGTGGACTTTCCGGCGCCGTTGTCCCCGACGACGCCGACGCGTTCGCCCGCGTGGAGAGAGAGGGAGACCCGGTCGAGGACGATCCGGTCGTGAACGTGCCGGTCGTCGTAGCGCTGGGTGACATCGGCGAGTTGGACGCGGAACAGAGCGACCTCCAGGGCTGGGCGACAGGGGTGTGCGGCGCATGAGACGCATGAGATGCGACGAGACGTCTCGTCTCATCACGCAGGACACCGTACGCCCACCCCCACTCCCCCACAAGGGGGAAACCCACCCGCACAACACCTACTTGTTCTAGTAGAGTGCTAACAACTAGAACCAAGGGAGGGTCTCGTGAACCGTCTCCGCGTGCTCGCCGCCGCGCCGTTCGCGCTCGTGCTCGCCGTCTATCTGTCACTCCTCGCCACCTGGTACGACCGCCTGCCGGACCCGCTGGCCACCCACTTCTCCGGGGCCGGCGATCGCCCCGACGGATTCACCGGACTCGGCGCCTACGCCGTCGGCAGCACGGTCGTGCTGCTCGCGTTCGGCGCCGGCTGGGTGCTGTGGGTGCGGCGCTTCTCGCTCTGGGGCGCCTGGGCCACGGCCGGGTTCACCGGCACGCTGGCCCCCCTGCTCCTCCGGGGCAATCTCGATGTCGCCGACGCGGCCGGGGCCGACTTCCCGTTCACCCTGGTCAGCCTCGGCACCGTCGCCGGCGCTCTCGCCGCGCTCGTGGGCCTCGGCCTGACCCGACTCGTCCCCAAGGACCCGGCCGCCGGGTCCGCCGACGCCCCGGCGGCGGACCGGATCGACCTGGGCACAGGCGAGGTGGCGGGCTGGTCGCGCGGCGTCGCCTCCCCCTTCCTGAGCCTGCTCGCTGTCGCCTTCATCGTCGCCGGGCTCGGCGCCCTCGCCCTTACTCCCTGGCCGTCCGCCCCGCTCGGCCTGCTCGGCCCGGTCATCGGTGTGCCCGGGCTCGCCCTGGCCCGGATCAGGGTGACGGTCGACCGGCGCGGCCTGACGGTCGTCTCCTCCGTGCTCCCCCGGCCCCGGATCCGTGTCCCGCTCTCCGACATCACCGCGGCGATCGCCCGCGACATCAACCCCGTAGCGGATTTCGGGGGTTGGGGCTACCGAGTCCGTCCGCACCGGACGGGCCTCGTGCTGCGCGGCGGCGAGGCGCTGGTCATACGGCGGCCGAGCGGCCGCGAGTTCGCCGTGACGGTGCCGGACGCCGGGACGGCGGCGGCGCTGCTCAACACCCTTCGCGAGCGCGCCGCTTCCGATCACGGGCCGACCGGCGGGCCGATGGGCCCGGCCGCTGACGACGAGAGGATCTGACCGTGCTCTTCAGGGTCGACCCCGCCTCCGCCGTCCCGCTCGGCGACCAGATCGCCGCCTGTGTCCGCGGCGCCCTCGCCGACGGCAGCGCCGAACCCGGTGAACGCCTGCCCGCCGCCCGCGAACTCGCCGATTCGCTGGGCGTCAACGTCCACACCGTGTTGCGCGGCTACCAGCGGCTGCGCGAGGAGGGACTGATCGAGCTGCGCCGAGGTCGTGGCGCCGTGATCATGCAGGGCGCCGAGGCTCCCGACCGCGCCCATCTCGTGGAGCGGCTGCGCGCCTTGGTCGGCGAGGCCCGCCGACTGGGCGTGACGGACGAGGAGTTCCTCGATCTCACGCGTACCAGCTTGAATTGACTGTGCGTCACCTTCGTGCGAAGTCAGGCCACTTGGGTGTCGAGTTGGAGATTCCACCGGCCGGCCCGGCCGGTGAGCGAGACGCGCGAGGCTGGGCGTACGTCCAGCCGCCAGAAGACCTCCTCCGGCGCGCCGAGCGCGTGGGCGATCGCCGCACGGATCACATCCGGCTCGACGACCGCCCACACCCGCGCCCCCGGGTCGTTCGCGGCCAGAGCGTCCATCCACTCGGCGACCCGGGCGCGCACCTGGCGCAGCGACTCGCCGCCGTGCGGCGCTGAGCCCGGGTCGCCGAGCCAGGCGGCCACGGCCTCCGGTTCGGCGGCGGCCACCTCGTCGAGCCGGCGTCCCCGCCAGCGCCCCATCGCGCACCCGGCGAGCGCCGGCACCTCCTCGTACCGCTCCAGACCGAACGCGGCGGCCGTCGCCCGGCACCGCCCGGACGGCGAACAGACCACCCGCGCCCTCGGCCCGACGCACAGCGGCTCCGCCCGCGTCTCCACCGGCCCCGCGTCGTCGAACCGGGCCTCGCGCAGCGCCTCGTTCATACCCGGGGCTATCAGAAAAAGCTGGACGGCCATGGTGATCCATCCCTCAACGTCCGGCTTCCCAGGTGCTCTTGGCGCACGGTGTCCGGCACGGTACGGTCGGTTGACATTTCCATAGAACGACGACGGCGAGACGGAAGTCCGGTGTGAATCCGGCACGGTCGCGCCACTGTGAGCCGCTCCCGGACCACGCGCCCGGTATGCCCCCTCCGGCATCCCGAACCGTGCGCCCGACGGCGGTGAGTCAGACCCGACGACCGTCGTCGCGCACCACCGTATGGGACGCGAGTTCCCGAGGAGGTTCCACCATGGCCGAGGCCATCGCGGCGTCCACCGCCGTTCCGTCCACCCCCGCCGTCACCGTTCCGGTGTCCCTGCCGCTCCGCTCCGTGCTGCCCTGGGCTCTGTTCGGCGGGCTGCTGTTGCTCGTCGCGCTCTACTTCGTCGGCGCCGAGCAGGGCGCGACGTCCGTGTTCGCGGGCAGCGACGTGCACGAGTGGGTGCACGACGGGCGTCATCTGCTCGGATTCCCCTGCCACTGACGGGACTTCACGCACATGTCGTCCTCGTCATCACCTTCGCCCCCCGCCCCTTCGACCTCTTCCGCCCCGTCTTCCGCCGACGGTGCGAAGAGCGGTGCCGGTACCCCGCTGGGCTCCCTCGTCGGGAAGCTACTGGCCCGCGGCATGCTCGCGGGCCTGCTCGCCGGACTGTTCGCCTTCGGTGTCGCCTATGTCGCCGGTGAGCCGTCCGTCGACGCCTCCATCGCCGTCGAGGAAGCGGCCTCCGCGCACGAACACACCGCCGCCCACACCCACGGGGGTGCGGGCCCGGCGGAAGCAGGCACTGAAAAGACGGACGAGGAGGAGATCGTCAGCCGTGACCTCCAGTCCACGGCGGGTCTCGCCACCGGCGTCCTCGTCTACGGTGTCGCCCTCGGCGGCATCACCTCCCTCGCGTTCTGCTTCGTGCTCGGCCGGGCCGGCCGCTTCGGCCCGAAGGCCACCGCCACGCTCGTCGCGGCGACGGCCTTCACGACGGTCACCCTGGTGCCGTTCCTGAAGTACCCGGCCACCCCGCCCGCCGTCGGCAATCCGGACACCATCGGGCAGCGCACCACGCTGTACTTCCTGATGATCCTGCTGAGCGTGCTACTCGGCATCGCCGCCGTCGTCGCGGGCCGCCGGCTCGCCCCGCGCCTCGGCAACTGGAACGCGACGGTCGTGGCGGGCGCGGGCTTCGTCGCCGCGACCGTGCTCGCCTGTGTGTTCCTGCCCGACAACGGGGACGCGGTCCAGCCGGACTTCCCCGCGGCGGTGCTGTGGGAGTTCCGGGTCGCGAGCCTCGGCGTCCAGGCGACGCTGTGGGTGGTGTTCGCGCTCGCGTTCGGCCTGCTCGCCGAACGGCTGCTGGCCTCGGTCGGCACCCGTACTCCGGCCCCGGCACCGGCGGCCTGATGGCTTGACGGCCTGATCGGCATCGGCACGACGGCCCCGGTCCCGTACCCCTTCACGGGTACGGGACCGGGGCCGTCGTGTCATATGCCGGGCCGCGACCGGCTGCGACCAGTCATATGCCGGCCCGACCAGCGCGCGGACGGTCATATGCCGGATCGCGACCGCCCCCCGCAGCCGACATGCGGACGCCATGCCCCGCACCTACGCTGGCCGGGGGTGGGCCGGGCGGTCCACCCCGCTCATCGTCCGTGGTCCCGACGCAGGGAGGACGCCATGTCGACGCGAGGCAACAAGCGCCGTGCGCGCAAGAAGAAGAAGGCCAACCACGGCAAGCGGCCCAATACCTGAGCCACGAGCCGGACACCCGGGCTCCCCTGGACTGGGCCCCCGGTGACCGCCCAGGCCCCGGATGTCAGGGGCCGGCGGCCAGGGGCCCGGTGCCAGGGATCAGGGGCCCGGTGCCAGGGATCAGCAGGTGTGGCGGTCCCGGGCCGGGTCGTACAGATGGCTGTCGCGGAACTCCGACGCGGCCAGCGTGCGCCCCACCAGAATCACGGCGGTCTTGGTGATCCCGGCCGCCTCCACCTGCTGCGCGATATCCGCGAGGGTGCCGCGCAGCACGATCTCGTCCGGCCGGCTGGCCATCGCGACGACGGCGGCGGGACAGTCCGCGCCATAGTGCGGCAGCAGCTCGGAGACGATCCGCTCGGCGTACCGCGCGCCCAGGTGCAGGACGAGCAGCGCACCGCTCCTGCCGAGGGTGGCCAGGTCCTCGCCCTCGGGCATGGGCGTGGCCTGCTGCGCGATCCGGGTGAGGACGACGGTCTGGCCGACGGTCGGCACGGTCAGTTCCCGCTTGAGCGCCGCCGCGGCGGCGGCGAAGGCCGGGACGCCGGGCACGACCTCGTACGGGATGCCCGCCGCGTCCAGGCGGCGCATCTGCTCGGCCATGGCGCTGAAGACGGACGGGTCGCCGGAGTGCAGCCGGGCCACGTCCAGGCCGGCCGCGTGGGCGGTGGCGATCTCGGCGACGATCTGGTCGAGGTCCATGCGCGCGGTGTCGACGAGCCGCGCGTCCGGCGGGCAC
The DNA here is from genome assembly GCF_043198875.1 of Streptomyces sp. NPDC048718. Lineage (NCBI taxonomy): Bacteria > Bacillati > Actinomycetota > Actinomycetes > Kitasatosporales > Streptomycetaceae > Streptomyces > Streptomyces sp. NPDC048718. The sequence continues at coordinate 347,207 of NZ_JBICVG010000008.1, forward strand.
TCGGCCAGCAGTTCGCGCGGCACGAGCGAGCCCGCGTACAGGCACACCCCGCACGCCGCGAGGGTGCGCGCGCCGCGCACGGTGATGAGGTCGGCGGCGCCGGGGCCCGCGCCGATGAAGTAGACGGTCATGCTGCGGGGGAACCCTTCGTTACGGACCACTGGGTGACGGGCATCGCCTGGCGCCAGCCGGTGAAGCCGCCGACCGGCACGGCCGCGGCGACCGCGAGCCGGACCAGTTCGCCGCCGAACCGCCGGTAGTGGTCGGCGAGCAGGGCCTCGGACTCCAGGGTGACGGTGTTGGCGACCAGCCGGCCGCCCGCCGGGAGCGCGTCCCAGCAGGCGTCGAGGAGGCCGGGGGCGGTGAGCCCGCCGCCGATGAAGATCGCGTCGGGGGCGGGCAGCCCGGCGAGGGAGGCGGGCGCGGGGCCGGTGACGACCTCCAGCGCCGGTACGCCGAGCGCCGCCGCGTTGCGCGCGATACGGGCGGCGCGCTCGGGCGACTTCTCGATCGTGATCGCGCGGCAGGAGCGGTGGGCCCGCATCCATTCGACGCCGATGGAGCCGGAGCCGCCGCCGACGTCCCAGAGGAGTTCGCCGGGGGCGGGCGCGAGAGCGGCGAGGGTGGCGGCCCGCACGTACCGCTTGGTGAGCTGCCCGTCGTGCTCGTACGCCTCGTCCGGCAGCCCCGGTACGGCGCCGAGCCGCAGCGCGTCCGGGTCGCGGACGCAGTCGAGGGCGAGGACGTGGAGCGCGTCCACGCGCGCGTACGGCCAGTCGGCGGCGGCGCCGTCGACGATCCGTTCGGTGGGCCCGCCGAGCTGCTCCAGGACCCGGATCCGGGTGCCGCCCCAGCCGCGCTCGCGCAGCAGCGCCGCGACCCGCGCCGGGCTCTCGGGCCCCTCGCCGAGCAGCAGCAGCCGGCGGCCGTCGTGCAGAGCGGCGGTGAGCGCGTCGAGGGGCCTGCCCACCAGGGAGATGGTCTCGGTGGCCTCCAGGGGCCAGCCGAGCCGGGCGCAGGCGTACGACACGGACGACGGGTGCGGCTGGATGTACAGCCGGTCGTGGCCGATCAGCTCGGTGAGGGTGCGGCCGATGCCGTGGAAGAACGGGTCGCCGCTGGCCAGGACCGCGATCCGGCGGCCCTCGCGCGCGTACCCCTCGATCAGCCCGGGGACGGCGGGGCGCAGCGGGCTCGGCCAGGGGACACGTTCGCCGGGGCAGGCGTCCTCGGGCAGCAGGTCGAGCTGGCGGGGGCCGCCGATCAGCACGTGGGCGGCGCACAGGATGCGGCGCGCGGCGGCGGCGAGCCCGGGCCAGCCGTCGGCGCCGATGCCGACGACGGCGACGGGTTCGGGGCGACGGGAGGCACGGAGCGCGCGGGCCGCGGGGGTGAGTGCGGGGGCCGAGGGTTCGGCCGCAGCCGTGGGTACGGGGGCCGTGGGGGTGGACGCGGGAGCCGTCACGGGCTTCACCGGGGGCGCGGCGTCCGGCGCCGGTATCTCAGCGTTCACATCCGCGACTCTACGTGAGCCCCCCGCGCGCCCGCAGTGCTCCTCCTCACTCCCGGGGGAGGCCATGTTCCAGCCCCCGGGCCCGCTCTACTTCGAGGCGTGGCCGCCGACCCAGAAGAGCAGCCCGATGAACCCCGCGAAGAGATGCGTGGCGAACACGTAGACGAAGACGCGGAGCATCACGCCCCGCTCCTTCCAGCGTTCCAGGTCCTGGGTCATTCCTTCAGGGTACGGCCGGGGCGGCCGGGGCGGCCGGGGCGGCCGGGGCGGCCGGGAACCGGGACGGCCGGGAACCGGGACGGCCGGGAATAGGGCCGAGGGGTGCGCCGTTGAGCGAGATGGTTTAAGGTTCAACCAAAAGCGGGAGCCGGGACGACCGGAGACCGGGAACCACCCAGCAGCCTCCAGGCAGAGAAAGGCGAGAGGTGAGCGCGATGCAGTTCGGGATCTTCACCGTCGGCGACGTCACGACCGACCCCACCACCGGCCGTACCCCCTCCGAGAACCAGCGGATCAAGGACACGGTCGCGATCGCGCTCAAGGCCGAGGAAGTCGGCCTGGACGTCTTCGCGACCGGCGAGCACCACAACCCGCCGTTCGTGCCGTCCTCCCCCACCACCCTCCTCGGGCACATCGCCGCGCGCACCGAGAACCTGATCCTGTCCACCTCCACGACCCTCATCACCACCAACGACCCGGTGAAGATCGCCGAGGACTACGCGACCCTCCAGCACCTCGCCGACGGCCGCGTCGACCTGATGATGGGCCGGGGCAACACCGGCCCGGTCTACCCGTGGTTCGGCCAGGACATCCGCCAGGGCATCCCGCTCGCCATCGAGAACTACGCGCTGCTCCACAGGCTGTGGAGGGAGGACGTGGTCGACTGGGAGGGCAAGTTCCGCAGCGCGCTCCAGGGCTTCACGGCCACCCCGCGCCCGCTCGACGACGTACCGCCGTTCGTGTGGCACGGCTCCATCCGCTCGCCCGAGATCGCCGAGCAGGCGGCCTACTACGGCGACGGTTTCTTCGCCAACCACATCTTCTGGCCCAAGCAGCACACCGAGAAGATGGTCCGGCTCTACCGCCAGCGCTACGCCCACTACGGCCACGGCACCGCCGAGCAGGCCATCGTCGGCCTCGGCGGCCAGGTCTTCATGCGCAAGAACTCGCAGGACGCGGTACGGGAGTTCCGCCCGTACTTCGACAACGCCCCGGTGTACGGCCACGGCCCGTCCCTGGAGGAGTTCACCCGCGAGACCCCGCTGACCGTCGGCTCGCCGCAGGAGGTCATCGAGCGGACCCTGTCCTTCCGCGACTACGTCGGCGACTACCAGCGCCAGCTGTTCCTGGTCGACCACGCCGGACTGCCGCTGAAGACGGTCCTGGAGCAGCTCGACATCCTCGGCGAGGAGGTCGTCCCGGTGCTCCGCAAGGAGTTCGAGAGCCTGCGCCCGGCCGGCGTCCCGGCCACGGCCCCGCTGCACCCCGCCGTCCGGAACAAGACCGCCGCCGCCGACCCGTCCGTCACCCAGAAGCAGGAGGCATAACCAGCCATGCGTACCCTCAAGCTGGTCGCCGTCTCGGCCGGTCTCAGCAGCCCCTCCTCCACCCGGCTGCTCGCCGACCGCCTCCTCCAGGCCGCCCGCTACCGGCTGGCCGAGCAGGAGTACGCGGTCGAGGTCGAGGTGATCGAACTGCGCGACCACGCCGTCGACATCGCGAAGAACTTCGTCACCGGCTTCCCGTCGGAATCGCTCGGCAAGGCGATCGACACGGTGACCGGCGCGGACGGGGTCATCGTCGTGACCCCGGTCTTCACGGCCTCCTACAGCGGTCTGTTCAAGTCCTTCTTCGACCTGATCGACCCGGCCGCGCTGACCGGCGTCCCGGTCCTGCTCGGCGCGACCGGCGGCACCGCCCGCCACTCCCTCGTCCTCGACCACGCCCTGCGCCCGCTCTTCGCCTACCTGCGCGCCTTCGTCGCGCCGACCGCCGTCTACGCGGCGTCGGAGGACTGGGGCTCGGGCGGCGACGAGTACACCGACGGGCTGCCGGCCCGGATCACCCGGGCGGGCGTCGAGTTCGCGGAACTCGTCGCGGCCCGGCCGGCCCGCGAGGACGAGGACGAAGAGGTCGTGCCGTTCGAGAAGCAATTGGCCGATCTGCGACTTGATTGATCGGTTTGTTACGTTGTCCGGGAAGCCCTTCCGGGGCTCACCGGACAACGAACGGAGGTCGGCCATGGCCGGCGGCAGGATCGTGGTGGGTGTGGACGGATCGGCGCCTTCGCTGAGGGCGCTGAAGTGGGCGGCCCGGCAGGCCGCCGCCACGGGGGACACCGTCCAGGCGGTGATCAGCTGGGAGTACCCCGCGTCCTGGGCGACGCTGATGCCGGGCGTTCCGCCGGGCTTCGACCCGCAGCACCTGGCCGAACAGATCCTCGACGAGACCGTGTCCCAGGCCCTGCCCGCCGACCAGGCGGCGGCCGTCACGCTCACGGTCGTGGGCGGCAACCCCTCCCAGGCCCTGATCGACGCGGCCAAGGACGCCGACCTGCTGGTGGTCGGCGACCGGGGCCGCAGCGGCTTCAAGGCCGCCGTCCTGGGCTCGGTCTCCTCGAACGTCGCCCAGCACGCGCCGTGCCCGGTGGTCGTGGTCCGGGGCTCGATCCCGGGGATCCCGGACGAGGTGGAAGAGGACGAGAAGAAGTAATCCTTCTTCTCCCCTCCCCCTGAACCCTCCTCCTCAAGAGCACCACCCCCGCCACCCCTTTCCCCCAGGCGGAAGCGCCCCCACCCTTTCCCCCTTCAAGGACTGGGGGCGGGGTGAGGCGCGCCGGACGGGCCCACGCGCCCCCACCACGCCGCCCCCACCCCTCACCCCTCACCCCGCGACCCCGTCCACCACGTCCGCCACCACACACGCCACGTTGTCCGGCCCCCCGCACCCCCGCGCCGCCTCCACCAGCGCCCGCACCGCCTCCTCCACCCCGACGCCACCCGGCGCCCCACCCAGCGCCGCGCCCAACGCCTCCGCGCCCACGACCGCCGACAGGCCGTCCGTGCACAGCAGCACCCGATCCCCCACCCGCACCTCGCGCACCCCGAACTCCGGTTCCGGCGGCACGTCCCCGCCGTCGAGAGCCTTCAGGAGCACGGCCCGGTCGGGGCGCTCCGCCGCCTCGGCCGGGTCGAGTTCACCCGCGTCGACGAGGGCCTGGACGACGGTGTGGTCGCGGGTCAGCCGCTGGAGGACGCCGTCGCGCAGCAGGTAGGCGCGCGAATCGCCGACGTGCGCGAGGGTGAGCCGGCTGCCGGTGAGCAGCGCGGCGGTCAGCGTGGCCCCCGACCCGGCCCCTGACCCGGCCGCCGAACCCGCGACCCGCAGGTTCGCCTCCCGTACCCCGTCCTCCAGGGCGTTGAGGGCATCCCCGGCCCGCACCGGCGCCGCCCCCGGCCCCGGCCCCGGAACGTCCCCCGCCCCGTCCACCACCGCGGCGACCGCCGCGCTCGCGGCCCGCTCGCCCTCCGGCCCGTACCCGTCGGCGACGGCCAGCAGACACGGACCGGCGTACGCGGCGTCCTGCTGGACGGGACGCACGAGGCCCCGGTCGAGCCGTACAGCGGCGGCGAACCGCAGCCGACCGGAGACGGCGCCGGAAATGGCGCCGGAAGATGTCGCGGGTGTGTGCGTGTGCGTCATGGTGGAGGGTCCTCCCATCCGATCCGCCAGAGAGACGGCCAGGTCACGCCGCGCCGCCGTCCGCGCCTCGACCTCCGCCCAGTACGCGCGGATCGCGCGGGCCGCGCCCGCCGCGTCCGTGGCGTACAGCGCGCAGACCCGCCCGGTGTCGGCGAGCGGCATCCCGATGTGCCGCAGCCAGCGGACGAGGCGGGCTTGTTCGACCTGGTCGGGGCTGTAGTAGCGGTAGCCGGTGTACGGGTCGACGCGCGCGGGCGGCAGCAGTCCGGTCTCGTCGTAGCGGCGCAGCGCCTTGGCGGAGAGCCCGGAGGCCCGGGCGAAGTCCCCGATCGTCAGCAACATGGCCGCAAGCCTCCCCGAGCCCCGGATGTCTCTCTGGACCGGGCGCGTCGCCCGGCACGGCCGATCCTTGGCCTTCCCGCCGGGGGAAGGTCAAGGAGGACTGGAGGGTATGCGGGCGGGGACCCGTTCCCCCGCGCGGCGGAGCGGCCCGGACCGCCGGAAGGACGCGCGGCGCGGGGCCGGACGGCGAGCCTGGACGCATGCCGACGCGCCCGCCGACACCTCCACCGATGTCCGCACCGACGACCTCGCCCCCGGGACCGCCCCCAGGCCCGTTCCCAAGGCTCCTGCCGAAGCTGAACGCGCTTCCCACCGTGCCCCGTTGGGCGGCCGTCGCCGCGCACACCGTGCCGTACGCGGTGCTGCCCTCCGGCCTGTGGCGGCTCGCGCTGGTCGCCGGGCTGCCGGTCACCCGGGACGCGGGCGTGGGCTCCCTGGGGCTCGGGACGTCCGGGTACGCGGTGGGTCTGACGCTCGTGTCCGAGCTGCTCGCGTTTCTGACGCTCGGGCTCGTCCGCCCGTGGGGCGAGGTGTTCCCGCGCCGGCTGCCGCTGCTCGGCGGGCGCCGGGTCGCCCCGGCGGGCGCGACGGGGGCCGCGCTGGCCGGGGCGGTGGCGTTGTGCGGGATCGCGGCCTGGGGTGCGTACGCCCGGTACGCGGGGCTCGGGCCGCACATCCCCGCCTCACCATCGCAGCGGGCGGTCCTGGTGGCCTGCTACGCGCCGCTCCTGGCCTGGCCGCCGCTGCTCGCGGCGGTGGCCGTGGCGTACCGCCGGCGCCGCGGGTCCGAGCGGACCCCGGCGCCGGGGTAAGGGGGAGCTGCGAGGTGCGGGACGTCAGTAGGGCGCGGAGTGTCCGGCCGCGTCCTCGTGTGTGTAGTAGAGGTAGAACGCGGCGGCGAACGCGCCGGCGCCGACGATCAGCCCGAGGATCACCGAGGCGTAGACGCTCGCGCCGGAGAGGCTGTAGAGAAAGCCGATCGCACAGCCCGCGAGCGCGCCCCAGGCGCCCGCGCGCAGTTCGCGTGGAAGCACGTGGCCGAAGCGGTGGAGCGCGTAGACGGCGCCGGCGACGGCGAGGCCGCTGATGACGCCGAGCCAGAACTGGCCCCAGCTCGGGGCGCCGCCCCGGCGGACGATCGTGGGGGCGTACAGCCCGTAGGCGATACCGAAGAGAACCGGGACGACCCAGCCCCCCTTGTGGCTGCCCGTCCGATGCTCCTGCCGGTGCTCTTGCCGGTGCTCCTGCCGGGTGGTGTGCCGGCCGACGGGTGCCGCTGAGTGTGGTGCGGCCATGGCGGAGACTCCTTTCCCGCGCCTTCTGCTGCACCCTCCAGCGCACACCTCTCCCTACCCGCCCGCAAGTGGATCAGCCGGCCCCGCCTCCGCCCCGCCCCTCCCCCGTGCGCCCCCTCACCTGAATGAACCAATAAAACGTCGTGGCCGGGACGATCGCTCCGACGATGGGTCCCATGAGCCAGAACACCGCACCGCAGGCGCCGCGGCCCCCTTCGGCCGCCCACGCCTCCCACACGTCGGGCTGGGCCTCAGGGGGAAGCCTCTTCGCGGGTGTCCTCATGGTGGTCACCGGCATCATCGACATCTTCGAGGGCATCGCCGGCATCTCCCACAACATCGTCTACGCGCGCGTGGGCGACTACATCTACCGGTTCAACACCACGACATGGGGCTGGATCCACCTCTGCCTCGGCGGCCTCATCGCGATCACCGGTTACGCGATCCTCAAGCGGTCCGCGTGGGGCCGGATCATCGGCATGACGCTCGTCGGCCTGAACATCGTGGTGCAGTTCCTCTTCCTGCCGTACCAGCCATGGTGGGCGCTGTTCTCCATGGCCGTCTCCGTCTTCATCATCTGGGCGCTGGCCACGGACACGTCGTTCGCGAACCACGACAAGCACCACGGATGAGCGCGACGCGGCGCGCCCCCGTCCCCGCCCGCGGCGCCGGTGCCGTCACCGGCGCCGCCGCGCTGTCCGCCCCCGGGCCGCTCGCGACCCTCATGGCTCTTGTCGCGCTCGCCGCGCTCGTGGCTCCGCTCACGGGGTGCGCACAGGCCAAGCAGAAGGCGAGCGACATCTCGGCGTCCGCGCAGCAGCGAATGCGGGAGGTCGCCCACGGCGTCGACGCCACCGACGACGTGAAGGCCGGTCCGACCAGCACGGACGCCGACGGCCGGACGATCGCCGCCATCACCGTGACCAACCGGAGTGACAAGACGGCCGACTTCACGGCCTGGGTCAACTTCCGTGACAAGGACGGCAAACTGCTCGACGCGGTGGTGCTGAACATCGGCGGGGTCGGCCCGGGCGCGTTCAAGTCGGCCACGGCCCGGAGCAATCGGAAACTGTCCGGCGCGACGAAGGCCGAGGTCGCCCAGGCCCTGCGCCACTGACCACTCGCCACTGACCACCGGCCCCGGACCGGCACCGGACCGGCACCCGCCCACGCCCACCCCGCTCGCCCTCTGCCGGGAACGGGCCCTGAACGGGCGCCCCGACCTGCGCGTTCGGCGGGAATCGGCCACGCTGGAAAATATGGACAACGACGAGATCCTTCAGGACATCGGCTCCCTCGTCGAGGAGGAACGGGCCCTGCGGCAGCGCGCCGGCGGACTGCTGGACGAGGAGCGGTCGCGGCTTTCCGAGCTGGAAGTACGGCTCGACCAGTGCTGGGACCTGTTGCGGCAGCGCAGGGCGAAGACGGAGTACGGGGAGGACCCGGACTCGGCGGCGGTCCGCCCCGCGGGCGAGGTCGAGAACTACCGCAGTTAGGAGCCTGGCGGCCCGCGCCCACCTGGCCCCGGCATCCGATTCAGGCCGTCCTCGGGGGCACCCCTGATTTTCCCCGGGCTTGTTCCGGGCTTGTCGGGGGCTCGTCGGGGGCTTGTCGGGGGCTCGTCGTGGGCTTACCCCTGGCTTGTCCTGGGCTCGCTCCAAACCTCGCCAAAGGGTGCGTACCGACGCGTGGAGGCGACGGTCGCGCGAGGGAACCTTCTCGCCACCGTTACCGAAATCCACGGAGACGACTACGATGCGCTCGAATTCACCGTGATCCACACCGCTTTCACGTCCCGCCCGGCGTTCGGCACGGACACGGTCACTTCGCCCTCTTCACCTCGCGCTTCGCTCTCCCGCCCGTCCCCCCACCAGCGCCCCGAGGACAACGTCATGCGCACCACTTCCGGCAGGCGCCCCGGCCGCGGCCCCGCGAAGGGCCCGGGCAGGGGTCTGCAGCCCAATGCCCTCGGCACGTTCGACACGACCCTGATGGCCATCGCCGGCAGCGCCCCCGCGTACTCGCTCGCCGCGACGACCGCCGTCCTCTTCGGCACGGCCGGCCTGGCCGGACCCGCTGCGCTGCTCTACTGCGCGATACCCATGCTCGGCATCGTCCTCGCGTACGCGCGCCTCGGCCGGATCGACGTCAACGCGGGCGCCGCGTACTCGTGGGTCGGCCGTACCCTGCACCCGTTCCTCGGCTTCCTGTCCGGCTGGGCGCTGGCCTTCGCCGCCACCGTCTTCATGGTCGCCGGTTCGCTGCCCGCCGGCTCCCTCACGCTCTCCCTCGTCGATCCCACACTCGCCGACGACACGTTGCTGTCCTGCGCGGTGGGCGCGGGCTGGTTCGTGGTGATGCTGCTGATCGTGCTGGGCGGCGCACGGCTCACCGTACGCGCCCAACTCCTCATGTCCGGCGTCGAGATGGCGATCCTGCTCGTCTTCATCGTGGGCATCCTCGCCCACCGCGGCCACGCCACCGCCTTCGACTGGTCCTGGTTCGGCTTCGGCCACTTCGGCGGCGCCTCCGGCTTCGCGTCGAGCGCGCTGATCGCCGCGTTCTACTACTGGGGCTGGGACGTCACCAGCAACCTGAGCGAGGAGACCCGCGACAGCCGCCGCACCGCCGGACTCGCCGCGCTCGTCGGCACCGGTGTGGTCTTCCTTCTCTTCGTGGCGTTCACGGTGGCGGTCAACGTGCTGCTGAGCGCGGACCGCATCGAGGGGAGCGGCACGAACGTGCTCGCCGTGCTCGGCGAGGAGGTCTGGCCGGGCGTCGGCGGCAAGCTGCTGGTCCTGGCTGTGCTGCTGTCGACCGTCGCGACACTGGAGACCACCCTGCTCCAGGCCACCCGCTCGCTGTTCGCGATGGGCCGCGACCGCACCCTGCCGTCGGCCCTGGGCACCGTGCACCGCCGCTGGAACACCCCGTGGGTCGCGATCGTCACCGTCGGCGTCGTCGCACTCGGCATGTTCGCGGCCGCGACGGCCGCCGGGTCGGTCACCGAGGCGCTGCAGACCGGCGTGAGCGCCATCGGCCTTCAGATCGCGCTCTATTACGCCCTCGCGGGGTTCGCGGCCGTGGTGGCCTACCGGAAGCTGGTGCTGACCTCCGTACGGGAGTTCGTGCTCGGCGCGGCCTGGCCGCTGCTCGGCTCGGCGTTCATGCTCTGGGTCTTCTTCCAGTCGCTGGGCGAACTGTCGGGCGCCGCCCTGGTCATCGGCCTCGGCGGGCTCGCGGCGGGAGTACCGCTGATGCTCCTGTACTGGCGCAAGGGCAGCTCGTACTACCGGCCGGCCCGGCTCGACGCGGTCGACGTGCTCGCGGCGGCGGAATCCTCCGGCGCGCCGCACTCGCCCCGTGGGCGCCGCGAGGAGAAGTCGCTCGCGACCGACTTCTGAGCCCGCCGGTCCCGTCACCCGACCCCGTCGTCTCATCCCGTCAACTCACCCTGGGGTCCGGCGGAACCCGCCGGGCGATTTCCCCCTCTTGCCAGAACACCGGCCCCTCGTGATCCGATGGCCGAGGGCGGGGAGCCGGCCCACGGCTTTCCACGGGCGGGCTTTCCACAACAGGCGTCCCCCATAAGACATTCGACGCAGGCGTCGGATCATCCGACCTCCTTCACCGCCCGCTTGTCCGCCGACTTCCACCGACTACCGCCGACCTCCACCGACTACCCACCGCACGCACCCGATTCCGACGATCCGACGGACCGCACTCACGCGGTTCCGTCCCCGAGGGGGGATCCGGATGGCCGCTCTCCGCCGCCCATCGCGCACGGCCCGACAGAGCCGTCTCGTGCCGGACTTCGACCCGGACTTCGGCGACCGGCCGCTCACCCAGGCCCGGCACGACCTGGTCATCGGCCGCTGGCAGGGCATCCGCGACCTGCTCGCCGCCACCGGGAACGACTGGGCCCGCCGGACCCACCGGGTGCGCCTGCTCTCGCACGCCGCCGCCGGCACCTCGGCCGTCGAGGCGTGGCGGGCGGCCGAACCGGGGAACCCGGACATGACGGTGCTGCGCGCCGCGACCGAGGTGGTGCGGGTCTTCGACACGGCCATCGCCGCGGGCCGGGGTGCGAAGGTCGACCGTGGCCGGATCGACGCCGCCGCCGACATCTGCCTGGCGGCGACGAAGGCGGCGCCCGCCGACCCCATGCCGTGGGCGTCGCTGCTGTCGGTCGCGCGACTGTACGAGGGCGGTGTGCCGCGCCGCGAACTGCGATGCTGGTTCGATGAGTTGCGCCGCCGCGACCCGTACCACCTGGAAGGTCACACCCAGTTGCTGCGCTACTGGTCGGCCCGCTGGCACGGCACGCACGGCGCCATGTACGACTTCGCGCGGGACGCGGCGGGTGTGGCCCCGCCCGGATCGCCGCTGCCGGTGCTCGTCCAGATCGCCCGGGTCGAGGAGTACCGCTACATCGTGGACGGGGCACTCGGCCGGGGTCCGGTGCGCGGGTTCGACCAGCACTGGAAACACGAACTGGCGGTGACGGAGCTGCGCCGGACGTACGCCCGCTGGGTCGGCGGCCGCCCGCCGGGCGCACCGGCGGCCCCGGAGGAGGTGGCGGAGCTCAACTACCTGGCTCATGCGGCCTGTTACGCGGGACAGGCGGAGGTAGCGTGGAACGTCCTGGGGCTGCTCGGCAAGCAGGCGGCCTGGGTGCCGTGGGTGTACACGGGCGAGCCGGAGGAGCAGCTCGTACGCTTCCGGGAAAGCCTGAGGACGGGAGCGGGCGGGGATTTCGGACCGTGGAGCACGCCGCGGGGCGGGGAAACGGGCCCGGGGTCGGGGTCGGGTTGAGGGCCCCGGAAGACTCCGGTACGGGCGTCATACGACACGACCGTACGAACGTGCCACATGCGGCGCCGCCCGGACGGCACGGAGGCGGGTCACGGGGCGGGTCGTAGGGGTGGGCCGAGGTGGCCGATAACCTTACGTGTCCGCCCTGGCCATGGATGCCGGGACGAGGACGCACACCGCACCCGACTCATCCGAAGGGGTACGCCCATGGGTATCCGGAGCTTGCTGCGCAAGGTTTTCGGCCGCGACCGCACGACCGACACCACCCCGGCCGCCCTTGTACCGGCCCAGGCGGAGTCCCCGGAGGCGGAGACGACGACGGAGGCGCCGACGGAGACGGGGGCCGAGCCGAAGGGCACGGCCGCCGAGCCGGCGGCGGCTCCGGAGGCGACGTCCGTCACCGAGACGGTGACCGAGGCCGCCAAGTCGACGGAGCCGACCGAGACGGCCGAGGCCGCCGAGGCACCCGCGTCGCCCGAGAAGTCCGAGCGGCTGGAGCAGCCGGAGCAGCCCGAGGCGACGGAGCAGGTGACGGAGAAGAGCGCCGAGGCGCCCGTCGAGCCGCCCGTCGAAGAGCCGGCCGAGGAGCCGACGACGGCCGCCCCGGAGCCGGAGCGCCGCGCCGAGCCCGAGAGCCCCGCGGAGCCGGAGGCGTCCGCCGAGCCCGTGAAGCCGGGGGTCCCCGCCCAGTCCGCCGCCGAGCGCGCCGCCGCGGACCTGGTGGCGGCGTCCTTCGACAACCCCCAGATCCCCCGCGCCCGCCAGGAGACCCCGGAGCCCGAGCCGGAACCGGCGGCCGAAGCGGAGACGGAGACGGAGACGACGGCCGCCGAGGCGTCCGCGACCGAGGCCGCGACCGAGACCACCGAGCAGGCGGCCCCGGCCGAGGAGCCCGAGCCGGAGGCGTCGACCGCGGCGGAGCCCGAGCCGCAGGCCTCGGCTGACGTGACCGAGGAGCCCGAGGCAACCGAGCCCCAGGCCGAGACCGAGCCCGCACCCGAGCCGCAGCCGCAGCCGCAGCCGCAGCCGGAGTCCGAGCCGGAACCCCTCGCGGCCACCGAGCCGGAGGCCGCCGAGCCGACCGAGCCGGAGGCCACCGAGCCGGAGATCACCGAGCCCCAGGCCACCGAGGAGTCGGCCTCCCCCGCTCCCGAGGAGCCGCAGGCCCGTCCCGCCGTTTCCCTCGCGCGGGTGAAGGCGGCGGCGCCGCATCTCGCCGACGCGTACAAGGCGGCCGGCACGGTCCTGAAGAAGCAGGGCCTGACGGGCGCGCGGGCGGCGGTGTACCTGGTGGTCGACCGGTCCGGGTCGATGCGTCCGTACTTCAAGGACGGCTCGGTCCAGCGGCTGGCCGAGCAGACGGTCGCGCTGGCGGCCCATCTGTCCGAGGACGCGACGGCGACCGTCGTCTTCTTCTCCACCGACATCGACGGCACCGCCGAGCTGCGTCCGGCCGACCTCACCCCGACCCGGGTCGACGAGCTGAACGCGACGTACGGCCGGATGGGCCGCACCACGTACCACCGCGCCGTGGAGGAGGTCCTGGCCCTGCACGAGAAGAGCGCGGACCCGGCCCGGCCGGCCCTGGTCGTGTTCCAGACGGACGGCGCGCCCGAGTCGAAGACCGCGGCCGCCCAGGCGCTGGCGGAGGCGGCGGAACGCCCGTACGAGGTGCACTGGCGGTTCACGGTGTGGGGCGAGGAGGAGACGAAGGCCTTCGACTACCACCGCAAGCTGGCCGCTCCCCGTACCGCCGTCCACTTCGCGGGCCCGGCGCCGGCCGCGACCGCGCACACCGCCTTCTACCGCGGACTGCTCGCCGACTGGTCCCTCTGATCCCGACCGATCCGACTGACCCGACCCGACTGACCCGACCCGGCCGGCCCTGACGACCCCGTCAGGGTCGGCCGGATCCGTCTGGCGCCCCTCCCGAGCCACCCCCGACCGCCCCTGAGCCACCCCTGACCCGTCCCGGATCGGAACCCCAGATCGGAACCCCGGATCAGGGGCCGGTGGCCGTACCCGCCCGGCCTTGGGCTTAAGCATGTGAGAAGGGCACGATCCGGCCGTTAAAATTCGCAGCATGGCGGCCACTGGATCCGAGAAGCAGGGCTCGAAGGCGTTCTACGTCACGACCCCCATTTACTACGTCAACGACGCTCCTCACCTGGGCCACGCCTATACGACCGTCGCAGGCGACGTGCTCACCCGCTGGCACCGCCAGCGTGGTGAGAAGGTGTGGTACCTCACCGGCACGGACGAGCACGGTCAGAAGATCATGCGCACCGCGGAGGCGAACGGCGTCAGCCCCCAGGAGTGGTGCGACAAGCTCGTCGAGGAGGCCTGGAAGCCCCTCTGGGAGCACCTGAACATCGCCAACGACGACTTCATCCGCACCACCCAGAAGCGTCACACGGACCGCGTCCAGGAGTTCGTGCAGGACCTGTACGACAAGGGCGAGATCTACAAGGGCGGCTACGAGGGCCCGTACTGCGTGGGCTGCGAGGAGTACAAGCTCCCCGGCGACCTCATCGAGGCCGAGGACGGCACCAAGCTGTGCTCCGTCCACAAGAAGCCGGTGGAGATCCTCAAGGAGGAGAACTACTTCTTCAAGCTGAGCGAGTACGGCCCGAAGCTGATCGAGTTCTACGAGTCGAACCCGGGCTTCATCCAGCCGGAGAGCGCCCGCAACGAGGTCGTGAACTTCGTCAAGCAGGGTCTCCAGGACCTGTCGATCTCGCGTTCGACGTTCGACTGGGGCGTGCCGATCCCGTGGGACGACAAGCACGTCATCTACGTGTGGGTCGACGCGCTCCTGAACTACGCGACGGCCGTCGGCTACAACGAGAACCCGGCGAAGTTCGAGGAGACGTTCCCGGCCGACGTCCACCTCATCGGCAAGGACATCCTGCGCTTCCACGCGGTGATCTGGCCGGCGATGCTGATGGCGCAGGGTCTGCCGGTGCCGGGGCGGGTCGCGGCGAACGGCTGGCTGATGGTCGGCGGCGAGAAGATGTCGAAGTCGAACCTGACCGGCATCAAGCCGCAGGACCTGACCTCGCACTTCGGCGTGGACGCGTACCGCTGGTACTTCCTGCGCGCGATCGCGTTCGGCCAGGACGGCTCGTTCTCGTGGGAGGACTTCTCCGCCCGCTACACCTCCGAGCTCGCCAACGACTACGGCAACCTCGCCTCGCGCGTGGCGGCCATGGTCGGCAAGTACTTCGGCGGCGCGCTGCCGGCGGCCACGGCCGACGGCGACGCGGAGAAGGCGGTCCAGGAGGGCCTCGCGCGGGCCGTGGCCCTCGCCGACGCCAAGATCGGCGAGGAGCTGGACTTCCAGGCCGGCATCCTGGCGATCTTCGACTTCGTGAAGCAGGTCAACGGCTACATCACCGAGCAGGAGCCCTGGAAGGTCGCGAAGGACGAGTCGGAGGCGGGCCAGGCCCGTCTGGCGACCATCCTGTACACGGCCGCCGAGGCGCTGCGCGGGGTCGCGGTCCTGCTGAACCCGATCATGCCGGAGACCTCCCAGAAGCTCTGGGACTCGCTCGGCGCCGAGGCCGCCCTGGGCGCCCTGGCGGCCCAGCCGGTCCAGGACGCGGGCAGCTGGGGCCTGCTCCCGGCGGGCGCGACGGTGACGAAGGGCGCGGTGCTCTTCCCGCGCCTGGAGGACCCGAAGAAGGACTGACGTCCCCCAGGGACGCCCCGGTGGCCGCCGCTCTCCCTCGGGAGACCGGCGGCCACCGCCGTTTCCGGCCAAAAGGGCAGGCGGACGGCATCGCCTCCGTACGAGGATGTGCCCCGCACGCGGAAGCGCAGGCGCGCGGAAGCACGGGCCCGCGGAAGCGCAGGCGCACGGAATACGGGGGCCACATGACCGACGCACCAGGGACGAGCCGACTGGACCGGGTCACCACCCTGGGCCTGACCGTCCCGGACGAAGCCGCGCCCCAGGACGTGCCGTCTCCTCTCAGGGCTCTGAAGACGGTGGTCGGATACGAGGTCCGGCCCACGGCCACCGTGCCGCTGAGCCGTCCCGACGCGTTGCGCGAGGTGGACCGGCTGTGGCTCCTCCACGCCGAGCAGAACGGGTTGTTCGATGTCGACGGCTCCTTCCTCCTGGGTCTCTTCGGCGCGGAGGCCGGCCCGACGCGGTCCAGGTGGGCCGTGCTCCGCTGGCTGCCGGGGACCGGGCTCGCCTCGGCACTCGCGGAGCCGCACCAGGGGCTGGACTTCCTCGCGATGTCGCCCGACGGCCGGGTGGTGTGCGCGGTGAACGAGGAGGAGTACGACTACTGGATCATCGTCACGCACATGGCGACGACGGGCCCGGAACGCTGGCAGGTCGCTCCGGTGCCGGTGGGGGCGCGGGTGGACGCCGCTCTGGCCCGACGGATGACGGCGGGGGCACGGGCCGTAGGGGCGTCGTACGTACGACGCCAGGGCTCCCGATTGCGAGCGGATCTGCTCTCGCTCGATGCGGACGCTGGTGCGGGCACCGGTGCCGGTGCCGGGCCCGAGGGTGCCCACCCGCCGTGTCTGCTCTCCACGCCGGACGAACAGGGAACCATCCGCTTCACCGAGCCCGGATACGCGCTCGTCGAAGGAACCGCCCGCTTCATGGCCGCCGCCGTCCCCGAGGGCGTCGACGAGGCCCGCGCCCGCTTCGCCCGCTACGCCCGAGCCCTCGCGCACCGACACCCCCACCTGACCGCCGTGGCCGCCGTCCACCCCGTCACGCACCACGCCTGGTCCCGGGCCGCCGCCGTCACCTCCGGCACCGCGACCGCCCGCCACCTGTCCCTGCTCACGGACTTCACCTCCGGCACCCTCGCGGCAGCGGACTTCGCCGATGCCTGGCACCGGACCCGCCGCGCCGCCAAGGCCGCCGGCGAACGTGTGGACGGCGAACTCGCCGCCCTCCTCCACCGCGTCTTCATGACCTTGGAGGACTACACCCCGGACCCCTCCCTGAGAGAGCCCGGCGATCTGACCGATGCGCAACTGCGCGATTCGCTGCGCCAGATCTTCCGTCCCTAGCGGGAAGAGACACTTCGCCAACGCTCCCGAAAGGCACCTGGACAATGTCGGCACGTTTCGAAGCAGCAGCCAAGACTCTCAGCGGGCTGGACACCTTGGAGTGGCTGCGATTGAGCGGAGGAATACACCCCAATTTCGGCTACCACCAAGTCCCCTTCCTGGGCTGGCGGTTCACCAACCGCAAGGAAGAGCATGCCCGCATCGTCGAAGCTGCCATTCAGGCTGCCGAAACGACCTGGGGTTGGGGCCTCGACGCCTCCCGCCGAAACTGGCTCCTGGCACCCTTACGGATTCTCCCTGCCCAGGGGGGGTTCGACGAGCGGGTCGAGATGGCAATGCGAGATCAGGAGTTCTGTGTCGAGGCGCTGGACGATCTCGATTCCCTTATCCGCGCGCTGAGAGACCTGACGACTCTCCCGAATGAACCGTCTTAGCCGGTCAGACCCAGGGGAGGTTGAGCCAGGGGCTGGTGGGGTCCGTGGTGAGGAGGCGGTGGGTGGCGAGGATGCTGTCGTACCACTTGCCGAATTCGCCCTCGTCGAAGTGGAGACAGCGGCCGAGGGCGTAGGCGGCCGAGAAGTCGGCCCAAGAGGTGTAGGTGGAGTGGACGAGGCGACCGGCGCGGTGGACGGCTACCTCGGCCTCGGCGAGGGTGCCGAGCCGGGTGGAGACGCCCCAGCGGGCCATCGCGGACGCGCGGCCGTAGTCCCATGCCTTGACCGTACGGACGATCGCGTCGCCCGCGAGGAAGCCGTCGGCGCGGAAGCGGGTCTCGTAGGTGACGATGCTGTCGATGGTCCGGTGGAGGTACGCGGCGGACGCGCCCACGTGGCGGACCTGGAGGGCGCGGTCGGCGGCCTCGTGCCACTCGTCGGGGGTGAGAGGGCCGGTGGTGTGGCGCAGGCCGAGGGCGTACTCCCAGAGTTCGCTCACCATGTCGGCCCGCAGCAACTGGTCCACGTACTCAAGCCACTTGGTCCGCGTGGTGACGCCCCACCACTCTTCGAGCATCTCCTTCTCGCGGGTGTAGCCGGCGCCGTGGTACGCCATCGAGTTCCAGAACTCCGCGTTGTTCACGAAGATGTGCGCGCCGGTGGCCAGACCGAAGGCGACCTCTCCGTGGAGGGCGCCGCCCACCATCAGGGTGTGGACGCCGGGCTGGGGCATGCCGACCGGTCGTTGGCGCCGCGCGTCCGACGCCAGCCAGTGGGCCCGGCCCTCCGGTCCGGCGTGCAGGACGCCCTCGCACGGGCTGCCCGGGTTCACGATGAGGTACGGGGGATCGCCGAAGTCCCAGACCTCGGCGAACCAGGCGAGGCTGTGGGCCTTGAACACCGGGTCCGGTACGGGCAGCGGAAGCATTCCGGCGGTGTAGACGTCGATGCACATCGTCCGCGTCCGCGGATTCCAACGAGGCGCGAACTGTGACGAGTCGGGGTTCGCGTCGGCATAGGCGCGCGGCTGCGCGAGGTACAGGTCCGCCTGGGCGACCAGGTCGTAGTAGGCGGACACGTCCCCGCGCAGCCGTGCCTGGTGGAGGCCGTGCTCGATGGAGCTCGGCGGATACCAGGCGGGGGGTATCGGGCTCGGCGACTTCGTCAACGCGTCGAGGCGTACGAGACGAAGTCCGACCAAGCGGCGGGCGCGAGGGCCAGCTGCGGGCCCGGGAGGTTCTTCGAATCGCGGATGTGGATCGCGGCGGCGGTGGTGGCGACCTCCACACAGGAGTCGCCCTCGCTGCCACTGCTGTAGCTGCTCTTGAACCACGCGAGTTCGGAAACTTCCCCGGCCGAGAGGTTGTCGATCACGTCTCTCCTAGCAGTTGCTCGCGACGGGATGTCGCTCGGCGACTTCGTCAACGCGTCGAGGCGTACGAGACGAAGTCCGACCAAGCGGCGGGCGCGAGGGCCAGCTGCGGGCCCGGGAGGTTCTTCGAAT